>CAYTPK010000017.1:0-164452 GCA_964439905.1 uncultured Dehalococcoidia bacterium
AATTCTCGTTTGCTGATTAGATGATGGGTTTTTGGAGTAAGATTTACATGTAGACTTATAAAGTCTGCTTTAGATAACAATTCGTCTAGCCCTACGTACTTTAAGTTAAATTTTCGTTCGTCTTCCGAACTTCTCCTATTCGGGTCAGTATAGAGAACTTCCATATCAAACCCTCTTGCCCTTCTGGCCATTTCCAGGCCTATGCGACCCATTCCAACGATACCTAAAATCCCTCCATAAACATTTGGCCCCAAAAAATGCATAGGATGCCATGTCTTCCATCCGCCTTCTTTGACAAACACCTGACTTTCAACCAATCTCCTGCTGGCGGCCATCATTAACAGAAAGGCCATATCGGCTGTAGCAGAGTTCAGGACGTGAGGTGTGTGCCCAACTGGTATGAGACGGCGAGTAGCCTCGCCCATGTCTATGTTGTCATAACCTACAGCAATTTGGCTGACAACACGGAGATGGTCTGCGGTTTTGAAGAATTCTGTGTCCAGGTCATCCGTCAAAAGAGAAAGGATTCCCTGACAATCTTTTATCTTTTCCAACAGAATTTCTTTTGGTGGTGGTAACTCGTCTTCCCACAGTTCCATATGCGTTTTGGACGCTATCATATTGAGGGCTTCAGGAAAGATTCGACGAGTGACAAATACTTTTGGTTTGGGCACTGAGTTCTCCTGAAGAAATTTCATTCATTATATCCTAGGGTATTGGGTTCTTCTAGACTTGAGAAGTTGTTACTAAGGTCTAAGCCATCCTATAATGTTGGAAACCGCAAGGAGAGTGCAATGACATCTCGAGCCACCCCAAATATGAGAATCAAAAGTAGTGAGATAATGGATGGTCCTGATAGAGCGCCATCTAGAGCTATGCTCAGGGCTACTGGTCTAGGAGACAAGGACCTCAATCAGCCTTTTATTGGAATAGCAAATTTGGCGAGTGATGTTACTCCGTGTAACGTACATCTTACAAGGATTGCAGAAGCTGTTAAACAAGGAGTCAGAAGCGAATCTGGCACTCCATTTACATTTGGCACAATCACCGTAAGTGATGCCGTGTCAATGGGTACGCAAGGCATGAAAGCGTCCTTAATAAGTCGTGAGGTTATAGCTGATAGCATAGAGTTAGTGTCATTTGCAGAAGGATTTGACGGCTTAGTTACTGTAGCAGGTTGTGATAAAAACATGCCTGGAACAATTATGGCTGCCGCTAGATTAAATATCCCGTCTATTTTTGTTTATGGTGGCACAATTCTACCTGGGTCTTATAAAGGCAAACCAATCAATATACAGGATGTTTTCGAAGCTGTAGGAGCTTATTCGAAAGGAAAAATTTCCTTGACAGATCTTCAGAAAATAGAAGGCGCTGCATGTCCTGGTGCGGGTTCATGTGCCGGGCTTTTTACAGCGAATACTATGTCCGCTGCCATTGAAGCTCTTGGTATGGCAGTTCCAGGTGATGCATCAATTCCAGCAGTTGATGGAAGAAAGGAAGTTTGGGCTCATAGGGCTGGATCAGCCGTTATGAATTTGCTGCGTTTAGGAATAAAGCCGCGTGACATAATTACCAAAGAATCCATAAAAAATGCTGTAACTGTGGTTTGTGCTATGGGAGGCTCTACCAACGCTGTTTTGCATTTTCTTGCTATAGCGAGAGAAGCAAAGGTGAATTTGGAAATCGACGAATTTGACGAAATTAGCCGACGGACGCCGTACATAGCGGATATGAAACCTGGTGGAAGATATGTAATGGCAGACTTAGATCGTGTAGGAGGAGTATCTTTGGTCTTAAAACGCCTTTTATCTGGGGGCTTTCTTCGTGGAGACACCCTTACGATTACAGGTAAAACCTTGGAGGAAAACCTAGAGTATTTTGAAGATGTAACTGATCAACAAATTATTGTGTCTGTAAAGGAACCTTTTAGTAAAACCGGAGGATTGGCCATACTAAAAGGTAATCTTGCTCCCGATGGTAGCGTAGTTAAAATTGCCGGTAAGAAACATTTGTTTCAAAGAGGTCCAGCCAGAGTGTTTGATAGAGAAGAGGATGCTTTTGCGGCTATAGAAAATCAAGAGATTCTTGCCGGTGATGTAGTGATTATTCGGTATGAGGGCCCCAAGGGAGGCCCGGGTATGCGAGAGATGTTGGGCGTAACAGCCGCGCTAGTGGGTCAAGGCCTGGGAGAAGCGGTAGCTTTGATTACTGATGGGCGTTTCTCGGGAGCAACACATGGTCTTATGGTGGGCCACGTAGCCCCTGAGGCAGCAGTAGGTGGACCAATAGCGCTTATCGAGGAGGGTGATGTAGTGGTTGTAGATGTAGAAAATCGACGACTCGATATTGAAATTGAACAAACTGAGTTACTGAGGCGTCAAAGTATCTGGAGTCCCAAAACAATTGATTACCCATCGGGAGCCTTATCAAAATATGCCAAACTAGTTTCTTCAGCTTCGGATGGAGCTGTAACACTCTAGTATTTAGGCAAATTTGTTGGTGCGAGGGTTTTAGGGTTTTCTGTTAGGGTTCCTAGGATATTTTGGACCAGAGGTATAACCTCTGCCGAGAAAGGAGCCGCATCCGGGGCGCAAACACTGATAAACTCCATACAATTTCTGGTATCTGAACGATGTTCCGCCACATAGCTTGCACGTGAGCTTTATTTCCTTTTTGCGCAACGCATGGTCCAAGTGGTTGGCTATGTCTTCGGCCTCCAATTTTATGGAGTTGCAAACAGTTCGATTGTCATTACCTTTGGATTTGGGTGCAGCCGATTTATCTCTTTTGTTTTTTCCCCAGGGAAATTTGAACAATTATAAATACCTCCGACTAGGATGCATGGAGATCAGAGAGTCGAGGCTAGAGCTCCTCCATCTAAACTTATACTTTGACCTGTGATAAAACTTGCCCTCTCCGATGACAAAAATGTTATCAAGTCTGCCATTTCCTCGGGTTGTCCCAGCCGCTGCATTGGGATTTTCTTGGTTGCCTCGGTAATCAGAGTGTCTATAGCCTCGCCTCTTGCTTCGGCCATTTTCTTATAAAGCGATGTCATTCTATCGGTCATGACACTTCCTGGAAGAGCGTTATTAACTGTTATGTTAAAAGGGGCTAATTCATTAGAAAGCATCTTGGCGAAACCAACTACGGCCAGTCTACTTGACGTAGACAATACAAGATCTAAAACAGGTTGTCTTACGGCGTTAGAGAGCAGGTTTACAATGCGTCCCCATCTTTGGAGTTTCATATAAGGTATAACTTCTCTCGACATCCTAACGGCACTCAAAAAATTCTGTTTTAGAGCTTGCTCCCAAGCTGGATCCTCAATTTCTGATGGCTTTCCGGGTGGTGGTCCGCCGAGGTTGTTGATTACGATATCTATTCGTTCGAATCTGTTAAATGTATCCCTAACTACTTTTCTTATTTGATCTGGCTCCGATAGGTCTCCAGGTATAGCCAGAACGTGCTGTTGAGATGCTAATCGAGATATTTCCATCTCTACCTTTCGGAGGTCGGATTCCGTTCGTGAACTTATAGCAACTAGAGCCCCTTCCTTGGCTAGAGCGATTGCAGTAGCCCTTCCCATTCCTTTACTTGAACCACCCACGATTGCTACTCGTCCCTTGAGGCCTAAGTCCATAACGTTTCCCTCTGTTCCATAATAGGCCCATATAATAACTAAAGACATATTAGGAGGCAAGAAAACTAAATAACGTTGGTTTTTCTAAACTCTCTAATTTCGCTGGCAGAGTAACCCAAATCTGACAAGATGGTTTCGGTGTGTTCACCTAGAAGAGGCGGGGGCAAACTTATTGATCCTGGGGTTTCCGAAAATTTAATCGGGATCCCGGTCTGTTTGATTTTGCCTCCGGTCGGGTGTTTGATTGTTTTCACCATTTGTCTCTCTGATACCTGGGGATCTGAGAATACCGCAGCTAAATCATTTACCGGCCCACAGGGGATCCCAGCATCCTCAAATTTGGTTATCCATTGGCAAGAAGTTTTGTTTAGCAATTCGTTTTCTAAGAGGGCAACTAAAGATTCTCGATGGTGTACTCTGGTCATGTTCGAAGAATAGTCCTCATGCGTTGTAAGGTCCTCTCTCCCTAAAGCTTTACAAAACCGTTCCCAGAATCGTTCATTGCCTATAGCAATGTTTATATATTTACCATCGGAGCATTTAAAAGCTTGATAAGGAACTAAATTAGGGTGCGCTGCGCCGACTCTTCGTGGGGTTTTACCGGTTGCAAAGTATGTTCCTGCCTGGTAAGTGAGCCAGGAGACCTGTAGATCTAACATCGAGATATCAATATATTGTCCTTGTCCAGTTCTAGAGCGATGAAATAGCGCGATCATTACTGCATATGCACCTAACATGCCGGCTCCTATATCTGTAAGAGCGACGCCCATTTTCATGGGAGGGCCATTGGGGTCCCCTGTTAGACTCATGATACCGCCTATACCTTGCATCATTTGATCATAAGCTGGCTTTTTGTGATATGGTCCGGTTTGCCCGAATCCTGATATAGAGCAATAAATTATTCCAGGGTTCAATGCCTTTAATGTTTGGTAATCTATTCCTAACCTATCGACAACTCCAGGTGTAAAATTTTCTACTAATATGTCTATCTCTGCTGCGATCTTCATGAAAATTTCTTTAGCCGTTGGGTTCTTTAGGTTAAGTGTGATACTTCGTTTATTACGGTTCACCGATAGGAAATACGAACTTTGGTCGTCGATAAAAGGAGGCCCCCATGTTCTGGTATCGTCTCCTTTTGAAGGGACTTCGACTTTGATTACATCTGCACCGTAATCTCCAAGCATTAGGGTGCAGTACGGTCCCGCTAGTGCACGCGTGAGATCTAAAACCTTGATATCTTCTAGGGCTTTCATGTTTTCTCCTTGGGAACTTTGATTCGACAATACCTAACTTGGATACTACAACGTCGTAACCTACCGGCAATCTCAGGTCATGGTAGGATATGGAGTCTAGAAAAACTAGACTTTTGTCTAAAAGAAGTTTCTCCTGTATGCTTTTTCATAATCAGATCGAGTATTTAGATCGATCAAGATTTCTTTAGTCGCTACTTCGAATAGGTTAACTGGTTGATTGTATATAAGAGACTTTAGTCCGAATGCGGTATCGGTAATTGCATTCATTTCTTCGAATAATTTGCACGAAAATATCGTTGGATGTCCACCTTTACCCTGAAATGTAGGAATGGTAACTAGAGATCGTGTTTGTATATGATTGTCCAGAATAGATCTGATTACAGTGTGATCTCTTGGTTGATCTACGCCGCATACCAAAATATCATGGATGGAATTCGGATCTACTAGGGAAAGCCCTGCTTTAATGGATGATACCTTTCCAGTACGATATAAGGGGTTATAGATAATTTCGACATTGGGCATAGAAGTTATTTGGGTTTTAAGTTGTTCGTGTTGGAAACCGGTTACAACTATAATTAATTCCGCCCCAGCGGTCCGTAGATTTTCGACTTGATAGTCTATAAGCGTAGTGTTGCCCCAGGGGAGCAGAGCTTTAGAAGTTGTTCCCATTCTGGTTGATAGTCCGGCGGCTAAGAGAAGTGCCGCGATTTTTCGCACTTGTTTTCCTTGATCTGAGATTCTATCCTTTCAATTAGACTTTCTTTCATCTTCATTGGATGTCCAGTTCCCCCGCGCCGTATCATGATAACTTCTGACATGATGCTTATGGCGATTTCTTCTGGAGTTATAGCTCCTACACTTAAACCTATTGGGGCATAAATTTTCTCTAATGTTTGTTTGGAGTAGCCTTTGGATAGGAGGTTCTTGAATATCAATAGTGTTTTCCTGACACTGCCCATAAGACCTACATACCGTGCGGGCGTCTGAATCGCGGATTCTAGAGCAGAGTCATCTTGACGGTGACCTCTCGTCACGATGGCAATGTAGGAGTTTTTGTTTATGGGAATGTTGTTCAGAGCTTTACTAAATTCAGAGACTACTACACCTTTCGCCTGAGGGAATCGATTAAAATTAGCATAGTCTTTTCTGTCGTCGGTTATATATACATCCATGCCGAGGGGAACGGCTGCATTGTAAATTGCTTTGCCTACGTGTCCTCCACCCATAATAACCAGAGTAGGTGGAGTAGTGTATCCCTCAATAAATATATCGAGTTCATCTTTTTGTGATATGTACTTGTTATCTCCAAACTTGGATAAATCTGGTATTAGTTGCATAGCCAATGA
This sequence comes from uncultured Dehalococcoidia bacterium, assembly GCA_964439905.1. GTDB lineage: Bacteria > Chloroflexota > Dehalococcoidia > Lucifugimonadales. The sequence continues at coordinate 6,243 of CAYTPK010000017.1, forward strand.
ATCTAGGTCCTTTTTTCCAAGAGTTCCGGATTTAGAACCGTCTTCTCTTAGTAGAATTTGCTTTCCTAAATCTGACGGATCTCGGGAGTTTATTATAGTCGCAATCCCCAAGATAGGACCTCCCTCATATGCGTTAAGAGTTTCCTTTAGTGAAGGCAGGTTTTCGGATTGCAATGGATGTAGAAAAAAATACATGGTACCTCCGCATACCAGGCCATCCTTTGCTGCTATATCCTCGTTGAGATAATATTCTTTGAACTGGGCAGCGTCAGATCTTCTTATGATTTCTTTGGCTGCAAACCAGATATCACCCTCGACGCACCCTCCGCCCAAAGTGCCAATTGAAGTACCATCAGATCGGATTAGGAGCTTGGCGCCAGTCTTCTGGGGTGTCGACCCCTTAGTTCGGACCACAGTTGCGAGTACACAGGGACTCGATTCGGAGATTTCGGTGATAGCTCCCTGGAATATTTCTTTCATGCTTCTATTATACCTGACGTTATTGTTTAGTACTAAACGTGTGGTTTATGTATTATTGAAATGAGAAGATTCTTGAATGGTGGAGATTTTTATAGTCTACTCTCGAGGAGTGCGCCAATCTCTTCCAGTTGTTCGAACGACGAATTTGGCAGCATGCTGCGATCTGTTATTCGCACTAATTTATCGCTCTTTCGGAAAACAATTCCCAGGCCTTGCTTAACTGCACGAAAATCTTGCCGTACCTGTGCGTCTCCTATAGGATTCGCGATCTTTGAATTTTGTAAAGATTCGGATGTTGCAGCTGGACCTATGTCCATATTGGCAAACTGCTTTATAGCTTCGTCTGCACTATCGACGATTTGGTTATATTGATCCTTGGACGTTCCCCCATCCGTATAATCGGTGACAATTATTTGTATAAGCGTATATCCGTCATCTGTAGATAGTTGATTCATGAACCAACTATCTACAGATGAAAGTTTATCAGGATCGTTTCTCAAGACCTCTTTGTAATCTGTAATATTCCCATTGATTGGTGTTGTTTCTTCCAAAATGGCCTGTAGTTCATGGGGACTTATCAGGGACGAGAACAACTCTTCAGTAACTGTTACAGATTCATGATTGGTGCAACTGAGGACTCCCAAAATCATTCCAGAAATGGCAAAGTGAATGATTGATATTAATTTGGACACTTGTTTGAAAGTTGGTTGATGTTTCGTGGTAAGCATTTTATATCAGAAAACCGAAGGATCATAGAGGTATCTATATAGTGTGTTTGGGGGCATGATTAGAGGCCGGATTGGGCTTCATACAATCTTGATTGTTTCTTCTTCTACCAATCCGTCAACTATTCGAAATGAGCGTAAGACGGGATTGGTCTTGTCGATCAGAGAAACTATGACGTAATGTGCTTCAGGCCATCCTGCCATTCTTATATCAGTGTCTGATGGATATGCCTCGCTGTGAGTATGAGAATGATATACTGCTCGATTCGTCCAGTTGTTATCTTCCATCTCTAGATAGACGTTGAGTAATTCCTTTTGATTCCAACTGAATCTAAATGGACTATTATCTACGTTTGTCATTTTGGTTAGTTTCTCGAAGACATTGTCTGGGCCTGCTAAAACTCCACAGCATTCGACTGGATCGCTTTCTTTAGCATGGTCGATTATCTCTGATACAAAGATTTGCGAGATAGTAATCAAAATCCTACTCCTTTTCTACTATGTCTTTAGTTTCCGTACATGGGATTATTGATCAGAAAGTAATGTGATTAACGCTAACATCTAACCAAACTTGTTTCATCAAGCCTGATTACTTTCAGGATGTTTTGTGTAGTTTTTTCTATAATTGTTTCGATCGACAAATTTTTTAACTCAGCAAGCTTCTCAGCTACCTGAATTACATGGAATGGCTCGGTCCAACGGTGGCGGTATTTTTTCCAGGGCTGTGGAGCAGAATCGGTCTCAAGAACTATGAATTCTAAGGGAATGGCCTTCGCAACATCCTGCAATTCTCTAATACGTAAGAGAGGTTTGGCCATTGATATGGAAAAGCCCATATTAATATATCTCTGAGCGGTATCTAGGTCTCCCTGGTAGTAATGCAACACTCCGCCAACTGACTGGGCGTTTTCTGTAACTAATGTTTTCAATACGTCAGAATGAGCATCTCGTGAGTGAACTATGATAGGCTTCTCTAAATCTCGGGCTAACCTTATTTGGCGTTTGAAACTTTGCATCTGGATATTATAGGCAGGAGATGTAGGCAAAAAATCTAGCCCAATTTCGCTTATACAAGCGACCTTTGGGTTTTCTGAAGCCAAAGTTTCCAAGGCTTTATAGGTTTTGTTGTCGATTACCTCTCTCAAGTCCATGGGATGTATACCGACACCTGCAAAAACCATGGGGTTGGTATTTGAAAGCTTTACACAGTGCTCTGAAGATTCCAGAGTCGTCCCGGCACTAATGATTAATCCAACTCCATTTTCGATAGCTCTATCAACTATGGAGCTAATTTCTTGAGTTGGGAAGTGATCCAGATGGGTATGTGAATCTACCAGACGTTGCATTACAAGCTCTTGGTATTTATATCGTTTAAATTATACTATCTTTTTTATTAACTGGAAGCTATGGTTTTGGGAATGAGATATTTAATAGTAGAGACCTATTTGCCAGTAATTTTTATGATTATGGTTGGATGTTCTTCATCGAGTGTGCCAGTTACTCCCATCGAATCTCAGCTTATCCCGGCGTCCCCTGAGGTTGTGGCACAGGTAACCGCCGTAGTGACACCAACCATTTCTTCTCCTACGGCACCATATCGGGCGACAGGTGGTCAATTAACGGTTGTTGTAGAGGCTGATACGTTGCATCTGGATGTGCAACAGAACATATCTGAGACCTTAGCTGCCCGTGGGCCAGGTATCGCTTACAGTCGTCTTATGCGCTTGCAAGGTGGTCCAAATATTGATCAACCCAACTTGCTTATCCAGTGCGAACTGTGTACGGAATGGGACTTATTAGATCCATGGACGTTTAGGTTTAAACTAAGAGATGATGTAAGGTGGCAGAATGTATTTCCAGTAAGAGGGCGTAGGCTGGATGCTAATGATTTGCTTTTCAGTTATACAAGACAAGCCACCGAAAGTTGGCCTAATGCGCCGTTACTAAAATCCGTCAAAGGATTCAGAGTTGAGGATGACGGGGCATTTGTTGTGAATCTAGCCTATCCTGACACGGACTTTTTGTTGTCCTTAGCCAATGGACATTCGAAGATTATTCCCTATGAGTCGATTAATGACGAGACAGGCTTATTTCAAGGCCCAATTGTGGGGAGTGGTCCATGGATTTGGAAAAGTTCTAATCCTGGAGTGGGTACCACACTGGAGCGGAATAAGAATTACTTTGAAGATGAACTACCGCTTCTCGAAGAGATAACTTTTCAGGTAATAGATGATTCTGAGACACAAGTGGCAGCATTACTTTCTGATGAAATAGATGTATTAAATATATCTAATTATGGATGGGAAATTCTTCAATCATATGGTGCCAGCCCTAGCACCGTATACTCGAAACAATCTGGTAAGGGTATATTTATTGCTTTCAACACGAGATTACATCCCTTCACTTCGATTATGATGCGGAGGCATGTTTTGGCTTCACTCAATCCCTGGGAATATGTTGACGATATCTGGAACGGACAATCCTTCGTTTCTCCAGGTATTCCAGTTATAGAATCCTCTTGGCTAATGGGTAGAGACGAAATCGAGGCATCGTTGAAGAGGTCTGATGTAAACGAACCAGCTTCATTTGTTATTACTGTTGCTGATTATGGGGATATTTATTTGGATCAGGCTTTGCGTATTCAGGAAGACCTCAGGTTTGCCGGATTTGATCCCACACTGGATATTATTAACCCGATAGAATATGCACAACAGGTTTGGGTGGATGGAGAATTTCAGATGTTGTTAGGACCCATGCCGCCAAATAGTGGACCTAATGGACTTCTTTTCCCGGTTCTCCATAGTGAAGGCACATGGAACTTGCTAGGTCATGTAGATTCTGAGTTGGATTTACTTATTGAAAAGCAACAAATCGAGGAGTTTGCTTCTCAAGCAAGAGCTGAATCTTTATTCAAAATTCAACGACATGTTATCGATCAAGCATATATGCTTGGATTAGGCGATAACGTTGATACATGGGTTCTCAATGAAAAGGTCCGTGGATTTTTCCCAAATCCTGCTATATCCGAATACAGTTTTTGGTCTAAAGTTTGGATTAATGAATGAGCGATATCCAGTTATTACAAACGTTTATCCGTGGAAATCGCGTCTTCTAAGGTAGACCACGGTAAAAGTGCGCATTTGATTCGTACTGGGAATTTAGATACGCCTTTTAGAGCTTCAAGTTCCCCGAGTTTATCAAGATCCTCGTCGTCTATTGCCAGTCCTTTGACGAGGCTACGGAACATTTCAGAGATTTCCATTATTTCTTTTATGCGTCTTCCTGTTATCAACTCAGTTAGTATGGAAGCAGAAGCTTGGCTTATGGAACAGCCTTGTCCCGTGAATGATACTGCTTTAACCTGGTCTTCAGTAGCAAGATTTATCATCAAGGTTATTTCATCTCCGCAAAACGGATTAAATCCTCTGGAGACCAAATCAGGATCGGGCAATTTTGTCTTATTTCTAGGATTACGGTAATGATCAATGATTATATCTTGATAAATATCGTCTAATTCATTGAAACTTGGGTTTGATGATGACATTTTTTTATCTTAAGCCCATTCTTATCTAATGAAGTATTTCAGGGTTTTTTTCAAGGATGCGACTAGCACGTCTATTTCGTCCTCAGTGTTGTATATGTAAAAGCTAGCTCGTGCCGTTGCGGGCAAACCTAATCGCCCGGTTACCAATGGCATGGCGCAGTGATGGCCTGCCCTTATAGCAACTCCCTCTCGGTCTAAAACGGTACCTATATCATGTGGGTGAATTTCAGGGCAGTAAAAAGACATAATTGAGCCTCGTTCTGCCGGATCTGGTGGCCCGTAGAAAATGAAATCCTCGGACAATTCTTTGACGGCTTCTAGGGCATATCTAGTTAAGTGTTCTTCGTATGCCTGAACTCGGTCCATCCCAAGGTCTGTGAGATAATCAATGGCCCTTCCCAAACCGATGGCATCAGCAATATTGGGAGTGCCTGCCTCAAAGCGCACAGGCAAGTCGTTCCAGGTTGCATCATTTAGCGTTACTTCTCTTACCATATCACCCCCGTGATTTATCGGGTCCATGGTGTCAAGTATGGATTTTTTGACGTATAAGCAGCCTATACCTGTAGGGCCTAGCATCTTGTGGCTAGAGAATGCAAGGAAATCACAATCTAGATCTTTAACGTCAACGGGCATATGAGGTACACTCTGAGCCCCGTCTATCAATATATATGCTCCTACAGCGTGAGCTTGCTTACAGATTTCTTTAACCGGATTTATGGTTCCCAAAACGTTGGACATGTGGGTAATAGCCACTAATTTAGTCCTGGAGGTCAACAAAGTGTTTAGTTGCGATATGTCTAGGAGACCTGATTCAGTTACAGGTATGAATTTTAGTGTGGCCCCATTTTTTTTGGCTAATATCTGCCATGGCACAAGGTTACTATGATGCTCCATTTCTGTAAGTAGTATTTCATCTCCAGCTGCTATGTTATCTGATCCCCAGCTATGGGCTACTAGGTTTATACCATCGGTAGTTCCCTTGGTATAGATCAAACAGTTTGATGGTGAATTTATAAAGGTTGCTATTTTTTCTCTAGCCGATTCATAGCGTTCTGTGGCTTGGACACTTAAAGTATGCACGCCTCTATGTACGTTCGAATTATAGTTCTGATAGTACGTTGCAAGCGCATCTATTACCTGTTTTGGCTTTTGGGATGTGGCTGCATTATCCAAATAGACCAGCTGCTTTCCGTGGACCTTGACGGCAAGGATCGGAAAATCTTTTCTTATTTCCTTTGGGTTTAACATCTCGCTAAGTCTCTACTCGCACATTTTAGATAGCTTGTCTCTAACAAGGTTCTCTAATTGAGATCTATATGGATAGAAGTCTATAGATTCGATGATTTCTGTAATGAATCCTTGGATCAGCATAGCCTGAGCCTCTTTTTCTGGGATACCCCTACTTAGTAAATAGAATAAGGCATCTTTGTCCAGTTCGCCGCTTGATGCCCCGTGACCGCATTTAACGTCATCAGCGTAAATCCAGAAAGCAGGTTTTGTATTGGCTTCGGCAGTCGTAGATAGAAGGAGGTTCTTATTTTCCTGGTAAGAATCAACTTTTTGGGAATTCTGCCTAATAATTATGCTACCCTGGAATGCTGTCTTAGATTTATCTCCCAAAATTCCCTTGAAGTATTCTCGGCTATGAGTATGAGGCTGTGAATGATCGATGGTTATATGATTATCAACATGTTGATTACCATTTGTTATGTAGAGGCCATTTAGCATACAGGAAGCGTTTTGGCCGGCTACATCTGTAATTAAGTTATTTCTAATCAATTTGCCACCCAGGTCGGCGGAGACTGATTTAAATTGAGAGGTTTGTTTGAGGCGAACTTGAGTTGTGCCTATGTGATACGCGTTTTCACTTTGTATTTGAAGCCTATAGTGGTCTAACTGAGAACCATCATCTAGGGATATTTCAGAAACAGCGTTGGATAAGTATTCGGTGTCTTCGATACTACCGTGTGTCTCCATTATAACTGCCCTGGAATCTTTCCCCATCATGATTAACGTGCGTGGATATGTAGCAATTTTGTCTTGGCGTTTTAATGTTAGGAATATAATAGCAATTGGCTTTTTGATTTTGGTATTTGCAGCGATATATATAAATGCGCCGTCGCTAGTGAAAGCAGTGTTTAGCGCAGTAAAGGCGTGGTCCTGAGAGTTGGCAAGAGTTCCAAGGGACTTTTGCACTGCGGTTGAATTCCACTCCTCCGAAAGCGGTCCTATGATGCAATCTCCAACTTCCGAGTCCTGTGAGGAAAGCTCGCGGGAGTAGAACCCGTCTAAAAACACCAATCGGTGGAAGTCTGGGTTATTAAAGCCGTCTTTTTTCAGGTGTTTTGCAGCAGTATCCGTTATGGTCGGTTTCGATGGTAGGGAAAAGTCAGTCGTAGCAATGGTTTTAACGTCAGTGTATTTCCATTCTTCATTCCCTCTGCGTGCGGTCGGGAATCCCAATGTTTCAAACAGATCCATACTTTGCTTCCTAAGTGATATAAGCCAGGTCGGCTGATCTTCATGGGATTTCTCAACTAACTTCTCGAACCGCTGACGGTATGAAGCATTAGGTATCCCTGATTTTTGCCGCATTGGTAGAAGGGTTTGGTTTTTTAGATTTGCCAATTATTTATCCGAGGTATGGGTTTGTTCATACTTATCGTAGCCATTGCTCTCGATGTCATGAGCTAAATCCTTGCTGCCAGTACGAACAATTCGACCATCTACAAGTATATGGACTTTATCAGGGACTACGTGGTTTAAAATTCTCTGGTAATGAGTTACCAGAAGCACCGCATTATGGGCGGTGTGAAGTTGTTTAATGCAGTTTGCTACATCTCTAAGGGCGTCAACATCTAACCCAGAATCCGGTTCATCTAATATAGATAAAAGAGGTTCCATAATAGACATTTGCAATAGTTCGCTTTTCTTTTTTTCCCCACCTGAGAAGTCCATGTTAACGAATCGTTTGATCATATCTTGACGTAATCCAACGATCCCCACATTTCTTTTTATTACACGGTCGAATTTTAATGGATCCAATTCAGGTTCACCCCTATGTTGGCGGAGAGAATTGAATCCTGCTCTCATGAATTGATCGAGTCTAACCCCCGGTATTTCCACGGGGTGTTGGAATGAAAGAAACATTCCCGTCCGCGCGCGTTCTTCGGGCGACAAAGCTAGCAGATCGTGGCCTTCGAAGAGGACAGTTCCTTTGGTCGCTTTATAACCTGGTTTCCCTGCGAGCAGGTATGCTAAGGTGCTCTTGCCCGAACCGTTTGGGCCCATTATAGCGTGCACCTCTCCTCGCTCTATGGATAGGTTTACCCCTTTTAGAATATTCTTGCCATCAACGTTTGCGTGAAGATTATCGATATAAAGTAGAGACAAGACTAACCTACAGTACCTTCTAAATTTAGCTCTATTAACCTGTTAGCTTCGACGGCGAACTCGAATGGAAGTTTTTGAAATACTTCTTTGCAAAACCCGTTAATTATTAAGGATTGAGCATCTTCATTCGAGATTCCACGTTGGTTACAATAAAACAGAGCTTCCTCATCTACTCTAGAGGTGTATGCTTCGTGTTCTAAGTGTGCCGTGTTATTTTTCACTTCTACATACGGTGCCGTATGAGCACCGCAGTTCTCCCCTATAAGAAGAGAATCACATTGGGTGAAATTTCTTGCTTTATATGCCTTAGGCATTACTCGTACTAGTCCCCGGTAGGTGTTTTGACCATGTCCTGCAGAGATCCCCTTAGAAATTATCTTGCTCCGAGTATTCTTGCCCAAGTGGATCATTTTTGTGCCCGTATCAGCCTGTTGATATCCTTTTGTAAGGGCGACTGAGTAGAATTCTCCTACAGAATCATTCCCAATTAGGATAACGCTTGGATACTTCCATGTAATTGCAGATCCTGTTTCTACTTGAGTCCAAGATAATTTCGAATTATTGCCTCTACATACTCCTCGCTTAGTTACAAAGTTGTATATACCACCTTTGCCTTCAGCGTCACCAGGATACCAGTTTTGTATCGTTGAATATTTAATCTCTGCGTTTTCGAGTGCAACAAGTTCTACTACGGCAGCGTGGAGTTGGTTTTCGTCTCTCATAGGGGCACTACAGCCTTCGAGATAACTTACGTAGCTGGCATCTTCAGCGACTATCAAAGTTCTTTCAAATTGACCTGTTTCTGCAGCGTTGATCCGAAAGTATGTGGTTAATTCTAGTGGACATCGGACACCTTTTGGTATGAAACAAAAAGATCCATCTGAAAAAACAGCTGCATTTAGAGCGGCGAAAAAATTATCAGTATAGGGGACCACTGATCCCAGATATTTCCTAATTAGTTCCGGGTGTTCTTGTACAGCTTCGGAAAAAGAGCAGAAAATTATTCCGTGCTTGCTTAGCTCCTCCCGGAACGTGGTTGCTATGGAAACACTATCGAAAATTGCATCTACTGCTACTCCAGCTAATTGTTTTTGTTCTTCGAGTGGTATTCCGAGTTTTTCGTAGGCTGCAAGGATTTCCGGATCCACTTGGTCGAGACTGTCCAATTGTTTTTTGGATTTTGGGGCTGAGTAGTAGTATAAGTTTTGGTAATCAATCTCCGGGAAATCAACGTTTGCCCATTCAGGTGTTTTGCTGTCGGCAACAAGCTTTTTCCAGTATGCAAAAGCTTTTAGCCTCCAATCTAAAAGAAAGGGTGGCTCGTTCTTTTTGGCAGAAATCCATCGAACGATATCTTCGTTAAGGCCTTTTTCAGGCGTTTCGGCTTCAACGTCTGTGGTCCAGCCATATTTGTATTCTCTGTTTGCAACTGCTTTCAGATCTTTGTTAGTGGTTGTCACCCTTTACTCCAATTTTTGTCATCGCGGAAAGTTTTTTCAAAGAGCCTGAGGAATGAGTTCTATGTGACTTCGAGATTCTTATATATCTACCTAGTGCATCCATAAAAATATTGTCGAGTATTTAACTCGACAATTATTTTACGCGAAATAGGTCTGATTGGGAAGAGTTATTTTATTAATTGAAATGCATTCCGTTTATATTAAAACAGAAGTTAGTTGATGTGAGAATTAATGTAAGCAAGGACGGCTTCTTCCGAAGAGTACTGAAATTCGAACTTTGTTGCCTGTTTGAGTTTATCTGTGCTCAGAATTATGGGATATCGTATGAAATTTAATCCAATGGAATGCGAACTCTTTTGTAATCCTAGCTTCCAAGTGAGTTGTACTAGAGGATAGGCTAAGAATGATGGTAGAACGATGGCTTTAGATCGCATTAACTTCAAAAACTTACTATAGCGTATGGTCCCATTACCTGCGACATTAAAAGTGCCTGGGATTGGTGTAGTGGATAAAAGAGCTAACAGTTTTACCAAGTCGGATTCGTGGATAAATTGTATAGGAGGATCGTAACCTGCGATTCTAACTAATAATGGTTTGCGAAACGAATCTGCGACATAGTTATTTCTATGTGTCCCGAACACCATGCAACATCTCAATATGGTAACGTTCACGTCGGGATGTTTTATCTTAAATTTTTGTATGAGATCTTCTGAAACTAACTTAACCGTACCATATTGAAACCCAGCCATCGGCCTTGGCTCAAATTTTTCCGTAATGTATTCAGGATTATCGATTGTTGCCCCATACACGGTATAGCTGCTTAGATATATAAGATTCTTAATATTTGAGGATGCGCATGCTTCAAGGACATTGTTCAGACTAGAAAGATTGTTAAATTCTACCAGTTTAGAATCCTGTTCGTCTCGGAACTCTCTGAAATCGAAAGCCAGATGGACGACGGAGTTTACGCCATTAGATTGTAGAAGATTTCCTAAAGGTTTGGTTAGATCTCGTCGGTATGCCCGTATATTATGGATGGGTAAGGATAAAGGCTTAGAGTCTATCCCTACTAGACTAGCTACGGAATCCAAGTTTTCTAGCTGGTGAAGGAGCTGGCTTCCTATATAACCCGATGCTCCGGTAATTGCTACTCGCCATTTATTTGATGGGTTCTTCATGCTCAATATTCCCTATGCATTAGAAATTCGACCAAATCTCTTCCCTCTTTTAGTGCCCAGGCATCTAGGCGCATAAGGTTTAATTGTTTAATTGCCGATAGAGCCTCGACTTCTATAAATTCCTCCGTCTTGCGCTTGGAATGGTTCTTTTCGAGAATTTCCATAACTAGATCGAGATCCTGCTGTAGCAGGGTCTTTTTAGCGTAAATTTTTAATAGTATCTTCCTGTCTTCAGATTTACAGGCCTGTAGAGCGTGTATTATTGGGAAAGACTTTTTTTTGCGCATAATATCGTTTAGGGTTGATTTGCCGGTAATATTCGATTGTCCCCATATGCCTAGAATGTCGTCTCGCAGTTGAAATACTCTACCAAGATGTAGTCCGTATTGTGAAAAAGCTTTGATTATAGATTTGCGGTCGGTTCCTAAGAAAGCGCCTACTGTGAGGCTACATGATATTAGAGAACTCGTCTTGAAATCTATCATCTCGAGGTATTGATTTCTATTAACCTGTACGGATTGTTCAAACTTTAAGTCCAGGACTTGTCCTTTTATCATATCGAGAGATGTTTTAAATAAAAGTTGGGACGTCGCAAGCACTTTTTCATCGTTAATTTCCCATTCCTTTAGATATAAATGGTTTAGGCAGGCAATAGCATGCATTGCGCTACCGCTGAGAAGTGCTTTTGGTTGTCCTATAATTGTCCATAGAGTTCTTCTATGTCTTCGTTCAGTATCGTGGTCTTGAATGTCGTCATGAATCAGAGAAAAATTATGGAGCAATTCTATTGCTATTGCTGCGGGAAGAGCCTTTTCCCAGTAATTGTCTACTGAATGAAATGCGTATAAGCACAAGGCTGATCTAAGGGCTTTTCCTGAACGATTTCGACCGTCCAATAAATTCCAGTTTTCATCTGCAAACCCTAGATGATAAAGAAATGGGCCTTGCAAATTTTGTGATTGGTTTAGTTGTGAATGTTTTAGCGTGGATAAAAACAATTCCTCTTGTATTCTTTTATTGTACCTGTTTAGCAGGTCTGGAGGACGGATATTCGAAGCTTTTGCCACACAATCACATGCTCGTTTTTTTGTTTAAGAGGGATAAAATATGATTGATAGATTGTTCGATATCGGTGTTTATGACGATTGGTAGCCCGTGCTTGTTGGCCATATAAATCAGTTGATCTTGTAGTATGCTTAGCCTATTTAAATCAAAAGTAGACCATCGACGATGTTTATGGTTGGGGTTCATAGCTCTTTCTTTGAGTTGTTTTCTGTCCGGTACGTCTATGACACACAAAAGATCTACCCCAAATTCATTTGGATCTATTATACCTGGTATGAAATGACTTCCCTCCATGATTAATCCTATTCCTTCTGTTCGAGCTCGTGCCACACATGACTTAAAAAGCGGTTTAAGTATATAGGTTTGGCGCGCGCAACCGTTTAATATTTCCTGCCCGGTTGGACATTTGGATGTGGATGTTTCTTCATAGGCCGCGAAAGCCTCCTTTCTAAGTAATTTGGCGGTATCTTCTGGGATCAGGCTGTCTATTGCAGCTCTGAGAAAGCCCGTACTTAGCCTATGACTTAAGCCTAAATGATTCTGTAGAGCGTTACCTATTGTCGTTTTTCCTGTTCCGGGCACTCCTGACAACAGAATGATATTAGAACGGGTTTTTGAGGTTTGTGTTTGATTGGACTCTAATGACACAGCAGGATAGCCTGATCTTCTGATTACTCGTATTGAACGTCAAGTATGAACGCTTATAAGTGTACTCAGCTGCTTTCTGGGGTGTCAACAGAAGCTTATAAACAGTTATTCATTTTCTATAGGGTAGCTGTATTTTTTGCGTAGATCTCGCTTCAATATCTTGCCTAAGTGATTATGTGGAAGGCAGGGTACGAAAATGATTGACTCAGGTGTTTTAAAACTGGCTAGTTTACTGTGAACATCTTCAATTAGAGTACTCTTAGAGATAGATTTGCCAGGATTCAGAACTACCAAAGCCCTAACTCTTTCACCCCACTCTTCGTCGGGCACTCCTATCACAGCTGCGTCGTCAACCTCGGGATGATCCATCAAAATACGTTCGATTTCTTCTGGAGAAATCATTTCCCCGCCTCGTTTAATGAAATCCTTGGATCTACCCGATAAATATATATAGCCATCCTGGTCTTTATACCCCAAATCTCCAGTGAATAACCATCCATCTTGAAATACCGATTTGGTCGCCTCTTCATCGTTCCAGTAGCCTGACATCAGCCGAGGCCCTCTACATGCAACTTCTCCGGTAATTCCCGAACTGAGTTCCTCACCGTTTTCGTCAAATATTTTCACCTCTATATCTGGTAAAGGTTTACCTACTGATTGTAGTCTGATCAGCTTCCTCTCAATTTCCTGTTCAGATCCTTCGAGTTTGTGGTCTTCTGGTGAAAGCATAGTTATGGTAGACGCAGTCTCCGTCTGACCGAAAGCGTTAATAAATTGTACCTTCGGAAGCTTTATTATTGCCTGTTTAATTACTGTTTTTGGCATAGGGGCTGCGCCGTAACTAATAACTTTTAAGCTGGACAGATCGAGTTCACAGAATTTTGGATGATCCAAGATTTGTTTGAGCATTGTGGGAACAATTCCAGATCTTTGTACGCGATGTTTTTCGACCAGACGCATCCATTCTAGAGGTTCGAATTGGCGCATCATCACCAAGGTGCGTCCGGCGTATATTCCAGCTAAGGACGCCTGCAATCCAGCGATATGATAGAGTGGTACACATAGAAGATTCCTTTCTTCGATATCGGGGTCAACTGGATCAATACTTGATAACATATACGAACTGAAACTATCGTGGCTTAACATCACAGCTTTTGGGAATCCGGTTGTCCCTGATGTGAATAGAAGAATTGTTGTATCTTTATCTTGGCTAGTTGGAATAAACGTGTGTTTTTCCTCACAATCCTTCATGAGGCCTTCATAAGAAAACCAGCCATCCCTTCCCGGGCCACCAATTACTACGACCTTTAGATTAGACTCGGTCGCTTGGGTAGCGTTTTTTACCAGACTAATGTAGCGGTGTCCCGTAAATAGGATCGATGCGTTGGATAGTGCAAGCATGTGACGAAGTTCATCCTCTTTTGCTCGATAATTTAATGGGACAAAGATCGCATCCAATTTTGCACAGGCGAAATATGCTACTAATACTTGAGGGCTATTTACGTCCAACATAGCAACTGTATCGCCGTGTTTTATTCCAAAATTTACTAAAATGTTAGCGAGCTTATCTGCCATCTCCCGAAGTTCTTGAAAGCTAATATGCCTATTGTCGAAAGTAACGGCTGTTCTTTTGGGTACTATGGTAGATGATATTTCAAGGAATTCGTTGGTGTTCATTGAGTAATATGTGAGTCCTTATAGCATTAAATTATGAATATACAACGTTATTTTTTTCAATTTTCATCAACCTGAGCGCGGTATGAGTTTCTGCCCGTAATCCTTGGTCCAATGGCAATGAACATCCGGTATTTACGGCAAATTTACATGCTGCAATTAATTCAGGCCTTAACTTGGATAGATAAGCTGCCTGAGCCTTAGCTGCGTCTATTAATCTGTTTTTTACTACTACCGAACTTACTATTCCCATTGAATAGGCCTGTCGTGAGGTGATCAACTTAGGAGATGAAAATATGTCTATAGTATTGGATGGACCTATAGATCTAGGCAAGGTTTGTGTTCCTCCCGCTGCAGCTATGAGGCCTAATCTCGCCTCTGGCATTGAAAATCTAGCATTGTATGAGGCCATAATTAAGTCACAGAGGAGAGCCATCTCGAAGCCGGAGCCGATGCAATTACCGTGAACTGCTGCCACTATTGGCTTGGGATTGTTCAAAAAAAGTGACCAGAGATCACGTTCCCAGCGGACGGTTCTGGCAATTGATTGGGAAGGAGCTGTCCCAAATTCAGTCAGGTCTGCACCAGAGCAAAAATCCTTACCCGATCCGTAAATAATGGATCCCGTGATGGCATTATCTTCTTTTATGGCCTCAATAACTTGGAAAAGATCGTCGCGCATTTTGGTGTTAAACGCATTTCGTGTTGCTGGCCGATTGAGCATTATTACAGCCACGTTATCATCGACCGAGAAATCCAATGTTTCGAAGGAGTGCATGATCATTTTCCTAGGAAGTGTGGTTCTCTGTTACTAAGAAAAGATTCGATGCCCTCAGACCGATCCCTAGTTCCATGAAGAAGGAAACTCAAATCAGCTTCTAATCTTAACCCCTGGTCTAATGGCATATCTAATCCTTTTTGTATAGCTTCCTTTGTATATCGTATGGCTATCGGAGCCAATTTTGCTATATGTGAGGCCAGAGTTACAGCATAATTTAGAGCGTTGCCTTGTTTGGTAACATGATTTACAAGTCCAGTCGTCAACGCCCTTTTAGCCGTCAGTATCCTAGATGTCAATAAGAGGTCCAAAGCGGTTGATCTGCCCACAATTCTTGGGAGTCGTTGTGTTCCTCCATCCCATGGGAATAAGCCTCTGGACAGATCACGAAATCCCAATTTAGCCTTTTCATCTGCAACTCTTAAATCACAAGCTAGTGCGAGTTCCAGGCCTTGATCTAGGGCATCGCCGTTGATAGCAGCGATGGTTGGTATGTTAACTTTGGCTATGCTTTCTGCTGTTTGTATTTTGTTTATCCAGTTGTCCGGATAAGAATACATTCTTTCAGGTAATGTCCTTCTTCCCGTTGAGAAACATGTTCCGATTCCGGTAAGGATCATTACGCGCATGTTGGGGTCTTCGTTTATATAACGGCAATTATCTTTTATCTCTAAAGCTAATTCTTCGTCAACTAAGTTCGAAGTTTCGGGCCGATTTAATAGAAGAAATACTACGGCCCCTTTCTTTTCAATCAACACTGATTTTTTTGACATGGCCTAATATCCTGGAGAGCATTTAGCAGATGTTTTCCATGACTGCTAATTTTTATTGACAGTGATTCACCCCTAGTTTATCATACATGCCGTTTTGGCAGTCTATTCCTGTGCCTGCCAAATTAATTGGTGTTCAGAATGAAAATTGACTGCAGGTTTCCACTGCAGACTTAAGGAGGAGAAGTTGGCAAGTTTAGCACCTTTAGGTGAGAGATTGGTGGTTAAGCCTTTGGAACAGGAGGAAACCACGTCTTCAGGTATAATCCTTCCAGATACCGCGAAAGAAAAACCTCAGGAAGGTGAGGTTGTCGCCGCCGGACCGGGTCGCCTGAACGATGATGGTAAGCGTATAGCTTTAGAAGTCGCAGTTGGAGACAAGATAATATACTCAAAATACGCAGGTACGGAATACAAAGTCGACGGTGAAGAATATTTAATTCTGCGCGAGAGCGACGTTCTAGCTAAATTAACTTAAAAAAAGAACTAGCAAATAAATTTTGCTATTGTAAAGGAGGAAAAATTAAATGCCCGGTAAGCAATTAGTTTTCTCAGAGGATGCACGTAAACATTTGAAGACAGGTATCGATCGATTAGCCGATACTGTCAAGGTGACGCTTGGACCACGAGGACGAAACGTGATTCTTGACAAGAAATTCGGTCCCCCTCAGGTCTGTAGTGATGGAGTCACCATTGCCAAAGAAATTGAGCTTCCTGACCCATTTGAGAATATGGGAGCACAACTTTTGAAGGAGACTGCTAGCAAGACAAACGATGCTGCTGGAGATGGGACCACTACATCTGTGGTATTGGCTCAGGCCGTCATCACCGAAGGGTTTAAAAATATCGCTGCCGGAGCCAATCCCATGGCACTGAAGCGTGGTATTGATGCAGCTGTTAGTTTGGTGGTAGGGGAATTACACAAAATGTCTAGACCTGTGGATAGCCGTGAGCAAATCGCGCAGGTGGCCGCCCTCTCTGCCCATGAAGACGCAATTGGCGAGACCATTGCTGATGCTATGGAAAGGGTAGGGAAAGACGGAGTTATAACCGTTGAAGAGTCCAAAGGTATCGACGATGAAATTGAATATGTGGAAGGTATGCAGGTAGATAGGGGATACATATCACCATACTTCGTCACTAATTCGGAGCGAATGGAAGCCAGTTTGGAAGATCCATATATCATCATAACGGACAAAAAGATTTCGGCAGTCTCCGATATGGTTCCAGTTCTAGAAAAGCTCATGCAAATGGGGAAGAAGGAAGTGGTAATAGTTGCCGAGGATGTTGATGGTGAAGCTTTGGCTACACTGGTAGTTAACAAATTGCGTGGAACCTTGAACTGTCTAGCAGTAAAGGCCCCCGGATTTGGTGATCGCCGTAAGGCAATGTTAGAGGACATTGCTATCCTTACGGGAGGTACCGTGATAAGTGAAGAGACCGGACGAAAACTTGAATCTGCTACCGTAGCAGACATGGGCCAGGCCCGTAGAGTTAGCTCTAGCAAGGAAGAGACGACCGTAGTCGAAGGCAAAGGTTCAGAGGAAGCTATAAAGAACCGTATCAACCAGATAAGGGCTCAAATCGAGGACACTACTTCGGAGTTTGATAGAGAGAAACTTCAGGAGCGTATGGCTAAATTAGCCGGTGGTGTTGCAGTAATTAGAGTAGGAGCTGCTACGGAAGTGGAGCTCAAAGAGAAAAAGGCCCGCGTGGAGGATGCACTTTCAGCTACCCGCGCAGCAGTAGAAGAAGGAATAGTGCCGGGAGGCGGTGTGGCGTTGGTAAGGGCCCAAAGAGCCCTGGCTGAAGCTAAAAACTTAGGAGCTGATGAAACAGTAGGTGCAAACATAATCAGGAAATCTCTCGAGGTTCCTGTCAGGTTGATATCTTACAACGCTGACCAGGAAGGCTCGGTCGTTCTAGAAGCGATACGAAAGCAGTCCGATGATTATGGATTCGATGCTGAAAAGGGAGAGTACGGCCCAATGTTTGAAAAAGGCATTGTAGACCCGGTAAAGGTTACGCGTTCGGCATTGCAAAATGCATCCAGCGTAGCTTCTATGGTGCTTACGACCGAATCCATGATATCGGAAATTCCAGAAAAGGAAGCCGCGGCACCACCAATGCCGCCCATGGATTACTAGACACATAATCAGATAAGATCAAAAAGAGGGGACGAATTTTAATTCGTCCCCTCTTTTCTTTTCTTCAGACTGAATTGCTTTTAAGATTTAAAGATTGATTGTGTTTTGGAGAGTTAATGGCTCCTAGAATCTATTTTGAAGCTTCGGATGCATTTTCGGATATGCCCGATGGTGCGGTGGTTATGATTGGAGGTTTCGGTGGCCCAGGGTTGCCTCAGAACCTTGTGAAAGCACTGATAGAACACGGAGCCGCCAATCTGACAGTTATCACAAATACGTGTTACCTACCTGCAGTAGGGAACTACGATGTAGCAAACTTGGTTGAGACGGGGCAAGTAAAGAAGTTGATTACTACGTTCCCAGGAAAACCAAACCAAAATGTACCTGTAGTGGAATATTACAAGAAGGGTCATGTAGAAATCGAAGTCATTCCTCAAGGTGTATTGGCAGAGCGGATGCGAGCTGGGGCTGCTGGTCTGGGTGGGGTCTTCCTACCGATTTTTACGGATACAGAATTCGCTCGTGGGAAAGAAATCCGGGAAATAAATGGAGTTAAACACGTTTTTGAGTATCCATTGACAGGGCAATACGCTTTAATCGCAGCGCACAAATCTGATCGGTTAGGCAACTTGGTTTATAGGAGAACTCAGCGTAACTACAACCCAACGATGGCGGCCGCTGCCAATACTACGATTGTGCAAGTCAGAGAATTAGTTGATGTTGGTGATATCAATCCTGAATTGGTAGTGACTCCTGGAATATATGTCAACCGAATTGTTGTCTCTAGAGATGACAAACCATGAAAGAACGACTTACCAGGGAATTGATGGCTTTGAGAGCCGCCACCGAATTAAAATCGGGCCAGGTGGTCAATTTAGGGTTTGGCATACCAACATTGGTTTCTAACTATGTCACAAATTGCATGGACATAACACTGCATTCAGAAAATGGATTACTGGGGTTTGGCCCTGAACCGTATGAAGAACCATTTGAACTGGATTTGGTAAACGCCTCTGGGACTCCCGTGACCCTTTTCCCTGGAGGTGTAGCGATAAGCCATATAGATGCCTTTGGGATTGTTAGGAGTGGAAAGTTAGATGTAGCTATATTGGGAGCGATGCAAGTTTCTGCAATGGGTGACTTTTCCAACTGGTTACTACCCTCCAAGGGGGTGGGTAGTCCTGGCGGAGCAATGGATATAGCACATGGGGCGAAAAAATTGATTGTACTTATGGAGCATACGGATAAGGAGGGAAGTCCGAAAATTCTCAACAATTGTTCTTACCCAGTCACTGCTTGGGGGAAAGTATCTTTAATTATCACAGACGTTGCTGTGATAGAGGTGAAAGATAAGAGATTGATATTGAGAGAAACAGCGCCGGGTTGGTCGCCAATTGAGGTGCAGGGTATCACAGAACCACCGTTGGTTATTCCCAAAGATGTAGTTCAGATGGATTTTAAAAGAAACTCCACGGTATCACCTAGTAAGATATTTCGAAATGTGGAGGATGCCCTGTCGGATATTTTTGACGGAGCAGTTATTCTTATGGACGGGTTTGGGGGATTGGGTGGAATGTCACATTTTCTTATGATTTCGCTCAGGGACCAAGGGGCGAGAAATTTGACCCTAGTAAGTAATACCGCTGGGATAGCGAGAGTTTCTTCTTTCGGGCAACCCCCGTCTTTGGACCTGCAAGCTATTGATCACAGTATTTTAATAGAGTCTGGACAAGTAAAAAACGTAGTAGCGTCATTTCCGGTCTCCCCATCACCGTCTAGAATCTCTGCATTCGAGACGGCATTATCGAAGAGTAAAGTGCGTTTAGAACTTGTCCCGCAAGGCACTCTTGCCGAACGGTTGCGAGCTGGTGCTTTTGGGATTGGAGCCTTTTTTACGCCCACAGGGGTTGGTACGATAATAGGAAATGGAAAGGAAAGTAGAATTATAGACAATAAAGAATTTATTTTAGAAGAAGCATTAGTGGGCGATTTTGCGTTCATACGTGCATACAAATCTGATACCAAGGGTAATTTGATATATAAAGGGACCTCAAGGAATTTTAATTCTGTGATGGCTCAAGCAGCTACCATAACTATTGCTGAAGTAGACGAAATAGTAGACCCTGGGGAATTAGACCCAGATGAAATCATAACTCCTGGGGTTTTTGTAGATCGCATAGTACAAAGACCTATTGATTTCTCACCGTTCGTTCCAATTAATGAGTTGATAAATGATTAAATCTCGTTTGCCTAGAGATGTTATTGCTATGCGCGTAGCTAAAGAATTGGAGAATAAATCCTATGTTAACCTTGGAATAGGAATTCCTACCCTGGTATCAGACTTTGTATCTAACCCTGGATCCATAATATTCCAGGCCGAGAATGGTCTCCTTAATTATGGATCATTGGCGGATCAGTTAAATATTGATGTCGATCTGGTTAATGCAGGAGGCCAATTTCTGGAAAATGTGCCTGGCATGGCTTTTTTTGGTTCTGATGAGGCCTTCGCAATGATAAGAGGAGGTCACATTGATGTATCGGTTATGGGCGGAATGCAAGTGTCGGAAAAGGGTGATTTGGCTAATTGGATGTTACCCTGGCGGGGCGTTGGAAACATAGGTGGTTCCATG
The DNA here is from genome assembly GCA_964439905.1 of uncultured Dehalococcoidia bacterium. Classification (GTDB taxonomy): domain Bacteria; phylum Chloroflexota; class Dehalococcoidia; order Lucifugimonadales. Next base: position 26,738 of record CAYTPK010000017.1, read on the forward strand.
GATTTGGCCGTTGGAGCCAAGCAGGTAATAGTAGCTATGGAGCATACTGATAAAGAAAATAACCCCAAGGTGGTCAAAAATTGTTCTTTCCCGTTGACTGGCAAAAACTGTGTAGACTTGGTAATCACCGATCTCGCAGTAATTCAAGTAACCTTTAAAGGCTTATTAGTTAAAGAATTGGCACCGGATTGGAGCTTGCAAGATGTTCAGGATCTGACCGAGCCATATCTCATGCCATCGAAGGATTTGAAACCTTTCGAATTGTGAATTGCCCGGAAAGGGGATTAGATTCCATATCTATGGTCTCAAGCAATATAGTACGTGGACGTTCCACTATGCTTTTCCACATGTATCCTGACAGGGAAGGCTTCTTTTAGTTCGTCCAAATGTGTTATTACAATGATTTGTTTGAAGTCGCTTTCTATAGCGTGTAATACATCCAAGATTCTTTCTCGTCCAGGCGCATCTTGAGTTCCAAACCCTTCGTCAATAAAAAGAGTGCTTAGCGGAGCTCCGCTACGGCGTGCGAGGACCTTGGATAGGGCTATTCTAAGAGCTATATTAATTCGAAAAGCTTCGCCTCCGCTGAATAGTTCATAACTACGTGGTCCCAGGTGGTCACTTATGGTGATATCTAGCGTTTCAGCAAAATCACCCTTGCGAGATTTCAATTCTCTTTGCGTTTCTAGTTTAAGCGTCATAAGTCCATCGGTCATTCGTGAGAGCAGCCGATTAGCTTCATCCTCTATCTGTGGAAGTACGGATTCGATCAGGAGAGCCTGGACGCCCTGTTTGCCAAAAGCAATATTGAGTTCTTTGTATAAAGACAGTTCCTCACGAAGAGAGTCTATTTCTGCATTCTTTTCTAATATTTGGTGTTCTAAGTGGGCAAGCTTTTTTAGTTGAGTTTCCAAACTCGTTTTTCGTCCAAAAAGAACCTCGTGTTCTTTCCTCATTTTGTTTAGAATTTCGTACGAATTTTTAAGAGAGTTTCTTAATGGTGCGATCTCGTTAGCATATCCCAAGCTTTTATCTATTTCTTTTTGGATCATGTCTAATTCTTCTCGCCGAGCTGATGAGAGTTTGGTTGCATGCATCAGAGCAGCCTGTTCGGATCCAAGATTTTTAAGTGCTTCTTGAAGTGTTTGATGCTTTTGATCAATGCCTTGGAGTCGTTGCAATGTTTGTGCAACGTTACTATGTTCTTCAGGTGAATACGCTAGGGTTGTCAATCTTTTCTCAATCGATGCGAGTTCATCGTGTTCTGCTACGGCATAGTTTTTATGTTCAAGTGCGTTACGTAATCTGTTAGATTCTGTTTCCGATTCTTTGGCCTCAGATTTTGCCTGATTAGAATCGCTTAAATCCCTTTCGAGAGTATTAATTTTATGTTCAATCGCTTGTAGTTTGTCCTTTAAGGCTGTTTCCTTGGATATGACATATTTTTCTAGAGATTTCTTATCTGATTCAGCTGCCTCCAAGTCTCCTTGTTTTATATCGTATAATTTGCGTTGGTCTTCCAACTCAATCTTATAATTTTCCTCTAAATTATGTCTGGATGTATCTTCCAAGCGCGATTGACAGATTGGACAAACAGCATTCTCCGGTGATCTTGTTAACAAATTGAATTTGGATCTTATTTCTTTTCCATCTTGTTGGATCTGATTTAAAGCAGCCTTTATTTCCCCTATTGAAGTTGTTAATTGGTCTCGTGCAATTCGGTTTTGGTTAAGAATGCGCTCCTCCTCCTCCAGCGTTTTTTTATCCGTTTGAGCTGACTGAAGAAGTTTTTCGATTGAGTCAGTATTTTCGATTTTAGGGGCCAGATATTGCCTATGTCGTAAATCTAGAGTTTTAATACGTTCTTCCAGGCGGATTTTTTCTTGGATTATAAGTGTTCTTAATTGCTGCAAATTCGTCTTTTCTGCATCGACTATTATTCGTATCTTATTCATACTTTCGTTGTCTTTGATTGCTTGTGTATAGGTTGCGTATTCTGTCTCTATGGCTTGTTGAATAGTAATATAGCTTTGGAATCTATCTATCGTTTCGGAACGCTTAGTGATTTCCTGATCGAAATATTGTAATTCTCTTTTCTTATCTGGCATTTGACGTTCCATGTTTTTGAGCTCTGTGGATTTCAGTTCGAGTCTTCTTAGGTCAGTTTCCAATAGATCGATTTCTTTTTCTCGGGTACCTAGATTTTTTGTCACAGTTGCCATCTGTTGATTAATGGAACTCAGTTCTTGTTCGTATTCTTCTCGAAGTTCTGTCTCTTTTTGCATGAAGACTAAGGTGGCCTCAATGTCTCCCGCCGACCTATCAAGTTCTATCACGCGTTTCCGGCTTTTTTCTTGTAGGTGGTCGTAGAAATTTAGTCTTAAGATCTTTCCCAGGATTTCCTTTCGTTCTCCAGGGCTTTTATTAGTAAATTCGTCTGCTCTGCCTTGAAGTAGGAGAGCACTATTAATAAATGTATCGTAATCCATTCCTATTAATTGTTGTAAGTGAACTTGGGTCTCTCTAATAGAATTCCCGGTCAGCGGTTCAAATCCAGTTTCGGTCATGAGTTGAAGCTGGAGGTCTGTCTTACTGTTTGACCCGCGTCGCGATGACCGAGAGTGTCTGCGCACTACTTTATATTTGGTTTCGCGAGCTTGGAATTCTAATTCAACCCACATGTCGCTTTCACCAAAGTGGATCAAGGAATCTTGAGATTTGCCGCGTGCATATCCCCAAACTGCCCAAGTAATTGCGTCTATAAGGGCGCTTTTACCATGACCATTGTCTCCGCATAGGCATGCCACGTGAATGCCTTCGAGATCCAAGGGTTCGATCTCGTCTTTATATGATAGAAAGTTTTGAAGACTAAGCTTTAAGGGAATCAAATATGACCTGCGGTGCAATTCTAACACCGTTCTTAACATAAATCAGCTTGCTCTTTTAGTAATTGGCATCCTAAAATAGGCCTGCACGGGATAGCACCCGAATCACCTGAAGAAAAATATTACACCGGTACATAGATAGATTCTGTGATGTGGAGTGAGTGTCGAATATCTAAGGAAATCGAATTTTCTAGGAGGGCTAGATGCTGGAAAAATTACGTGATAAGTCAAGGGATAGAATGGCTGCTAGCCTAGAAGCTGCTGGTATACAGGCAGAGATGGTTGACCGGGATTTGGAAAGATACGAAGAGAAGATAAGGACGATGCAACTGTTAGGGAAAACTTCTCTTGGGCTTATCGACATACTTGCAGACAGTCCGATCAGTTGGATTAACGTAGTCAGAACAAAGAGACAAGACAAACACGGCCCAGCACGATATCGGGTGGTCTTTGGAATACCTGATCAAAGTATCCCCATGAATCACAAACAACTGAAACTCAAGACGTTCAGGAAAAAAACGTTCCCACTCTTTGGGAAGGTCATTGATGTTTCCTGGAGAGGCGAAGCAAATACCTCGCTGTTGGCACAGACACTTTCCGAGGATGAGGAAATAGACAGAGCCGTGACAGACCTAGGGGATATGTGGGTTTTCACGCATCCCAACCAATTTCAAGGCTGGACGATAGAAACCAACAAGCTTTTCTCTCCGCATCCACCCATTGTAACGACTGATCGATGGGAAGCTCTCATAAAAATTGCCAATCATCTTCTATCGTCACCAATAGGGACACCCTAATAATGTTCGAAATACTTACAGATAAAATTAATCAGATATTTGCGAATATCACTAACCGTGGAATTTTGACTGAGAAGGATGTGTTGAATTCTCTTAGAGAAGTTCGATTAGCATTGCTTGAAGCAGATGTTAATTTTAAAGTTGTGAAGGAATTTATCGCAAAAATACAGGAACGAGCTATTGGCAAAGAGATATTAGAGACCCTAAATCCTGGTCAACAAGTAGTAAAAATCGTAAGAGACGAAATGACTGAGATCTTGTCAGCCGGAGACCATAGTATTAAGGTCCAAGAAACTGACCCATCAGTATTAATGCTTGTAGGATTGCAAGGGACAGGTAAAACTACCACAGCGGCAAAATTGGCACTACATTTTAGGCGTCAAAATCAATCTGTTTTGTTGGTCGCGGGCGATTTGCGCAGGCCGGCAGCTATAGAACAACTAACAGCGTTAGGAAACCAGATCGACATTCCGGTCTATTCAGAAGCTACTAAGAATGCTTTGCCGGTTAATGTAATTGAAAATGGATTGAAGAAGGCGAAAACTATAGGCGCTAAATGGATAATAATTGATACGGCTGGCCGGCTCAACATAGATGATGATTTAATGAATGAATTATCAGAAATTCGGTCAAAAATTTCCCCTGTAGAAACTATACTTGTGGCTGATGCCATGGCTGGTCAAGATGCTGTTAATGCTGCTCAGTCTTTTCACGAGCGTGTGAAATTGACGGGTCTGATAATGACAAAATTAGACGGTGATTCAAAGGGTGGTGCTGCGTTGTCCATTTCGAAAGTTACAGGGGTGCCCATTAAGTTTACAGGCATAGGTGAGAAAGTTGATGCTTTAGAAGTATTTTATCCCGATAGGATGGCGTCCAGGATTCTAGGGATGGGTGATGTATTAACTTTGATAGAAAAAGGTGAAAGAGTACTTCATAAAGATCAGGCTCTAGAATTGGAGAGGAAGATTAGAAAAGCTGAATTCGACCTAGAGGATTTTTTGGGACAGATGAAGGGGTTGGAGAAAATGGGGTCTATAGAATCACTAATGGAAATGATGCCTGGATTGAGTGGCATCAAAAGAAAATTGGCGCAAGAATCGGTTAATACCGATAAAATAAAAAAGATTCAAGCAATTATAGAGTCGATGACTTTTTACGAGAGACGCAATCCTAAGGTTATAAATGGGTCAAGGAGAAAACGTATTGCATTGGGCAGTGGCACAGAGCCTGCAGACGTAAATCATTTGATGAATCAATTTACTCAGGCCCAAAAGATGATGAAGATGTTTTCGAAAAATAAGGGAGCAAAGGCCTTAATGCGCATGTTTGGTTGAAGTCCAATTCTTTATCTGATAGTGAGCTGGCGGGCTCTGCCCAACGGGACTACCCCTATAGTTTTATAAACAGGGCCTGTTTCCGTAAGAGTGCTTTCTATATAACGAAGTTTCGAGACGATCCAATTTTCCGCGTGGAAATTAAAATTTGAATTAATGATCTGTTTGATCAATAGAGTAGATTTTGAGTTTGCCGTGGATCGGATTCTACCCAAGGTTATATGAGGAATGATCTCATATTTCTCCCGAAAAAATCCCAACGAAGATAGGTTAGAGTCTATTGCACGGTGAAGTGACTTCAATGTAGTTAGGTCTCCCAACACACTTGCCCACAATACCTTTGGGTTATTGATATGAGGGAATACTCCGAGAGTATCAAGCCGCAATGGGAAAGGATTGAATCTATTGGCCGCCTGTTGGATTTCTTCAAGTATAGGAACCAATTGAATTCGACTTGTCTTAGGCAAAAACTTTAAAGTTATGTGAAAGTGTTTTGGTTTAACCCAACGGATATCCAGATTATTCTTATCGTTTATATGCTCTATAAATGTTGATAGAGCTTGAACAGTAATTTTGTTTAGTGGAACTGCCACAAAAGTTCTGAGAACTATTCCATGTTCAAATTTTTCCATTAGGAGTGTCAGGGTTGCTATGTAGGGTTATCTATACAGAATATTTTCTTAGCATTCCCGCCAAGTATCAATTTACGTTGTTCGGGGCTAAGTCCGGATTTTTTTATTTGTGTTAGGATCTTTTTTGGTGATACCACGGGATAATCGCTAGCAAACAATATTTTTTCTGCCCCCACAAGTCTGGTTGTTATATTGAAGACATTCGCATCATAAAGGAGTGACGAAGCAGCAGAGTCGAAATATATGTTGGGCAATGATCGAGATATTTCTGGCATTAGAGAGTAAAAGGGTAGGCCACCACCCCAGTGAGCACAAATTATGATGTTATCTGGAAAGGCATCAATAAATTCCATTAATTTTTTGGGGGAAGTAGCTCCCTTCCCACTATACATGTGTCCTACGGGTTCGGAGGAGTGGATCAAAACAGGCAACTTCAGATCTCTAGCAATTTGCATAAAGGGCCCCATAATTTTTTGGTCGCCTATATCGACATTCTGGGTGTCAGGATGAAGTTCTCCAATTCCCACGGCTCCCAGTCTGGCGCACCGTTCTATTTCATTTATTGATTCCAGTCCCCAAGACGGATTCACAGAGCAGAAAGGGAGGAATCTGGTAGGATTTGTTTGAGCTTCTTCCAACAAATAGGTATTGGCTTGTTTAGCAACTTCCAAATTTGTCCACCCTATGCCCGCTATTATAGACATGTCTATTTGATGTTTATTCATCGACATTAAGAGATCGGCCCCTGTAACAAGGCGTGCGTTTGAAATGGAGAAAAGGGACGAAAATGTAGCATCAGTTTTTAATAGATGTCCCCTAATATTATTGAAATTCGGTGGATATATTTTTGTATGAGAATCTATAATCATGCTCTGACAATTATACGGATACCTTAGCACTGTATCTAGACACCTAAAAACCCCATTGTTATAATCCCTCAGCGTTAGGCATGTGGGATCGGGCGCACACCAATTCATTTGGGGGAGTTAAGAGCCTCGTTTATGAGCATTCCAAAGAAAAAACATCCTTCCTCAGCATTGCTTCAAGTGGAGAACCTAGAAGCAATATCGAAGGAGCTTCGGAGAGATATTGTTTCAATGACACATAGGGCAGCAAGTGGGCATCCTGGAGGATCGTTATCGGAGATTGATATACTTACGGCTCTGTATTTCAATGTCCTTAACATTGATCCTGAAAAACCAGATTGGAGCGACAGGGATAGATTCGTTCTTAGTAAAGCGCATGCCTGTCCAGGACTTTATGCTGTACTTTCAAAAAGAGGATTTTTCCCGCATGAGGAATTGAAGACATTTCGTAAAATAGACAGCAGAATCCAGGGACATGCCCACACAAAAACACCTGGAGTCGAAATGAGCGGTGGATCTTTGGGACAAGGCTTATCATTTGGAGTGGGGTTGGCGTTGGGTGCACGATTACGAGCAGAGGCTTGGGATACCTGGGTTTTAATTGGTGACGGAGAATGTGATGAGGGTCAAATCTGGGAAGCTGCGATGTCTGCCTCTCATTATGAGTTGAATAATTTGAAGGCAATTGTTGACAGGAATAGGATTCAAAATGACCGGACAACTGATGAAGTAATGAAACTAGAACCATTGGCTGATAAATGGAGAGCTTTCGGTTGGAAGGTTTTTGAAGTAGACGGTCACGCTATGCCGGAAATCCTAGACGTTTTATATAGAACTGCACAGGAAAAGACTGGTCCAGTGGTTGTAATAGCACATACCGTGAAAGGGAAAGGGGTGAGTTTTATGGAGAACAACCCCGCTTTTCATGGATCTGCCCCCAACGATCAGGAATTAGCACAAGCACTTATGGAGCTGACCTAAGAAGGACTATGATGATTCCATTTAAGAAAGAGGCTACACGTGTAGCATTTGGAAAGGAGTTATTGGACTTAGGTCGGAATAATCCGAACATAGTAGTATTAGGTGGGGACCTAAACAAATCTACCAATGCTAATTTATTTGGTAGCGAGTTCCCTAGTAGATTCTTTGATTTTGGTCCTGCTGAACAAAATATTATGAGTGTGGCTGCGGGGCTAGCGTCAACAGGACTAATCCCTGTGGTCACGACATTTGCTGTATTTGGATTATGCCGTCCATTCGATCAGATACGAGTTGGGATTGCTCAGTCCAGCCTGAATGTTAAAATAGTGTGCACACACGCGGGGATAACCACGGGTGAAGATGGAGCTTCCGCCCACGGTATCGAAGACATTGCTTTGGCGTGCTCACTACCTGGGTTTACTGTCTTGGCTCCTTCCGATTCTATAGAGACCGTGCACGCCCTAAGAGCAGCCATTGAAACGCCGGGTCCTTTTTATATCCGTCTTTATAGACCTGAAAGCCCAGTGATACACGAATCTGACTATAGATTTAAATTGGGTAAGGCTGATTTGCTTAGAGATGGAAAGGATGTGACAGTTTTCGCTTGTGGCGTTATGTGTTCGACTGCTTTGCAAGCGGCAGAAGATCTTAAACAGCAAAATATTGAATGTCGTGTAATCAACATACACACATTGGCACCTGCTGATGAAGATACCATTGTTCAAGCTGCATTAGATACGGGAGCAGTGGTTTCTGTAGAGGAACATTATAGTCATGGAGGCTTGGCTAGTATCCTGGCGCAGATTCTAGCTAGGAAATTACCTGTGCCCATGGAAGTTGTGGCACTAGAGGGTTATACAGAATCAGGCAAGGCGGACGAATTACTATCTAAATACCATCTAGATGTTCCTGATATAGTGGCAGCTGTTAAGAGAGTGTTAAAGAGAAAACAGCAATCCTGATCATTTAGGTCCGAGCAATCCACGGAATATCTACATAAATCCCGGTATCCCCATTCCTCCAGTTACTGCACCCATAGTTTTGGACGCCTTTTCCTGAATTTTTACAGATGCGTCGTTAAATGCTGCTAACACTAGGTCCTGCAGCATCTCTATATCCTCAGCAGCTTCGTTATCAATGACAACAGATTCCACGATTTGTTTTCCGTTCATAACGACTTTTATCACCCCTCCCCCTGCCGAACCTTCAACCGTAGTTTTCTCTAGTTCAATCTGAGCTTGTTGAAGCTTAATCTGCATTTGTTGCGCACGCTTTAAAAAGTTCTTATTCATTAGAGGTTATGCTTTCTTCCTTTATAATCTTTCCGCCGAGGGCTCTTGCCGCCCTTATCATCGGGTTCTCCAGTAGTGAGGAAGGCCTTGATCCATTTCCACCTTCCCGCAGTGTTAACTTAATTTCATATACGTGACCAAGATATTTTTCCATCGCTTCGTTTACCGCACTTTTGCAAGTAGATTCTTCTAGTTCAGCTTCTGTGCGTTCCATATTGGATCTATGACTAAAGGGTAGTACCATTATTTTTTCATCAAGAAATGGCTGATGACAGTCTTTCAAAAGTGGACCGAGGTAGAACCGTTTACCGCGCTGTTTCCTAAGGTATTGTATGATATTGTCCCAAGCTTCTCTTGGTATTGAATGATTCAAGTTATCCGGGACCGTATCCTCTAACTTAGCAGGCTTATCTTCCACGATTTCGTTCGAACGATTTTTATACTCGGTTTGTAAAACTGGGTTTGGTTTTACGGTAGCGACTGTGGGGTAGGTTCTGGAGTGGATTGGAGGTTCATTTTTTTGAGAGTAATGGGCTGGATGTGGCTCCAAATCGACAGATATTTCTACTATTGCCAACTCCAAAGATAGAGAAGTGTCTTGATCGGATCGAGGTTTTATACTCCCAAGATACTTAAGGCATCTGGCGATCTTATCAAGCGAGGTTTTGTCCGCAATAGTCATCAAGTTATTTAAGCTATCATCATCGACATCTAGGGTCTCGGTGGCTCCAGATTTTATCATTAACAGTGTTCTTAGCAATTCAACTGTTTCATGATGTAGTGATTGTATATCGGCTCCGTCGTGAACTGCCACACCCACGGTCGTGAGAGCAGCGGGTATATTTTGTGATAGAAGGTAACTGACCAGATCCATGGCGATTTTTGTATGAACTAAGCCCAGATTTTCCTGTACGTTTTGCACACTAACATCTTGGTTGAATAGGACAGAGACCTGCTCTAGAAGATTTTCCGCGTCTCTTAGGCTTCCACGAGCCGCCCGTGCTATGAATTCCAGTGCTCGATGTTCTGTTTGGATATTTTCCTTCTCGCAGATAAAGTCGAGTTTTGAAACGATGTCTTTAGCTGTAAGTCTTCGAAAGTCGAAACGTTGGCACCTTGAGATAATAGTGGGCGATATTTTGTGAGCTTCAGTGGTACACAAAATAAAAATAACGTGCTTAGGAGGCTCTTCTAGAGTTTTTAAGAAGGCATTTGCTGCTGCTTCTGTGAGCATGTGAGCTTCATCTACGATATAGACTTTGTAAGCGCCTTGTGATGGTAAAAAATGAACTTTTTCACGTAGGCTTCGGATTTCGTCAATGCCGCGGTTACTAGCGGCATCCATTTCTATCAAATCCAATGTCTTACCGGAGTCAAAGGAGAGGCAGGTATCACAGTGGTTATCTGCCTCTCCTTTGACCGGATTTAAGCAATTGAGTGTTTTTGCCAATACTCTGGCACTCGTGGTCTTACCAGTCCCCCTTGGTCCACAGAAAAGATATGCGTGCGCAATACGGTGTTGTTCTATAGCGTTGCGTAGGACTGTAACAACATGATCTTGACCTGCTAAATTGCCGAAACTTTTCGGTCGCCATTTGCGATAAAATACTTGGGAAGACATCCAATGATTCTACCAGTTATAAAGGATCTGTGCTCATAGACTCGGAAGATTCTATCCTGGATTGTCTGACGATTTGATAAATTCCAATAATGCATTCTTTTGTATTTTCCACATTTTTGCTTTATCTAAGGAATTTCCGTGGTCGTAACCAAGTGCGTGGAGTATCCCATGTATCACTAGAAGGGCTATTTCATTTGTAACAGAATTACGACTCCTTTTGGCATTACGTTTTACCTCGGGGAAACATATGAGCACCTCCCCGATTGTTGGAGGTTGATCGGGTGGAAGTACGAATTCCCCTATATTATTAGATTCTTTATGAAGTGGGATGCCTTGCCACTCTCCAGGGAATTCTGATGAAAATGAAAGAACATCTGTGATTTTATCTTCACCCCGATATGCATGATTAACTTTTCTCATTGTCTCGTCATTACAGAAAGAAATGGACAGTTGACAGGACTGGTTTGGAATCACCAATTTTAAAATTATTAGAGCCGCTTGTTCTATATTGCGCGAGGATACTTGAGAACGGTACGTCCTTGGTATAGAGATTTCTATGTCTCGTTTTAATTGAAACATAACGATGGCTATATTTTATCTATTGTTAGATGCAAATGCGAAGCTTATTAGTAAAAGAACTGAATCCTTTAATTAGTGTCAGCATAATTGACACTTTTGGGGGACCACTCTTAGAATGGCGCTACCCTGGGTAAACTAGGATTTACCTATATTTTTTTAGGAGATAGGATTTGCTTTATCACGATGTAATTGTGGTCGGGGGAGGATTTGCGGGGATGAGAGCTGCTTTAAGTGCCAAGGCGGCTGGTGCTGATGTGGGACTAGTAACTAAGGTTCACCCAATGAGGAGCCATTCTTCTGGGTCTCATTCTGGAATTAATGTACCTCTAAAATCAGAGGATTCATGGGAAGTTCATGTGCAAGATACGCTAAAAGCCGGTGAGTATCTCAACAACCAAGATGCGGTGGAAATTCTTTGTAAGGAAGCAAAAACTGAGATTGACATGTTGGAGAATCTTGGTATGGTTTTTACCCGCGATGGACATGGAGCCATAGATCTAACCAACTTTTCGGGCTCATCTATTGCTAGAACGGCGTTTTCAGGAGATTCTTTAGGTCATGTACTTTTGCAGGTCCTTTATGAGCGAATTGTTAGGGAGCAAGTTTGCACGTATGACGAATGGATGGTGTCCTCTATAATCGTTGATGATGGCCATTGCAGAGGCATTGTTGCTAGGGAATTCAAGACGGGGGATTTACAGATAGTTTCTGGCAAGAGTGTTATCCTAGCTACAGGGAATCTTGGTAGATTATATCAATTGAGTACTTGCTCACTGACTGGTACAGGAGATGGTCAAGCCCTAGCATATAAAGCTGGAGCTTCTCTTGTTGACATGGAATTTGTTCAATATGCCCCGACAGCCGTTAAACGGCGAGGCATATTGGTAACTGAAATGGTTAGAGCTATGGGTGGATATCTGGTGAATGGGAACGGCGACAGATTTCTAAAATCATATTCGCCCGATCTTATGGAGCTGGCCCCTAGACATATTCTAAATCGAGCGATTTCACAGGAAATCTCGGAAGGGCGAGGCCAGGATGGGTGCGTTTTCCTGGATATGCGCCATCTTAGTAAAGAAATGTTTGGGAATGAACTCAGAGAAACCGAATATCTGTTGCGAGACTTAGAGGATTTAGATATTAGCAAAGACCTAGTTCCGGTACAGCCAGCTATGCATAGGCCGATTGGTGGAATCAAAACTGATACTAATGGGGCAACCACAATACCGGGTTTGTATGCGGTAGGTGAATGTTCTAATAATGGATCGCATGGAGCTGGCAGATTAGGAGGGAATTCACTTTTAGATAACATGGTTTTTGGACGTATAACTGGTGAATCCGCAGCGCATTACACTACCGCAGCCTCAAATAAAACTGAATTTCGTGGAGTTTTAGAACAAGAAACGGATAAATTTGATGAACTATCTAGGAAAGACCTTACCGATGTTCGCCCGGGCATGTTGCGGAAGAAACTCGCGAACATTATGCATGCTCATGTAGGCTGCACAAGGGATAAATCAGGACTCGAGAATGCCTCAGCATTGATAGCTGAACTTACCTCAACTACCAAGGCTCTTGGTTTGTTCAACAAGAATCCTAGATTTAATACAGAACTAACGATGTTGGTAGAATTGGAGTCCATGATGCAGATATCTGCGGTCATGGTTAAATCTGCCCTGGGTAGAGAGGAAAGCAGGGGAGACCATAATCGGACGGATTATCCTGACAAAGATAACACTAATTGGTTGAAACACACGGTAGTTACGCGGGTTGATGGTGATGATGAACTGCGTTACACCGAAGTTGTGGCAACTAGATGGAAAGAAAAAGGAGAAGAGTAATGGAAGTCACTCTCAAGGTAAAGAGATATGATTCTGGTAATGGCCATGAGTCTTCAGAACAATCCTACACTATTGAAATTGATGAACAGGACACATTGCTGGATGCACTTGTGCAGATTAGAGATGAAAATGATCCTAGTTTGGGTTTTAGGGGTAGCTGTCGTTCGGGTTTTTGTGGTGATTGCACTATGACGGTTAATGGCAAAGGAGCCATAACTTGTCGGACCAAGATCGGGAAAGCAGCAAAAAAATCCGACGATGGCGTTATACCAATAGGCCCAATAAAAATGTCTAAAGTAATGAAGGACCTTATTTACGACGATCAACACTTCCACTGGGATAAAATTAAAGCTACACAACCTTGGGTAGATATTGGAGATAAAACTAGTGATCAGGATCACGTTATGTCTAACGAACGTGTGAAGGAATTACGATTGGCAATGAGCTGCACTCAATGTGGTCTTTGTGACCAAGGATGTGTTGTTTTGGCTATCGATAAAACCTATTTGGGCCCGGGTGCCTTAACGAAGGCCTTTCGTACAGTACACGACTCAAGAGATACTAGGTATAGAGAGAGACTGGATCTTTTAAGCCAGAAACGCGGAATGTGGGACTGTGCTCATTGTTTTGAAGCCACTGAACATTGTCCGAAAGGGATTGAACCCACAGATCGCATATTCGATTTACACGACAAAGTGATTAAGGAAGATTTGGGGGTTGGGGGAGCCAAGAGGCATTACAAGAGCTTTGCGGCTTCGGTTAAGGCACATGGATGGCTGGACGAGGCAAGACTTGCTATAGAATCAGAAGGGCTAGGAAATGTGAAAGGGATTCTTAAATTGATCCCCTTAGCTGTTAAAGCTGCGATAAAAGGAAAGAGACCGATGCCATATTTCCTGCACAAGAAGAGGCCAGGATACAAGAAAATCCGAAGTATTTTTGAAAAATGGGAGGTAAAGAGATAATGAAATATGCTTTTTATCCAGGGTGTGTTTCCAAAGGCGGGACACCTGAACTGTATGAAGCTACGGTCAAAGTAGCAAAGAAATTAGAATTTGAGTTGGAAGAGATGAAGGATGTAGGTTGTACTGGCGCTGGTGTCCTTAGTAGAGAGATTTCAGATCCTATAAATGCCCGAACTTTTGCCAAGGCAGAATTAAGTAATTTGCCAATTATGACCATTTGCAGTACATGCCAGGGGGTTATGACACAGGCGCAACATCGCCTAAAGGACGATGAGTACAGAAATTATATTAATTCCGAATTTCTTTTAGAGGAAGGTTTGGAGTATAAGGGAACTGTAGAAATTAGACATATGCTATGGGCCGTCGTCGAAGATTTTGGTTTGGACAGGCTCAAGAATGTTGTGGTGAAATCTTTGGAAGGATTACCAGTGGCTCACTTTTATGGTTGTTATCTCAAAAGGCCTCCAGAATTGATGGTACCCCCGGAATTTGCAAAGACGAGGAAAACCGCACTTGAGGACGTTATAGAGACCTTAGGTGGAAAGGTGGTAAAAAGCTCCGGAAGAGGAAAGTGCTGTGGATTCCCCATTTTAACTTCCAATGAAGCTAACTCTCTACAGATGTGCGGAGATCACACAATCGATGCCAAGCAAAAGGGAGCTGTTACTCTAGTCACGCCTTGCCCGCTTTGTCACCTTGAGTTAGACGGAAAGCAAGCCGATGCAGCTGCTCACAGAGGAGAGGATATTAATATGCCTATTCTGCATTTACCGCAGCTGATTGGTCTAGCCCTTGGTTTTACTGCTAAAGAGATGGCTATGCAGAGACATCTTGTGTCTACTGGTCCCGTGGAAGAAGCTTTGGGTTTTGAAGTGAAAGCATAAGGCTATGGCGAAGAAATATTGGTTATTTAAATCCGAACCCACAGCGTACTCTTTTGACGATTTGATTAGGGATGAAGTGGCGGAATGGGATGGTGTTAGAAATTACCAGGCTCGAAACATGTTACGTGATGATGTGCAAAAAGGAGACAAGGTCCTTTTCTATCACTCAAATACTCAACCCTTAGCAGTTGTGGGAACTGCTTTAGTCGTTAGGGCAGGTTATCCAGATCACACGGCTTGGGATCCCGAATCAGACCATCCTGACTCCAAGAGTACCCCGGACAACCCTATATGGTTTATGGTCGATATTGTTCCAGATAAACTCTTCAGGGACCCAGTTACTAGAGTATCCATGATGGGTAATCCATGCCTTGCTCAGATGATACTTCTAAAAAGAGGTACGCGCCTATCAATCCAGCCAGTCACCAAGGAAGAATTCGATGAAATAGTCAGGATGAGTGATTTTATTTAATGGAGTTTGTTTTATGCGTATACACACTCTAATTGTAGAGACTCTTTTAGAAATTGATCATGATCTACTAGTAGCACTAGGGGGCCTAGAGGTGGCCGAACTCGATTGGCGTCCCAGCTACGAGGCGAATTCTATAGGATTTACTCTTTGGCACCAAATACGAGCCGAAGACGTATGGATCAGTGAATTTGCGCTTGGAAGTCAACAAGTTTTCGAACGGGATAGTTGGTCAGTTATGTGGAGAATTCCTTCGACGGATACGGGATTCAATTATGATAAAGATCAACTATCTGCTTTTAAGACACCACCTATAGGCGAACTGAATGAATATGGCGCTGCAGTCAGGCTGCAAACTTTGGAATATTTAGATGGCCTTAGTGTATCCGACTTCGATTTAAAACCTGAAACTGATCATCCTTGGAGGAAGGGTTACACCATAGGAAGAATGTTTGGTCATATACTCTGTGAATTGAGTCAACACTTGGGCCATATACGATATCTAAGAGGTCTTCAACGGGGATTGAACAACTAAGAATTTTCAAATCCGGGCTCCGTTAACATTAGAGATATCATGTACAAAGTATTCACAACCTGGTTTTATCTTGAGATCCCAAGTTTTGTTTGAGACCAGGCATAAAAAACCAAATTGCGATCAAAATCAGCATAACTGATAGCG
Organism: uncultured Dehalococcoidia bacterium; assembly: GCA_964439905.1. Classification (GTDB taxonomy): domain Bacteria; phylum Chloroflexota; class Dehalococcoidia; order Lucifugimonadales. The sequence goes on from CAYTPK010000017.1 coordinate 42,566, forward strand.
CGTTTACACTAAGAGCTAGAGTAACACTATTTAAGAGCTTCGCCATGGATCCTAATTCCGCAGCTCCTAGTTGGCCTGTTCCTACGGCCAATTGTTGTGCTCCACTTATCCTAGAATGAAGTTCACTTGGTGAGGCTATAAGTATGATGCTGCTTTGCATGGTGGAAAAGCCTATTTGGAATAATCCCAGGAACAATAATGTTGCAAATGACAAGACATACCACGGAGATAAGGAAAACGATAGAAGAGACATTGCTAATCCGAAGGAACCAAGCCAAAAGATTCTTCCATGTCGCTTAATCTTATACCCTAGAAACCCCATAATAAACGATCCGGAAATTTTACCTATGCCGTCCGCTGATGCTAGGAGCCCCATAAGGCCTGGCCCTACATTAAGATGATCCTCCGCTATTACAGGAATATACAATTGGTATTGAAATAATACATTCATAAAAATAGTAGCTGTGAGGGTTGCCCTTATAGCCTGGGAATTGTACGCGTGGGTTATCCCGTCTTTAATGCTTTGAAAAATCTTGCGTGGATATTCTGATTTGGATTTTCGATCGACTTTGATCAAATAGGCACTTACTCCATTTAGAACATAGAAGGCACAGAGCATGGCATACACGGATGTAGCACTATTAGTTATTTCAATTAACGTTCCTACTAATAGCGGCCCAATAATTAGGCCGCTACTGAATCCTATGTGTTCTAGGGAGATAGCCTGTACAAGTTGGCGGTTACCTACTACCTGAAAAAGGATTGCTCTCCTACTGGTATTGTCAAATGATCTTGTGCCTCCCTTTAGGGCTGATGCTAGGAAAATATGCCATGGTTCAATAGATCCCAGGGTCAATTCTAGAAGGACGAAACCCATGGCTAAAGTGCCTACCACGTGTGCACCTATCATAATATATCGTCTATCCATCCTATCGCCGAGAGCTCCGGCATAGAGGCTGAGGGCACACATTGCTATTGTGCGACTAAGTCCTACTAGAGCTACCTGCCATGCCGATCCGGTTATCTGATAGACCAACCAACTGCCAGCCAATATTTCGGCTAGTTCTCCAGAGTTATTGATTGTTCCCATTATCCATAGGAACCGATAATTTCGATTTCCTAAGAGAGCGGTAAGCCTATGTTGTTTTCTTGCCATGATGTAGGATCCATTTTACGTAGACAATGGAAAAGGAATTAGAACGTATTCATGAAGGCCATAATAGCGTTTTACTCGTTGTTTAACTAACCGACTTAGCTGACAAATAATGCAAGTTTTTTCTGTCGTGAACAGCCTATGTGCCTAAGTGAAAGTATTTAAACAAGGAGTAAAATTAATTTAAATGACAAAGTTCAACAATTTATCTGGCACAAAGATAGTTTTCTTTATCTCGCGATCGTTAATCAGAGGTTTGATTCTTTCACTCGCCAATGCTAATTCTCTAGCATTATCCAGCGATATCCCTGATCGAGTTTCGATCTTTTCACGTACTTTGCCGTTGATTTGTATAATGAGCGTAATTCCCTCTTGTTTAGTCAGGGCCGGGTCCCATTCAGGAAAACGTTGATTGTGTATACTAAAAGCGTGACCATTGATCTCCCATAATTCCTCTGATATATGAGGCGCTATAGGAGCAGCCATTAGTAAAACTTTCTCCACACATTCTTGCCACAAGGATTGGCTTATCGCATTTTGTTCCTTTGCATGGCTTAATTCATTTGTCATCTCCATAAGGGAGGCGATGGCAGTATTAAACTTGAACGAATCCATATCTTTGTGAACTTTTTCTATTGTTTGATGAAGTTTGCGACGGGTTCTAGATTCGTTCGCAGTTAGAGGGAATTGTTTAAAGTCAGTGTGGAATAGGGTCCATAAGCGATTCATCCATCGTGATACGCCATTAATGCCGGTATCGGTCCAGTCGCCCCCCTGATCCCATGGTCCCAGAAACATTAGATAGGTTCGCACAACATCTGCACCTAGTTGATTTACATAGGTATCTGGGGCTATAACGTTTCCCCTTGACTTACTCATTTTAGCCCCACTGGCTATTATGGTTCCTTGGTTGAAGAGTCGTAGGAAGGGCTCATCGAAAGAAATCAGTGATAAGTCACGTAGTACTTTAGTGAAGTATCGCGCATATAGGAGATGCATCACCGCATGTTCTGCACCGCCTGTGTACTGATCGACTGGCATCCAGTCGTTTATTAGCTTAGAGTCAAAAGGGCCCTCATGGTAGTGTGGGCTCGTAAAGCGAAACATGTACCACGAGGAATCCACGAAAGTGTCCATTGTATCCGTCTCTCGTTTGGCGTTTCCATTGCAGATTGGGCACTTGGTTAGTAGAAACTCGTCGTTAGTCGCCAGAGGAGATTGCTCTCCTCTGGGTTGGAAGTCTGCGTCTGGAGGAAGAAGGACTGGCAAATCCTCTTCCGGGACAGGCTGAGTTCCACATGTGTCACAGTAGATTATGGGTATTGGGGTACCCCAGTAACGTTGACGTGAAATAAGCCAGTCTCTGATACGATAGGATATTGAGGATTTCCCCCAGCCATTTTCCTCAATTAATGATGCTATGGCGGTTTTTGCGTCTTTTGATTTTAAATCATTAAAATTTCCTGAATTGATCAGGATACCGTCGCCAGCATACGCAATATTTGTCTCAAAATCCTCAGAATTCTCGGGTGAAATAACAGGGATAATGGGCAAATCGAATTTAACCGCAAAATCGTAGTCTCTTTGGTCATGAGCTGGTACTCCCATGACCGCCCCAGTTCCATAGGTTGTAAGTACATAGTCGGCTGTGTATAGAGGTATCTTTCTTCCGTTAACGCGATTCACGACATACGTACCGAGGGGAACCCCAGTTTTTTCTTTATTGGTAGACATGCGTTCGATTTCAGTTTGGATACGTGATTGTTCTAAGTAGGTCTCTACCGTGGGCCGCTGCTCGGGAGTGGTTAGCTTTAATACTAAAGGATGTTCAGGAGCTAAGACCATGAATGTGACACCAAAGATAGTATCAATACGGGTTGTGAATGTTTTGATTTCTTTTTCTTCCAGACCTAAATGTGATAGGTCGAAACTTATATTTACGCCGTGGCTTTTACCTATCCAATTTCGTTGCATTGTTATAATACGGTCTGGCCAGTCCACAAGTCCGTCGAAATTCAGAAGTTCTTCGGCATACTGGGTTATCTTCAGGAACCACTGTGCTAAATCTCTATGAGTGACTGGAGTTTGACATCGTTCGCAAACTCCATTGAGTACTTGTTCGTTAGCTAGAACTGTTTGACATGAGGGACACCAAACTACAGGTGCTTTTGAACGATAGGCCAGTCCGTTCTTGAACATTTGCAGAAACATCCACTGATTCCATTTGTAGTATTCAGGCAGACAACAAACTACTTCACGATCCCAATCATAAATAGCCCCCATAGATTTAAGTTGTGCCCGCATGCGCTTAATATTGTCCATGGTCCAGTTTTTTGGATGAATGCCTCGGCTTATAGCCGCGTTTTCGGCTGGAAGTCCGAATGCGTCGAACCCCATGGGGTGAAGTACGTTATATCCTTGCATTCTTCGAAAACGAGCGTGGGCGTCAGCTGGTGCCATGGCGTACCAGTGGCCTATATGTAAATCACCAGATGGATATGGATACATTGTTAATTCATACCAATTTGGCTTAGAGGCGTCGTTCTCTATTTTGTTGAGACCACGTTCTTCCCAAATCCGCTGCCATTTTTGGTCAATGCTTTTGGCAGAAAACTTTATTTCAACTTTACCTTTAATATTCATTCTATTAGTGCCCGATACAGAGTTTAGAAATTGTACCATAGCGATCTTGTGTTGACGTTGACACTACGTCGTTTGGAGAAGATACTTCGGATTACAGTGCGAAGTTTGTATTGAGGTAGATCTATGAGGTTAGGTGTTATTTTTCCCCAAACGGAAATAGGGTCTCGCCCTGAGGACGCCAAGAAATATGCGGAAGCTGCGGATTCTCTAGGATATAACCATTTGACGATTTATGATCATGTTCTTGGGGCAGACATGTCCTATCATTCTAACTTGGTTGGCGCCGCGTATACGCTAGAAGATCAATTTTACGAACCATTGGTTTTTTTTGGATATCTTGCGGCAGTGACTAAGAAGATCCAGTTGACCACAGGGATAATCATATTGCCACAGCGACAGACAGCATTGGTTGCTAAGCAAGCTGCTACTATCGATATATTGACGGGGGGACGACTCCGGCTTGGTATCGGGATTGGCTGGAACTATGTGGAATATGAGGCATTAGGAGAGAGTTTTAGTGACAGGGGACGTAGAAGTGAAGAACAAGTAGCTCTTTTACGACAACTTTGGACTGAGGCCAAGGTGAATTTTGAAGGCGAGTGGAATCGGGTAACGCATGCTGGCATTAGGCCTAGGCCGATACAGCAACCCATCCCCATATGGTTTGGTGGTAGTTCTGATCGAGTTTTGAAACGGATCGGTAGACTTGGAGATGGCTGGATTGCTTCCGGTAGGGATACAAGCCTTGATGAGGAGTTTAGACGCAAGATACAGGTCATCCATAGACATGCAGAGGTCGCTGGAAGAAATCCTCGAGATATAGGTATTGAAGGTTTTATCGATGCGAATAGGCCTGTAGATGAGCTCGTCGAAGCCGCAAGAAAATGGGAATCTTTTGGTGCAACCCACGTTAGTTTGCAAACTATGAATTGTGGATTTGAAACAGTTGATCAACATATTGGAATTATTACTAGGTTTAAAGAGGCATTTACTCAAAAATAAACGAGTGAGTAAATTATAAGGAAGGAATGTGGATACGAGTTGTAAAGAAGAATTTATTAGTCATTTAGGGGGGCGCCTGCAGCTCTTCAAAGGTGGAAAAGGGCCACCATTGTTCATTTTGCATGGTGCCGGTGGCAATCCAGGATGGCAGAACTATCATGAATTGTTGTCAAAATGGTTTACTGTATATGCTCCATCACATCCAGGTTATGACAAGTCCGATCGGATTTCATGGGTTGATTCGATACCCGCGGTTGCTCACTATTATCATAGCTTGATACTTCATTTAGAGCTTAAAGATATAACGCTGTTTGGTTTATCTATGGGTGGGTGGATATCTGCTGAAATGGCGGCCATGAATCAAAATCCATTTAGCCGAATGATTCTAGTAGCACCCGTAGGGATTAAGCCTGAAAAAGGAGATATAGCAGAGCTTTTCAATAGTCCTAGAGAAACCGTACAAGGACTTCGATTTTATGATAAAAGCCAAGTAGAAGATTACGAAAACATATTTAATCGTGAATTAACGTTGGAGGAACAGAAAGTAGAAAGAGGGAATCGGGAGATAGCTGCCTCGTGGTGTTGGCAACCATACTTTTACAACCCCAATCTTCAATACTACTTACTAAAAGTTTCCCTGAAATCCCTGATTATCTGGGGCAAGCAGGATTATATAGTCCCAGTAGAATGTGCAGATCTTTATCATAAAGCTCTTATAAACTCGGAAGTTAAAATTATTGATAAATGTAGCCATATTCCCCATGCGGAGAGACCTAGAGAGTTTTTAGATACGCTGACATCTTTTATAAATCTTTAGGTCGCCCGGTCAAATAAAAGGAGATAATATGTCTGTCCAGGTTTTTTGGTTCAGTGAGGAACCTTACTCATATGTGGATGAAGACCTTTTGTCAAAATATCAGACAGAATCCTATTTTACCTTACCTAACAAATATTTTGATCCTGAAAAAGCTCACAATCTCTATAAGAATTATTACGAGCAATATAGACAGGCGGATGAGGTTGGCTTTGATGGTATCATGACCAATGAACATCACAATTCGTGGTGGTGTATGAAACCCTCGGCTAACATAAGTGCTGCTGCACTAGTGTCCAATACCAAAAACACAAAAATTGCTATTTTAGGCAATATAATTCCCGTCACAGGAAATCCTGTGAAATTGGCTGAAGAAATAGCGATGCTTGATGTCATGTCTGGAGGAAGGATTATTTCAGGCTTCGTTCGTGGTGGACCTGTGGAAAGTATACACGCTAACTTGAATCCAGCGGACAACATGGAACGATTTCAGGAGGCCCATGACTTAATCATTAAGACTTGGACTTCAGAAGGACCATTTAGATGGGAAGGCAAGCATTTTCATCATCGCATTGTTAACCCTTGGATGAAGCCTCTTCAACAGCCACATCCTACTATATGGTATCCAGGCACATCCAGCGTAGAATCCGTGGTTTGGGCTGCCGAAAGAGGATATCCTTATATGAGCATAGGAAGCACGTTTGAAGTTGCATTAGCGACCAATAAGCTATACCACGAAACGTCAGCCAAAGCTGGTCACAAAACGGGACCAGAACAATACGGATTTCTAATTAGAGCATGTGTAGCTGATACTGATGAAGCTGCATTTGAATTAGGACGACATTTTATGTGGAATGAAAGATATCGTTTTCGGGGTCCTATGGAACATTTCGATCCACCAGGGTATAGAAGTAGAGAGTCTGCTAAAGTTAACGCTAAAAGAGTTCAGCCCGGGTTTGGAGGTTGGAGTTACGAAAATCTGGTGAAATTAGACCAAATTATTGTCGGTAGTCCAGAGACAGTAGTGAAAAAATTGAAGAAGTATCATGAAGAGCTTGGGGCGGGTTATCTCATCATATACGGCCAAGAGGGACGTATGCCTCATAAAGATGTGATGCGTTCCATAGAGCTTTGGGGAACAGAAGTGATACCTGCATTAAAGGCCTAGTAAGGCATTGGTCCAACTAAGGATAGACCATGACATGACATACGTATCGTCTCAGCTTGGACATCTTTACCGTGATTAAGGTGATCAGAGGGTTAGGGGTATGCCTCATTCTCATAGCGGGATGGTTAGTTGGGATGAGTTTCGGTCGCCTTGGATTTAACTTGTTGGTGACGATAATTCCTGTAGTAGAATTTGATTTGATGTTACAACGACTTGCTAGTTATATATGTGGCGGAATTGTTGTTATCTATCTATTTAAGCAGAGGGATAAATTTCGATGGGATTAGAGCTGTAGTAATTTAGCCTTATTCGATTGGAATATTTCATCTGTGATAGTTCCCTGCTTTAATAGTAAAGCCATGTCCTTTATATTACGGATGGCGGTGTTTTCCGCCATTTTCATGGTGCGAGGAAGATCTAGAATGCTGGGATTTGCATCTGCTATGGAGGATAGCCCACTATATTGCATGGCTTCATCCAATTCAGATCTTAGGATTGACAAAACCTTTCTTACGCCTTTGGATCCCCCTAATGCTAGGCCCCAAAACAAAGGTCTACCAATGAAAACTGCCTTGGCTCCAAGAGCTAATGCTTTCAATACGTCAAATCCGCTCCGTATGCCTGAGTCTAGGTATAGTTCTATTTTACCCTGAACTACCCGAGCTATTTCGGGCAGTGTTTCCACTGACGACAAAGTCGTATCTATTTGACGTCCCCCATGGTTGGATACCAGTAAACCATCCACACCATTTTCAATACAGAGTAAGGCATCCTCTGGCGTGCGAATACCTTTAACAATTAACGGTAGAGATGTTAGTCTCTTCAGCCATTCCAATTCAGTGAATGCCATTGGAAGATTCGGAGGCCGTTCCCACATGTCCACTAATTTCGTTTCCGGTGGTAACAATTCACGGATCTTCGTCGATTTGAAATTCCCGAGAGTTGAGCCGCCGTATTTGTGAAATTCATTCCTTACATCACGTTCCATAGGACTGGGGACTGGACAATCTACAGTTAACATAATAGCTGCATAACCAAAGTCTTCTGCTTGTTTGACTAAAATTTCAGTCAGAGCTTTACCACAGTGATAAAGTTGAAAAATCCTTGGATTGGGATCTACCTTGGCAACTTCTTGAAGGGAATAATCTGAGCTGGTACTAAGAGCCAAACCTGTATTGATATCTTTAGCTGCTTGAGCTGTATCGAGTTCTCCATTTGGATGGACGAAAGTATGGCCACCAGCCGCACCCAAAAGGACAGGTATACTTATAGAATGATCTAGTATTGTGGTAGAAAGTTTTCGTGTATTTGTTTGGAGAAACGGTTTGGGCCGGAGCTTAATGGCATTGAATTGTTCTATGTTACGGTGTGTGGTTATCATGTCTTGGGCGCCGCCTGATATGAAATCCCATACGTTATGAGGGATTAACGACTTGGCTTGTAGTTCCATGTCCCGCAAACTTACAATATCGGTGTTCATTGATTTTCTGTGCCAAGCAGAGAATCTTTTTTAGAGTCGAATTCCTGTCTAGAAATCAGTCCTTTTGCATGGAGATCCGCGAGCCCTCGAATCTCTTCAATATATGGAATCCGACTATAGTCCATCTCTAATGGAAGATGTAGTATCGCGTCATCAATTTGATCGACTGTAGTGAAGCCACAATATGCCAAAACTAGATCAAGCTCTCTGTAAAGTATGTCTAGGACCTTTTCTACTCCAGCTTGACCGCTTACGGCCAGACCCCAAAAAATAGGCCTTCCTATAAAAACGCCTTTGGCGCCTATAGCAAGGGCTTTAAGTACATCACTTCCCCTACGGACTCCAGAATCAAAATATATTTCCGCTTTTCCATTCACAGCTGTCACGATCTCTGGGAGAGTTTCTATGGATGATAGGGTACAGTCAATTTGTCTACCGCCGTGATTTGAAACGATGATCCCGTCTATGTCGTATTTTACGCATAATTCTGCATCTTCAGCTGTGCGTATTCCCTTAATCACTATAGGAAGACGCGTAAGAGATTTAAGCCACGGTAACTGTTCGAATGTTAACGGGACCGTCGGAGGTCGGTGGTGGTGACCTTCAGAAATCCCCGAATCAAGGTTGCCAGGAGTTGGAGGCGTCGTTTTATGCATGAAATTTCCTGGATAAGCTTCCGGAGGGGTTCGCCAATTATTTCTGATATCTGCCTCTTTGTCGCTTGGTATTGGAGTATCAACCGTTAGACAAATTGCTTTGTATCCCGAATCTTCAGCTCTCCTAATTAAACTCTCCGTTTCTTCTTTACCGCAATGAAAGAGTTGGAACCACAAAGGCCCGGGGGCTGCCTGTGCGACTTCTTCGATGCTTTTCGCGGAACTAGTCGAAAGGGCCATAATGGTTCCTGCTGTTGCTGCAGCCCTAGCCGTAGCGATTTCACCGTCTGGATGTGCCAAGGTTTGACGCGATGCTGGAGCAATCATTACGGGGGATTTTATTGGCTCTCCCAAGATAGTAGTTGAAAGATTTCTTTTACCTACATCTCTCAGGAATCTGGGTCGAAGTAATATTGAATCTAGCATTAAACGATTTCGTTTCAATGCAATGCCATCCTGACATCCACTCGATATATAATCCCAGACATTGTGTGGAAGTATGGATTTAGATATAGATTCAAAATCATATAAGTTTATGGGATCCAAAATCGGCATGACCTCCTATATCTAAGAATCTCGGTTGATCATAAATGTGGTATGTAGGTTCGTCAAACTTTCTACATGGCATAGTTTGTAGATGAGTTTGGGCTAGGCCCGAGGTGAGTTCGGCCTATAAAGATATTTGCCTGTCACAGATTGTTTGGCTTCCGATATGGCTTCAGGTGTGCCGGTTGCTATAACTCGTCCGCCCTTTTCGGCTGCGCCTGGTCCAAGATCTATTATCCAGTCCGCATTTTTTATCATGTCTACGTGATGTTCGATTAACATTACAGAGTTCCCGGAATCAACTAGGCGATGTAGGACGCTTAGTAGATGGTGACAGTCTTCGAAAGATAGGCCAGTTGTGGGTTCGTCTAATAAATATAGTGTTTTACCTGTAGCTCTTTTCGACAGTTCTGTGGCTAGTTTAACCCGTTGAGCTTCTCCTCCGGACAGGGTAGTGGCTGGTTGTCCTAATCTGATATATCCTAATCCAACATCTCTCAAGGTTTCTAATTTTGATTTAATCCGTGGAATATTTCTGAAAAAATCTAGTGCTGTGTACACTGTCATATCCAGTACATTAGATATACTTTGGTCCTTGTAATGAATTTCAGATGCTTCACGGTTATAACGGCTTCCGTAACAGCTTTCGCAAGGTACTGTAACATTTGGCAGGAATTGCATTTCTACCTGTGTGTACCCCTCTCCCTGACATGCTTCACACCTACCCCCTTTGACGTTGAAAGAAAACCTTCCAGCCTTATAGCCACGAGCTTTAGATTCCGGGAGTGAAGCGAATAGGTCGCGTATGAATGTGAATGTTCCTGTATAAGTTGCTGGATTACTTCGAGGTGTACGTCCAATCGGTGATTGGTCTATATTGACAACTTTGTCGATGTTTTCTATTCCGATCAGTTTGTCGTGTTTACCGGGGCGATCCTTGGCTTTATAGATGGATTGTGCGAGCTTTTTGTAAAGAACTTCGTACATTAAAGTGCTTTTTCCCGACCCTGAAACTCCCGTAACGCAGAGTAGAAGACCCAATGGAAAACTTACATCTATGCCATGGAGATTGTTTTCTTCTGCGTTAATTATTTGTATATACTTACCGTTCCCGGTTCTGCGTGATGTGGGGATGGGAATGTTCTTACGTCCACTCAGGTATTGTCCTGTTAAAGAGGTCTTGCTTTCCAATATGGCAGCCAAAGGACCTTCAGCCACTATATTGCCACCAAATTCACCGGCACCTAACACCATATCAACTATGTGGTCTGCGGCCTGCATAACCGCTCGGTCATGTTCCACCACCAGGAGGGTATTTCCCAGATCTCTAAGGTGTTTTAATGTGTTTATGAGTAATTTGTCGTCATCGGGATGTAGGCCTATAGTAGGTTCGTCACAGACGTATAGGACCCCAGTTAACCCAGATCCTATCTGCGTTGCCAACCGAATCCGTTGGGCTTCTCCTCCAGAAAGAGTTCTAGCGGATCTGTTTAGTGTCAGATATCCCAATCCTATGTTCTGAAGGAATGTTAAGCGATTAATAATTTCTTTCAATATTGGTTTTGCAATAACAGATTCTCGTTTAGTTAGAGATTTGGGTGATCGGTTCGATATGCTATCAAGTTGTAGTTTCTGCGCCCATTTCAATGTCTTTCTTATGGGATAACTGCAGATGTACATAATATCTTGGTTATTTACTTTTACACCTAAAGCTTCTGGTTTGAGCCTTTTGTTTTTACAGGACGGACATGGTTTGGCCCTCATATATTTTTCAATTTGTGTCCGAATATGATTAGAATCTGTTTCTCGAAATCTCCTTTCGAGATTCGGAATGACTCCTTCAAATGTAGTTCTCCAACTATATATTCTCCCTCGGCGTGTTTTATGTTGTATGGTCATATACTGATCATGGTTGCCGTACAATATTACATCCAAGTTTGAATTAGAAAGTTCTGATATCGGGACATCTGTGGGGAAATTGTACGTATTGGCCACAGACCCGATGCGGCTTGTGTACCAAGAACTCATTGAGCCTGACCTAGCCCATGGTAAAACAGCACCTTCTTCAAGAGTTAAATCCCTATTTGCTAAGACAAGTTCTGGATCCACTTCTAACTTGAAACCCAATCCAGTACATTCACCACAAGCACCATGTGGGCTGTTAAAGCTGAATGTTCTTGGCTCTACTTCGGTTAGATTAGTACCACAACTTATACACGCAAATCGTTCTGAGAACTCTATATCCTTCTTTTTTGGATTTGATATCGTTACTTGACCTTGGCCTTCCCGAATAGCGGTTTCAACTGAGTCAGTTAATCTGGTTAAATCAGTTTCCCTATCGATAGAGAGTCGATCCACTGCAATATCTATATAGTGCCACTTTTGTTTATCTAAAACTAAATTGTCTGTTTCCTCTAGCCTAATCATATTTCCATTAACCCGCACTCGACTGAAACCAGCCTGTCTGGCCTTTTCGAATATATCTTTATGTTCTCCTTTTCTACGCTTAACTTTCGGAGCAAGTATTGTTATTTGTGAAGAATTTTCCATTGACATAATGGAGTCGACGATTTGCTGTATAGTCTGCCTAGAAACTGGGTTGTCGCAATTAGGACAGTGAGGTCTGCCTACTCGTGCGTATAGAAGACGCATATAGTCATAGATTTCAGTGACTGTGCCTACAGTAGACCGTGGATTATGGGAAACTCCCTTCTGATCTATGGAAATAGCTGGTGATAATCCCTCTATATATTCTACGTCTGGCTTGTCCATTCTTCCCAAGAATTGTCGTGCGTATGCTGAGAGTGACTCTACATACCTTCTCTGTCCTTCTGCATATATGGTATCGAATGCCAATGAACTTTTCCCGGATCCAGAAACCCCAGTAATTACAACCAGCTTGTCTCTGGGAATTACGACGTTTACATTCTTGAGATTATGTTGGCGGGCTCCACGTATGACAATATTTTCTTGCGGCATTACTTGATTCTAGCACCTTGGGATTTATTCCTACCAGACTTTGCCTATGATCCAATCCAACTTGATTGGTCCAAATTTGCGGCTATCCAAACTATCAGATGGATTGTCGCCTAAAACATAGTATTCATCGTCTCCTAGTAGCCATATGAGGTCGAGGAATTGTGAATGGTTTTCAAGGTCTGGGTTGTATAAGGTAAGGGACACGGAATTAACATATATACGTTTGCATTTTAGTTCTATGAGATCTCCTGGTAATCCCACTATGCGTTTCAAAAAAGTCGTTCGTTCGACTCCAGGGTGGGTGAATACAACTACATCTCCTAATATAGGCGGATCCGTTTTATATGGATTTTGTCTAATTGATATCCGATTCCCATCCGAGAATGAAGGGATCATGCTATCGCCCTTGACGGTTAAAGTTTTGAATCTACCACACCGATACCAAAGATTTAACCTAGTAATCAGCTTGATAATTCTTTTCGCAAACATGAGTGCAATCTTACCAGGATCTGATTAGGTTGGGGTGGTTGAATTCAACGTTGGCAGGGTATTGCAACTAGGATATACTGCGAGTGTTAAATTCAATTAAAGGAGTAAATATGGTTTCGTTAAACCCTATCGATATAGTGAAGAAATGGATGTTCTCGGGACGACCAGTTTGGGCCCACTGCGACGTACCCTGCGGGATTTATGATCCTCATCTCGCACAAATCGCGGCGCACACAGTCGTTCGAATGTCTACGTTGATTAATGATTTGCCAAAACCGGGAGCTGATTCTACCAAGGATGAATCAGCGATTTACGTTCACAAGATTTCTCGTATGACCACGGTTAAAGAACATCATGCCGAATTAGCCAAGCAGGAGTTACGTATCCTGTGGGCGGATTACTTTAAACCTGAACATCTGGAACAATTTCCAGATCTACACGGTACGTTTTGGAAGGCTATGAAAGAAGCATCCGAGGCGAAAGTACATCGAAATCTGGAAGCTGCAAATGGCTTGCGCGACGCAGTAACTGAAGTTGCTGAAATCTTTTGGAAGAGTAAAGGGGCAAATCCAGTGCGTAAAGCATCCAGACAGACGTCAGGAGGAGAGATAGTCTATCCAGAGTAGTATGGATAGACCATGAGTAACGATTTGGTTGGGTTCGGTCAGTCTACAATTGAAAAATTGGTCTTTTATGCCACAAATCGACTCTCTAAGGGATTAGATCTGAGAAAATGTTTAGACTGGGATAGGTAGCTATCCTTCAGCTAGCCATCTGGCAGCCTCTTTGGCATGGTAGCTTATTATAATATTGGCTCCGGCCCGTTTGATGCTCGTTAAGACTTCTAGGATTATGGATCGGGCATCAAATATGCCGAGGGCGATTCCGGCTTTTACCATCGAGAATTCGCCGCTAACGTTGTACGCTGCGATAGGGTGATTGTATGCTTTTCTTGTTCTGTTGATTACGTCTAGATATCCTAAGGCAGGCTTTATCATAATGATATCTGCACCCTCGTGGACGTCTTCTTGGATTTCTCTCATTGCCATTCGCCAATTTGCTGGATCAATTTGGTGGCTTTTTCGGCTCCCAAAACTGGGAGACGAATCCGAAGCAGATCTGAACGGACCGTAAAAAGAGGAAGCGTATTTTGCTGAGTATCCCATTATGGCCGTGTTGCTGTAGCCATTACTGTCGAGTGTTTTACGGATTATTTTTACTTGTCCGTCCATCATCCCAGAAGGGGCAATAATATCTGAGCCAGATAATGCCTGAGACAGAGCTATTTCTCCATATTTATTCAGAGTTTCATCGTTATCAATATTTTGACCCTTTAGAATTCCGCAGTGCCCGTGAATTGTGTAACCACAAAGGCAGAGATCAGTAATAACTAGAATGTTTGGATTAGTGTTCTTTATGACCTCAACCGCTTTCTGGATTATTCCATGTTTTAAGGATGCAGATGATCCCGTCTCGTCTTTTTCTTTTGGCAAACCGAATAATAGTACTCCAGGAATACCTAAAGTTGTGATTTCATCTATTTCTCCCGGCAGATTGTCCAACGAGATTTGATAGTTTCCTGGCATGGATTCGATTTCTGTTTTTACATTTTTACCGTGAGTTATAAAAAGGGGGAAAATAAGATCATTTACTGATAATTTAGTTTCCTGAGTCAGATTTCTTATAGCATCAGTTTCGCGTAGGCGACGTAATCTGTTTTCTGGATAACCAGGCATCTATGTTCTCCTTTCGGCGAAATGATTGGTTAAAGCTGATACCATGCCAGGAATCGTGTGGTTACAAGCTTGGATATCAACCTTTAAGCCCAATCGTTCTATTGTACTAGTCGTAGAGGGTCCTATTGACGCTATTAATGATTTTGCAATGAGGCTGTAATCTCCATCCAACAACTTCGCAAAGTTCAGCACTGTTGATGAACTAGTGAATGTAATAACATCAATCGCAGAATTCTCCAATGTAGTTCTTAATAGCTGCCTTGAACCTTTTGGTATTTCTGTTTGGTAGGTTATGGGCTGTTCTACTGTAGCATCAATGATCTCTAGTTCCTTGGAAAAATCAGCAGGAGCAATATTAGTTCTAGGAATCAATACACGATCTCCAGGAACTAGTTTTTCTTTTAGTGCTTTCTTCAAGTGTTTAGCACCAAAATATTTTGGAGTAAGATCCGATAACAATCCATAAGTTTCTAGGCACTTGTCAGTCTCTGATCCTACGCAGCAAATCTTAGCTCCAGATAGCTTCCTGGAATCTAAGCTTAACGCTTTCAGATGATAAAAGAAAAACTCTACTGCGTTAACACTCATGAATGCTATCCACTGATATCTATCGAGGTTTCTCATCGCTGTGTTCAATTCTCTAGACATTGGTGCCGGGGTAAACGTTATTGTCGGCACATTTATCGTGAGCGCTCCTTCTAACCCTAAGAGGGTGTCCAATGTTCGGGAACGATGCTCTTGTCTCGTAACCAGAATACGTTTGCCAAATAGGGGTTTGGAATCAAACCAACGAATCTCATTTCTTAGATTTACTACACTGCCAATGACCAATACGACTGGAGGAGCTATCATAGATTTGATCCCTTTTGCGTGGATATTGCGAACCTCTCCTACAACTGTTTTTTGAATGGGTTCAGTACCCCATTCTATCAGAGCCGCTGGTGTTGAAGAGGATATCCCTCCTGCTATAAGACGTTCTATAACACTATCGATTACGTTCCAACCCATAAGGATCACAAGTGTTGCTCTTGACTTTGCGAGAGCTGACCAGTTTATGGCTGAGTATGATTTATCTTGAGATTCAATCGCACTGACTACTGTGAAACTACTCGCATGATCTCTATGTGTTAGCGGAATACCGGCGTATGCTGGTGCGGCAATTGGGGATGTTATGCCTGGTACTACCTCGAATGGTATCCCAGCCATCTGGAGGACCTGTATCTCCTCTCCACCTCGTCCAAATACGAATGGGTCACCTCCCTTCAGGCGGACGACCATTTTACCTTCACAAGCCTGATCTATCAGTAGGGTAGATATATTTTCTTGTTGTTCTTTTCCAGTGCCAGGTTCTTTCCCGACATATATTGCGACTGCGTGATCTCCTGCCTCATTTAGGAGGCGTTTATTAACCAGGCGGTCGTAGAATATGACATCAGCCTGTTTGAGTAGGCTGAGTCCTTTGACAGTCATCAGGCCAGGGTCTCCCGGCCCTGCCCCGATTAGGTATACTTTTCCCACAGGTTTATTCATTCTACCGAGTCACCTCGAATAAGATGGATAGCCCCCATATCTAGAAGGGTTTCATAAACCTGTGTTGCCACCCTAGTATGGTCATGAGCCATACCGCTTGCTGTGGCTTCAAAAAACTCTTTTCCGCTGGTTGTTCCAATAAATGCGTGAATATCTAGCTTGTCACCATTAATTTGCGCGAATGCGGCTGAGGGTTCAGAGCACCCGCCCTGCAATAATTTGAGAAAGGTTCTTTCCGCCGTAATAACCAAGTTAGTATTGGAGTCATCCAGGATTCTTACGAGGTCCTTTAGTCCATAGTCAAGAGATCTGATTTCAATAGCCAAGGCTCCCTGCCCTGGGGCAGGTATGAAATAATTTGTCGGTAGATATTCAGAGATACAGTGTTCTAATCCTAATCTGATTAATCCAGCGGCTGCCATAATTGTACCGTCGATTTCCTCGCTACTTACCCGGTCGAGTCGACTGTCAATATTCCCCCTTAAGGGTGTGATCTTAAAGTCTGTACGATATCGCCCGATAAGAGCGGTTCGTCTAGGACTGCTAGTCCCTATAATGGCATTTTCTGGCATATCGGCTAAACTGGAGTTCCACCGATTAATAAGAACATCTCTAGGATCTTGTCGAGGCCCTATCGCGCCGATCGTTAATCCTTTGGGGAGTTCAGGCGTCAAATCCTTGGCGCTGTGAACGGCGAGGTCTATCTTTTTCTGTAGTAAGGCAGCCTCTATTTCTTTCACGAATACACCGGTGCCGATTTGGTTGATAGGAGATGTCGGTGACTTATCCCCACCTGTTCTGATTACAGATATTTCCATATCCTGGTTTGGATAAACATCTCTGATTCTATCCATTATTTGATGGGCTTGTTGCAGCGCTAATTTGCTTCCCCTGGTACCTATAATGAGAGGTTTCATGATGTTGATTCCTGTGATAGATTTTTCAGGAGATTGGCTTTCGCTTCTTTTTCCCTACCGTTTTTTATCATGGCGAGGAGTTCTGGTGTAATTAATTTCTGCCAAACGTCTGCTTTAATGTTCCACCCGCTTAACCTAACTTTCTTGCGAATTTCTGATAACAAAGGGGCTAGATCTGCGTATTCTAGAAGAGGGCTTTTGTCTAGAGATTCCCTGAATTTTCTAGCGAGTGCTGGGCTTGCTCCGTTAGTAGATATAGCAAGAGTTACCTGCCCTCTCCTAACTATTGCTGGTGCAATAAAATTACTTAAAAGTGCATTATCTACCGTGTTCAGAAGCACCTTATTAAGTTCAGCTTCCTCTGAGATCATGGTATTAACCTCAACTGACCCTGTAGCTGATATAGCTAGGAATGCATGTGCTAGATCGCCAGGCGCGTAGTTACGGCATTCCCACGAAATTTGCCCGCTTTTTACCCAAGACAATATGCAAGGGGTGATTTCAGGACTTATTACTGTAATTAGGCATTTATATTTAAGCAGCTGAAGGATCTTGGCTTCGGCCACTTTGCCTCCTCCAAGCACGATGCAAAGCCGATTGGTAATGTCCAAAAAAGCAGGGTAGTAAGACGTCATTAGACTAACCTATGGGGTCTATAATTCTATCGTATATCATACGGAAGCGCACAACCGTACGTATTTTAGCAGAAAATTCCACTTGATCGAGTTCAGACTCGCTAGAAAATTATTTTTATAACTATATATTGGCCGAAACGGTTATCTCATGATGATTCTAAAGCAGTTATATTTTTATTATGGTTTGGTAAGCTGGATATAAACATAAGGTATTAGTTTAGTCCTTTTCGGTTAGTTTCCCTTTGGACCGAAATAGTAGATTCTCGCGTTATGATATTGGATTGATGCAATACCTTTACTATTGATATACTTGTTGCAAGATAATTCTACCCAGAGATCCTTCCGTGAATACTGCTTCAACTGAATACGAGACCGTGATTGGTCTTGAGGTGCATGTTCAACTCAAGACTAAAACCAAAATGTTCTGTAACTGCCGAGCAGACTATCAGTATGCCCCGCCAAATACATTGGTGTGTCCGGTTTGCCTTGGAATGCCTGGAGTTCTGCCTGTGGTGAATCGTAAAGCGGTTGAGCAGACCATAGCATCAGGATTGGCTTTGAATTGTGAAATATCCGTTGATACAAAGTTTGATCGCAAGAACTATCCATATCCAGATCTGATGAAAGGCTTTCAGATTTCCCAATATGATATGCCTATAGCCAAGAATGGCCATCTAGATATCGAATTAAGTGGGAATAAGAGATCTATAGGTATAGAGAGGGTACATCTTGAAGAAGATGTGGCAAAATTGCAGCACGTAAATGAGGATGGTAAAGAGAGTTATAGTTTGGTAGACGTCAATAGATCTGGTGTGGCTTTGATGGAAATTGTGGGCGATCCTGATATACGTTCTCCGGAAGAAGCTCGTCAATATCTTATCTCACTGCGATCTATACTTCAGTGTATTGAAGTGACGACCGGAAATATGGAAGAGGGAAGTCTACGTTGTGATGCAAATATTAGTGTTAGGCCAAAGGGTACTAAAGAGTACACTACTCGTACAGAAATAAAGAATATGAATAGTTTCCGGTCTGTATACAATGCACTCGTTTATGAGATTAAGCGTCAAATAGACGTTGTAGAAATGGGTGATCGAGTTGTCCAAGAAACCAGGGGTTGGGTGGAAGAGAGAGGTGTAACAGTCTCGCAACGTTCAAAAGAGCAGGCACACGATTATAGGTACTTTCCTGAACCTGATCTTCCGCCAATGAAGATTGATAGGAAATGGGTTGAAGCGATTTATAGCGAATTACCAGAATTACCCGCTAAAAAACGTGATAGGTTCGTATCCCAATACAATTTGTCTAAATATGATGCCGAACTTTTAACCATGTCAAAGGGCATGGCGAAGTTTTTTGAAGAGGCTATGGGCGCTTCTAAAAGAACTTGTGGAGATGATGTGCAGAGAAGCAAGGCTGTTGCTAACTGGTTACTTGGAGATTTAACAAGTCTGTTACATCAAGATTCTATTACAATAGAGGAATCCAAAATTCAGCCTTCATATATAGGTGAGTTGTTGGATATGTTAGAAGAGGGAATACTGACTACTCCTCTGGCGAAAAAAGTTTTAGTCCATTCCTTCGCTAATTCCATTTCTCCGTTGCAGTTGGTCCAAGATGGAGGATATGAATTGATCGGGGACACATCCGTCCTTTTAAAAGCTGTGAATGAGGTTATAATTAGTAATCCCAAGGCTGTAAGTGACTATAAATTAGGCAAACAAACGGCGGCAAAGTTTCTTGTTGGGCAGGTAATGCGTAACACAAGAGGTAAAGCTGATCCTGTGGAAGTAAGTGCATTGGTCGAGAAAGAACTAAAGGCTCTATAAGAGGTGTAATTGGGAAGCGCAATTCAAATACTACAAATATCGGTATCGGTTATATTGATCATTGTAATACTCATGCAAGTCAGGGATTCGGGGGCTAGCCTTTTTGGCTCTTCTACTACTACGTTTCGAGTTAGAAGAGGTGTCGAAAAAGTGTTATTTCAGTTAACCATTTTCCTTTCGGCTGTTTTTGTTGTCGTGTCTATTCTAAGCGTTAGATTATCCTAACCAAGATATGATATAGATTTCTGATCACTCTATTGACTGATTTTGGTTTGCAGGGTGGATGGCGTTGTTTGGAAGTTTTAATACCCTAGAATTTGCTCTCAATCGAGTCAGCGCGGCTAAATATTTACAGGTATGCATTGGACATAATGTTAGTATTTTGTATAGTTCTTAGGTGTCGTTTATGATTTCTATTGGATAAGTAATTTTCATTACATCTCCGGTGGGACCTTTTGTTTGGGAACCGGGGAAAAATTCCACTTCTACTATATACGTTCCTATGGGCACTTGTTTAGGGATATTATTGATAGGAATGCGAAGATCCCATACAACGGTTCGTTCGATGGTTTGTTTGGGTTGTATAGTTCCCAAAGTTATACCGTCAAACAACGGGGTAGTATCATCGTCGGAAAAGAGGTAGATCTCATCTGTATCGTTTTCCTCGCTCTCCGCTATCCGTATGTACACGTCGGGGTCTCCTACCGCCCACATGGTATATTTCTGTGCTGTCGAAGATAGGTTTTTAATTTTCGCCTTAAGTTCAAGAGTTTCTCCTATTTGCACTTTGTTTGCCATGATCCATAGGCTAAGTTGGTAATTCCCATCCCATTCCTGATTGTATACCTGATACCAAGCTTCAGGTTCTCCTTCTGAAGGTTCTGTTGCCATAGGCTTATATAAGTCATCATTGTTTCCTATTGTGGGGACACTGTTAGTGCCCATTTGCACAGAAGTTGAAGTTGGGTCAGGTGTGAATGCAGGCGAAGTCTTCGAATCTTCTCTGGAACAAGCCGAATTGAATGCTAATAGTAGAACTGCAAGAGTTAGAATCAACTTTACCAAAAACATTTTACTCATAATATGATGTTTTAATATTAAGGTTGCACAACTGGTTGGCGTGGATATTTCTCTAGCCACCAACGAGCGATCTCAATTCGTTTCGCGAACCAGACGTCAGGTTTACTCTTAGCATATTCAATAAAGCGTTTCAATTCGAGTGCTCGTGATGGTTTCCCAATAATCCGACAGTGTAGTCCTAGTGACATCATCTTTGGATGCGTACTTCCTTCTTCGTATAGAAGATCAAAGGTATTCTTTGCCGTGTCGAACCAGTCTTTAGGCTGAGACATGTCCCCACGCCATAATTTGCTGTCATTCACTTCTAGAGAATAGGGTACTACCAGCCAATCTTTTTGTTTCACCGTAGTATAGAATGGCAGGTCATCGTTGTACGCATTGCAATCATAAATGAATCCACCCTCCTCCATGATCAATTCTCTAGTGTTTACGCTTGGACCATAACGGCAATACCAACCGAGTGGCCGTTGGCCAGTAGTTTTTGTTATCGATGCAACTGCTTTATGAATAGCCCTTTTCTCCTCATCGCGGCTCATCTTAAAATACTCTTCCCATCGATTACCGTGACCGAATACCTCGTGTCCGTACTTCACTATAGCCGGACCCACGAACGGATTACGTTCCAATGCTAGTGCACAACAATAAAAAGTTGCTTTCACGTCGAGTTGTTCAAATATGTTGAGAATCCGCCATATCCCCACACGACTTCCGTATTCAAAGAATGATTCGTTTGCGAGGTCCCTTTGGCCTAAAGGAACAGGTGATGGAGATTCCCCCGTAGTCTCTCCTGCCGGATCGCCGTCCATTGTCGAATATTCCGATCCCTCCTCGTAATTCACGACTAAGGAAACGGCAATCTTGGCATTGTTCGGCCATTCGATTGCAGGTGGGTTAGGTCCATACCCTATCAAGTCACGACTTTGCATAGCTTCTCCTCTATTAAGGGGCCCGGTTTTCCCGCCCTATTCCTAGCTCACTATCTTACCAGGATTCATGATATTGTTGGGATCAATTACCTTTTTTATTGCTTTTATAGTATTTATTCCTATTCCTAGTTCTCTATCAAACAAATGTTGTAGTTTTATGCCCACTCCGTGACAATATTCCATGATACCACCGAGATCTTGGGCTAGCATCAGAGCCATGTCGATTGCTGTGGATAGATTTTTTCGACCAGTTTCCGTGTCAGCACGAACCACTATCGAATAAAATTCAGGGTTTGTCCATATCGCTTGTTCGATTACTTTTATGCCATTTGCTCTAAATATCTGATTAGATTCCCGTCTGTACCGCAGAACGCGGGACATAGGTAGAGCCACGTGTAAAAAGTCGATTAATGGACTGTTTGATTCGAAAACATCTTTCAGAGGAGTAGCAGTTGTCTTATTCTTATAGTTTAGGGCTATGTCATATCGAGCTTTCCAGTAATGGGCAGTAGGTTTAGGTCCGATGGAAATACCATTGTGGAAGGAACAAATCTCTCGAGATCTTACTATTTCAGCCTTTATACCTTCAGTATAGCCTTCATGAACAAGATATAGATGTATGCCATCCTCGTCCTCTGTTAAATCTATTACTGCAGGTTTGATTCCAATCTCGAACAGTTTCGATAGGGCTCTAAATCCTTGTGTGAAACTACTAAATTTGTATGTGTTAAATACCCTACGTTCTGGTTTGGAGAATACCCTGATAGTTGCCTCTGTTATCACACCAAATGTCCCTTCAGATCCCACGAAAAGATTGTTTAGATTTAAACCTCCCGAATTAATGGCTACTGCGCGAGTTGTTAGAATATCTCCAGTAGGCAGTACTATTTTCATGCCTAGAACCTGACTGCCCATCGATCCGGTTACAGAAGCTCTGTAACCGATTCCATTTGTTGAAATTGCACCGCCTATAGTTGCTATTGGAACACTCCATGGGTCATGTCCTAGGATCAAATCAAAAGATTCAAGTTTTGTTTTTAATGCTCCTAGCAACATGCCGGACTCTACGGTGACTGTTCTGTCTTGAACATTTATCGACAGAAGCTTGTTCAGTTCACTTAAATCCAAGAGGATTCCCCCATACATGGGAACTAATCCTCCCATCACACCCGATCTCCCTCCAAGCGGTATGACTGGAACTTTAAATTTGTTAGCTACTCTTAGTACGGCCGATATTTCCATGGTTTCATTGGGTTTTATCAAGACGTCGGCAGTTTTATCTAAATTATGTGCGGCGTTAAATGCTCTAGACATTTCCAGAGCGTCCCTCGATTTGAGTCGAAGTTCCGCAGGGTCTAAGATGACCTTTTCTTGTCCTAGAATGCCTATAAGCTCTGATATGATGTTTTGATTGACCAAGTCGAGTGTTTATTAACCCAGAAAAAATTATTAGAGTTGGTATTACTTCATTACCATTTTACTTCCAACGCCAACTTGAACCTTTAGGGTTATCTTCCATTATTAGGCCCAACTTAGCTAATCTATCTCTAATCGAGTCGGCCAGATCGTAAGAATTAGCATTTCTCAGTTTTCTTCGAATTGCGATTAGTGCGTTCATTATGGAATCTAGGTTTTTGGAGTCTGCCGCAGCAATCAAATTAAGTATTTCCTCATCATCAGTAGTTTCAATCATTTCTGACATGTTTTGGTATAAATCAAAAACCGTATCTTCTACATTGAGAACTTTACGTTTTGTTTGGTTGAATTTAAGTCCCAGGATACTACCAAGTTTTTTCAGCATTTTCTGAGCTTCCCCAACAGAAATACTTTTCAAATGAGCCCGGTTAATTTCGTGGGCCAATTCAAATAGTATACCTATCGCTTGGGGTGTGTTGAGATCATCATTCATACTCTCAACAAACCTGCTTTCGAATGAAGATGAGTCAAGTTGCTCTAAGCCTGTAGAGGAAATGATTCTAAGTGCGGATAGTAAACGATCAAGTCCTTTGTTTAAATTACTTAAACCGTTGTCACTATAATTGAGTGGACTTCGATAATGAGCGGACAGGAAAAAAAGTCGAATTAAGTCAGGTTTGTATTTTTCTAGTGCCGTACCGATTGGGACTAAATTGCCAATAGATTTACTCATCTTTTCGTCTTGTAGGTTTAGGAGTCCGTTGTGGACCCAGAATCGTACGAATGGATTCTTATCTGTAAATGATTCACTCTGGGCCAACTCATTTTCATGATGAGGGAACACGAGATCTACCCCTCCTCCATGTATGTCGATGGTTTCACCTAAATTATCTAGGCATATCGTGGTACATTCAATATGCCAACCAGGACGCCCATTACCCCACGGGCTTACCCAAGAAGGTTCTCCAGGTTTTGAGGCTTTCCAAAGGGCAAAATCCATTGGGTGCTGTTTCTCTTCTGATATTTCGATCCGAGATCCAGCTATCATGTCATCTAATGATCGGTTACTTAATTGACCATAGTTTCTATATTCGCCCACGCTAAAATAGACGTTTCCACCATTGGCATAGGCATAGCCCTTAGCGATAAGTTCTCTGACTATCTCTATGATCCTAGGAATGGCATCTGTAGCAAGAGGATATTGATGAGCTGGAAGAACATTCAGACTTTTCATGTCTCTCATGTATTCTTGGATGTACCGGTTCGAGAGTTCCTTGTATGAGATCGACTCTTCCCTCGCCTTAATGATGATTTTGTCGTCAATATCCGTGAAGTTTTGGACGTGTTGCACCTCAAACCCGATGAATTCAAGATACCTTCGGAGTACATCGAATGTTATTGTGCTCCTCGCGTGTCCCACGTGGGCAGTCGAATAGGGAGTTATGCCGCATACATAAAGTTTGACTTTGTTGTCTTTGGAGCTGAACTTTCGCAGCTGTCCGGAAAGAGTGTCGCGAATATACATCACAGGCTCTCTATGAGTACTATTGCGAGAACTCCTATACCATCTTCCCTTCCAATAAATCCAAGTCGATCCGTGGTCGTAGCCTTCAAGCTTATGCTTTCTATGGGAGAATTAAGGGTTTGAGATATTATTGTTCGCATATGGTCGAGATGGGGCTGCACCTTGGGTTCCTGCGCGATTATTGTAGCATCCAGGTTAACCATCTTCCATCCGGATTCGATTAATAAGGTAGATACTTTTGTTAACAAAGAGATGCTCGAGATATCTTTGAGATGTTCTTCTTGAGAGGGGAAATGTGTGCCTTTGTCACCTAGCCCTGATGCTCCTAGTAAAGCGTCAATTATGGCGTGGACCAGAGCATCTCCATCACTATGACCGTCTAGGCCTTTGTTATGAGGAATCTCTACTCCGCCAAGGATTAGTTTCCTGCCTGTGGTTAATCTGTGAGCGTCGAACCCTTGTCCTACTTTCACGATTTGCTCATACCGCTGATTTTATTTTGAAATAACATTTCTGCTAAAACAAGGTCTTCTTGAGTAGTTACCTTGATGTTAGAGTAGGATCCCATAAAGATTTTGACTGGAAGACCTAACTCCTCCACCATAGAGCTATCATCGGTGAAATTATCATTGTGAAGATAATGGGCTCTGTCTATCGTAGAGAATTTGAAAAGTTGGGGTGTTTGTATGGCCCAAACCGTCTCGCGCAAGGGAGTTGATGAGACTATTTGATTAGGGGATACGATTTTAATTGTATCCGTTGAAGGTATAGCAGCCGTTGCAGCTCCCACATCTTTGACTGCATCCATACCACGGGATAAGAGTTCAGAATCAATAAATGGCCTAGCCCCATCATGGATTATTACCCACTTTGTACTCGATAAAGCATCTAGGCCGACTTTCACTGAATCCTGTCTTCGGAGTCCTCCCCCACATATTTTGCTTAGTTTTGGCCATTGAAATTTTGAAGCTATTGCGTGGCCTTGGGATATTCGATTAGTGGCTAATACAAGGACTATTTCACCGACCGACGGGAAGTCGTTTAGTGCTGTTAAACAATGAGCTATCAGTGGTTTATCACCCAATGGAGAAAATATTTTGTCGACGCCAAACATCCTCTTACTATGCCCTGCGGCTACTACTACCGCTCCCACTGTTTCTAAGTTGGATGGATGGATGGAGGCCGTCATTGAAAAATATTCCTTGGTTGCGCAAAAATAATTCTTCCTGCAGATGTTTGTAAAATTCTAGTGATGTTTACGGGCTGGACGGTGTTCATGAATCTGTGTCCACCTTCCACGACTACCATAGTTCCGTCGTCCAGAAATGCTACTCCTTGACCGGGTTCTTTACCTACCTGGACTATGTGGACACTTATTTCTTCCCCTTGTAATACGACGGGTTTTAAGGCATTGGCCAGTTCGTTAACGTTTAATACAGGGACCCCTTGCAATTCTGCTACCCTGTTTAAATTAAAGTCAGTTGTAAGAATACAGGCGTCCATTCTTTTAGCCATGTTGACTAGTTCAGAATCTACCTCTACATTCCCCATAAATTCCACATCTATGATGTTAATTGGCAATTCTCCTTCGCGTTGTATTTTTGCGAGTATTTCTAATCCACGCCTGCCTCTAGTACGTCTAAGTGGGTCACTAGAGTCTGCAATATGACGCAATTCATCCAGAACGAAGCTGGGTATTAGAAGAGATCCTTGAACAAAGCCAGTTTGGCTGACATCTGCTATTCTCCCGTCAATTATGGCGCTCGTGTCTACTAAAATATGGGACGGATACTTCGTCGGATCCGGCCGGTATGATTTATTGGTACCGCCGGCGGGTAAAATGCCTCGAATATCGCGCTCCCGTTGGACACCTAGGGCAGATCCTAGGGCTCCTAGGGACAGAAGAATTGTTAGGGGAATAGCCCAAGATTTCCAGCCTTCAAGTTGGATGAACGGTATGGAAATTAGGGCTGCGAGTCCAACCCCTACGATCAAGCCTAGGGTCCCCGCAACGATCATTGAGAAAGGTATCCCATTAAATTTGTCCAATAACATTTTAAAGGGGAGTAGAGTGATATATTGACCAACACTTGCCCCAAATATACATCCCGCAATGGAGAATACTGGACTCCAAGGCAGGTAGTCTTGTGATGCAACAGAGGCATCCGCAATCAACCATCCGATTAGTCCGAAAAGAACTAAATTAGCTAGTCGCCCAAGCAATTCTGTGGAGCTCACTCTTACAAAACATTTCTTCAGGTGACCTAGGTGTAAAGCCGTTTAGGGAAAATAGTGCTACTAGGTTTGCTAAGTCAATCCGTCAGAATGCTGTAATGAAACCTTAAGTATGCGTCTTAGCATAACATATTGGTATATGTATAAATAGTCACATTTATTTGTTTGCTTCCATAGGAGAATCCAAGATATATTGTTTTATCCAATTAATTACATTCAAGTTTTCGCGTTAGAGCAACTGTTTGGGTTCGGATATTTTTCAGGGTCGGCCAGTTTTGGTTTTACAGTTTTAAAAGACACGGAGTCATTTTTCAGGCCTACGATTACATGATTTCCGCTGACCAATTCACCAGAAATGATCTTCTTAGCTAGGGGATTTTCTATGTGTCTTTGAAGAGATCGTCTTAGAGGTCTAGCTCCAAATATAGGATCATAGCCCTCTTTTACGAGCCAATTCAAGACAGCCCGCGTAAGTTCAAAACTAACTTTGTGAAGGTCCAATCTCTCTTGGATTTCTTTTGTCATCAATTTGACGATATCCATTATCTGATTTCTAGTTAGTGCATTAAAGACAATGATTTCATCTACGCGGTTCAGGAATTCCGGCCTGAAGGTCTGCTTCAGTGATTCATGGATGGATTGCTTTAGTTTTTCTTCGTCGAGCGTAGGTCTATGGTGATCTGTGCGAAATCCCACAGGTTCTTGAGCTAGTTGATGATTTGTCCCAAGGTTGCTCGTCATAATTATTATAGAATTTCGAAAATTCACGGTCCTTCCCTGACCATCAGTCAAGCGTCCATCTTCGAGTATTTGCAACAAAGCATTAAATACGTCTGGGTGAGCCTTTTCTATTTCGTCGAAAAGGATAACTTGAAAAGGTCTCATGCGGATGGACTCTGTTAATTGTCCTCCCTCTTCGTAGCCTACGTAACCAGGAGGTGATCCTGTAAGGCGTGAAACAGTATGTTTATCCATATACTCAGACATGTCCAGGCGGACTATAGCGTCTTCGTCATTGAACAAAAACTCAGCTAAACTTTTAGCGAGTTGAGTCTTTCCAACTCCAGTTGGACCCAGGAACATGAAACTACCGATAGGTCTATTCGGATCCTTTAATCCTGCCCTGGACCTACGGATTGCTTCAGATACGGCCGAAACAGCGTCGTTTTGCCCTATGATTCGATCGTGGAGCTTAAACTCCATTCCCAGCAGTCGTTCAGATTCTCCTTCCAGAAGTTGTGCCACTGGTATTCCCGTCCAACTATGTATGAGTTTAGCTATGTCAGCTTCATTCACTATCATCTCTATCTTGTGATTTGCTTCCCAGTCGCCCCTTTCCTGTGTAGAGCTTTCTTCTATCTTAGCTCGTTCACTTCTGAGTTTTGCGGCTCCTTCGAAGTCTTCCCTTTGGGCGCGTGATTCTTCTTCATCTCGCAGTTCTTGTATTCTTCTCTGCGAATTCTTGAGTGTTTTAGGTAGAGTTTGGGCGTCCAATCTTATTTTACTAGCTGCCTCGTCCATTAAATCAATTGCCTTGTCTGGAAGGTTCCGTTCAGTCAAATATCGATGGCTGAGATTTGCTGCAGCTTCCAAAGCATTGTCTGATATTTCAACCTTGTGGTGCGTCTCATATCTAGGCCTGACAGATCTGAGTATTTGTATGGTTTCATCCACACTAGGTTCTGACAGATAAATAGGCTGAAATCTTCGTTCCAATGCCGTATCTTTTTGTATGTATTTTCTATACTCGTCTAGAGTAGTTGCTCCGATAGCTTGGAGTTCACCGCGTGCGAGAGGAGGTTTTAATAGATTGCTGGCATCTATAGCACCTTCTGCTCCCCCAGCTCCTACCATAGTGTGTATTTCATCAATGAATAGAATTACTTCACCCTTGGAAGCTTTCACTTCTTCCATTACAGCTTTAAGGCGTTCTTCGAATTCTCCTCTAAACTTGCTGCCAGCTATTAGGGATCCCATATCTAAAGCTAACACTTTTCTTTTTTTTAACCCGTCTGGTACGTCGTCGGAGGCAATCCGTTGAGCTAATCCCTCCGCAATAGCCGTTTTGCCTACTCCTGCTTCTCCGATGATCACTGGATTGTTCTTCTTTCTTCGAGTAAGCGTTTGCATCACTCTTCGAATTTCATTTTCTCTCCCAACAACAGGGTCAAGTTTCCCTTCCAAGGCCAGGACTGTGAAATCCACCGTATACTTTTCGAGGGATCTATACTTACTTTCTGCCCTGGGGTCAGTTACACGATGGGTTCCACGAATGTTTGCTAGGGCTTGGTAGACCTTCTCCTGTGTTAGATGGAGTGTCTCGAAAATTTGTGCGACTGGTCCCTGCCTGTCGGTAGTAGCCGCGACGAGTATATGTTCTATCCCTATAAAGTCATCTTTTAGTCGTTCAGCCTCATTTGCTGCATTAGTTAGTAAATCGTTAACCCGAGGCGTCATTAGGAGATGGGCTTGTCCTCCACTTGTGGATTTAGGAGATTTTTCTAGGCTATCCACGATTTGCGTCTTCAAAATGTCCAAAGAAATGCCTAATTCATTCAAGATCTTTCCTGTTAACCCATTTTCTTGAGTTATAAGAGCGAGCACCACATGTTCGACGTCCCACTGGGTATGTCGAAATTCCGCCATAATTTCCTGAGAACTAGCTAGTGCTTGATGGGCCTGTTCAGTAAATTTCTCTGGTCTTAAAACCATATCCACCTCCTAGAGTGATCCCTGTATTTCCAATAGGGTTTTCAGTCGACTGTTTTCGGTTTTAAGCTCTGTAATGTCTTTTTGCATACGGTTGATCTGATTGATTAGTTTTAGTGCCACCTCTACTCCAGTTAAATTCAATCCCATCTCTTCCGTGAGCTCTCGTATTCTACGCACCCTTTCTATATCTCCCCTAGAATAGAGGCGTTGTCTCCCTATGGAACGAGATGGTTCTAATAGTCCTGCTCGTTCATAGTACCGAAGGGTCTGCGCATGAAGTCCAACCATGCGGGCTGCTACGCTGATGACAAATAAAGGTTCGCTTATGTGATCCTCTCTAAACACTGTTGGCACTCCGTTTTTTGAATTCCTTTATATAATTGATATATGGCAGTAAAACACGTCTAAATAATATGGCATAATTAGCGATATGCGCTCAGGATATATATATTGAATCTATGCATATAATTATAATATAGTTGTTAACTTTATTGCAATAACAATACAAGTATGGACTAAAACTATAAGGGATGCTTGAAGCCATAACATAGCCATTGACCTATGGGTTATTGGATTCATTAGGTGGATATTGGGTATGATGACTGATATTTGCGTGTCTTATATCTGGGGCCGATTTATTGACACAGATTCATCGTTCTGTTAGGCTCTCGCCCTTATTCAGTGTACATGAATTAAGGATTGTAGAAGAGTTTCGCACTAGGAGTTCTGGCCATGGGATTTGCCTTGGGTTTAAAGTGTAGGGAATGTCACAGAAAGTACGAGTTGGAACCGATCAACGCTTGCGATTTTTGTTTTGGACCTTTAGGTGTATATTATGACTATGATCTTATGGCTCGAACTGTCAGCCGAAAGAGCATCTTAGAGGGGCCTCACACTATATGGAGATACCATGAAATGCTACCGGTCGACCCTGAAAATGCAGTCGATATCGGAGCAGGCTTTACCCCTCTGATCAAGGCTAATAATTTGGGAAGAATGTTAGGTTTAGAAAACCTCTACATAAAAAATGATAGCGTCAACCCATCGTATTCCTTTAAAGATAGAGTTGTATCTGTCGCTGCAACCAAGGCCTTGGAATTTGGGTTTGATACTTTGAGCTGCGCTTCAACAGGGAATCTAGCGTGTGCAGTTGGTGCTCATGCTGCTCGGGCTGGAATGAAGTCAGTTGTGTTTATCCCTGCTGATTTAGAAGCCGGGAAAATTGTAGGTGCAGCGATATATGGTAGTGATATATTTGCTATCGATGGTGGCTATGATCAAGTAAATCGACTGTGCAGCGAAATTGCCGAAATATACCCCTGGGCGTTTGTTAACATTAACATGCGTCCCTACTATGCAGAAGGAAGTAAGACCTTGGGCTTCGAAGTTGTTGAACAGCTGGGATGGTCAGTTCCTCATCACGTAGTTGTTCCAATAGCGTCAGGAGCTTTGTTGACTAAGATAAACGCCGGGTTTACACAAATGGACGACCTAGGACTCGTAGACGCTGCCGTAAAAACAAAGTTCTATGGAGCTCAGGCTGAAGGTTGTAGCCCTGTTGTTGATGCTTACTTGAAAGGGGATACCAAAGTGAAGCCAGTGCGACCTCACTCTGTTGCCAAATCATTGGCAATTGGCAATCCGGCTGACGGTGTTTATGCTTTACGTACTATGAAAGAATCTCAGGGTGCGGCCTGCAAAGTCACTGAGGAAGAAGTACACCTAGGAATAGAATTATTGGCCCAGACCGAAGGTATTTTTACCGAGACAGCTGGGGGAGTAGTTATATCAGCGTTAAAGAATTTGGCGGATCAGGGCACATTTGGATATGATGAGACGGTAGTGGTTTATGTAACAGGTAATGGACTAAAAACACAAGAAGCTGTTAACCATGTCGTTAACCCCTACTCTATTCGACCGACAATTACCGATTTCGAAAGTGCGTTAAGTATGCCAGGGGTGGGAGTTAAATAATATTGTGGCAATTCAAAGAGTTAAGTTTACGTTTCCGGATGACCTAGTTGTTCGTCCTATAATCTATGAACTGGGACGAGATTTTGACATTATTCCAAATATCCGTAGAGCAGATATAAGGGATTATGAGGGATGGGTTATATTGGAATTAGATGGTATGGTATCTGAGATAGAAAAAGGATTGTTGTGGATAGATAGCATTGGTATAAGAGTGGATCTGTTGCCAGGTGATGTACTAGAAGGATAATAAATTATTTAATCTATAGGAGATAGTGATTCAAAATGGGTGTAATGGTGAGGGTTCCTACGCCTCTTCGAAAGTTGACAGATGGATTAGATAAATTAGAAATCGATGCTACATCGATTTCTGGATTGATTGACCATCTCGAGGCAAGTTACCCTGGTTTTCACGATAGGCTTTTGGATGAGGCCGGTGATCTGCGGTATTTTGTCAATATATATGTTAACGGTGAAGATGTTCGTTTTTTGGAAGGGCTGGAAACTGTTTTGAATATGGGCGATGAAGTAAGTATAGTCCCTGCCGTGGCTGGTGGAGCACCCGAGACATTTCACTCACTGGATCGGTGATTCCCACGCCTAATGTGTTCGCTCTTTTGGGCTAATCTCTCTGATTCAAGTGTGGGTTTGTAGTTCTGAAGAAAATCTGCGGCGAAATCTCCGAATGTACGGGTTTTGATATGGGATCGCATTTCTTCCATCAGCTTTTGGTAAAAATGCAAATTGTGCATGGTAGCTAATCTTAATCCTAGGATCTCTTTGGCCTTGAATAGATGGTGTAAGTAAGCTGGAGAAAAGTTCCCACAGGTAAAACACGAGCACATTTTGTCTATAGGGCTTTCTGAATTCTTGAATTTCTTTGAAGTTATGTTTATGCGACCAAATCGGGTAAATAGTGCTCCGTTTCTAGCCACTCTGGTTGGAAGAACACAGTCAAAAAGATCTATACCGGCATCAACACTTTTTACCAAGTCTTCTGGAGACCCTACTCCCATTAAATAGCGAGGTTTATCTGTTGGCAAGATGCTCGATACCAATTCTACAATCTTGTGCATTTCAGCTTTGCTTTCCCCGACAGCTAGCCCTCCGATTGCGTAACCTGGAAAGTCAAGATCTGTGATATAACGGACCGATTGTTCTCGTAATTGTTTTGAAATCCCGCCTTGAATTATCCCGAAGAGAATTTGATTACTGGAACGCTGTGCAGTCCTTGATCTAAGTGCCCATAAATGAGTACGATCCATGGCTTCCTTAATATTTCCCAAGGTAGCATTTGTGGCAATACATTGATCTAAGCACATCATGAAATTAACACCTAGTTGCTCTTGGAACTTTACCACTTTCTCTGGGGTGAAAAAGTGAAGGCTTCCATCTATATGTGATTTGAACGTAATACCGTCATCGGTTACACGATTCCGTTCCTTTAGGCTAAATGCTTGAAACCCACCACTATCCGTGAGTATTGGACCTTCCCAAGCCATAAATTTATGAATGCCGCCTAATTCCTGGACGATATTTATGCCAGGGCGTAAATACAAATGGTAGGTATTGGTAAGAATCATTTGATAACCAAGCGTCTTTACCTCTTCTGTTGTGAGTGTCTTTATACTTGCTTGTGTGGCGACAGGCATAAAAGCTGGTGTAATCACAGGGCCATGTGTAGTGGTTAGTAGACCCGTCCGGGCCTTCCCACACTTCTCTAATACATCGAAATTGTAGTCCATTTAAAAAAGATTAACTCCAGAAATTATTAGATAGGTAGAAATCAGGAGTGAGGATAAAGCCAAGAATCGCATGATAACTAATTCTCCTAACATTCTGGCCAACTTTACTGCAATTTGGGCTCCGATTATCATGCCAAGCCCGAGAATCACCGCACTGTTTAAATCAACGTTACCCTCAAGAATGTGTGTTAGAGACCCTATAGTTGCAATACCGATTTGAGAAAGTAGTGATGTCGCGATCGCTACGTAAATAGGAAATCCAAATAGATAAACTAAAGCGGGAGTTCGAATAGGGCCGCCTCCGATCCCCATAAATCCTGATATAAATCCGATTAGACCGTTCGTAATGACTGCCAGTAGTTCATTATAGGTAAATTTATAGCTCCCTCTATCAGCTGTGTGTACACTTGCAGTATGAGAAACAAAAGAATCATAGATTCTGATATTCTTGTCTTCCTCTTGGATTTTAGTGAAATCACGTCTCGCATTACGTGAATTGATGAATACGTATAATCCTAACAGACCTAAAAGAATACCGTAGAAAAACTCGAATACTTCCCCAGAAACTAGCCTTAATCCGAATGCTCCGAGTATAGTTCCTGGTATAGCGACAATACCGAAGAGTAAGGCAGCCCTCAGGTATACATAGCCAAGACGCAAATAGGTGATGGAACCAGAGACAGAGGAAAGAGCTACGGTAACCAACGAAGTGCCGGCTGCCACATTATAATCGAAGTCAAAAAGAATAATTAATAGGGGGGCGGTTATGAATCCCCCGCCGGATCCAATCGATACCCCGTAAATTCCTACGACAATCCCTAATACAAACAGAGATAGAACTATCCACAAGGTAATGTCTATCATCATCTCCGTTATAAATCTATTTTCTTAAGTGCTACTATACAGTAGTAACTATTTCCACACTACGAACGTCTTACCAAACTCCTAAAAACTAAACTTGAGATAGCCAATTTCACTCACATTAGGCTAGAATCATATTGGTTTAGGGAGGTAAAATAGAGTCACGTTACTAATTGAGGGGAGTGTTTTAGGTGAGTGTGCTGTTAACTGATACACATGAAGCCCTCACATCTAATAGCAGAACATAGAATATTAAGGAAAGTAAAACTAATGCAGGAATTTCGTCAACAATTACAGGGTAAAGCGATTAGAGTATCCGAGATTATGGAGCGTCTTTGACTTAGCACGTAAAGAAAAAGAAATCATACGACTCGAAAATGCTAGCTATGATCCTACATTCTGGGATGACCCTAAAGCAGCCCAGTCCGTGATGAAAAACATAACTCGATTAAGAGAGATTGTGTCAAAATGGCGGATGTTAGAGTCTCAGAGTGCTTCATTATTAGATTTGTTGGACTTAGCAATAGATGAAGATGATAACGAACTTTCCGGCGAGATCCATAGCGAAGCCCAAGTTTTCTACCATGCATTGGAAAAAGGTGAGATTGAGCTTACTCTGTCTGGAATTTATGACCAGCGTCCGGCGATTCTATCTATTCATGCCGGTGCCGGAGGAGTGGACTCACAGGATTGGAGCAAAATTCTGCTTAGGATGTATACAAGATGGGCGGAAAACCAAGGATATAACGCTCGCATTTTGGACCTAACTCCGGGGGAAGAAGGGGGTGTCAAAAATGTCGTCTTGGAGTTTATTGGTAAATCACCGTATGGTTATTTAAAGTCCGAGAAAGGCGTTCATAGACTTGTGAGGCTTTCTCCATTTAATTCCGATCATCTAAGGCATACCTCTTTTGCCCACGTTGAGGTTCTGCCTGCGGCGGATAACGAAGATGTAGAAATCCAGATTCGGCCAGAAGATATAAAGAGCGAATTTTTCAGAGCAAGTGGTCCTGGCGGGCAAAATGTTAATAAGTTGTCTTCTGCTGTTAGGATCACCCATATTAGTACTGGAATAGTCGTAGCGTGTCAAACGGAAAGATCCCAGCATCAAAATCGGGAATATGCGATGATGATTTTGAAGGCGCGTTTGCTTCAAAATATGATGGACGAAAGGGCTAAAACCGAGGCCGAAATCAAGGGTGCGAGAGTTTCTGCAGACTTTGGCAACCAAATTAGAAGTTATGTTTTACATCCGTACAAAATGGTAAAGGATCATAGGACTAACTACCAGACATCCGATGCCGAGGGAGTGCTGGAGGGGAATTTAGATGATTTCTTAAATGCGTACTTGATACATTCAGTGAAGCAGCAATAATACGAGGCTATTTGTTAACCTAAAGAAATCGCTAGTCTAGTTTAATCATCGAAAGACATTATATGTCCAAGTTTCTGTTGTTTGGTTTTCAGATACTCTTTGTTTTGTTCTGTCGTACATATTTTCATAGGCACTCTGTCTATTACTTCTATGCCCCACGAACTAAGCCCGACGATTTTTTCAGGGTTGTTAGTCAATAATTTCATCTTTCCTATACCCAGGTCAGCTAGGATTTGGGCTCCTACGCCATAGTGTCTGAGATCTGGAGCAAAACCAAGCTTTTGGTTAGCTTCCACCGTGTCCAGTCCTATGTCTTGCAAATGATAAGCCTTTATTTTGTTATGGAGTCCAATGCCACGTCCTTCTTGTCGCATGTAGACGAGGACACCTCTCCCTTCTTCTGCAATAGCGTTAAGTGACCATTCCAGCTGAAGTCCGCAGTCACATCTGAGACTTCCGAGAATGTCCCCTGTCAAACACTCACTATGAACTCTGACCAGGACATGATCATCTTTAGTCCATTGGCCCAATGTCAACACGACATGTTGGTCGGTGTCATATTTATTACTGTAACCTATAACTGTGAACTCTCCGTATTTAGTCGGGAGTTTGGCAGAATCGACACGCGCCACTAGGGCTTCTGTTTTTCGTCTAAAGGCTATTAATTGAGGAATAGAGACAATCTTTATATTGTGTTCTTCGGAGAATTCTTGGAGCTCTGGAAATCGAGCCATTGAACCATCATCGCTCATGATTTCGCAAATTGCAGCGACAGGATTTAGACCTGCCATTTTGGCCATGTCAACACTGGCTTCTGTGTGCCCAGGCCTCACCAATACTCCGCCGTTTCGCGACCGGAGTGGGAATGTGTGTCCGGGTCGGGCGAAGTCCTCAGGTCTAGACGTGGGATCAATTACAGCCTTTATAGTTGCTGATCTGTCTTGAGCTGAT
Source organism: uncultured Dehalococcoidia bacterium (assembly GCA_964439905.1). Taxonomy (GTDB): domain Bacteria; phylum Chloroflexota; class Dehalococcoidia; order Lucifugimonadales. The sequence continues at coordinate 78,940 of CAYTPK010000017.1, forward strand.
ATACCCGTAGACGTACCTACTGAATAGTCAATTGAAACGGTAAAGGATGTCTGATGGGCAGAAGTGTTTAATTGGCCTAATAGAGGTATGTTTAATCTGTCGAGGTACTCTCCTGAGGCCGGCATACAAAGTAAGCCGCGAGCGTGTTTGGTCATGAAATTGATCGATTCCGGAGTGGCGTGGTCTCCCGCGATGACTAGATCACCCTCGTTTTCACGGTTGGCATCATCAACGATAATGAGGAATTTGCCGTCCTTCAGGTCTTCAATAGCTTCTTCAATTGTTGCCAGGGCCATTAGTGTCCTTTTATCGGTGGTTTCTTCTATTAGTGTTTAGTAAAGAGACTCTCTAAGTACTTGGCTAAAATGTCGACTTCCAAGTTAACCGAGTCACCTTCACCTCTCTCTCTCAAATTTGTGTTTGAGAGAGTATATGGTATCACAGAGATCGAGAAAGATGAACCAGATTTTTTCATTACGGTGAGGCTAATGCCGTCTATAGCAACGAATCCCTTCTCAACAATGTACTTAGATAGAGATTGTGGGGCTTCGATGGTAAAGACAGAGGAATTCAGATTTTTTGTTATAGATTTTATGTATCCTTTTCCATCAATATGCCCTTGGACAAAATGACCGCCCATTCGGCCATTTGAGCTTATTGCTCTCTCGAGGTTAACATGAAAACCCTTTTGTAGATCGCCAAAATTGGTCCTGCTTATAGTTTCTTCGCTGAGATCTGTTTGTAACGTTAATGTGCTCAAGCTTACGACAGTAAGGCATGCCCCGTTTATCGCCACGCTATCTCCCGTATTGATATCGTCAAAAATTCTTTCTGCCCCAATCGACAAGCGTCCTTCACTAATCGAAAGGACCTTTCCTGTTTCCTCTATTATTCCTGTGAACATTAGGTAATTCTCTGATGAGGATATGCTTTTAGCATTAAATCTGATCCTATCCGTTTGACCGATATGTGTGAAAGGTCTAGACATTGAGACATGTCTTTTGCACCCAAGCCTTCTACAGGGGAGAGTGAGTCTCGACCTCCGATGACTATGGGAGCTAAGAATGCGTGAATCTTGTCAACTAATCCCTTATCAAAGAAAGAACCAATAAGAGTCCCGCCTCCTTCAACCAATAGATTAACTATGCCTGATGATCCAAGAAACTCTAGCAACTTTATGAGTGATACACCAGTGTCATCTTGGGGTATAGTTATTACAGCTATACCTTGGTTGGTAAGTCTGTCAACCTTTGACGTAGACATATTTGTTGTCGCTATAAGCGTTTCTCCAGGCTCTTTGAATATTGAGCTATCTTCGGGAATGATTCCATTGGTGTCTACTACAACCTTGAGAGGTTGATTTTCTAGAGGGATTCCTTTTTTGTCCCTGGCCGTCAGGCGTGGCCGATCTCTGAGAATGGTATTAGTTCCAACCATTACAGCGTCTGAGATCCTGCGAAGATCACGAGCGATGGTCCTAGAAGATTCCCCAGTGATCCATTTTGAATCACCTGATGTGGTTGATATTTTCCCATCTAGACTCATGGCGAATTTCACGGTAACAAATGGCATATTGGTTCTAATGTGCTTAGCAAAACCCTCCGTAATTTCTAAGGCCTCATTATTTTCCTCGAATATTACCTTTAATCCAGCACTTTCTAATTCTTTTTTTCCTAAACCATTCACTTTTGGGTTAGGATCGAGTGCAGCTATGTGAACCTCATTTATTCCTGCTTCTATTATTGCTGTTGTACACGAAGGGGTATTACCTTGAAAACAGTGAGGCTCCAACGTGACATATAACGTTGAATTCTTGGATTTAGTCCCGGCTTGTCTTAGTGCTTCTATTTCGGCGTGGGGTCCGCCGTAAGGTTGAGTAAATCCTTCACCGACTACCTTATTATTGTTCACTATGACTGCCCCGACCGATGGATTGGGACTAGTAGTGCCACGGGCACGGCGGGCGAGCTTTAAAGCCCGGTTCATATATTTCATAACTAGTGGTTCTTATTAAAATTTTCGTGCATCCTACTAGCAGTTGGTAACGTTTGACCTTGGTATTTGCTTCCTAAGGAAGGCGTTCCATATACACGATCTGCTGCTGTAGTAAGTTTCAGAAAAGAAATTTGGCCTATTTTCATCCCGGCGTACATTGTGATTGGTAGGCGAGCAATATTTGTTAGTTCTAGCGTAAGATTGCCTTTCCATCCAGGGTCCACATATCCGGCTGTGGAATGAATTACTAGGCCGATTCTGCCGAGAGAACTCTTTCCTTCCAGCCTAGCAACAAGGTCATCAGGAACTTCGATGTGTTCTAGCGTGCTAGCTAGCACGAACTCACCAGGGTGGAGTATGAATGGTTGTTCGTCAATTTCTACCAACTCTGTTAGCCCTTCCATTGGCTCTTTAACATCTATGTAGGCCCTAGTTGTATTTCTAAAAACCAATAATTTTTTGTCCATGTGGACATCGACGCTTGCCGGCTGTATATCCTCCAGATTTATGGGATCTATAACTATGCGTCCTTTGGTTAATTCTTCCTTGATGCTCCTGTCACTGAGAACCATAGTACTCCTGTTTCTACTTTAAGGATTTGGGGCCCTAGGCGGATTTTAGCAGCCTAAATCAGGTGACACAACTAAAATACCGGAAACAAAAACATCATAATTTAAAAGCGCCTAGATTACCTATGCTCTCAAAATAAGTACGTGTTATATGGAGTTATGATTATATAAGCCGATGGTGGTTTATGATGTATTTACTTTATTTTCCTGGAGGCGTAAATGATACATATCCTTGGTTCTAAATGTGACGATGTCGTAATATGTGGGTATAATGCCTGGAAAATAGCAAGTGTATTTGGAGTACTTTTATGCCGCGTCAATATTATGGTGGGGAGCTTCCAGATTATTTCATAGTCGATTCAGATTCCCATGTAGATGAGAGTAAGTGTGAGCTTTGGAAACGATTTCCCATAGAGCTACAACATCTGGCGCCGCGTCAATTTCAAGACCCGAATTGGCAAGACATAGAACATGTTGCAAGAGGTAGTGGATTAGGATCTACCCGTAAGTATGACAATATCTGGGTGCTCGAGCATTCAAAAGTTTTTCCGAACTCTGATTACCGTACTGGCCCTCATGGAAAGTTAGCTACATTTGCCCCGCATAGCGCAGATCAGTGGTTTAATCGAGAAGGTGAGAGAGATCCCAAGGAACGTGTTAAAGATTTGGACGAAGAAGGATTTGATTTAACTTTTGTTTTCTGCGTGTTACACCAAAATTTGTTAAATACTATAGATAATCCTGAAGTAGCGTTGCATTTTGCTAGAGGATGGAACGATTGGATTTCAGAATGGACCGATGGATATAGGGATAGGATACGTGGAACTGCAATACTCCCATTGCATGATGTTGACCTTGCTTTGGAAGAATTGCGCCGGGCTGCTGACATGGGACTGGGCGGTGCATACTTGCCGTGCCAGTTTAAGGGAGAATGGTTGTATAAAGAAAAATTCCACCCGGTTTTAGAAGAATGTCAGAGGCTAGGATTCCCTGTTTCGATTCATCAGCAGCTTCATATGTCTGTTGGTATGAAACGCTTGGATAATGAATTTCTTAAACACTTGTTTATGGGTATAGATGCCCCGTTTTCTGTGTGCGGATTTATAGCGAGTGGAATTCTCGACAAACTGCCCGATTTGAAAATTGCGTGGATTGAGCAGGGAGCTGGTTGGCTTCCATATTTTCTTGACCGTTTGGAAGAACATTACGAGATTATGCCAGGCATGGTGCCTGAACCTAGATTTGCAGAGCCGAGGGATTATTTTGGGGAGCAATTATTTATAGCATTTGAACCAGAAGAGGCAGATTACTTGCCCTTTTTAGTATCCAAGGTAGGGGCCGGAGGATTGCTAATTGGATCTGATTACTCGCACTTTGACTGTCTTTCTCCTTTAACAGTTCAGAAGGTTCTGGATCATCCAGAAGTAAATGACATAGATAAGAAGAAGATTCTCTCTGATAATGGGATTAAGTTTTGGAATCTGGACCCATCTTCTTATCGTAGAAAGATTCCTCGCATTATTAGAAATACAAGTTGATGATATATATTTGGAATCCAAGGAGAAGCTATCGAAGAGGCCTAATGTAATGGTTGAAAAAGGACGGCTTGAATCCATTCTTTTGTGTTTAGATGATCCTGATGATCTATCGTTGTTACAGGGAAGCATAAAGTTTGCTCCGGGACTCCTTCCTGGGGTTGAAAACGACGGCATGAAAGCAAACAGCTGTGTCCGAGCACAGCCCAGACTCGCTTCCTATAATGATTCCAACTGGGAAGACGTTTCTAATTTGCGTAGAGTAGTGGGAAAGGGTCTCACATGTGCTTGGTACAGATTCACTATTACCCTACCATTGAGCATAAAAGGACTGGATGTAAGGGGAGCTCAGATTTGGTTTTCCACGTCTATAGATGATTATGGAGAGATCTGGGTAGATTATCCAGATGATAGTACATATAAACCTGCTCAAGGCATAGCTGATAACAAACTGTCTCCAGTTTTAGGATATAACACTGAAAATCGCATTCTCATATCCGAATCAGCTATTCCTAGTAGAACTCACGTAATTGCGTGTTTAGCGATCAATGGACCCTTAGCACAGCCATTGGGCGGTGTATTCCTCAGGTACGCAAGGCTTGAGGTCAGTCAGGGATTCGCGAAAATACCAATTAGTTAGGTAGGACATTTTCAACAATCAGGATACAGGAGGAATTATGGATAGGAATTTGCCAACTGCTTCCCAGATTCGGGAGTGGCACAAAACATTGAGTAATTGGGGGCGCTGGGGTCGTGATGATGAACTAGGTACTATGAATCTCATAACCCCGGAAAAGCGACTTCAAGCCATGAGTTTAGTGGAAAAAGGTGAGACTGTGACTCTGGCAAGGCCCGTTGTCGCGGAGCCATCAGCAGATGGACCGATCCCGCCTCAGATGTATATGGTAGAAAGTGGTGAGGGTTGGGATTCTACGCCTGGTAAGAAAGACCTTGTGGCACATAACGCATCGGAATATGTTGGTTATATATATCATGGGTTTGTAATGACCCATGTAGACGCATTATCCCACTGGTTTGATGGGGATAAAATGTACAATGGACACTCTGCTGACGCAGTTAGAACCAAAGGCGGTGCTACGAAAGAGAGCATTGACCTTCTTAAAAATGGTGTAGTGACAAGAGGTGTTCTAATGGATATAGCTGACATGAAAGGGGTTCCCTACATGAATGAAGGCGAAGCTGTTTTCCCAGAGGATTTGGATGCGGCTGAGGCTAAGTACAATGTAAAGGTACAACCAGGTGATCTCATGTTGATTAGGACTGGGAATTGGGAAAGACGTCAAGCGCAAGGTCCAAAACATCCAATGCTACCTGGGAATGGGGCATCTGGTCTTCATGCTGCTTGTCTTCCTTGGATTAAGGAAAGGGATATTGCTATGCTGGGTGGAGATCTTGCTCAGGATGTTATACCAAGTGGTTACTCCGAGTTCAACCTCCCTGTCCACCAAGTCATTCTCACTGCAATGGGGTGTTGGATACTTGATAATTGCAATCTTGAGGATCTACATAAGAAATGCAAGAGCGAAGGTCGGTGGGAATTCTTGGTAGTTGTCTGTCCATTAAGAATGGCAAATGGTACTGGGGCTCCGGTCAATCCTATCGCCATTTTTTAGCTAGGAAAGTTTAATTGGCGTATTTTAGCGATATAAGTACTGTTTAGAAATGTTTAACCTGGTAAAGGAAATCTTGGAAGCAGCGATAGTAGCATTGGTTGTATTTTTTCTAATAGATACTAGCGTTCAGAGTTTTAAAGTAGAAGGGGTTAGTATGGCGCCCACCCTTCAGCCAGGCCAATACCTTGTCGTAAATAAATTGGCATACTTTGAACTGGATACGCATAAACTTTCTACCCTGATTCCGTTTTGGGACCTGCCACCTAATGGAAACAAGAATAGATTATTGGCGAGAGAAGGTCCTGTGGTCGGCGATTTGGTTGTGTTTAGACAAGATTCAGATTCGGGTAGGAAATTTGTCAAAAGGATAATCGGAGGTCCCGGCGATCAGGTTTCTATTATTGGTGGCGTTACGTATGTAAATGGTGACATCCTTAGAGAGGCGTATTTGCCTAGTTCGGATTATGATCAGTATTATGAATACGATGCTTTGGGGGTGGAAGAATTTTTCGTAATGGGAGATAACCGTGGAGCGAGCAGTGACTCAAGGCATTGGGGTCCCATAAGGATGGATAATGTAATAGGGAAAGTGTTAGCTGATTATAACCTTCCATTTGATGTTGGTTTTATAAAAGAAACTGAGTAGTATAAATATATGGTTCTGGTTGGGGATTCGCTATAAACTGAATTACATGGTCTTGAGAGGGCTAATAAGAATTGCTACAATTCGACCCCCGGATTTTTAAAATACGTCAAGTGTATTAAGCAAGGAGTTTGTGCTTGGGAAAGATTAAGGTAGCTATTATAGGTGTAGGTAATTGTGCCTCGTCTCTAGTTCAGGGTCTTCATATGTATAAGGAGGTTCCGGAGGGAGATATCGTTCCGGGATTAATGCATCCATCCTTGGGTGGTTACGAGATAGGAGATATCGAAATCGTGGCAGCTTTTGATATCGATGTTAATAAAGTGGGTAAGGATCTTTCAGAGGCAGTTTTCGCTCAGCCCAACAATACTATGAAATTTTCTGATGTTCCACACATGGGGGTAACTGTTGATCGAGGTATGACGCATGATGGTATTGGTAAGTACCTGTCTGATGTCGTAATAAAATCTCCTGGATCTACTGCAGATGTAGCTGGTATTTTACATGATCGCAATGTGGATGTTGTTATTAACTATTTACCTGTAGGGAGCGACCAAGCCACCAAATGGTATGTGGAACAGGTTCTATCAGCTGGATGCGGATTTATTAATTGTGTTCCAGTTTTTATAGCTCGTGAGGAATATTGGCAGAAACGGTTCGAGTCTCGTGGTTTACCCATGATAGGTGATGATATTAAATCTCAGCTTGGTGCTACCATTACGCATAGAGTACTGACAAAGCTTTTTAGGGATAGGGGTGTGGTGATTGATAACACATACCAGCTGAATTTTGGGGGAAACACCGATTTTTTGAACATGTTGGAAAGAGAAAGATTAGTATCCAAAAAAATATCCAAAACCAACTCGGTTACCTCACAACTCGATTATGATATGGGATCTGATAACATTCACATAGGTCCAAGTGACCATATACCATGGTTGAAGGATAGAAAATGGTGCTACATCCGAATGGAAGGGCATTCTTTCGGAGGAGCTCCAATTAATATCGAGCTCAAGTTGGAGGTTTGGGATAGCCCCAACTCCGCCGGGGTAGTTGTAGATGCGATTAGGTGTTGCAAGTTAGCTAAAGATCGTGGGGATACAGGAACCGTTAAGGGACCTAGTGCATACTTCATGAAGTCCCCACCAGTGCAATATAGCGATGACGAAGCTCGGCAGATGGTAGAAACCTTTATTGATGGGGATAACCCTGACCTAGATGAGGAATAGACACATTTAGCCACTGAAAAGGATAGATGTATGAAAATTGCGCTAGTTTCTCCTTATGACATCACTTGGCCTGGGGGAGTAACAGCCCACATTTCGTACCTGGCAAGAGAGTTTGTAAATATGGGGCATAAAGTAAAGATACTTGCCCCGGATACGCCCTCAAGAGCAGTAGAGATAGGTAGTAACAACTACTTTTCTTTGGGAAGGTCGGTTCCTATACCAACTGGAGGTTCTATAGCTAGGCTTTCCCTATCAGTTTGGATGTATCCAAAGGTGCGAAGATATCTAGCCGAGGAAAATTTTGATGTAGTCCACTTTCACGAACCCCTCGCTCCATATCTTTTCATGCCGTTAGCTATGTTACAAAACAACAACTCTGTGAATATTGGAACGTTTCATGCTTTTCACGAAAGTACAAAGCTATACAAGATGCTAACACCGTTTATTCGACAGTGGTTTGATCGACTAGATGGTCGAATAGTTGTATCACCTATGGCTAAATTACATGTAACAAGACTTTTTCCAGGGAATAACGAGTTTTCCGAAATCCCTAACGGGATAGACTTAGGCCAGTTTTCAGAAAATACGGATTTCATACCAGAGTTTATGGATGGGAAAGTTAATATACTTTTCGTTGGTCGATTGGAGAAGCGGAAGGGTCTCAATGTTCTTTTAGATGCCTATGCTAGGCTAAAATGGAATCACCCCTCCGTTAGATTACTGATTGTAGGGCCAGGGAATCCAGACAAGAAGACCTACAGGATTATGACGGAACGTAATTTAAAAGATGTTATTTTTGTGGGTGGGGTATCACCAACAGAATTGATCAGATACTATCAGAGTGCTCATATTTTCTGTTCTCCTGCTACCGGCAAAGAGAGCTTTGGGATTGTACTATTGGAAGCTATGGCGACTGGCAAGCCAATCGTTGCGTCTAGAATAGGAGGGTATTCCTTTCTTTTAAAGGATGGACATCAAGGTCTACTAGTTCCTCCTAATGACGGTCCAGCTTTGGCTGACGCCCTCTCGGTTCTAATAAAGAATCCTGAATTACGACATGATATGGGTGAGCGAGGACTCCAGTCGGTGCAACAATATAGCTGGACTCGAGTTGCACACAGGATTATGCAATATTATCTTGAAGTCATAAGGTTACAGAATCGTGCAGAAGCTAAGAGACTATCTTAGGGATAGAATACATAAATATATAGAAGGGCCTATAGTTCGGTTGTTGAATCGGCTGGGTGTTTCACCTAATTTCATTACAATACTAGGGTTATTGGTTTCAGTGGTAGGGGCAATTTTTGTGGGAATGGGACATATGTCTACTGGTGGAGTACTCTTTTTGCTGGGTGGTTCCATGGATTTATTAGACGGGGGTCTTGCCCGTTTGAGTGGGCGTATTACGAAATTTGGTAGTCTTATGGATTCTCTTGCTGACAGAATTGGTGAAGCGGCTTTATATCTTGGTTTAGTCATATATGGCATCCAACATTTTTCAGGATCGATTAATCTGATGACGTATACCATTGTCTTATTTGCGGCACTGGTAAGTTCTCAAATGGTGAGTTATTTACGAGCGAAAGGAGAATCTCTGGGTCTCAAGATGAAAGAAGGAATTATGACGAGACCAGAAAGAGTGATACTACTTTCTGTAGGATTATTAGCGGGTGATAGTATTTTGGTGGTTATAATCGGGGTTATAGGGGGACTGTCTTTGCTCACTGTGTGTTCCAGATTATGGTTGATTTGGAAGAGCCTTGAAGCTGGCTAACCGCCATGGCCTGATGTAAACTGGGTTCGTGGTATTTGGAAGCTAATGGAGCGATGGTAGTAGAATGGTCCTTCTCACGGATCAAAATAGAAAAGAATTAAAGAGGAGATTCAGAAAAGACCTCAAGAGCGACATAGTATTTAGCTTGTTTACTACAAATCCATCTCTCCTGACCATACCCGGACGAGAATGTCACGATTGCCCCCAAGCCCAGGTGTTCTTAGAAGAGATATCCTCGCTTTCGCCAAAGATTCAGTTCAAGACATACAACTTCTTTGATGACCTAGAATCGAAACGTGAATACGATATAGACAAAATACCTGCGATTGTCACCGAATCTGAAAGTTCTAATCGCCTAGTATTTTATGGTATACCGCAAGGGCATCAGTTCCCAGTGTTTTTGGAAGGAATGGAAAGGATGTCCAGAGGAGTCAGTAGCTTGACCAACACGACTAGGAAAGGATTTAGCAGGCTTGACCGATTGGTTTCATTGCGTGTTTTTGTATCTTCTAATTCGATAACTGCTGCAGCAGTAGCTAAATTGGCACAGGCTGCGGCATTGCAAAGCCGTTTAATTCGGACTGAGATAATTGATGTTAACGGGTTCCCTGAGTTAAGTCGAGCCTATAATGTTTCTGCGGTTCCTAAAACTATTATAAATAATATCGTTCACATTGATGGTATGATTTCTGAGGCAGTATTGTTAGAAAGAGTTCTTGAATCAGGAATAAGCTCTATAGAAACCTCAGGCCAGAGATTTAAATAATGACAAGAGAAATTGTTGGTTCCACATATGGTAAGGAATTGCGAATTGGGATAGTTGCATCACGTTTTAATGAGCCGGTCACCCGAAGATTGTTGAAAGGAGCTTTGAATGGGCTCGAATTTCATGACATGTCGGAGGAAAGAATTTCGGTTGTTTGGGTCCCCGGCTCTTTGGAATTAGCTATGGTTGTTCGGGAGATGGCACTTTCCGGGAAGTATGATGGATTAATAGCTTTAGGATGTGTAATACGAGGCGAGACCACACACTACGACGTTGTGGTTGAACAAAGTTATTCAGCCTTGAGCAAGATCCCACTTGAAACAGGGATTCCAGTCACTATCGGTGTTCTCACGGTAGAAAACTTGCAACAGGCCTTGTTTAGGTCTGCTGATGACAGGTCCAACAAAGGATATTATTGTTCTGAGGCCGTACTAGAAATGGCAAATTTGATGAGGACTATAAAGGCTATAAGGAGCTCATAATGCTGAAAGAGAAAATTATAGAAGATCTTTATCTTGCTATGCGCAACAAGGATAAAACCCGAGTATCTACCCTGAGGTTAATGAAAAGCAATATTGAATATGAAGAAATTGACAAGAAAGAGGCGCTCAGCGACGAGGATATTATTAAGTTGATGTTTAGGAGTGTTCGTCAGCGTAAAGAGAGTATAAATTTATATAAACAGGGAGCTAGACCAGACTTGGTGGAAAAAGAAGAACTTGAGCTGGCCATTATTACGGAATATTTGCCCGAGCAGATGGAGTCCAAGCAGATAAAGGACGTTGTCCTTCAGGCTATGACCCAATTGAATGTCGCTGGTGTTTCCGATAAGGGTAAGTTGATGGGAATTGTTATGCCTCAGCTTAAGGGTAAAGCAGAGGGATCTCTGGTTAATTCTGTGGTGGACGACCTCTTATCAGGAAAAGAAAATCCATGAGCACTGTTGGGTCTAATCGAGTTGGTTGGGATGGCTTAAAACTTAGACACCTATGTTTTTGGTTGACATAAACATATGCGTTTTGGCATTCTAGTTTTTCCTGGAACTTGGAGTGACACCGATTGTCATCACGCTCTCGGTACAATTGTAAAAGAAGAGGCGTTTTATATTTGGCATAAAGATGCTGATTTGTCAGATGCCGACTGTATAGTGATCCCCGGAGGATTCTCCTATGGTGACTACCTACGTTGTGGGGCTATAGCGAGATTTTCTCCTGTTATGGATGCTGTACGCGAATTTGCTGGGAAGGGTGGCCTGGTAATTGGCATATGTAACGGATTTCAAATCCTCTGCGAAGCGGGACTGTTACCTGGTGTTTTGATGCGAAATGAAACTCTTGAATTTAGGTGTCAGGACGTCAATCTAAAAGTAGAGAATGCTGCCACCCCCTTTAGTATGTGTTGTAAACAAGACCAGGTAATTACGATACCAATATCCCATGGAGAAGGTAATTATTACGCAGACCAACCCACGTTAGATCGTTTGGAAAATCAAGGTAGAGTAGTTTTTAGATATACTGATTCCAGAGGAGTCCCCACTCCAGCATCGAATCCTAATGGATCATCTAGAAATATAGCGGGTATAGTCAACAAGAATGGTAATGTTTTAGGAATGATGCCGCACCCTGAACGGGCTGTGGAGTCACTCTTGGGTGGAGATGATGGAATTTACCTATTCGAATCCATAGTGACGTTTCTTAAGAACCGCTAAATGAGCGGCGGAATTATATTAGCGTGTTTAGCCCTATGTGGGTTTGGGTGCTCCACAATTCTTGTTAGGATTGGACTTCAAAAGGTAGGTTCTAAGATGGCTGCCACCATTTCGATTACAAGCAGCTGCTTATTATTGTTCGTATTAGTTATGATTTTTTCCCCAAAAGAGTTGGCATCCGTTGAACCGGTAGGACTTGTTTGGGCACTGGCTTATGGAATGGTTACTTTTTCTTTTGCGCGAGTTATTCTCTATACGGCTTTTGGTCTGGCTGGAGCTACTAGAGTAGCCCCAATCGTATCCGTGATGCCCATATTCGCGGCCATTTTCGCTATGATCGTACTGGGTGAAAAACCTAACCTTTTAATCATTACGGGAATTTGCTTAAGTGTTTTGGGAATGATTCTTATACTAGGCGATAGGAATACCAATGTGGAATAACGTTGGTCGAGATAGAAAGTTTCTATTAGGCGCTGGTTTAGCTTTTTTTGCGGCTATGCTCTACGGTATCAGTCAGGTCATAGCCAAAAAAGGTGTGACGGAACACGGAGTACCTCCAATTGTGTTCCTTTTTGTAGCTCTTTTTTTTGCCACATTTTTGATGTTTATCACAGGATGGAGCGGAATTAAATCCATTAAATACCTGCCTCGTAGGGAAGTAATACTATTGGGGTGTGCGGGTTTAACTTCTGGTCTCTCTGTTACACTGTTAGTAAGCGCTCTTGATAGAGCTCCTGTAGTGGTGGTGACTCCGATAGTAGCGCTTAATCCAATAGTGAGTTTAACCCTTATTTATTTTTTCTTACGGCGCCTGGAAAAAGTCACCAAGAGGGTGGCATTGGGGACTGTTATAGCATTGGGTGGAGCAATATTTGTGATTATAGGTAGTACAAAACTATGAATTCCATATCTAAAACTATACTTGATGAAATAGCGCTTAGCAGGGAAGAGTATGATCTTATTACAGATCGATTAGGGCGTGAGCCTAATCCACTTGAACTTGGAATGTTTGGAGCCCTTTGGAGTGAACATTGTGGATATAAGCATTCTAAACCACTACTAAAACTTTTTCCGTCCACGAGCCCCAAAGTTTTATTTCCTCCTGGGTCCGAAAACGCTGGTGCTATTGATATTGGAGATGGCCTAGCCGTAGTTTTTAAAATAGAATCTCATAATCATCCTTCCGCAATCGAACCTTTACAGGGGGCGGCTACGGGGGTTGGCGGCATAGTGCGAGATATATTGGCTATGGGTGCAAGGCCGATAGCATTACTAAATTCGTTAAGATTCGGTCCATTAGCAGAGTTGAATAATAGACATTTGGTTAAGGGAGTGGTGAGTGGCATCTCGTGGTACGGTAATTGTATAGGGGTTCCGGATGTTGGTGGAGAGATCTTCTTTTCTGAAAGCTATTCGGGTAATCCCATAGTTAATGCCCTTTGTGTTGGTTTGGTTGAGAAGGAAAAATTGATTAGAGCTACAGTTGGAGAACCGGGTAATTTGTTGTTATTGATTGGATCAGAGACTGGTCGTGATGGTATTCATGGGGCGTCTGGGCTTGCTTCTAGAACGTTCGAAGATGAAAGAGAAATGAGGCCAGCCGTACAAGTGGGGAATCCATTTTTAGAGAAAGTTCTGATTGAAGCTTGCTTGGAAGTAGTTGACTTTGACGGTTTGATTGGAATGCAGGATCTGGGAGCGGCAGGTTTAACGAGCTCTACGGTTGAATGCGCAGAGAAAGGGGGAAACGGTATCGTTATTGATGTTAGCAAGATCTCCCGTCGAGAACAGGGTATGACACCATACGAGATCATGTTGTCAGAATCGCAGGAACGGATGTTGTTAATAGTGAAACCAGGAGAAAAGGATAGGCTTAACGAGATGCTTGCGAAATGGAATTTATCTTCTATGGAAATTGGATATGTAATACCAGAGAACAACGTAGAAGTTTACGACGGCGAGAAAAAGGAAGCATCACTACCAGTTGAAATTCTTACTCACCCAAAGCTTTATCGACTAAAAGGAAAACTGTCAGAAAAATCCATAGAATTAAGAAAATTTCCTTTATCTGAAGTCAAACTATTAGATATTAGTATAAATCAAATACTTTTATCTTTATTGAAGTCTCCTAATATTGCCAGTAAAGCCATGATTTACCGGCAATATGACCATCAGGTACAGACCAATACTGTACAAAAGCCTGGGGCGAGTGACGCTGCCTTGATTCGCATAAAGGGCACCCAAAGAGCCTTGGCTTTGAGCACTGATGGAAATAGTAGATTTTGCTATCTTGATCCCTACCATGGCGGGATGATAGCGGTAGCTGAAGCTTGTAGAAACGTTTCGTGTGTCGGAGCGCTGCCCGTAGCTCTGACTGACTGCCTGAATTTTGGAAATCCGGAGAACCCTGAGATATATTATCAACTGGAATGGGTCATTCGGGGAATATCGAAAGCTTGCAAAGTTTTAGGTATTCCGGTAGTTGGCGGAAACGTTAGTCTTTACAATGAGGCACAGGGTAATCCTATCGACCCTACTCCTGTTATTGGCGTTCTTGGCGTTTTAGAAGAATTGTCAAAGGCTACTGATATGGCTTTCAAAAACATTGGAGACTTAGTAGTGATGTTTGGGGATAATCGACTTAGGGGTCGGGCTCGTGACTTGGCTGGAAGTGAATATATAAAACTGTTTCATGGACTAGTGGTTGGACGTCCGGCAATAGATTTGAATCTGGAAGCGAAAGTACAATTGCTGTGTAGAACGGCGATAGATCAAGGACTAATCCAGTCAGCACACGACTGCTCTGAGGGAGGGCTTGCCGTGGCCATAGCCGAATCGTCAATAGCAAGTGGCCTAGGGTTCCGGTCTAGTGTTGATATAAACGGGAGATATGATGCAGCATTTTTTGGTGAAGCACAGTCACGAATTGTAACTTCTATTAAACCTCAAAACTTGGAATCAATCCGGTGCATGGCGAGAGATCTGGAGGTTCCCATCATAGAATTAGGGTGTGTTGATGAGTCTTATTTTCGATTTGGGGATATAGATATTCCAGTTACTTGTTTGGAAGAGGCGTGGAAACAAGGAATTGGCTGGCCAGAGTTTGGTGGGTAGATATGAAAATTTGTGAAAGCTGCGGTACCAGTAACAATGAATCATATGAGAATTGTGATTCATGTGATCACCCGCTCTATTCTGGTGAGGTAATATATTGCCTGAAGTGTGAGCATCCGAGTCCATCAGAAGCTCTTTATTGTAATGAATGTGGCAAATTATTTGATGAGCCTGTTTCGACAAAACAAGAGTATGATGAACCTGAGGCCAAGAAAACCATAAACTATATGGGGTTTTGGGTCCGATTGGGCGCCTATTCGGTTGACGTCCTAATATTTTTGAGCTTGTCCTTTGCTATTTTCCCGACCATCGGCATTCAATCAAATGAGTTGAATACAAACCTGTTTGTTACCATAGCTGGTGGTATTTACAGGTCAGTTTTTACCGGATTATTGGGACAAACCATTGGAAAGATGTTGTTCAGAATTAGAGTCGTTAACCTTGATGGTACTCAACCGAGTTTGAAGACGGCGTTTTTGAGAGAAATCCCCTGTAAAATCCTGGCTGAATTCCTATTATTTATTGGTTTTATATGGGTAGCGTTTGATCGTAAAAAGCAAGGTTTGCACGACAAAATTGCAGGCACACATGTGATCAGAGGCTAGGGTTTACGTTGGTAGACCGGAGTTTTCGAGAAAAGATTTCTGGTTCCAAGGTGAATCAAAAGCATCCTAGGACTGCATGGATCGAATGTGCCAATCGGTGTTTTATATCGAATGATTATACTGCTTAAATATTTTCTGTAATCAGTTGGTCCGTCATCCAATTGTGTTTATAATAGGCGGGTGTGTTATCTTTAATGAGCCCTTCATTTAGGCTAAATCTTTTGGGGAGAGACCTGATGCACAATGGTTGAAACTAAAGGTTCTATAGCGGCGAACAAATATATCTTTCGCTTCAGTGAAGGAAAGGCTGGGATGGAAGATATCTTGGGTGGTAAGGGTGCCAATCTGTCCGAAATGGTAAATCTTGGATTACCGGTTCCTCCTGGTTTTATAGTTAGTACTGAGGCTTGTCTTAAATACTACTCTTTAGAAAAAAAGATGCCATCTGGGCTGTGGGATGATATTTTGAAACATGTGGGGTATCTTGAAAAAGATGTAGGTAAGGGCTTTGGTGATTCCCAGAACCCGCTTTTACTTTCCGTAAGATCTGGTGCTCGAGTATCGATGCCAGGAATGATGGACACAATTCTGAATCTTGGGATTAACGAAGAGAATGTAGAAGGCTTGGCTAAGGTTATGGGAGATCGTCGTCCCGCTTTAGATGCATATAGAAGATTCCTCCAAATTTTTGGAAACGTGGCCATGAATGTTCCGTTAAAATATTTTGAGGAGTTTCTCGAGAATACCAAGCTTTCGGCTGGGGTTCGTATGGATCATCAGCTTGACCAGAATCACCTGGAATCTGTGATATTAGGATATAAGGGTATTATTGAGTCATATGCTGGAAGGCCAGTTCCCAGCAAAGCCACGGATCAGTTGAAACAAGCTGTTTTAGCGGTGTTCGGGAGTTGGAATAACCCTAGAGCGATTGAATATCGCAACCACATGGGATTTTCCCATGACTTAGGCACAGCTGTGAATGTTATGGTTATGGTATTTGGAAATACTGGACCTGATAGTGGTACCGGGGTCCTTTTTACTAGGGATCCAGCTTCGGGTACTCCTGCCATCTATGGGGAATATTTACCCAATGCTCAAGGAGAAGATGTGGTAGCTGGGCTAAGAACCCCGTCTCCAGTCTCAAGTTTGTCCATTACTAAACCATTCTTATACACGAAGTTGGAATCTCTGGCGCAACTATTGGAAACGCACTACAAGGATGTCCAGGATGTGGAATTTACTATAGAGAACGAGAGACTTTTCCTATTACAAACTCGTAGTGCGCAAAGGACGACTTTGGCTGCTATCAGAATTGCTGTGGATTTAGTATCAGAAGGTATCATAACAAAAGATGAGGCACTTTTAAGAATTGACCCAGAGGATTTAACAAAGTTATTTATGCCTAGGTTTAGCGTTAAGTCTAGAAACCATGCAGTGACGATGGATCGGCTATTAACCAAAGGATCACCTGCCTCTCCAGGAGCGGCTACAGGCGAGGTTTGTTTTGAGGCAGTCGAAGCGTCTAAGGCTGCACAATTGGGGAAAGATGTCATTTTGGTTAGGCCTGAAACTAGTCCTGATGACATAGGCGGCGTTTTGGTATCTAAAGGTGTTCTTACTAGCAGGGGAGGTACAACTAGCCATGCTGCTGTTGTGACCAGAGGATTAGGCAAACCTTGCATAGTCGGGGCCGAACAATTGGAGTTTGATAAATCAGGCGGATATTTTTCTGTGAATGGTCAGATTGTGAAAAAAGGCGAGACCATTAGTATGGATGGTACAACGGGAGAGGTATTCTTAGGGAAGATAGAAACGGTGGATCCTGACCTTGAGGATCTTGGGGAAGCTGAGCTATTGTTGTCTTGGGCCGATGATCGTAGGGAACTTGGTGTATGGGCAAATGCAGACACTCGCGACGACGCAAGTAAGGCATTGGACATGGGTGCAGAAGGGATCGGTCTTTGTCGGACAGAACATATGTTTCTTGGTTCTGAGCGTGTAAATGTAGTACAGCAAGTTTTATTGAATGCTGCAGAAACTGACAAGTGGCAGCTCGAACATCCGGATATATCATTGACATACGTTAAAGGATCAATGCCACCTGATCTTCCAGCAAGTGTGCGCATATTCTGTTCTGGCCTGGCTGAACTCGAAGCTTTGCAAGTAGCAGATTTTGAAAACATTTTGCGGGTAATGGAAGGGCGACCTGTCATCATTCGACTTATGGATGCCCCGTTGCATGAATTTCTTCCCAACTACGAAAAACTTGTGGAGGAAATTGCAGAGTTAAGGGCGACTAAGGGATCCTCCGACATATTGAAGGAAAGGGAGAGTCTTTTAGATCTTCTTGAAAGATCCAGAGAATCCAACCCGATGTTGGGACACCGGGGTTGCAGGCTCGGAATTACATTCCCATCAATCTACGAGATGCAAGTGAAGGCGATAATAACGGCTTGTTGTAAGCTATTGGATGAACGCATCAAAGTTTCCCCCGAGATCATGATCCCTCTGACATCACATGTAAACGAATTTGGTATCCTTAAAAATATGCTTACCAAGGTTGCTGATAAGGTCCAAGAAGAAAATGGTCATAAATTCAGTTATAAATTTGGCACCATGATTGAGGTTCCTAGGGCCGCGCTAACAGCCGATGCCATAGGAGAATTGGCCGATTTCTTTAGTTTTGGTACTAATGATCTAACTCAGACCACATTCGGATATAGCCGCGATGACGCTGAAGGTAAGTTCTTAAGACATTACGTAGATAAGGGTATTCTAGCAAATGACCCATTTGTATCTTTGGATACGGATGGTGTTGGTCAGTTGATTTCTATGGGCGTTGTAAAGGGGCGACAGGCTAGGACAAATATGGAGATAGGTATTTGTGGGGAGCACGGCGGAGATCCGAAAAGCATATTGTTTTGCCATGAAATTGGGCTAGACTACGTGAGTTCTTCACCATTTAGAGTGCCTGTCGCAAGATTAGCGGCCGCACAGGCTGCCATAAATACTATTAGATACATTGGTTAGTGGTATGCGATATGGACTGATCTTAGTCATCATAAAGAGCACAATTCGATCGAATGTTGTTGGGTAACGGTTGTGTTGGAGTTTTAGTGGTTGTTTCTGATGCCTTGCGGATTTCCTCAGAGATCATATAAAAGTCAGACTTAGAGATGAGGTGCAAGCTGCCTTCAAATGCCATGAACCACATCTCAGGAACCCATCGTTTTACATAATCCATGCGGGGTGCGATGTGGGAAGCGTCCAAGTATTGTGTTGGTTCTAGAACCAGATCAGGTTTAATCCCAATGCGATAAGGGAAATTGCTTTCTCCTTCTTTCTCCCAAATAGGTGAGGCATCTTCGAAAAATGGCTTTTCAACCGTGGCAGTTAAGCTGAAGACTCTTAGATGTGTGATGTAGAGAAGTAGTTGGTCTCCATTTTCTATACGCTGTACTTTCCGTTTGTGTTGGGCACGTAGGCCAAGGAGGTCAAATTTTCTACTTTTGGCTATCTGGAAGTTGTCTGGGTTTGTTGTTACTATCCAATAGCTTTTTGGCATCAAGGTTCCTATAGACCTGGAAGTCGGACCACATCATTATCACACAGACCTAATCTTAATACCAAATTGCGACATAGTTGGCTTCAAAATCGATTTGTGCAACTAGATGATGTGGAAAATTCTTGCGTGCTATTAGTCCCTTAGATAGAATGCGACGGCAAGCTATCCTCATATGAAATATATATGGATAGCCTAAATGTTAATAATAACGATTCATATATCAAATGCATAGATTGGTAACCAATATACGGTCTGTCTAAAAATGAACTTGTCAAAACGGATAAATAAATTAAAGGAGCTTCTTGAACAAAGGATTGTCATTGTCGATGGGGCGATGGGGACTGCTATTCAGAACTTAGCATTATCGGCAAAAGATTTTGATGGAGAGGAATATGAAGGCTGTAATGAGATTTTGAATCTTGTTAATCCTGGACTTATTTCTGGAATTCATCAGGCTCATTTACAGGAACTACCAGATATAATTGAGACTAACTCATTTGGCAGTACTCCATTAGTTTTAAATGAATTTGGATTGGGGACACAGGCATATGATATCAGTAGGGCGGCTGCGAGAATCGCCAGAGATGCGACTTCCGAATTCGAAACGCCAGAAAAGACCATTTTTGTGGCAGGTTCAATGGGTCCCACGACTCGTGCTATATCTGTTACTGGTGGTATCACTTGGGATGAATTAATAAAGCATTATCACGTACAAGCGATGGGCCTTATAGATGGGGGGGCTGACTTTCTGCTTCTAGAAACCGCACAAGATACACTTAATGTGAAAGCGGGCCTCGCTGCTATAGATCAATTGAGCATGGAAATGGATAGGATAATTCCGGTGGCTGTCCAAAGCACTATTGAGATTATGGGTACTATGCTTGGTGGGCAGGATATCGAAGGCTTCTATAATTCTTTGGCACATAGAGATCTATTATGGATTGGCATAAATTGTTCGACTGGGCCAAGTTTTATGAGAGATCACGTCCGCACACTTTCGCAGATCTCCCGATTTCCGATAGCGGTTATTCCAAATGCTGGACTCCCTGACGAAGACGGTAATTATAACGAAACTCCGGAATCTCTGTCCTCCACACTCGAGGGTTTTATTGATGAGGGCTGGGTTAATGTATTAGGGGGATGTTGTGGTACTACCCCAGACCACATAAAGCAAATCCGCAGGATGGCGCAAAAAAGGATAGTTAGAGTCCCGGTCCTTCGAAATGACACATTTGTTTCAGGTCTAGAACCTTTTGTCATAGACGACGATACACGGCCAGTCTTGGTTGGTGAAAGAACTAATGTTTTGGGTAGTAGAAAATTCAAGAAGCTTGTAGCAGAGGAAAACTGGGAAGCAGGTGTAGAGATAGGTCGGAAGCAAGTGCGTGACGGGGCTCAGATTTTGGACATTTGTCTTCAGGATCCTGATCGGGACGAGACTAGAGATGTCAGTACATTCCTGGAATTTTTAAACGGTAGAGTAAAAGTTCCGCTCATGTTGGATTCGACGGACTCCGTTGTGTTAAAAGAAGCTTTAAAACGTACTCCGGGGAAATCGATCATAAATTCCATAAACTTGGAAGATGGAGAAGATCGGCTAAGGATTATCGTGCCTCTAATTAAAGAGTTTGGGGCTGCGGTTGTGGTTGGATGTATAGACGATGACCGTGTTCAGGGTCAAGCTGTTACTAAAGAAAGAAAATTATCGATAGCTAAAAGAGTTTTCAAATTGCTTACTGAGAAATATGGTATTGCTTCTCAGGATATTATATTTGACCCTTTGGTCTTTCCTATAGCTACGGGAGATTCTAACTATATTGGATCAGGGCTTGAAACTATTGAAGGTGTTCGTTTAATAAAAAAAGCGTTTCCTACTGCTAAAACCATTTTGGGGATATCCAATGTATCCTTTGGTTTACCTATGGCAGGGAGGGAAGTTTTGAACTCGGTCTTCTTCTACCATTGCGTCAAGGCTGGTCTAGATATGGCTATCGTAAATTCCCAACAACTCCGACGCTACGCATCTATTCCACAAGATGAAAAAAAACTTGCCGAAGATTTGATCTGGTCACGTGGGGTAAACCCTATAGCGGCTTTTGCTGACCATTTCAGAGACATACGTCCAACCAAAACCGATGAAACTAGAAAAACTTTACCTCTTAACGAACGTATAAGCAGTTGTATTGTCGATGGAACTAAAGAAGGCCTTTTTCAAGATTTGGATGAAGCTTTGACTGGTTCTACCCCTTTGGAAATTGTAAATGGCCCTCTTATGGATGGCATGGATGAGGTAGGGCGACTCTTTGGCCAAAATGAGTTGATCGTTGCTGAAGTCCTAAGTTCCGCCGAGGCTATGAAGGCAGCTGTATCCTACCTGGAACCTCATATGGATAAAGATGCCACTGTTAACAAAGGCAAGATGTTGTTGGCTACAGTCAAAGGGGATGTACATGATATTGGGAAAAATTTGGTCGATATTATATTTACTAACAACGGTTTTACAGTGATTAACTTAGGGATCAAAGTTCCACCCAGAGAGCTAATAGATGCGTTTCATAAACATAAGCCTGATGTTATTGGACTTTCGGGGCTTTTGGTAAAGTCTGCCCGGATGATGGTGGAGACTGCTCACGAACTTAAAGAAGCTAGTATAGAAATACCAATTATTGTCGGAGGTGCAGCGCTTACCAATCGGTTTACACGTCTCAGGATAGCCCCGGAATATCCCGGGTTAGTTGTTTATGCTGGCGATGCTATGAGCGGACTAGCTTCAATGAACATCCTCAGAGATCCAACCAAACTGGAAAACCTGAAATCTAAACTGCATTTAGAGACAGATCAAATAGTTGCTGCCGACCAATCCAGACTATCCGATCATAGAACAAGCGGCAGGGCTAAAACCCCAGGTACAGTAGTCGAAACATTGCAAGAAGTTCCGATTCCGCCGGATTTAAAATTGCATACAATAAATGACTTCGACCTATCCGAGATCTTTAAATATATTAATCCGGTAATGTTATATGTTAGGCATCTAGGGTACAGAGGCAAATTTGAACACGCCCTAAAAAATGGCGAAAGAAAGGCCCTTGAACTTCGATCTAAGGTCCGGGAGATCGAGGATGTGATGTTGAGTAGGTCGGATATCAAAGCCAAGGCTGTGTATAAGTTTTTCAGAGCGGCATCAGTAGAGAACGATCTTTTGATCTTGTCTCCTAATGGACAAGAAGTTTTGTCCAGATTTCGATTCGGCCGACAACAGGAAGGAGAAAGGCTTTGTATCTCCGACTATATTAGACCTTTATCTTTGGGCAAGAGTGATTACATAGGTTCGTTGGTAACGACGATAGGTCCCGGGGTAAGGGATTTGGCAAACGATTGGATGACAAAAGGGGAATACTTGAATAGCCATGTTCTTCAAGCTATTGCTTTGGAATCTGCAGAAGCCTTTGCTGAACTACTGCATAAGCGAATGAGGAGTATGTGGGGGCTCGGGGATTCTGCCAATGTGACTATACAGGATATTCTCAAGGCTAAATATCAAGGATGTAGGTATTCCTTTGGATATCCGGCATGTCCTAGATTGGAAGATCAAACTCAAATATGGCAGCTTTTGAATCCTGAAGAGAATATAGGAGTTAGCCTAACAGAAGAGTTTATGATGGATCCTGAAGGATCGGTCAGCGCCCTGGTGTTCCATCATCCGATGGCCAAGTATTTTAGTTTAAGTTCGTCTGACATTGAATCATTAGAAACACGGCTGGTTGGTGCTCCTGAAGAAAATAGTATCGGTTTTTGACATTCGACTAATTTCCAGCTATTAAACTCTTATAGGCTAGTATTCCTGTAGACTAATTTCGTGAATTTGACGCTATCTAGTCGTAATGGTACATTGCAGAACCAATTACCCCGGCCTATGGAATGCTGTGATCCAACTTTTGAAGCAGATCAGTCAGGGAGATCGACGGGCTCTTGCGAAGGCTATATCTTTGGTAGAGTCAGATGATCCTTTTGGTATAGATGTTTTAAGAGCCTGCCACCCTGAGAATTGGCAGGCATTTGTAATTGGTGTAACTGGGGCTCCAGGAGTTGGGAAAAGCACATTAATTTCCCAGCTAACAGAACGATATCTATACGATGATTTATCGGTTGGGATTATAGGGGTTGATCCTACTAGTCCTTTCTCAGGTGGTGCTGTCTTGGGAGATAGAGTTCGTATGAGCAATCATAACCTTGATCCAAGAGTTTTTATTAGAAGTATGGCCACCCGTGATCGAACTGTTAGCCTACCCAAGAGAATCAGAGGTATTACGCGTCTGTTAAATTTATCAGGGAAGAATATTGTTATTGTTGAATCGGTTGGGGTGGGTCAGGCAGATTTGCATATACAAAATGTGGCCGATTTAGTGCTTGTGGTGCTTGCACCAGATATGGGCGATTCCATTCAATTCATGAAATCAGGCCTTATGGAGATAGCAGATATTTTTGTGGTTAACAAGTCGGATCATTTTGGGCTTGATAACATTCTTAGAGATCTTAAAGAGGTTGTGGATTCGGCGGATGATATATGTCCCGGCCGACGTGTTGTAATTACTACGCAATCATTAAATGGAGAAGGTATTGTAAAACTTAAGGAATCTATCCAAACCTATAGAGATCTGTTGGAATCCAATGGTGTCCTGAACGTGAGGCGTGAACATCATCGGTCAGTAGAATTTTCCGAGCTTGTGTTGCAGGAATTGAAGCTTCGACTAGAAAAGGATATGTATCACGATCCTAGATTCGAATCCATACTTCAGAAAGTAAAAGATGGAGATATAGAACCCTATTCGGCTGCAATGTCATTTTTAAAACCGGGATTCCACTAAGCCAATCATGGAGAGCAATCCTAAATTGGTGTGTGTAAAGATCTCAGGCGTAGTCATTTGCTAACTGTATTCTTCGAGCTCCCCACATATTTTAAGCACTGGATAATATCACCAGACCCTCCGTAGGTTATTCGGGCCGAGTTTCATCCCTCTTTTTTCCGAGATTTAGGAATGGTTTCAGCATTGATGTGAATTCCATTGGGAAAATGAATTTGGTCGATGGACTCGAACCCATGGATTTCAAGGTTTCAAAGTATTGTAAGCTCATAGTTTTTTCATCGATGGTATTTGCGACTTGGTATATCTTGTCTAGCGCTGTGCTGAATCCTTCTGCTCTCAATATTGTAGCCTGTTGATCTCCTTCAGCGGTAAGTATTTCTGACTGTCTTTTTCCCTCTGCTGTGAGAATTGCTGATTGCTTTTCCCCTTCAGCCCTGTTAATTGCAGCTTGTCTTTGACCTTCAGATTCTGTTATTTCGGCAGTTTTTATAGCTTCGGCAGATTTTTCCCGCTCCATAGCTGATTTCACGTTGGGGGGCGGATCAATTTCATTAATAGCTACTTGGGTTACTTTTACTGCCCACCGATCGGTAACCTCATCCAAAGATACTTGCAAGGTTTCCCGCATTCTTTCTCTGTCTGCTAGGGCAGAGGCTAATGTTGTTGCCCCGATAACCGTGCGGAGGGTTGCAACTGCCATATTCACCACTGCGGATTCAAAGTTCCGGACATTCAACACCGCTCTTTCGGCAATATCTTCTACGACACGGTAATAAATTACAAAATCCATATCCACTACAACGTTATCGCTCGTTATGTATTTTTGAGTGGGTACTCGTTGGACTCGCTCGCGCAAATCTACTTTCCTTCCGTCTTCCATTATAGGGATCACAAATCTAAATCCTGGATGACTTATTCGGTTAAGCTGTCCCCAACGTAGAACTACTAATTTCTCGAATTGTTTCACCACCATTATTCCAAAACCCATATCTTTACTCCTTTTGTCCTAGGTAGTAGTACTGTCATTCTCTAGTCCCCGGCAGGTATGTATTGGAAGGTGTCATTGCCAATGGTATACCGTGATTTTTGGGGGGACTTTTGGATTGTGGATATCATCTTGCCATACCTCTGTATCCATGTCCATGGTCCTCGTTGCGATAGGCTTTATTCACTAAAGATTGGAAATCTCTCAGCATTATCCATTATATCAAAGAGGCATATTAATCTGACTCGATCACCGGATTATATTAGTGTATATATCATTTTGACATGTAAGTTTAGAGTTGTTTGGATGTTTAGGCAATTCATATTTATTGACATCTTTTGAGGTGTAAACGTAGACTGATAATCCTGATTCTGGTTATTCATTAAAGTTCGTACGGAGTTCATACTTGGAACTTATGAAGGCTACTAAGTCCTCAGACCCTGATGTTTATAGAGTGCTTGCCCGTGAGGAAGAGCGACAGCGTAATTCAATTGTTCTAATTGCTTCTGAAAATTATGCCAGCAAGGCCGTGCTGCAAGCTCAGGCTTCCATCATAACTAATAAATATGCTGAAGGGTACCCTGGAAAGAGATATTATGCTGGTTGTGAAAATGCAGATGAATTGGAAAATTTGGCTATAGAACGTGCTAAAAAATTATTCGGATCGGATCACGTAAATGTGCAAGCCCACAGCGGTGCTCAGGCAAATATGGCGGCTTATTTTGCTCTTTTGAACCCCGGTGACACAGTGATGGGTATGAAGTTAGACCAGGGCGGGCATTTGACACATGGGAGTCCAGCGAATTTTTCCGGTCGACTTTACAACTTTGTGAGCTATGGAGTTGATCCTGAATCAGAAGTGATCGATTACGATGATGTTTTGCAACAGGCGAAAAAATATAAACCAAAGTTGATTGTTGCCGGATTTACCGCATATCCAAGAATTATAGACTTTGAACGTTTTGGCAAAATTGCCCAAGAAACTGAATCTATGTTAATGGTAGATATGGCACATATATCTGGGCTTATAGCAGGGGGTGTGCATCCTTCGCCGGTTCCGTACGCTGATATTGTTACAACGACTACACAGAAAACATTGAGGGGACCTAGAGGAGGAATGATATTAAGTAAAGGGAGGTTGGGAAAACTGGTTGATCGCGCAGTTTTTCCTATGGTACAGGGGGGGCCATTCATGCATGTTATAGCTGCAAAGGCAGTTTGTTTCGGGGAAGCCCTTAAACCATCTTTTAAAAAATATGCTAGCAAGATTGTGGAGAACTCGCGAACATTGGCTGAATCGCTTTCTTCAGGGGGACTGAGGATGGTTTCAGGAGGTACTGACACTCATCTGTGCTTAGTGGATCTTAGGCCACTTGGTATAAAAGGAAACGAAGCAGTTGAAGTTTTGGGCAAAGTTGGAATTATTGTAAACAAGAATGTTATACCAAACGATACGGAATCACCGCGTATAACAAGCGGGCTTAGATTGGGTACTGCGGCTGTAACTAGCCGTGGTATGGGACCTCAGGAATTATGGCAGATTGGTCAGATTATTGTCCGATCTCTTGCGGAACCTGATGATAAATGCTTGTTAAGAAATATTAGAATTGAGGCCAATGGCTTGGCTTCACGGTTTCCGGTCCCAGGGATTGATGAGTAACGTTGGTTGAGCGTGGGAATCGCCCGGTGCTATAATTAGTCAAATTACATTGAGTAGGTATATGAAAAAAGATTTTGAAATCATGTTGATACTTAACCCCGCTCTTAGCGACGAGGAAAGTGCAACATCAATTAATAATATTAAAGAATTGGTAGGAAGAGGCGGGGGCACGGTCTCACAAGAGGATAAGTGGGGAACTAGGCATTTGGCCTATCCGATAAAAAAACGTGGTCAGAGGTATTTAGAAGGAACATATCATTTGATGTATGCTGAGATTGAATCATCTGAACTACAGTCGCTTGATAGGCAACTTAGATTGTCAGACGCTCTTCTAAGATTCATGATCGTAAGAGGAGAAAAACCCACAAAGGAAGAACCGGCAAAAAAGATTAGGAAAAAGACTACTGAGGAAGCTCCTAGTGATACAGTAGCCACTGAGGAAGCTCAGGAAGATCATGCTCAGGTGTCCGACAAAGATAAGGAATAATATAGCTAAGTAGAAAAAGGAAGGATCGCTTTATATGGCCGGCTTAAATAAGATAATGATAATAGGGAATCTAGGTAGGGATCCAGAGATGCGATACACGCCTAGTGGTGTACCGGTTACGTCTTTTAGCATTGCCGTAAGTAGGACTTTTCGTGACCGTGATGGAGAACGACAGGATGAAACCGAATGGTTTAACGTGGTAGCTTGGGAGCGATTGGCCGAACGAGTCAATCAGTATCTTGCAAAAGGCCGGCAAGCTTACATTGAGGGCCGATTTAAGAGTCGTAGGTGGGAAGGTCAGGATGGCCAATCCAGAGTTACGAATGAAATCATAGCGCAATCGGTTGTGTTTTTAGGCGGGAGTGGTGATTCAGGTAGGGATGGTGATTCGGTCGGTGGAGGTCTATCTGAAGGAAATGACTTCTCGATGCCTACCGAAGCTGAGGACCTGCCTTTTTAATTGATTAATTATAGGAGACCAATTCATGACTAGTCTTCCCAAAAGAGACGCTGGCGTACGTCCACGACGTAGATTTGTATCCCGTCGCAAGGTATGTACTTTTTGTGTAGAGAAGGTTACGCACATAGATTATAAGGACGTGGGCCGTCTACGGCGATTTATGTCGGACAGATCTAAAATAGATCCCAGCCGTAAGTCTGGTACGTGTGCGCTTCACCAAAGAGCTCTGACCAGAGCGATAAAAAGAGCTAGAATGATAGCTTTGCTTCCGTTCAGTCCAAATCACCTTGGAGCGAATTAGAAGGTATCGTTTGAGATAGATTTTTGATCCGCCTATGAGAGTGTTCTGAGCTCTACGGCGACACCATGTAAGGATTCGTTTATGGATACAACCCCCAAAAATCGATTAAGTGGAGATTCCCAACAACCAAAGGATCGACGTGTTCGGCTATCCCGTTTACGTATGAACCCAAGGAGAAAAAGGTTTCTTCTAATTTTTATTGCAGTGTTTTTGCTAACTATAGGCGGCATTGTGACCAGTGCGTGGTATCTGAATTTTTATTTACCTCCGAGAGTTGAAGCTGCAGTAGTTAACGAAACAAAGTTTGATCAGGGAGACTTGGTGAAACGTGTTCGTATGATACAGGCAGCTACAGGATATTCAGAGACCAATATTACTCTTACGGATGTTTTGCGTATCTTATACAATCCTGACCTTGATGTAAGTGCAGGACCATTTAATTTGGGAATGGTCCAATTGGAACTGTTGATACAAGCGTCAGATGAATTCAATGTTAAGATTACCGAGAACGATATAGATACTTTTGTTAGCACGGTCTTCGAGGCTGACGTGCCTCCAGGGCAGGAAACCACTCAAGATCAATTAGACAGGGAGTTCGAGGAGAGATATCTTAGCTATTTGAACTTTAATAGAATAACCGAAGCTGAATTTAGACGGTTGGCCTTAGAACAGCTTACTTTTCTGGAAATGGTCCGGGCAATGGACGAAAATATCTCAGAAGAAATGGAACATGTTGACGTTTCTTGGATAAGGGTTCCGTTAATGCCTGATCCTATTGCATCTAGCTCCGACACTTTTGAGGACGTTAGGGCAGTTCGGGAAAGAGCATTAATTCAGGGATTTGAAACTGTCGCCGCGGACTACTCTAAGAACTTTGTGTATGCTCTTCCAAATGGAAGTGTCGGTTGGATACCTAAAGGTGCTTTCCCAGATTTAGATCCATGGTTATTTGGAACGGAAGATTTTCCTGGAATCGATTCCGGAGATCTAACCGAAGGTATACAGAGTGGAGACCACTTTGTAATAGCTAAGGTAAATGACGGCCCTAAAGTGATGGAAGTAGGGGCTAGATGGAGATCCAAACTACGCGAACAGTTATTGGAAAGTTGGGTTGAGGATAGATTTGAAAAGGGGACATCAGAAGGATGGGTTGGGATTAACTTTGATAGTAGTCTTTATGAATGGACTGTTGAACAATTAATGCAAACTGCTGGCCAAAAACGAGGAATGTCCCTAGGTGAGTAACAATAATCCACCTATCGGTGTAGGTTTATTGGGGCTTGGTTCTGTAGGTGCTGGAGTCGCAGAAGCTCTGTTCTGTCATTCCGAGAGATTGTTATCTCAATCAGGTATAGAATTCGATCTGAAGCATATATTGGTTAGGAATGTTGAAAAGAATCGTCCAATTAATATACCGTCTGGGGTTCTGACACAGAACCCAGATAAAGTTCTTGCTGATTCGGAAATCCAGATTATTATTGAACTAATCGGGGGCATACATCCGGCATCCGAATATGTAAGACAGGCGTTGCGTTCTGGGAAAGATGTCATTACTGCTAATAAAGATTTAGTTGCACGGGAAGGCCCAGAACTTTTTGAATTGGCGCGCAAATATGGTAGAAGTTTTAGATTCGAGGCTGCGGTTTGTGGAGGAATGCCTATTATTGGCCCAATTACCAGAGACCTGCAGGCAAATGACTTCAGATCTATACACGCTATATTAAATGGGACAACCAACTTTATCATCACGTCTATAGAAGAGCAGGGTACGGGATTCGACGAGGCTTTAGATTTGGCACGAACATTAGGATATGCAGAAAGTGACTCATCTAACGATATTTCAGGATTAGATGCTGCTAATAAACTCGCGATAATTGCAACTCTGGCGTTTAGGAACTATGTTGATCCAGCTGACATATATTGCGAAGGTATACAGAAATTGGAATCCAGGGACTTTCTGTACGCAAAGGAACTTGGATATGGAATAAAATTATTAGCTATGGCGGAAGCGCAAGAGGATGGGATATTAGTTAGAGTCCATCCTTCACTGGTTCCGGAGTCGCATTTGTTAGCAAAAGTCTCTGGAATATATAACGCAGTTCAACTCGATGGGAATTATTCCGGTAGTATAGTCTTCCATGCTCAAGGAGCTGGTAGATGGCCCACCACGAGCGCGATTTTGGGGGAACTATTGGATGTTGGTAAGGGCATTTTGACAGTTCAAGCTCCTCATTTACCATTACCAGTGATAGAACGAAACAAAACTTTGAAGAATATACTTGATTTGAAGACTAGTTATTATTTTAGAATGACTGTATCTGATGAGGCGGGAGTATTTGGACAGATAGCAGCAGTACTAGGTTCGATGGAGATTAGTATCGCCTCGGTTATTCAGAAGGATGCAGATACAGAGAAAGGTACGGCGGAAATTGTAATAACTACACATTCATCAAGGGAATACCAAATCCAGCAATCACTTGCAATTTTGTCAGATCTTCCAGTTGTAGTTATGGTTAATAATGTGATAAGGATAGAAGAGTTATCTAGTTAGGAGGTTTTGTGGCTGGAACAGGTATATTAAATTTGTACCGCGAATTCTTGCCGGTTGCAGAAAAAACTCCTCTTATTACCCTTGGGGAGGGGCAAACTCCCTTGGTCCGTTCGACAGCAGTGTCTAAATTAGTTCAATGTGAGGACCTGTTTTTCAAGCTAGAAGGTTCGAACCCAACGGGATCATTTAAGGATCGAGGTATGGTTGTCGCTGTTGCTAAAGCTATGGAAGCAGAGAGTACGGGGATTATATGTGCTTCTACAGGTAACACCAGCGCCTCCGCCGCTGCATATGGAGCTCGATTCAAATTACCCGTTACAGTAGTAGTTCCAGCTGGCGGTGTTTCCTCTAGTAAGCTTGCCCAAGTACGGGCTCATGGAGCCCGAATAGTCTCAGTATACGGGAATTTTGATGACGCATTATCACTGGTTCAGTTGATTGCTAAGAATCACCCTATCACTTTAGTGAATTCAGTTAATCCGTACAGATTACAAGGCCAGAAAACGGCGGCCTTTGAAATAATAGACGAACTAGGGTTTTCTCCTGATTACGTCGCTATACCTGTTGGTAATGCGGGGAATATATCAGCGTATTGGAGAGGGTTTTCAGAATATAGTAATCGAGGACTCGTCCAATCCGTTCCCAGAATGATGGGATTTCAAGCTAAGGGAGCATCTCCATTAGTTCAGAATAGGCCCTTTGAAAATCCCGACACTATCGCTTCGGCTATACGGATCGGGAATCCGGTTAATTGGGAAAGTGCTCTAAGCGTTGTAAAAGAGTCGAAAGGTTTAATAGAGGCTGTAACTGATGAGGAAATAGCAGATGCGTGTGGCAAATTGGCATCACTGGAGGGAATTTTTTGTGAACTTGCTTCGGCAGCTTCATTAGCTGGGATCTTGAAATTATACAAAGCGGGCTGGAATTTTCATGGTAAGCGAGTTATATGTATTATTACCGGTTCCGGGTTAAAGCAACCAGAATTGGTCGAACATTTGTCTTTGCCAAATGTTGTAGAAGTACCAGCTACTTTAGAAGAATTAGAATCCGCTATGTTCGGATCTCATTGATAATGATTTAGTGACGAGTTAATTTTCCTTGAGAGGCATACATGACTGAAATCTTCTCTGAGCGTTCGTTCTGTGATATATCTGGAACTTGGTCAAAGCTTCTTTCAAAAACCGCAATAAATACGCCGTTCCAATTAATTGAATTTCTTGAGACTTGGTTTTCGGAGCTTGGTTCTGGTAGCGATACACATATTCTTCATGCCACTTCGAAGCCAATGGAAGGAATTGCTCCGTTGAGAAGTCGAGGGCCAAGTTTCACGTTTTTAGGAGATCAAGATGTATGTGATTTCGCCGATTTCCTCATTACCCCAGGGAATGAAATAGGATTCTTTGGTGCATTATTGGATTACTTGGAGGACATCCAATGTAGAGATTTGAAATTATTCTCCATTCCGGAAGAATCGTTGACCTTAAAAATTCTGCCTGCAGTTGCTAGGGAAAGAGGGTATAAGGTTGATGTAGCGAAAAGTGATGTGGTTCCAGGCATGGGATTACCCGATTCTTGGGATCAATTCTTATCAAGTCTATCAAAAAAGAATCGCCATGAATTACGGCGTAAATTCAGAAGATTAGGAGCAGTTGAAGGGGTAGCCTGGTTGGAACTGACTCATCCCGATGAGGTTCAGTTGTCGATGGATGACTTCTTACGATTACTTAAACTGAGCGGTCAACATAAGGAGGAATTTCTTACACCGGATAGAGATAGATTTTTTCGAGAGGTGGCTTATAAGTTCGCATCTGGGGGCTTTCTTAGGTTGTTTTTTTTGGAGATCAATGGCCAGAAAGTAGCTGCAGTCATGTGTTTTGATTATGGGAATTCGAGATTCTTGTATAACAGTGGATACGATCCAGAATTTAGATACTATAGTGTCGG
This sequence comes from uncultured Dehalococcoidia bacterium, assembly GCA_964439905.1. Taxonomy (GTDB): domain Bacteria; phylum Chloroflexota; class Dehalococcoidia; order Lucifugimonadales. Next base: position 111,330 of record CAYTPK010000017.1, read on the forward strand.
TCTTCTGTTAAAAGCATTTTCTATTCAAAATGCTATTGAGTCAGGTTTAAACTATTATGATTTTCTCAGAGGTGGTGAGCCATACAAATATGATTTGGGGGGTATAGATAGACTAGTTTTTAATTTAAATGTGGAAATTTACTGATGGCTTTAAGAGTAGCTATGGTAAGTTTTCATTCATGTCCTGCTCTAGCTCCAGGATCGGGAAAAGTGGGTGGTATGAATGTTTATATAATTGAATTAGCCAGAGAACTCAGTTTATTGGGGCTAGAAATCGATATTTTTACCAGAAATCATTTGGAATCGGATCAGGATGTCTCTTTTCTTGGACATGGCGTCAGAATAGTACATCTTTACGGTGGACCGCCAGATGCTGAACTACATGTTTTTAGAAGTTATATAGATGGATTCTATAAAAAAGTGTTACGCTTCCAATCCGAACACAAAATTACATATGACGTGGTTCATTCACATTATTGGATGTCTGGCTTGATTGGTCAGAAATTTTCTCAGAAAAATAAGATACCTCATATATTGAATTTCCATACCTTGGAGCATTTGAAGCGGAAGGCTATCGGGCCTACAGATGCTTTTAGTGATAGAGAAGCTATAGAGATGGACTTAATAGGGTTAGCAGATCTTATAGTGACCTCGAGCGGCCATGAAATGCAGGCTATCATTAATTTACACCCTTCTGCTAGGAGAAAAATAGTCGTGATTCCGTGTGGAGTCAATCTTTCAACGTTCAAGCCGATTGAGCGGCAAGTCGCACGAGACAGATTGAGAATTTACGATGATAAAATAATTTTGTTTGTCGGTAGGTTGGAACCCCTAAAGGGTATAGATTTTCTGTTTAAAGTCGTGGAGGCTTTGGGGACAGATCGGGGATTTAAATTGTTAGTTGTAGGCGGTCAGTCGGAGCACGATCCAGAAGTTTTACGTTTAAAAGCTCTTTCGGAAACGATGGGATTGTCAAAATCAGTGGTTTTTATTGACCGAGTTGACAGGGAGGATTTGGCCGTATTTTTCTCAGCGGCCGACGTATGTCTTGTGCCCTCTTACTACGAGAGTTTTGGCCTGGTAGCTCTCGAATCTATGGCCTGCGGAACTCCGGTAATAGCCTCTCGAGTAGGCGGGTTGTCTTCGCTGATAAAACATGGTAAAACGGGATTCTTGATGCCATGGAGGTGTCCAGAATCCTACGCGGATAGATTGATGATGATTTTTCACTGTAGACAACTTAGTGAGAGTATGAAGACTGCCTCTATTCGCAATGCGACTTCGTTCTCTTGGAATCGGATAGCTCCCTTGGTGCTTTCATCCTACGAATCATTACTCCCAACTCGTGGGTCCTGATGGATAACTTTTGGGATAGATTGCACCCCCGGCAGGCATTCAAAAGCATGGGCCAGCATTTTAGGCGCAAAATAGTTTCGGGATTCCTTATTGTTTTACCCCTCATGGCTACGATACTGGTCATGAAGTTCTTTTTCGACATTATAGACCCAATACCGCGGGATTTTCTTGAAGGTATTATTGGCCGAGAACTACCTGGTGTTGGAATCGCCTTTTTTATTATTTTTATCTATCTATCAGGGTTGGTAGGCAGTTATGTAATTGGGGTACGTCTAATATCTGTTGGACATAAATTAGCAGATAGAATACCTTTTGTAAGGGCTATCTATAGAACTGCAAAACAGACCGTTGATTCACTCATGATTTCTAACTGGTCTGAAAAATATAGCCGTGTAGTGTTGTTGGAGTTTCCAAGATTGAATGTTTTATCAATTGGATTTGTTACTGCGAACTTTAACACTAAAGACGGTATACCGATGATAGCTGTTTACATTCCTACAGCACCTGTGCCCACATCAGGATTCTTGGTTATTGTACCTGAATCCAATTCTGTCTCAACCGATTTAAACGTGGATGAAACTATGAGAATGGTCATATCAGGAGGAGTTCTGACTCCAGAGGGAATATTTGATAATATGAACTCTTCTGATCTTTATGAAGCGTTGAAGGAAAAAGAAGCCTAAGGCTTGATAGGCAAATGGAACCAATGAAGTCGATGTATGGATTCGAATCCCATTGATTTGTAGAGTCTTATAGCAGCCTCATTTGATTCATCTACTTCAAGTTCTACAAAGCTGGCACCAATGGATACAAGGTGTTTTAAACCAGCCACCAAAAGCGGCTTTCCCAATCCCTGTCCTCTATAGAAAGGGTCAATTCCAATCATAGATATGATCCCTTTAATTCCGTTAATAATTGGCATGGTCAATGTCCAGTTGTATCCAGCTATATTATCCTGATGTATTAAGAATATTATTCCCGAATGTGATGTATTGCTCATGTTGGCACGGTAGCTAATTTCTTCTAGTGAATTCGGTGAGAAATTAAAGCTTCCACCAAAGGATGAATTTTGTATGGTTGTAAGAGCCTGATCATCCCCCGGGCTGCCATAGCTTCTCATACTGTAGTTTCCAGGCAGCGTTGGTTCCAGTAAATTCCTAGGGGCCCATCGCATTTTAAGATAGGTATGTTCTCTATAGAAGTTACATTTATCGGTTAAAATTTCTATTGGTATTTGAGGAGGTGGTAGAAAGTCTAAGGTTGAAACCTCTAGATTTTTAACCTTTTCTAAAGCGGCGGCCAATAGGTCGTATACAAGGTTTGATCCTAGAAACCCACTCGTGCCTTTTATATCCAATATGGCTCTATCTATCCTCGGCTCGTAGCATATTAGACTGGTTGCTCTTAGTTGGTTATCTTGTAGACATAGCAAGATATCTCGGTCTACGTCAACGTGAGGCTGTCTTAACTGTTCCGCAAGTGCAGTCTTTGTAATGGGCCCTGTTTCTCCGTCCGCTATTCTAAGTTGATTTTCCAAGCCCAAGAGGATATCTAGGTCTTTCCACTCAAAAGATTTGATTATCAAAGATTTGCTTTGTGGAGGGTTAACCACTAATTGTCTTCTTCCTCTGGCTTGGTCACAATAATATTGACCCGCATTGACACACATGTGGGATTGTAGCAGAGTAGTTGTGCACGAACAATCAGTAGATAGGGAGGTTGCAGATTGCTTAAGGCGCCCAAGAGGGCATTGGTCATTACCCCGCACCCGGACGATGCGGAAATTTCTTGTGGAGGAACAGTTGCTAAGTGGATCAACTCGGGGACTCAGGTTTTCTACGTGCTATGTACAGATGGTAGCAAGGGGACTGATGATCCTAATCTAGAAGCTGAATCATTAAGGACTATCCGGAAATTGGAGCAGATAGAAGCGGCAGATACATTGGGAGTTAAAAAAGTTGTCATGCTGGGCTACCCTGATGGAGAGCTTGAGGATAGTAGAGAATTCAGAGGTAGACTAGTTAGAGAAATACGAAGATTTAAACCGGATATTGTTTTATGTCCGGACCCGCATCGTAGGACATTTTATTTTCATAGAGATCACCGTATAACAGGTATTGTGGCACAGGACGCTGTTTTCCCATATGCCAGAGATAGATTGCATTTTAACGAGCATGAATTAGAAGGACTAACCCCCCATAAAACTGGCATGATTCTGTTTTGGGGAGCAGAGGAACCTGATGTAGTCATTGATATTTCCGAGTTTATGGATCTCAAGTTGGATTCGTTGGGTTGCCATAAAAGCCAACTTTCGGGCCTAGATCAGGCCTTCCAACGTATTCGTGCATCAGGTGAACAAGCTGGAAAACATCTTGGTTTAAAATACGCGGAAGCCTTTCGAAAGGTTGTCTTTAGAACTTAAAAATCCTTGTACTCGTGAGTTTGATGTACGATTCCGGTAGGGGAATGACCAAAATGAAAGCTTCAACTCTAATATGATCAAAGCAATATTCTTTGACTTTTATAATACGCTTGTTCATTTTTACCCCACCGTGGAAGATATTCAACTGTGCGCATGCAAAGAAATTGGTCTTACAGTAACTAAAGAAGGAGTGATGAGGGGTTACGAAAAAGCTGATGGATTTTTCAATTTAGAAAACAGCAGAAAACCTATCATATATAGGTCCGAACAAGAGAGGAAGGAGTTCTTCGCTGTTTATGAAAAAATGATACTAGAGGGGGCTGGTATAACTGTGAGCTTTGCCCTAGCGGCTCAAGCCTGGGAACTCACTACATTAATTCCCAGGAGATTTAGATTATTTGGAGATGTGCGACCTACTCTGAAAAAGCTTAAGGAACTAGGTCTTACATTAGGTATAATCACCAACTTGAACCAGGATATGGAGGTTTTATTGAATGAATTGGACCTAGAGGAAGTTATAGATGTCATAGTCACGCCCAGAGAGGCGGGAGCAGAAAAACCACATCCATCCATATTTCTGCGAGCTTTGGAAAAAGCGGGAGTGACTCCTCAAGAGGCAATTCATGTGGGGGACCAAGTTTTATCCGACGCGCAAGGGGCGAAATCTGTGGGTATCAACCCGATTCTTATAATTCGAGATATTCACGTAGGTAGAGAGAATGACGTGAAGATCATCAGAACTATGGAGGAGATATTATTCCTAACATAATGCAATAAACCTATAGGGTTTCGTATATCAAGTCGGAGCTTCTGAATTGCTTAGACTTAGTTATTCCCAAATAGATGATTGTTGTGAAAATATTGGTCCTCCAAGCTATCCCTATGCTTTTCATGGTTGATCTATGGTTCTTGAGCCAATTTTGATAGATCCCGTTGGAATTGTATTATCGAGCCCAATATATTCAGTAATACTGTCCTCCAATCGGTTCCCATTAAAGATCTGTTCAAAGTTATTTTATGGTGACCTACAGATGCTAAATCTCCGAGGATTTTTGACAAGGCCATCCGAGCGCCACCTGTTGGGTATTTTAGAGTCAGCGTAATAGAGTTTGTTTGCGTAGACAAAGATTCAATGCCCGCATCTGCTGCTATTAGTTTAATCTTTATTGTATACAAAAGATCGTTGGTCTGAGTTGGAATGGGTCCGAATCGGTCAGTGAGTTCTTCAACCATTTCCATAATTTCGTTTTTAGTTCGCAAGCTCGCAAGTCTTTTGTATATTCCTAGCCTGTCCGGAAGATGTGAAATATACCCTTCAGGTATATGGGCAGAAACTGGAAGATCGATTCGAATATCACTCAGGAAATTAGCTGCACCAATTGATGTGTTTTCGCGGGCAAGTTTTTGTTCAGTGATGGCTTGCTTTAATAGCCTGGTATATAAATCGAAACCAACTGCTGATATTTGACCGCTTTGCTCTGAACCCAGAATGTTACCAGCTCCACGTATTTCTAAGTCTCTTAAAGCTATTCTCAGCCCGGATCCCAGGTCAGATGCTTCAAGTATGGCCTGCAGTCTTTTGTTTGCATTGGAAGAAATATTTTGTTTCTTTGATATTAGCAGATAGCAATATGCTTTGGTGTTTCGACGACCTACTCTACCTCTTATTTGGTACAGTTGGGCGAGTCCTAATCTATCAGCTTTGTTTACAATCAGGGTATTTGCATTTGGAATGTCCAATCCAGATTCAATTATTGTGGTGCAGACTAGGATGTCTGTTTCACCATCCGTGAACTTAAGCATTTCAGCATTTAATTCTGGTTCTGCCATGCTCCCATGGGCAATTCCTATATGAGCTTGAGGGACGAGCGCTTTCAATTGGTTAGCCATTTTCCAAATAGAATCTATATGGTTGTGAAGGAAGAATATTTTACCATCGCGATCTAGTTCTCTAAGGATTGCATTCCTGATCATTTGCATGTTGTATTCACCGACATACGTAGTCACAGGCCAGCGATTTTCTGGTGCGGTGTTCATGGTACTCATGTCTCTTATCCCGGATAGAGCCATGTATAATGTTCTTGGTATAGGGGTGGCACTAAGAGTCAGGATATCCACACCTTTTTTGATTCTCTTAAGTTTTTCTTTGTGATTCACCCCAAATCGTTGCTCTTCGTCGACAATTACAAGGCCCAAATCCTTAAACCTGACGTCGTTTTGCAAAAGTCTATGTGTGCCTATGACAATATCAGTTAGTCCTAACTCCAATCGCGCGAGTAATTCCTTCTGTTGTTTAGCGCTATTGAAACGACTAACTACGGCAATTTCCAGCGGAAATGGCCGTAGTCTGTTGCTGAAGGTCTCATAATGTTGCTGGGCTAATACTGTAGTTGGTACTACTATAGCCACTTGCTTATTGTCTGTAGCGGCCTTAAAGGCCGCTCTTAGGGCTACTTCCGTTTTGCCGTATCCCACATCTCCACAGACCAGACGATCCATTGGTTTACTTAGTTCCATATCTTGTTTAACTTCTACAATGGTACGGGCTTGATCGGGAGTTTCTTCGAATTGAAATGAACCTTCGAGCTCTTCTTGCCAGACCGTGTCTTGGCTGAAACTATGTCCTTGGGACGTTTCCCGGTCGGCATATAAGCCTAGCAACTCTTTGGCCATTTGTTGTGTTGATTCCCTCACCCTGGCTTTCGCTCTTGACCAATCGGCTGAATGCAGACGACTTAGCCGAGGAGGATCATCGTTAGTGGTCAAATATGCGCTTATAAGATCCAGATGATCCGTTGGCAAATAAAGTTTGTCGTTTTCCGCATATTGTAGAACTATATATTCCCGTATTTCTCCATTTGTCTCTATATTGGAAGTGCCCGTGAATTGGGCTATTCCGTGATTTTCGTGAACTATGTAGTCGCCTATGCGTAGTTCCAGAGGAAGAGGAGTTTTCTTGAATTGCTTTCGTCTCTTGTAAGTAGGCTCCTTTACTGTTCCGAATAGTTCCAAATCTGTTAGAAGAATAGTCTTATTCTTATTTGAGTCGAAACTCCACCCTTGATTTAAGGATCCTTCAATAATGTGAACCGCCCTTTTATCCAAAAAATTGGTCGACGTAGTGTCTATGATATTGGGTATAGCATGATCGGAAAGAATTTCCCGAATACGTTTGGGTGATCGGGTTACTACTATAGTTAGAAAGTTTTTTCCCATAGATCTACTCAGTGCATCAACAATGTCATCCGTTTTGCTGAATAGTTCAGGGGATGATCTAAATCCCATGTGACTAGCTGTAGAATCGGGGGAGTTTAGATCAATTTGTTGGTAATTCCCTAAAACCTTTTCTATCTTGCTCCATAAAAAATACGGGTCTGGAAAGTTCCTTGGAATGTCACCTCGGAGTTCGCGATCACGTTTTAACCTTTCGTTCCGCTGATCAAGTGAGTTTCCCGATAATGAGATGTGGGTTTCGTTATCTAAAATTACCATATGATTATCATCTATGTGATTAAGGAGAGACTCAGAATTGATGAAACCGTTGTAAAGATATGATTGACTACCCGTGGTACCAGAAAATATTTCTGTGATATCTTCCATAACTCGATACTTCGTGGATGTACTACATCGATTAAAATCCATCTTAGAAATGTAGGACTCAAGTAGTTCGTGGCCTGATGCTATTGGCAATATTTCTACAGCTGGGCTAATAAGAACTGTTTCTACAGGTTTTATAGATCGTTGGGTTGATGGATCAAAATGATTCAATATATCTACCTTGTTTCCAAACAATTCCAGTCGTATTGGCAAACTTAAATTGGCTGGAAAGATGTCCAGAATTCCACCACGTTGACTGAAGGTTCCAGGTATTTGTACAGAGTCATCCTTTCTATAACCCATTCGTGCCCATTGTTCTTGTATATCTGTTGCTCGAATCTCTGCCCCTTTATCTAATTGCATAGAACATTTTGTTAAGAGAGTTTTTGAAATAGTTTTAAATGTTAGGCCTTCAACTGACGTAACAATTAGTGATGGAAACTTAGGTCCTGTATCGATCAGTGAAGTTAAGACCTTCAGCCTGTCGTTACTAGTGGAGTTGTCGGCCCATAGTCGATCATAAGGTGTAAGATTTGTTTCTGGGAAAATCGAAATATAGGAGTCGTTTTCAAGGTATTTGCTGATCTGTTCCGAAAGTTTTTCTGACTCATTACCATTTGTAGTAACGACCAATATGGGTCGATTTAGACGTTTCCACAATGAGGCTATGAAAAGTGGTTTTGCTCCAACAGGTAATCTAATGGGCGTGCGGGATTGCTGGGTTATCCTCTCAGCGAGGGATACGAACCCAGGAGTTTCTTCTAATATTTTAGAGAGGCTGTGTAGAATGGGTAAAGCTCCTCTTTCCAAGAAAGAAGTATAAATCGGTTAGCAAACAAGCATCTCTGGAACCAATTTTATACGTATTATAAGGATTAGTTCAATGCTCTTTTACCTGGGATACAGCACTGGTAAAATTGAAATCGCTCTGAAATGGCACTTTAGGGTACGGAACATTGTATAAAAGGATTAGAGGATATTTCTTTGGGACGTTATAAAAGATTGGTTGTGAAGGCTGGAACCACCGTTTTGACTGGTGGGACTAACAAACTAGACGAAACAATAATGGGAGGGCTAGTCAAACAAATCGCTTCGCTGCATCGAAGTGGCGGAGAGATATTGTTAGTAACGTCTGGTGCCATTGCCGCTGGCAGGGAATCACTTAGAGATATAGGAAATCTGCCAGATATTCATCACCGGCAGGTCTTGGCTGCTGTGGGGCAAAACCATCTCATGAACACGTACACTGAACTTTTTGGCAAACATGGACTGGGGATAGCGCAGGTGTTGCTTACCCGAGATGATTTATATGATAAACAAAGATCCAAATATGTGTTAGATACCTTGCAAACGTTGCTTAAACGAAGGATAGTCCCAATCATTAACGAAAATGACGTTGTTGCCATAGATGAGATTGGTGATGTATTTGGAGATAATGATATGCTTTCTGCTATCGTATCGAGCCTTGTAAGAGCTGATCTGCTGGCAATTCTCACTGATTCGGATGGGTTAATGACTAAGGATCCGAGGTTAGATTCTAATGCCAAGCGTGTGCCGATTGTAGAGGTGATAGATAGGATAGATGAATCAGTAGTAGGTGAACATACTAATCCATGGTCACGAGGAGGCATGCGTACCAAGATAGAAGCAGCTAAGATAGCGACACAGGCAGGTACCACGGTAATAATCTGTGACGGCCGTATGCCTGATGTGGTTTGCAAATTGGATAATGGAGAAGATATAGGAACAATTTTCGTTCCTAGTTGATGGAGTTGTCATGCTGTGTTACTACTTTATACAGGTCATGATTTTATAAGTACTATAAGAATTCTTTCGAAGGAGATTGGTTGGTATGGGAAGTTTATCGGCGAAGTCAAACGATTACGGTAGACGAGCTCGTTCTGTTTCAAAGGAAATCGCAAGAGCTACAACAGAGCAAAAAAATGAGGCACTTTATGGGATTGTTGACAGCCTACTGAACAACAAGGAAGCTATCAAGGAGCAGAATGCGAAGGATATTCAAACTGGGCTGTCACTTCAACTCTCAGCATCCGAGCGGGACCGAATTGTCCTGACTGATACTCGTATAGATTCCATGGCACGGGGTGTACAACAAATTGCCAGTTTATCAGACCCAATAGGAGAATTGTTTGACATGGATACTCGGCCCAACGGGATGATAATAGGGAAAAGGAGGGTTCCTCTAGGCGTGATTTGCTCGATTTTTGAAAATCGGCCCAATGTTACAATCGATATTTCCGCTTTGAGTTTAAAGGCTGGTAACGCTTGTATATTGAGGGGAGGTAAAGAGGCGATTAACTCTAACAGGATATTGACAAGTCTAATTCAGGAGGGAGTCTCTCGGGCTGGATTATCTAAAGACATCGTGCAATTTGTCGATAGTACAGATCGTTTAATGGTAGATGAATTGCTGGCAATGAGTGACTATATAGATCTTATGGTGCCAAGAGGTGGAAGCGAATTTATAAATTTTGTTAAAAATAGTGCTAGGATGCCGGTGCTTCTGGGGGGTATTGGGGTTTGTCACACATATGTCGATAAAATAGTAGATGAAGATAAGGCTGCAAATATTATCATAAATGCCAAGGTTAAGAGGCCCTCTGTATGCAATGCAATTGACACGTTATTAGTACACACGAAATCTGCTTCAACCTTTCTCCCGGTTATTGCAAAAAGATTAGGAGAAGCAGGGGTTGAAATGCGTTGTGATAATAGATCGTTGGCGGTAATAGGACCACAGAACGATGAAAGTCGTATAAGCGAAGCGCAACCAGAGGACTTTGGCAAGGAATTCTTGGACCTAATAATAGCAATCAAAGTGGTGGATTCTTTAGAAGAAGCCATCGGGCATATAGATGACTTTGGGTCAGGCCATTCAGAAGCTATTGTTACTGAAGATTATAGTGCAGCGATGAAATTCCTGGATCAGGTTGACGCTGCGGCTGTATTCGTTAATGTAAGCACCTATTTTCATGATGGCGGACAGTTTGGTTTGGGAGCAGAAGTTGGGATTAGCACCCAAAAACTTCATGCAAGAGGTCCACTAGGATTGAAGGAAATTACTAGCTACAAATGGATAATTTTTGGCGATGGTCAGGTGAGAGATTAGCAAAAATTACCACCAAAAGTCAGCAGGGTATCATCAAATTGCTCCTCTGTAGTCCGTCAGAATAAGGAGCAAGATAGCTGCCTAGCTGTGTTGGTTAAATAACTGAAACTTTCATCGGCCCACGGCCTAGTTCTTTGACATTTCTTGAGGTACAGTGTGCGCATGGATATGAATATTCCAGCTCCGAAACCGGTAATAAAGCTAATTGAAGCGTTTAACAGGCTGCCTGGTATTGGTCCCAAAAGCGCCCAACGCCTTGCTTATTACATCATAAGAATGCCGAAAGAGGAGGCCCGCCTGTTGGCTGATGCTGTTTTAGGTGTGAAACAAACCATTATTTTTTGTTCCAGATGTCAAAACCTGACCGAAATAGATCCGTGTGTTATTTGCAGTAGTTCCTCTCGTGATCACAACACAATATGCTTAGTTGAAGAACCCCTGGACGTACTAGCACTGGAACGGGCCGGATTCTATAAAGGTCAATACCACGTTTTGCATGGGCTCATATCACCTATCAATGGAATAGGCCCTGATGATCTAAAAATCAAGGATTTGTTGTATCGATTGCAATCTGATCATATATCTGAGGTCATTATAGCGCTAAATCCTACTTTGGAAGGTGATGCCACGGCTATGTATATACATCGGTTACTGTCACCTTTCGGTGTTACTATTACTAATTTAGCTCGTGGCCTTCCTGTTGGTGGCAATTTAGAATATGCCGATGATGTCACACTGAGCAGAGCATTTCATGGCCGTAGAGAGCTTTAAGGCTTTATATGCTAAAAAGACACCACAAAACGGAAGCCTTAATACTGAAAGCTTCGCCCTATGGAGAGGGACATACAATTATAACGGCGCTTGCCTCGGGAGGATCTCAACTTAAGGCTATGGCTTATGGGTCCAGGAAGCTCACAAGTAGGATAGGCGGGCATTTGAGTCCTTTGACTAGGGTCGAGCTTGCTTTATATAAATCAAGAGATATGGATATTATTAAACAGGCTCAAAACTTAGAAAGTTTTGCCGAATTAAAGAATAATCTCTCACTCATGACAAAGGCCATTTTCATCATGGAGCTGATAGAGGGTTTTTCGAATACTGGAGTTGGTAACCGCCCTCTATTCGATCTGAGCATCACCAGCCTGAGAAGGTTGCAATTATGTAGCAACAAAGATATGGAGGATTTGACCGTTTCATGTTTTCAACTCAATTTGCTTAAAGTTACTGGATTTATGCCTGAGTTATATTCCTGTGTGGAATGTCGTGCTAGTTTAAATAGTGATGATTACAATTTTATTATTGATATTGGTGGGCTTTGTTGCCCTAATTGCCTTAGGGATTATCCACGACGTGCCATTAATGTTTCCTCTAAGTGCGTGGATATCCTTAGACAATTTGATAGAAGTGGGAATTCCTTTTCGGAATTACCATAGAATTAAACTACCGAACTAAGAAGTATTTTAGATAAGTCTACTAGTTTTTGGTTAGATAGAGAGATACGATCTGGCCGATTTATGGAGCGCATGAACGAACGTGATACTCATCAATCCACGGGTTCTATAGATTTGGAACGTGTATAATCTATCCGATGTTCAAAAAAATACTGATTGCTAATAGAGGAGAAATAGCCTGTCGGATAATCCGAACTTGCAAAAAGTTAGGAATCAATACGGTAGCCATTTTTTCTGAAGCGGATACTAATGCGATGCATGTTCGAATGGCCGATGAATCCTATCTTATTGGTCCGGCCCCACCATCAGAGAGCTATCTAAATATTGTTAAGGTTATAGAAATAGCGCTCTTGGCTCAAGCTGATGCTATTCATCCCGGATATGGGTTTTTGTCAGAAAATGCTGCTTTTGCGGTTGCTTGTAGGGATAATGATATAAAGTTTATAGGACCTACTCCTGAAGTCTTAGAGAAATTGAAAGATAAGGTTATAGCTAGGCAGATAGCTAAAAAGGCAGGAATACCCGTATTGCCAGGAACAAATACCTCGGTCGGAGATAAAAGTGCCCTGAAGCGTGCAATTAAAGTAGGATTTCCGCTAATGGTAAAGGCTGCTGCTGGTGGTGGGGGTATCGGTATGCAGATTGTCAGATCCCCACAAGAGCTGGAAAATACCATACAGAGAGCTAGGTCTCAGGCTGCTAGTTCTTTCGGAAGTACAAGGTTGTATTTTGAGAGATATCTGGAGCATGCTTCTCATATAGAGGTTCAGATTCTGGCTGATGAAAGAAAGAATACGGTGCATTTTTTTGAAAGAGATTGTTCCGTGCAGCGACGTAACCAAAAAATTGTTGAAGTAGCTCCTACGGTGAAAATTAAGTCCAAACAACGCAAGGGATTGATAAAGAATGCGTTGAAGTTGGCCAAGCATGTGGGATATACAAATGCAGGTACAGTAGAATTTTTGGTTTCCACTGAAGGGGACATTTATTTTCTCGAGCTAAATAAACGTTTGCAGGTAGAGCATGGTATAACCGAAATGATCACAGGATTTGATCTTGTTGAATTGCAAATTTGGATTGCTACCGGGGAGAGACTTCCTTTTAAACAAAAGGCCATACAGGAGCGGGGTTTTGCAATGGAAGCGCGGATAAACGCTGAAAATCCCGTAACATTCTTTCCCTCTCCAGGGATAATCTCGAAAGTTAACCAACCAAAAGAGAACCATAAGGTTAGAATTGATGGTAGCATAACTCGTGATCACGAAGTGAGCCCTTTCTACGATCCACTTTTAGCTAAATTGATGTGTTGGGGTGCCAGTAGAGAAGAAGCCAGATTGGAATTGCTTAAGGCTCTCGGGAAATTCAGGGTAGAAGGTGTGGAGACAAATATACCTTTCCTGAAACGTGTTTTGGTGAGCACAGATTTCGTAGATGGTATTTACGATACAGGGTTGGTTGAGAAACTCTTGTCCGAAGCTGCTGGAGGAACTGAAGATAGCAGTAACATATATGAAAAACGAGATAAAGAGATTGCTGCTGCGACTGCTGTTGCGATGGTTACGGCCCAAAATGGGAACCAATTGAGATATAATGAATTTAATGGGTCAAGTCCGTGGAAAATCTTTGCTCGTTCGCAACAGTTGTCGGACCGTGTCGGACTGAGGAGGGGGTGGCGTTGAAACAGATTAAAGTAAAAATTGGAGATAGATGGTACACAGTAGATATTGAAGAGCCTATTGGATCTGTTGCCAAGGTGACCGTTGAGGGAGAAATCTTTGAGGTCGAGGTAGCTCAACTAGAATCTGCACCACAAAGAGTTTCAGGAGATATGCCCATGATATCTTCACAGCCAAGACTGAAAGAATCTCAGACCATCGCAAAGAATGATTCTGTCCTAATTACTTCCCCTATGTCCGGAAAAATTTTGTCTATTAGTGTCAAACCGGGCGATTCAGTAAATGCAGGGGATGAAATATGTGTTATAGAAGCTATGAAGATGGAGCAAACGATTAAATCGCATAGGGATGGAGTGATAAAAGAGGTATTGGTTAAGCCATTGGATCAAGTGGTTATTAGCACAACATTGGTGCAACTAGAATAAGATTATACAGGAATTCGTAATCAAAGTTATGATCAGCGGTCTAACCAAAATCAGATAGTCAGTACTATTTTACCGAACACTTTTCGTTTATCCAGTCGTTCATGCGCTGCCCCAGCGTTCTTCAAAGGGAAATTCTTTTCTATGATCGCCTTTAGCTTGCCGCGGTTAAGTAGAGTGACGATCTGATGCATATCTGTGTTTGTGCCCATAAATATTCCATGTATGCTTATTTGTTTTGTAAAGATCAATCCCATTTGCAATGACACTTGATATCCGTCTGTTACTCCACAGTTTCCATACCTGCCATGAGGCTTTAACGATTGTAATGCGGGTTTGAAAAACTTACCTGCTACATGATCGACGACGACGTCTACACCTTTTCCTTGGGTGAAGTTTTTAACCTCGCCTAAAATATCATCCTGGCTGTAATTGATTACGTAATCTGCTCCGAGATCTCTAGCCTTTGCTGACTTAAAGATATCACTAGTAGTAGCTATTACAGTAGCACCTATTATGTTTTTGGCTACTTGAATTGCTGCGGTTCCCACGCCGGATGAACCAGATAGAATTAGCACAGTCTCCCAAGGCTTCAACTTGGCTTTATGGTACAACATGTTCCAGATTGGCAAGAAAACGGTAGGTATGCTGGCAGCTTCCTCAAACGATATTTCATTACCGATATGATGTACGTTTTCCTGATTGACAACTAGATATTCGGCATAACTTCCCTGTAAATCACTACCTATAAATTGAAATCTGGGTAGAGTGTTTGAAAGAACATTATTATGGTGCCAGTTATCTATTAATGGATTGACTAACACTCTTTTACCTAACAGTTCGTGGCCAACATGTTCACCCACCTCCACAATTTCACCTGAACAATCGCCACCTAATATATGTGCGGGGGGAAATGTTTTCTGTTGGCCACGAATGCCAGCTCTGGTATATAGGTCTAGTCTATTAACCCCTGCACTTCTAACTCGCAGTTTTACCTGGCCTGCACCTGTTACTGGTTCAGGTTGGTCTCCGAACTTGATAACATCAGGTCCACCGTGTTGCTCTATGAATGATGCTTTCAATTAGATTATTCCTCAGTTTCCTTTAAACAGTTATGGCATATGTACGCAATAGCAAGCATTTCTCCCAAACTCATTATACGTCCACAATTTATAGCATTTGTGTTTTGACTTGGTTGATGAAATCTATTTCCACAGTAATGACAAGTGGCTGTTTGTAGTGATCCAATATTTTCTGTGCATACAGAGCAAGAAGTTTCCATTCTATGTCCTTTTTTGTAATTTCAGGTAAGTTTCCGCGAGCTGTATCTCTTCTGAAAGTGTTGATATAGTTCCCTCCAACCTGCGTGCCAATATTTGCTGGAGTATTATTTTAATATCAGGGCCTTTTGAGGCTCCTAGATTTTTCAGAGTATTGCTGCTAATAGATGGGTGAATGTCTCTGTATTCATCTAGGTATAAACAAATATTCTTACGGGTGTGTTTAAGGTCGGTTAAGTATTTGAAAGCGTTTAAACTATGTATAGAAACATTTTTCAAGAGTAGGTATACATCTATGGGCGGTAGTGATGGCTTGTTTAACAACGTTTCTTTTTGAGAAAGGTATGACATATCTCTTAGGACTCCAGCCCAGGGTTTAGGGGCGTTAATCAGCGATATCAAACTGGCAGTTTCTTCTGATGACAACTTATATGCCAGCGTTGATAAATATGCCAGCTTATCCTCGCCGCCTTTTTTCAGATATTTGCCCCAATTTCTGTGGAATAAGGAGCTGTGCATAGAAGATAGAATACCTAGAGAAGACGCTCTAAGGAACATTGATGCGCGTTCTGGTTCATCCAGCATTAAAGCTATCTCGTTACGTACCCTGTCACCGCTGATTGTAGACAGTGCCTTGGTTTTTATAGCTTTTAGAAGCAAACTGCGAGTATTGGTTTCAATCTTAAATTTGAGTCGTTGTTCGTATCTTATGGCTCGAAGGATTCTGGTTGGATCATCTAGAAAGCTTCGAGTATGTAATATTCGAACTACTTTATTGGAGATATCTACAAGTCCACCAGTTGGGTCTAGTATGGACGGGTTATTAACATCGGTTAGCTCGATTGCTATCGAGTTGATAGAGAAATCCCTTCTCCATAAATCTTGTTCCACGGACGCGTCGAAAACCATTGGTAGTACACCAGGCCTTTCGTAAGTTTCAGTACGAGCACGTGCGAAATCGAATTTTAGTCCATCTACGGTTATCTTTGAGGTCTTGAATTGCACGTAATAAGATGATTTAGCTCCAAGTTTTACCGCAAGTTCATCAATAAAATCCCTTGGATCAGTTTCAATTATAAAATCAAAGTCACGTGGTTCGGATTTGAGGAGTAGATCTCTTACGGTACCGCCCACTAAAAATATCCTCGAGCCATGCCTTTGGGATAATTCAATAGCTCCGTCTATGATATCTCTGGTTCTTTCGGTTGTAGAAGCTTGCAGAAGAAACAGGAGATCTTCAGCCATGTGTTTGGACAGATTAGGCATACTCGGAATTGTATCATGTTAATGATATACCTTTGACACTGGAATGTTATCGAGCATACAATTTTCCCGAAGGGAGGTAATTATGGATCACAAGAAGATTACAATTTTTTTCGACTATACCTGACCATTCGTATATAACGTGACTGTTTGGTTGCGAAGAGTTAGGGAATCTGGTGTAACCTTGCCCATTATTGACTGGCGACCTTTTATGCTTGCTCAGATAAACCATAACGATGAGGATTCTGAGTGGAAGGCTTGGGAACAATCGGATGAACATACCCGAGGATTGCTTGCGTTTAAGGTCGGCATATCAGCTATGAAACAGGGTGGCAATTTGTATGATCAATTCCATATAAATGTCTTGGAAGCAAAGCATGTCGCCAGGAAAGATATTGGGAACTTGGACGTTCTCATGGATTGCGCGGAACGTGCTGGGTTGGATACGGAAAAACTACAGACTGATATATATGACCCCAGTTTGATTGAATTCATAGGTAGTAGTCATGTTGAAGCCGTTACTAGGTATGGAGCATTTGGGGTTCCCACTTTTGCTTTCGATAACGGCAACTCCGCATTCCTGAAATTAATCTATCCGCCTAAGGAGAGAGCGGCAGATATTTATAAAGACCTCATGAACATGATGTCTAATTGGGATAATATCGGTGAAGTAAAGAGGCCACAGCCTCCTTGGCCATCAGGTGTCAAGAGGGATTAATGGAAAGGTGTTAATGGCTGATCGTCTTGAAGGAAAATTAGGAGTGCAATTTGCAAATCGCAGATTGTTGGATGAGGCTCTAACGCATTCGTCTTATTTCCATGAGTTTCCAGATCACGACATACCATGTAATGAAAGGTTGGAATTTCTCGGAGATTCGGTTCTAGGTTTTGTGATTGCCGACGAGTTATTCCGACGATTCCCTCTAATGAAAGAAGGCCAACTCACCGAACTCCGTGCCCACCTTGTACGAAGAGAAACGCTTGCTACGCTGGCCAACAGACTTTGTTTAGGTTCATTCTTATTGATGGGACGAGGGGAAGATCTAAGTGGGGGCCGTAAACGAGATTCGAATCTTTCATCAGCGCTTGAAGCTGTTATAGGGGCAGTTTATTTGGATAAAGGTCATCATATATCCAGGGAATTAGTTTTGCGTTTGTGGTCTGATCATGTGCAAAACATTGATGATAAGGGAATTCCTAAGGATCCGAAGTCAGAATTACAGGAGCTGATTCAAGCTCAAGGGTCCGATGCCCCAATATACAATCTGGTGACTGAGGATGGACCACCCCATGACCGTTACTTTACGATAGAAGTTTACGTTAATGGAGAATCTTTGGGTATAGGCGTTGGTAAACGTAAATTAGATGCGGAACGTGGCGCTGCTAGGGATGCACTCTCCAATTTGAGACATTGAATAAGTGAAGAGCTATTTGGGCGCATAATTATTATGTGCATCCATTGTTAAGAAAAGCGGGTGAATTTGTAAAAGGAAGGCTTAGTGCTAGATTATGCGGAAGTTTCTTAATCATAAAAAGGAAGAAATTCGTTCTAAAACTAAAGAGTCTACACAGAAAAGTCGACTCGCTTGGTTCGGTCGTATAATGAGTATAGTTGCCTCTGATAGGCCCAAAGAGAACCTTTGGGAAGATTTGGAAGAAATCTTGATTTCTGCAGATGTCGGCGTGGAAACTTCTATTGATCTAATAGAAAGCCTGAAGAAATGTTGTAGCAAAGAGTCCTTAACCGATTCAGATAACATCTATGAAACTCTGAAATCAATGCTTTTTACGCATCTTTCTTATCCTTCACTGGAGGTCCCTCTCGGCTCGAGCAGTTCCTCCGCGTCTTCTCCGTACGTCATACTTGTCGTGGGGGTTAATGGGGTTGGTAAAACCACAACTATAGCTAAATTGGCCCACTACTACAAAAGCGCAGGAAACAAGGTGATATTGGGAGCAGCGGATACCTTTAGGGCTGCGGCCATAGAACAATTGCAATACCACGGTAGTGTGATAGGAGTGGATGTTATCGCTCATCAGCATGGAGCAGATCCGGGTGCTGTAGCGTTCGATGCCTATCGAGCTAGTACAGCCCGGTCGGCTGATGTTTTGATCATAGACACTGCTGGCAGATTGCACACAAAAAATAATCTGATGAAAGAAATTATTAAAATAAAGTCTGTTATAACTAAACTAGACAATAGTGCCCCTCACGAAACTCTTTTAGTTTTGGACGCGACCACAGGAGTTAATGGTCTATATCAGGCAAAAGCTTTTACAGAAGCTCTGCAATGTCAGGGTGTTATATTAAGTAAAATGGATGGTACTTCTAGGGGCGGAATTGCAATTCCCATTCAGAGAGAACTGGGATTACCAATTCTCTATCTAGGTACCGGAGAAAGCATTGACGATCTTGTCGGGTTTGACGCATGGGAGTTTATAGAAGCTTTATTGGGGCCCGTTAACTAAATTAACGGAGGCAGCAGTTTTTTGGATAATATTGTCCTCTGGATCCTCTCAGTTTATTTTATAGGGCTGATTTTCTTTCCATTCGCGTTTTTCCTTCTTAAACGATTACCCGATAGAGGTGCATCTTTAAGTAAAATAGTTGGACTCCTCCTTTTTACTTATATCTTATGGATTGTTGGGCATAGCCAAGTAGTTCCCTTGGTACAGACCACAATATTTTGTGTCGCGTTTGTTCTCGCGGTCCTTGCGTTTATAGCTTTTAGAGTCCAAAGATTAGAAATTGCAAGTTTTCTCAAAACCGAATGGCTACATTTGTTGTTATCGGAAATTGTTTTCATAAGCGTATTCTTTGGTTGGGTTTGGGTAGTATCTCAGGTGCCTGATATTAACCATACAGAAAAGCCGATGGACTTCGGTTTTCTAAATGCCATTATACAGAGTAATTCGTTTCCTCCTGATGATATGTGGTTATCTGGGGAATCTATAAGTTACTACTACTTTGGCCACATGATTATGGCCAATCTATCCGAACTGACTGCTATTTCATCGAACGTAACTTACAATCTTTCCTTAGTTTTGGTGCCTGCTTTAGCATCCGTTGGGATTTATGGCTTGGTGTACAATTTGATAAGGATATCGGGAGCAACTAGAACCAGGGCAGTAATATTCGCGTTATTGGGGCCAATTTTCCTGGGCTTCTTTGGACATTTAGTAGGCGGTCTGGATTTTTTGCAAGCAATGGGCTGGGGTTCCCATAGTTTTTGGGAATGGGTGAACATCGATGGGTTAGTTAGGTCTGCTCGAGACTTCAGTTTTTTCCCCCAAGAAGCTAACTGGTGGTGGCGAGATACTCGGGTAATAAACACGATTGTGAATGGTGAAAGCTTAGATTATACGATAACGGAGTTTCCCTTCTTTAGCTTCTTGCTGGGAGATCTTCATGCGCATGTTATATCTCTTCCTTTTTTGATCTTGGTAATTTCCTTAGCGCTTAATGTCTATTTGGGAAGAGATGCTTTGGGATTAGGTTGGTTTAGAGCTAACTATTTGGAATTCGTTTTTCTTTCTCTAGCACTGGGTTCTTTGGCAATTTTGAACGCATCTGATTTCCCAGTTTTCACTACAGTAGTTTTTTGCATTTTATTGATACGAGGATTGAAACAAAATCAGTTAAGTTTATCGAAGGCCACTGTCCAATCTCTTATGGTAATGACACCGATTTTAATTCTTTCTATTATAATGTTCCTGCCATTCTATTTCACTTTTCATAGTCAGATCTCTGGAATTTCCCCTCTTATAGAGGTTAGTACTAGACCGTTGCATTTCCTCTTGATCTGGGGGTTTTTCTTGGTAGTTGGTGTAATATTCCTCGTCAAGCAATTCAGTTCGTTGCCATCTGACCGGAAAGATAAAGTCCACTTGTTGAGATCAGGCATTATCCTTACATTGGCCCCATTTGTTTTATGGATATTTGTGGCTGTCCTCGTTAGTTTTGATGAATATGACCTTACTTATATCCTATCAACAATTATTATACGGTCTGTAACGTTGTTACCCCTATTTATTATAGTCTGGGTCGCGAGTTTTAGTGGGTTAGTGAGATGTCTAACCGGCTCAAGTGGGACAGGATTTGCATTGATTCTAATGGGTTTAGGTTTCTATTTATTGATAGGTGTGGAAATCTTTTATGTAGAGGATTTTCTATTCTTGAGAATGAACACAATTTTTAAGTTATATTATCAAGTTTGGGTCTTACTTTCGGTGGCTGTTACCTACGGGATATATTATATGCTTTCAAATCCAATCACATGGCGTTTCCCTCTTAGCCCATGGAAGTATGGATTAGTTGCCTTTGTGATTGTTTTGTTTATTACTTCGCTTTATTATCCAATAGCTGCGACGAAAAACAGGATAGAAAGCGCTGATGCAACGCCTACTCTAGATGGACTGGCTTTCCTAAAGAACAGTGATCGGGCAGATGAATATGAGGCTATTCGCATTCTTAGAGACGAAATGCCAAGAGGGCACTTATTGGAGGCAGTTGGTGGAGGATATACTGAGTTTGGTAGGGTTTCCGCTGCGACAGGGTTTCCGTCTCCGTTGAATTGGCCTGGCCACGAACTTCAATGGAGGGGTTCCACAGGCCCGTTGGGCAATAGAGAAGAGGACGTTAAGACAATATATACCAGTAATGATTTGGTAGAGGTCTCGGCTCTCTTGGATAAGTACGATATTAGGTATGTTTATGTAGGATCTAGAGAGAAATATAGATACGGTACAGAAGGTTTGAATAAATTCCAAGATTTGTTGTCGGTGTCTTTTGAATTAGATGAAGTGGTAGTTTACGAGAGGCTAGATTGATAATCTTGTTTTAATGAAGTCGATAATCTCAAAATATATGATCCTACAAAAAGACCGTGTGTTACACATGTCCTATAGGCCTACGCGGGATCAAGGAATATTTTCTGCCCTTGTTATCCTTTCATTAATCCTCAGGTTATGGGAATTGAACGGTCGTCCCTTTCATTATGATGAAAGCCTACACGCCTTCTACTCTTGGGAACTTTTTACTGGGATGGGATATAGACATGAAGCGTGGACTCATGGCCCAATGCAATTTTTCCTAAACGCTCTAAGTTTTTCTATTTTTTCGGATACTAATTTTAGTGTTCGGCTCCCATATGCATTAGCTGGTTCTCTACTTGTTGGACTGCCTTATTTTATACGTAACAGTATTGGACTATTGGGGTCTGTTGTGGCCTCTTTAATGCTAATGTTTTCTCCCGCCTTACTTTATTTCAGCAGATATTCGAGGAATGACATTTATGCAGCTCTTTTTGCACTAGCCCTTTTTATTTTGTTGTGGAGATATATACACGAGCGCAAGGATAGGTATCTTTACCTGACCGCGGCTGTTTTAGCGGGTTTGTTCATAACCAAAGAAACAACGTATATCTTGTTATCAATATTCTTGTTGATGCTGATCGTGATTTCATTGACCGACTTGATCCCGTTAATTCAGAGGAGAATAAGACTAAAGGATTTAAATGCTCCTGCTTCGTTCCTAATATTGATCGTTACGTTGACATTGCCTCAATGGTCTGCCATATCTGCAGTTTTTTTCAACGTGTTCGATTCAGGAGTTGTTTTGGCCAATGATGTTGGGGGTTCTGCTTCTCCTATAGGCCTTCCTCTTTGGCAGTCTCCGTTTTGGAGCATGAATTTAGTGAAATTACCTATATTTATGGATGTGATCATCATTATTGGGATAATAATTTCCGGCGTAGTCGCCTTGATATTTAGCAGAGATATCCCAGAAATATTTGCTGCGATTTTGATCGGAATTCTACTACTCTTGATAGGATACGGATTCCTGGCTTTTATGGAGACAGCCATTCCACGCAATTATTGGATCGCTGGATCTGTCATAAGTGGGTCATTTCTGTTGTGTGCGTTAATTGGAATTACTTGGCGTCTAAAGGTGTGGGCGATTAGTACTGGAATTTTTTATGGTATATGGCTGACTTTTTACACTAGTTTTTTTGGCATATTTTCCAAACCGTATACCGACTGTCCTAACGCCCTTAGTGGCATGACTGAGCATTTGTGTACTCATCTTGGAGGTGCTTTTACCGGGATTTGGCAAAGTTTGGGATATTGGATTGTACAACAGGATGTAGCTCGCGGAAATCAGCCTTGGTATTACTATTTCGTATTAGGCAGCCTCTACGAATTTTTGCCTTTGATTCTTGGTTGTATGGGTCTAGTTTATTACTTGAAGAAAGCGAATATTGCCGGCCTTTTCTTAGGATTTTGGGCCGTAACTACATTTCTAATGTACACGTTAGCGGGAGAGAAAATGCCTTGGTTGATTGTTAACATAACGTTGCCATTTATTATCTTAGGGGCTTACTTCATATCTGACGTTTTCAGAAGTGTAATGTTTAGTAGGCCACGCCTCGTACCATCAATAATTGTTATATTTCTCACCCCGAGCATTTTGGTATTGGCGAGCTTCTTGTTTGAACAATATTTGGATAACAACTACTTTGATGGCTTATGGATGTGGGCTGGATCCATGGCTGTAGCAGTTGCAATCATAGCTCTAATATATTCAATGTTTAAAGTGCGGTTAAGAACAGGGATGAATTTGGTTATCCTAAGTTCATCAATATTGTTATTAATTCTGACAGCATTTGTGGGCTATAGAGTCACGTATAATTATGATGACGAACCTGTGGAAATGTTAGTCTACGCAGGTGGGAGCTCGGATGTGAAATTTGTTGCCGAAAAGTTGCGCGATGGTATAGATTCGAGTGATTCAAAGGTAAAGGCCATCATTGATTATGACATTTGGTATCCTTTCAATTGGTATGCCAGGAATGATAAATTTATTACGTATCAGTGCTTTAAGGGTATTGGTGACGATGGTTATGCTTCCTATTGTGACCCTATACGATCGACTCCTGATGCCTATGCCTTGGTTATGGTGGATACTCATGGGAAGCGAGATGACAGATATTTAGCGGAGGACTATAGTCGTGAAGGTCCTTACCGCAGTTTAATTTGGTTTCCAGAAGTTTATAGAAGACCAGGGGAGTCCAGAGAAAATACAGGGATATTTGATCAAATGGGACAGGACCTAGCCTATGGTTGGGATCTAGTTACAGATCAAGATGCTTGGAGAAAGGTGGTCAATTATCTGTTTCACAGAGAACTGGAAGAAGGATGGTTTGACTCGAAGTTTTACGCATTCTTTGCTAAATCCCCGTAATGAACTTTGTCTTGTGAAGCTTCTTGTGGCCATGGTTTCCGATAGGTATACTCTGGAACCCAGTTTGGTAAATAAGGAACAAGTTGTTTAAAAATCGTGGGTTTGTCTTCGGGCTTTTTATAAGTTTAACTTTTATAGGCCTATTTTATTTTACGGTGAGCCTTCGCGAAATGAAAACTGCGTTGGTTCAGGCGGACTACCGTTTTTTAGCTCCAGGAATCGGACTGTATTTTCTGTCGGTTGGCTTTCGAGCCATAAGATGGCAGTATCTTTTATATCCACTACGGAAGGTTCCACTTTTACAGCTATATTCCGTAGTAGTCGTGGGATATATGGCGAATAATCTCCTTCCTATGCGTTTGGGTGAAGTTGTGCGAGCTTATTACCTCTCGAAAAAAACACCGATTAACACTAGTAGTGCTCTTGCAACGATCGGTTTGGAGCGTATTTATGATGGCTTGGTTTTGGTATTGTTTGCGGCTATATCTCTAATTTTATTGACAACGTCCAATATTACCGAAAATGTGAGCACAGTTACTGTTTGGACATTGTCAATAACGGCGATTGCATCCGCTGCGATTTTCTTAGGTGCCATAGTCATTTTCACTTTAATCGTGGTAAGGCCTGGTTTTTCTTCGATACTGTATAGATTAATTAATAATCTACCGATACGAGTGCGACGAAAAATAGAAGATTTCGTAAGGCAATTTATAGAGGGTTTACATAGGCTAAAGTCTCCTAAGAATCAACTAAAACTTTTGGTGCTTTCCTTGCCCGTTTGGGCGTTCGAAGCAGCAATGTACTTGATACTTGCTTATTCCTTTGATATTCCCGGGCATTTTGATCCACACATATTGATTATTCCTGTTATTCTTATGGTTACAGCAGCCTCTAACCTGGTTACAGCTGTACCGGCTTCACCAGGGGCTGTCGGGCCGTTTGAATTTTTTGCGAAGGAGTCTTTGTTGTTGGTTGGCATACAGTCAGGAGTAGCTGGAGCTTATGCGATATCTTTGCATGTGGCGTTATTGTTACCAGTAACACTTGTTGGTTTATGCATTATTTGGATAGGACCTGGTTCATTTTTAAGTCTTACACAGGGTGCGAATGATCAGATATTGGCAGGTTCAGGATACACCAATATGAAAGGAAGAATGGAATGAATATAGGCATTATTGGAGCAGGAGCTTTGGGCCTTACTGCTGCCTATGAATTGACCAAGTTAGGACACAAAGCTGAGATTTTTGAGAGAGCCCCGTTTATCGGCGGACAGGCATCGACGTTCGAAATTGGCACCGGGCGTTTAGAACGAGGATATCACCATCTATTCAGAAGCGATGTTGATATTGTAAATCTTATCAACGAGATCGGGCTGGGGAATAGACTTCGCTGGATTGAATCAAAGGTGGGTCTTTTCCATGGGGGCAAGATATGGGATTTTGCTTCTCCAAAAGATTTATTAGCATTTGGTGGATTGAGCTTTATAGATAGATTACGTTTAGGTCTAGTCACATTCTATCTCCAGAAAACTAATAATCTTGGGTCATTTGAGGGAGTTACTGCGAAGCAATGGCTAGAAACTAAAGTCGGACGTAAACCTTATGAGGTTATATGGGAGCCTATGCTTAAGGGGAAATTTGGACGTTATTATGACCAGGTGAGTATGGCGTGGCTTTGGAACAAAATACATTTGCGGGTTGCCTCAAGAGAGAGATTGTGGGATAAGGAAAAACTTGGTTACCCGATGGGAAGTTTTGGGGAGATTTTTGATGTGCTTGAAAAGAAAATAAAAGAACAAGGAGGTGAAGTACATCTGTCTTCTGTAGTTAATAAGATTTTAGTCAAAAATAACAAGGCTGTAGGTATAGAATTAGATATCGAAGGGAAAGGTCCCGTTACAAAAAATTATGATGCTATAATTGCCACGACACCTTCATATGTTTTGGGGCGATTGGTGCCCAATTTACCCGAAAGTTTTCTGCACAATCTAAACAAGACTAGTTATCTCGCTGCAGTTCTCATAATACTAGTGTTGGACAGGCCTCTTACCAATAAATATTGGCTTAATATTGCCGATAGAGAGATACCGTTTGTTGGGGTTATTGAGCACACTAATTTCGTCGATCCTCAAGTATATGGAGGGAACCATATTGTATATATCACTAATTATCCAAGTGTAGATGATCCTATATATAGTATGGACGGGAAAGATTTATTGGAAACCTACTTGCCCTACTTGATCCAGCTTAATCCCAGTTTTGATAAGGCGTGGATAAAAGACTATTTTTATCATAAGGTTGACGCCGCTCAACCTATTATAGGTGTGAACTACAGGGATCGTATTCCGTCTCATCGTACGCCAGTGGAAAATTTATACCTTGCCAATACCACCCAGATTTATCCGGAGGATCGAGGAACAAACTATAGCGTGCAGTTGGGCCGTAAGATAGTGTCTATCGTATTAAAGGATGGGGCTATGTAGAAAAATATTACCTAATTTTCTGTGTGCGTACGACGTTGAACACTGGTAATCGCTATGTTAGTATTTTTACTCAACTAGCTGAAAAATTCACGCACTATTGGAGGCCATGGGTACCGATGCCCCAGCGTGTTAGAGAAAAGGTAGAACTGGCACTTAAATCTCAACGACAGCAGACTATTACAGTACTTTCATGTTTGTTGGCGGTTCAGGACGCCTTTGGACATATTCCAGAAGAATCTATTGATCAGGTGGCTAAGTTTACTGGAGCTACAGTAAATGATGTTTGGGGTGTGGTTTCCTTCTATACTAATTTCAGCATTGACCCTCCAGGCAAGCACGTTCTGGAAGTTTGTTGGGGAACATCCTGCCATATTTTGGGTGCCATGGATGTAGCAAAAAGTGTTCTACAAGAAACGGGATTGGAAAACGAAGGTACCAGCGTAGACGGGCGTTTTACTGTCCGATTTAATACATGTTTGGGTGCTTGTGCGAATGCACCTGTGGTGAGTGTGGATCACAAACTCGAAGGTCGCATGACCCCGGATCAAGCTAAGTTTATAGTTGAGAAAATAAAGAATGTTGCCGAGGATCTAGAAATTGAACGCTGACTTTAATGAACTAAGAAAGAAAGCAGATACACTGTGGGGTCGTTTAAATAATGGTCAGGATCATTGGATACGTATAGGTTCTGACCTTTCAGGTCAGGCGGCCGGATCCGAAGTAGTAACGAGTCGTTTCGAACATGAGATTGTGCAAAGAGGGTTGAAGGCGATAGTTACTGAAGTCGGAACATTAGGATTATGTTTCGCAGAACCATTGGTTGATATTCTGTCCCCCAACATGCCTAGAGCAGTTTATGGTAATGTAAAACCCGAGGACGTTCCTTCAATCATAGATTCACATTTGGTAAAAGGAGTTTTCTTAAAAGAACTACTCATCGGGGTTTTCAACCCAAACGATGATAAAGATTTGCCCGATATCTTTGAACACGTAATGATGAAAGATCAGTTACGTATTGTCTTGAGAAATTCAGGTCACGTGGAGCCAGGGAATATTAATCACTATTTGGCGAATGACGGATATGCTGGGTTACATAAGGTTCTTAGTACGATGACACCAAAAGAGGTTTGTGATGAGGTCTTGGAGTCAGGCTTGAGAGGTCGTGGTGGGGCAGCTTTTCCAACGGGTACTAAGTGGAGGTTTTTGGCCGGATCCAAAGGGTATCCAAAATATGTTTTGGTAAATTGTGAAGAAGGAGATCCAGGGGCATTCAATGATAAAACTATTCTAGATTCGGATCCACACAGTTTGTTAGAAGGGCTCATTATCTGCGGGTACGCTACCGGGGCTTCTAAGGGATATATTTTTATTAGACACGGTCATGATAGTCCGATTGCAAGGAGTTGGCGTGCGATAGATGAGGCTTATGAGGCTGGTATCTTGGGGTCAGATATTCTTGGCTCAGGATTTGATTTCGATGTGGAAGTATCTCTTACTGGTGATTCGTATGTTGCTGGAGAAGAAACTGCTTTGATGGAATCAATAGAAGGTAAACGAGCTATGCCACGGTTTAGACCTCCGTTTCCAGCCCAGTCTGGCCTATTCGGGAAGCCTACTAATATAAATAATGTGAAAACCCTCTCGTATATACCCCAAATTATGCTAAATGGCTGCAAGTGGTTTTCTGATATTGGATATGGGAAAAGTAAAGGTACAGCGATTCTTTGTCTATCGGGTCATTTAAAATACACTGGTCTCGTGGAAGTTCCATTCGGACTGACTCTGAGACATATAATTAACGATGTTGGTGGAGGATCGTCCACAGGTAATCCAATTAAGTTGTTACAAACTGGTGGGCCATTGGGAGGAGTGATTAGCAATGACAGGCTTGACGTTCTTCTAGATTTCGAATCTATGGCTGAAGCTGGAGCCATCTTGGGTTCTGGCGGAATAGTTGCGGCAGATAGTGAAACATCAGTTGTGGATTTGACTCGGAGCATCATAGCTTTTTGTCAATATGAATCGTGTGGAAAGTGTTTCCCTTGCAGAACAGGGATGAGTCATATTTTAGAAATTCTTGAGAGAATATGTGTTGGAGAGGGGGATATGCAGGATATAGAAACAATGCGGTCCGTAGGCACAAACATGCAGGCGGGATCTTTATGCGGTCATGGACAACTGGGATTTAATCCAGTTTCATCAGCTCTCCAATATTTTGGAGTAGAATTTGAGGACATGATCTCGGGTACTAATCGTGGTAATGGCCAGAATGCCACTTGGTATTCCCCGTTAAGAACCAGGAGATAGATTTATGACTGATGATCAAAAACGTCCAGAGAACGAAATTACCATCTTTATTGATGGCATAGAGGTCAAGACAACCTCAGGAAAGACAGTGTTAGACGCTGCTAGAGAATCTGGAATATATATCCCTTACCTGTGTTATCACCCTGGCATGGAGCCTTATGCGGCTTGCAGAATGTGTTTAGTTGAGGTAGAGAACGGGCGAGGATTTCCTGCTTCCTGCACACTTCCAGTTACAGAAGGTATGGTAATTAATAACGAGACAGAGAAAGTAAGGGACCTAAGAAAAGAGATTATGGAGATGCTGATAGCTGATCATCCTCAAGGTTGTTTGACGTGTCACAGGGTAGACCTGTGTGGACCTCAAGATATTTGCTTACGCCATGTTTCGGTAAACGATCGTTGTGTTAGTTGTCCAAAAAATGAAAGATGTGAGTTAAAGGATACAGTTCGTTATATGGGGATGGAATTAGAATCTTCTCTGGAATATAAATACAGAGATCTTCCCGTTGAAACAGGGGATCCTTTTTATGATCGCGATTATAATTTGTGTATTGTGTGTGCCCGGTGTGTAAGGGTGTGTGAAGAAGTTAGAGGGGATAACGCTATTACGCTCATCGAAAGAGGAGGCCAATCTCTGGTTGGGACATCTATTGGGAGTTCTTTACTGGAATCTGGTTGTGAGTTTTGTGGTGCTTGTCTAGATGTATGTCCAGTAGGAGCATTAGTTGAAAGTTCTCATAAATGGGAGAAACCGGAAAGGATAGAACGGACTATCTGCCCACTTTGTCCCGTGGGATGTCAACTCAATTTAGAAGTCGGTCGCTATGAAAAAGTTATCAGGTCTGTGCCAGAACTTAATTCGCCAGCAAATCGTGGTCAGGCTTGTTTTAAGGGGAAATTTGGGCTCGATTTTGTTAATCACAAAAAGAGAATACGAAGACCATTAATAAGGAAAAACGGTGTTCTCGAAGAAGTTTCTTGGGATGAAGCGATAACGTTCACATCTCAGCGGCTTTCTTCATATAAAGATGGATCATTTGCTATGCTTACAGCTCCCGATAGTACTAATGAAGAGCAGTATTTAGCCCAAAAATTCTGCCGATTGGTTATGAGAACAAATAACGTAGATCAGATTTCCAATACCTTGCCAAATCTTGTAGAACCTTTGTCGGAAGTTTTGGGGACTAGATCTGGAACTAATTCCATTTGGGATTTAGAAAAATCTGAATGTGTACTCGTTTTTGCGGCTAACCTGACGGAACAACATAATGTGGCGGCCCTTCCTATCAAACGAGCGATCAAAAATGGCGGACAACTCATAGTAATTGATCCAAGAGAAACTGAAATCACGAGACATGCCAATCTTTGGTTAAAAATTAAGCCTGGCAGCGAATTATTATTGCTGGGAGCGATTTTGAAGGTCATTTTAGATAGGGATTTAGCAGATATTAAATGGATAAATGAAAATTGCACAGGTCTTTCGGAACTTAGGACGTCATTAGAAGAATTGAATATGGACGATGTGGTGTTGAAAACGGGTGTCAATCTGACACAGATCGACAAAGTGGCTAAGGTATTCGCATCCTCTAGGTCATCATCGATAGTCTATGGACTGGATAACATAAATGAGAGTCTCCAAGCAGATTGCGTGCGAAGTTTAGTCAATCTTAGTCTTATCACCGGTAATTTAGGACAACAGTCCAATGGTCTCTATCCTTTGAGAAGAGGGGCGAATGAGCAAGGAGCTTGGGACATGGGTTGCGTACCGCATTTACTTCCTGGGTACATCCCAGTAAGTGATTCTGACGGCAAAAAAATGATCGAAGAGATATGGGATGCTGAATGTCCGCAAGATGTCGGGCTAGCGCTTTCTGATATTAAAGCCTCTAAACGACAAGGTGGAATTAAAGCCATGTTCATGGTTGGGGCTGGTTTAAATTCTATTGAACAGGATGTGGAACCGATTCTATCGGCAATGGACGGGTTGGAGTTTTTGGTTGTTCAAGACACGTTTCTTGGGGATGCTAGTAATAAAGCAGACGTTGTATTCCCAAGGGCAACATTTGCTGAAAAGTCAGGTAGCTTCACCAATTTGGAACGCAGGATACAACTTATCAAACCAGTAATTTCCCCTGGGAATAGCTCTGCTCAGTCAGAGCTTTGGGTTATATGTGAACTAGCCAAAAGCATGAATCATAAGGGCTTCGAATTTCTCTCGGCTCATGATGTTATGAATGAGATATGTAAGGTAGTTCAAATATACGGAGGGATATCACTGGAAAGGTTAGAATCTGAGGGCAAGCGTGTTTTCAGGCCCGATCCTTCCAATCCTGCTCCTACTCAAGTTTTGTATTCTGATAAAGAATATAGAGGGATTCAGTGGCCTTGTTATAATGTTAGGTCTCAGGGCATGAACATTTTGTTTGCGGATGGATTTTCTGACCATAAGGCTAAGATCAGCGCTTTAGACTTTACCAGATCTTATGAGTTGAATTCTGATGAATCCCCGTTCATTTTTTCTCCCGGTCGAGTGTTGCTTCAGTCTGAAAGAGAAATGAAAGTTGAAAAGGGAATCAACAATCATATAGAGCGGCAAGAGCTGATTGAAATACATCCTCTAGATGCTCGGTCAATAGGTGTAGAGGAGGGAGATGCTATTAGGGTTTTGTCCAATGGAAGTATATTAACAGGGATAGCTCTCGTGAGTGAATCTCAACATAAAGGAGTCATATCCTGCACTAGGCTTTTTGGTCAATTAATGACTGAATTAAATGAAAGTCAGGATCCTTATGTAATGGCTAGAGTTCCTCAGTTAATAACAACTGCCGCAAATGTGGAGAAAATGAACTGAGAATCCTGCGTATAGTATGGGATAAATGAGTCACTAAATATCCGTGTAGCACCTGATTTGAGGCTACCACATATGGATCGTTTCCAGTTATTGGTGTTTCCATTAGAATGTATGTAAGTCTAGTGATTAAGGTTTATGCCGTTGACTCCCATACGCATACAGTATCTTAGAATCAAAGATGGATATCCTGACGCCATTCTCTTTTTCCGAATGGGCGACTTTTACGAAACATTTGATGAAGATGCTGCTATAACATCCCGTGAATTAGATATTGTGTTGACGTCTCGTAGTATGGGTAAGGGGTCAAAAATTCCGATGGCCGGTGTCCCATGTCATGCTGTTGATTCCTATCTTGCACAGCTCATCAAGAAGGGTTACAAAGTCGCTATTTGCGAACAGTTGAGTGAACCATCTATGGGTAAAGGGTTAGTAGAACGAGACGTCGTACGTGTGGTAACACCAGGGACAGTCTTGGAACCTAACATATTAGATAAGGCATTAAATAATTATCTAGTTGCGTTAATTTGGGATGATGATAGGATCGGATTATCTTATGTGGATATTAGTACAGGGCACTTTTATACAAGTGAGATTCTTCCGAGTGAACTATCGTCAGAATTGAATAGATTGAATCCCGCCGAGGTATTAGTCTCGGGCAATGTTCACAATCATGATCTATTGAATGATTATATAACTACCTTTTTGCCGGCTGCGAGCTTTGATCGCACTGCTGCCAAGAATATATTATTGAAGCATTTCAAGGTTGCGTCTTTAGAAAGCTTTGGATGTGAGGGTAAAATTCTCGCTATTTCAGCTGCCGCGGCTATTTTAAATTATCTCTCTGAGACTCAAAAATCTCTGCTATCCCAAATATCAAAACTGACGACCTACTCTACGTCTTGCTTTATGGTCTTGGACCCACAAACGGTTAGGAACCTTGAACTCTTTTCTGGTGGTCGCTGGGGTTCAAGCGAAAGTTCGCTATTGAGTGTTTTGGACAAAACCCGAACGCCCATGGGCGCTCGACTTCTTCGTAGGTGGATTGGACAGCCTCTTTTAGACATTACGCATTTGGAAAGACGGCTAGATGCTGTAGACTTTTTCCATCAAGAAATGTTTACAAGGGAAAAAATACGATCAGAATTAGGTAACGTTTCTGATATAGAAAGAATTGTTGCGAGGATTTTGATAAATAAAGCTTCCCCAAGAGACTTATTGGGTCTTAAATCTAGCCTAGAATCCGTAGAAGTTCTATTGGGGTTATTGTTAAAAGGAGAGAAGGTAGGTCTCTCAAAAGGGATACACAGTTTTCAGGATATAAGGAAGCTTATCGACATAAGTATTTCCCCACAAACAGGCACTAATCCCGGAGATGGGGATGTAATTCGTGAAGGTTTTTCTGAAGAGTTAGATGAACTACGGACTGCCTCTAAATCTGCCCGAGCATTCATTGCAAGTTTAGAAAAAAATGAACGAGAGACAACTGGAATCAAGAATCTTCGTGTAGGGTATAATAGAGTTTTTGGCTATTATATAGAAATTAGCAAATCCAATTTGGATGACGTACCTGATTACTATGAACGTCGCCAGACCTTGGTGAACGGCGAAAGATTTGTAACTCCTAAATTAAAGGAATATGAGATATTGATTCTTAGTGCCAAGGATCGGATTGCCGTTTTAGAACGGGCACTTTTCGTGCAAGTTTGTGCTCAAATAGGGATTGAGTCTGAGGGATTAACAAGGTTAGCTGATAAGTTGGCTGGACTTGATATTTTGACCAACCTAGCCGAAATAGCGCACAGAAATGGATATGTTAAACCAGTTTTATTATCCAATGGCCCCATCGAGATTAAATCAGGACGCCATCCCATGATAGAAAAGATATTACCTCCGGGCCAATTCGTATCAAATGACATGTTTCTTTCCTGTGATGATGCGCAAATTCTTATGATAACGGGCCCGAATATGTCAGGGAAGTCGACTTTTATTCGTCAAGCTGCGATTATAACCTTGATGGCCCAAATAGGCAGTTTTGTACCTGCGAACGAGGCTATAATCGGTTTGGTAGACAGGATTTTTACTAGAGTAGGCCTCCAAGATGATTTATCTACCGGTCAATCCACATTCATGGTAGAGATGCTTGAAACAGCCTCCATAGTCAACCAAGCTTCGAATCGCTCTTTGGTGATCTTAGACGAAATTGGCCGGGGTACAAGCACATATGATGGAATGTCTATTGCCAGAGCAGTCGCTGAACATATACATAATGATCCCAAATTGGGGTGCAGAACTCTCTTCGCCACTCACTACCACGAACTCACAGATTTATCGAAGACCTTGCCAAGAGTGAAAAACTTCTCTGTGGCCGTATCTGAAGAAAATGGAGACTTGGTATTTCTTCATAGAATTACGCCTGGTAGATCAGATAAGTCCTATGGTGTCCATGTGGCAAGGCTGGCTGGCATGCCTAAATCAGTAATACAAAGAGCCTGGGAAATTCTGGATATTCTGGAGCAACAGACAGTATTGTCCAATGGAAATAAGAAAAACGATTTTTTTGATGATGCTAACAAGCAAATTTCGCTTTTCCCCTCTGGAGAAGATCTTGTTGACGAAATTTTAAAGCTTAACGTAAGTGATATGACGCCTCTTCAGGCTATAAACAAACTTTATGAGTTACAAGAGAAAGTTCGTGACCAATCATGATTTAAAATTTTGGAGGATTAATTAACATGGATAGCAAAGCAATGCTTTTTTGGTGGCCCCGTTGAAGTTCTTGTCGCAAAGTAAGAGAGTTGCTCTTGCAGGGAGGGATCAATTTCGAAGAAAGAGACATATTCAAGGATACGTTATCTGAAGTAGAAATTTCGGAACTCGTCCAAAAAATTCCATTGTCTGAGTTATTCTCCTGGCGAAGCCCTGCGTTAAAAGCCTTGGGTTTAAATGGAGAAAGTTTGGATGCAAAAGAGATGATGCGGCTGATGGCGACGGAACCCAGGTTGATCCGGCGGCCTTTAGTTTGGATAGGAAATACGTGGATTATAGGAAGTGTAAAGGCTGTACAACAAGCTTTACGTACATAACATGGGCCTAACTTGTTCCGTCTAAGGTTGCAACCGGGCTACAAAAGGAGCACAATCGGCTATACAACATGGATTGGATATTTTCTCAGTCAATCCTGGTTACTATGTCCGGATAGATTCCTGGAGGGTGTTAGATGGTTGCCCATGACTATTTCCGACAATCTATTGAACTACACGAAAGACTACAAGGCAAGATAGGAGTAAATCCTAAGTTAGAGATTAACGATCGGGATAGTCTTTCTTTAGTCTACACTCCTGGTGTAGCAGAACCTTGTCGCTCAATAGCCTCAGATCCTTCTAAGGCACGTAAACTGACGATAAAGGGAAATTCCGTTGCTGTCGTCACGGATGGATCGGCCGTTTTGGGATTGGGGAATATCGGTGCGTTAGCTGCAATACCGGTCATGGAAGGGAAGGCCCTTCTGTTTAAAATGTACGCCGATATTGACGCTTGGCCAATTTGCCTAGATACCCAAGATACAGATGAATTGGTTGAAACCGTGAAGAGAATTGCGCCAGTTTTTGGGGGTATCAATTTAGAGGATATCGCAGCGCCACGATGCTTTGAAATAGAACGACGCCTTCAGAATATAGGAATACCGGTTTTTCATGACGATCAACATGGTACAGCAATTGTAACTCTTGCAGCCCTTATCAATGCCGCACAAGTAACTGGACGAAAGATGGAGGACTTGAACGTTGTAATTTCGGGAGCAGGAGCTTCTGGCATTGCTGTAGCCCGTCTGTTGAAGAGCGTTGATTTTCGTAGTGGTGTTTCTAGTCCAGTAAAGGATGTCATTCTATGTGATAGTAAGGGTATTATTTCCTCTCAGCGAACCGATTTGAATTCGGAGAAAAAGTCAACTTTGTCGTTTACTAACATTTCCAGCAAGAATGGTACTCTTTTAGATGCAATGGATGGCGTTGATGTATTTATAGGTCTGAGTAGGGGTGGCTTGTTGAATCCAGGATATATAAGAGCTATGGCTCCGGATCCGATAGTACTTGCAATGGCTAATCCTGTTCCAGAGATAATGCCAGAAGAAGCCTTTGAAGGAGGAGCGGCCATTGTTGGGACTGGTAGAAGCGATTTGCCGAATCAGATAAACAACTCTTTGGTATTTCCAGGGATATTCAGAGGGGCATTGGATGCGGGTTCTGCTAGAATTTCGGATGAGATGAAGCTTGCGGCGGCCTATGCTTTGGCTGGATCTGTGAAACAGCCATCTCCGGATGCCATATTGCCTGATCCTTTGGATTTATCTGTTTCCCCAATGGTATCTACGGCTGTTTACAATACGGCAATTGCAGAATCTTAGAGGGATGTTGTATAGATATAAATATAGTTTCATGGGTTTTAGTTGATTGATTCATTAACTTCCATTAAGTGAAATGGTTTATCCTAGATCTTGTAGTCTAGGTATTATGGTTCTTGGTGCCCATAAGGAGTAAGATACTTAGGTGCCAATCAGACGTTTATCAGATCAACTTGCAAATAAGATAGCAGCGGGCGAAGTAATAGAACGGCCCGGGTCTGTAGTTAAGGAGTTGTTAGAAAACGCTCTAGATGCTGGAAGTACCAGCATCACCGTTGAAGTGGTGGGAGGTGGAATAGACCTAATACGGGTCACCGATAATGGTATTGGTATCCCTCACGACGAGTTAGGTCTAGCCTTTGAGAGGCATGCGACCAGCAAGGTTTCTCGGATTGAAGATTTAGATGCGTTACAGACATTAGGATTCAGAGGAGAGGCATTATCGAGTATATCTGTAGTCTCTAGAGTCAAATTAGTCACCCGGGAAATTTCCTCAGATATTGGGAGCCAAGTAGTATTGGAATGGGGCGTATCTGATCGATATAGTAAAACGGGATGTTCTGTGGGCACGACTATTGAGGTTCGTGACCTATTTTGTAATGTTCCAGCTCGAAGAAAATTCCTTAAATCACCTAAGAGTGAAGTTAATGAGATTGTACGTACCGTGACTCGTATCGCGCTTTCGTTCCCTTCCGTTGCAATATTGTTAAGAGTCGACGAGAAAGAGACATTTAGATCCCTTGGGACAGGTAATCTGCAAGAAACTATAGCCTCGATATATAAAGTAGACATAGCTAGTCAGATGTTGAAGATAGAATATCATGACGATTCTGGTAGGTACAGGGTAGATGGATATATCAGTCCTCCGAATATTAACCGGTCCAATAGATCCCAAGTTACTTTTTTGATTAATCACAGATGGGTTAGAAACCGGTTACTCTCAGTTGCGTTAGATGATGCTTATCGAGGCCTTGTGCCGCAAGGTCGTCATCCGATAACAATTCTAGATTTGTCCCTTCCGACTGAAGAATTGGATGTTAACGTTCATCCCACAAAGAGAGAGGTGAAATTTAGATTTGAGAATATAGTTTTTTCCGTTTTACAAAGAGCGGTTCGGGAAGTATTAATTCAAGATTCGCCTGTGCCCCGATTTAAGATGGATCCTATTGTAGGCTATGCTTCTAGCTCCAAGGTAGATGCAATGAGTTTCCAAGCTCCATTGAGTGATAGCCTTGCGCCCGTAAACGATGTACATCAAGTGCAAGAGCCTTTTAAAACGGTATATCAGAAGGCTTCTAACATACGCATAATTGGCCAGGCTAGTAAGAAATTTATAATTGGTGAAGGGACTGACGGCATCTTTTTAATCGATCAACATGCTGCTCATGAATGTGTACTGTATGAGAAACTTATTTTCGAAATTGCATTAAGTACCCGTTCTTCTCAAACTATCTTGGAGCCAGTAATAGTGGAGTTTCCAGCCGAACATTTAGGGTTAGAAGATGATGTAATCGAGGAGATGCGTAATCAAGGATTCGAACTTGATATTTTTGGGGAAGCCGCCTATCTGATTCGTGCGGTCCCATCTATTTTTGGAGATTCGGATCCTACTAGAGGATTCCTAGATATAGTAGAATCATTGAAACGAGATAGCGCTATTAAAGATAAACGAGAATTGATAGCAGCTTCGATAGCCTGTCACGGATCTGTCCGCGCGGGCCACACATTAAGTGTGGATGAAATGACAGAGATGGTTAGACTTCTAGGTAGTATTAATAATCCACATGTTTGTCCGCATGGTAGGCCAACGACACTGCGAATTAGTTCAATTGAATTGGATAAACAATTTAAGAGAAGGTGAAGGGTCTGCTATTACTAGTAATTATTGGTTAGCCTGGGACGCCGTTTATCGTTAGGCTACAAATCTCGCGGTCTGAAAATGGAGTCTTCTGGAAGTTTTGCGGACGGATTTGCCTTTCTTTTTCCTCCGCCCCAAATGTTACCTCCAGCAGCTACTACGCCTGCCATTAAAGCCAGTGTTACACTAAACTTTGACAGGAACGAGCGCCTGGATTTATCGGCCGGTGTATTTTGAGTTGATTCTTTTGGCATATCCATAAACGTCTCCAGTTTCTAAACCATATTGTACTCGGTTGTCGCTACGATACAAGGGGTTACGGTATAAACCGCGACTATTTTTTGTAAGAATAAAGACTTTTTGTTTGTTAAAATTAGATCTCTATGAAAAAATCTTTTATCCCGTCAATTTGGGCTATTTCCGCAGTTTTATTAATTATCACTTCCACTAATGTTTTTGTTGGATGTAGTGTTGAGCCAGTGGAACCCAATTATGATATGAAAAACAATCTTAGTACTAAGGTTAATAACAGCCCTCCTTTGATATATGACACTATCACCCCTATTTTGACTGAGGAAACAAAAATTCCTTCTAAAACGAATAAAGAAAGGGTAGGTGCGACGTCTACAGCTTTGCCAACTTCTACGCTTGTTTTGCCAATTGTTGTACCAACTACAGTCGTGGAAGTGGAAAGGATGGAGCTTATTCCTAATGAAATTGAGCCAGTCGGACCTAGTCCGACACATATTGTTCCGACAGAAATTACTCCAACAGTGAGTCCGATGGACGTGCAACTAAACGATACATTTGCAGTTGACCAACCGGAGAAAGGGAGTGGTGCAATTCCTTTTAGGCGTGATCTTATTGCACTGACCCAAAGTTTAAAAAAACAGGAAGGTGCATTATCTGGATCCCACTATAACCAGACCGAATATGAAATTGGGGCTGAAGAAGATTTTTATGTAGTTGATTTTTCTGGTACTGCCATGAAGAAGATAAGAGCTACACTTGGGTTGATTTCAGAAAACGCTCATTGGTTTTTTGAAGATGGAGTAAATTTTGATGGAGATGACTTGGAAGATTCTGCCAAATTCTTCGAAGAAAAGATTATTCCGTCTGTAATTGGCAGCTTTGGTACCATATGGCCTCATAAACCAAGTGATAAATTGGATTCAGAACATCCTAGAATTAGCATTTTGCACGCCAATATAAGTGGTGTCTTGGGCTATTTTAATTCATCGGATGAATATTCTAAGGAGATTAACGAATTTAGCAATGAGCGAAAGATGATATATATAAATTCACCTACATTGGAGCCTGGTGAAGGGGAATACTTACGTGTTCTAGCACATGAATTGCAACACGTTGTCCATTGGAATCACAATGAGTTTCAGGACACATGGCTCAATGAGGGCTTATCTCAATCTGCGGAAATGAAGTTAGGGTTTTTGCCCAACAATATAAATGCATTTAGGAGCTATCCACTCTCTTCATTAGTACACTGGCCAATAACAGGCGATTCTCTATCGGCTAACTATGGGGCAGCATTTTTGTTTACCTGGTACCTTGAAAACAGATTTTTCCAAGATGGAAATTTCTTAGATTTAATTGACAGAAAATCTGTAGGAATCGATGCAATAAACGAATATTTATCTTCCATGGCTAAATATGAGACCTTTGAATCTATTTTTGAAGAATGGACGATAGCAAATTTTATGCCAGCATTATCGAAAGAATCGATGTTTTATAGGGAAGTTAATCTTAATTTGGAACCTACAGATTCTTTGAGGCCAGGAGAAACATTGAAATTATATCAACCACAGTATAGTGCTCGTTATATAGATATTATTGAGGAATCCGATGAGTTACGAGTGAAATTTAGAGGGACTGAAGAAGTTCCTATAATATCATCAGAGCCACAAGTCGGAGATAATTGTTGGTGGAGCAATCTTGGAAATTCCATTAGTTCCACACTCACGAGATCCATAGATTTATCTGATGTTGAGCAAGCCCATATGCAGATAACATTTTGGCATGATCTGGAAGAATATTGGGATTATCTCTATGTGGAAATTTCTGGAGATGGTGGATCGACTTGGGATATGTTATATGGTAATCATATGACGAATGAAAACCCATTCGGATTAGGGTTTGGCCCCGGATACACTGGCTCAAGTGTTGATTGGTTAAATGACGAGTTCGATCTTTCTGCCTATGTGGGAAGTCAAATTTTACTAAGGTTTCACTATGTGACTGACGGCAATTTCTATGGTGAGGGATTTTGTCTAGATCAATTAGTTATACCAGAGATTGATCTAGACGATGATGGGTCCGATGGGAATGGATGGATTTCGAATGGCTTCGTTTTGACAGACAACCTTGCTGCACAAGACTATTTTATTTATATAATACAAAATAAGAAAGAAGTTACTTCAATCAGGAAAGTGGATGTAATGTCTGGTGGATACGTTGAGTTTAATGTTTCAGGCCTACTTGACTCGGACCGTACTACGATGGTGATTGGAAGTTTATCTCCTAATAGCATTCAGCAGGCTTCCTATGTGCTTGCAGGTACGAGCAATTAGTTTGTATGACTATGTTGTTTCCCAGGGTATGAACGGTTTCCATTCGTCAAAAATGGTGCGGCCATATAGCATATAATATGGACTGGGATATGGAGCTCTAGGCTTTTTTAATAGTACCATTCCAGCCTGGATTGGAGTTCGTCCAGCTTTCTTATGATTGCACTTAGAACATGCACTCACGATGTTATCCCACGTTTGTTTTCCTCCTTGGATTCTTGGTTTCACGTGGTCCATAGTCAGGTATCTTGCTTTCCTACCACAATATTGACAGGCATAACTGTCTCTTAACAATATTTCGCGTTTAGTCAGCTTCCGCTTCGCATAAGGCCGTTTTACTAAATGGGCTAGGCGAATTATAGAGGGTGTATTAAAATTTTCTTGACAGGTTCGGATGATTCCTCGGTTTGCTTCTAAGGTATCTGCCTTGCCTTTGATAACTAGTGTTAAAGCGCGTCTAACGGTACATACGTTGACTGGTTGATAGTCCAAGTTCAGGACTAAAACAGGCGTATTGAGGGAGTAAACCTTGCGAATTAACACAAGACTGTCCAGTAATAAGTTAAATACGCGGAGCTATTTTCGAAGACAGATTCTCCGGGACAATGTTCAATGTTTCTAGAACGCTATCAAAATCTTCCACGAGGAAAGAGGCTATTGTCGAATCTTCTATAGTCGTATTTAGTCCCATAATAGGGAATTGATCAATCATTTGAAGTAGAGATGATATGAATGCTATAGAAAGCACGATTCCGAATAGTGCCCCGCCAACGTTGTCTAATGCTCCTAACATTAAAATCCTGATGGTCTTTTTGATAAATGATCCAAATATAAAGCACACCAGTAGTACAACTAGAAATATCGCAAGGAAGCCCAGCACGTTAGAAGCATTGTCGTTATCTGTAAACGACCCGATGATTTTGGCGGACTGTGAGAAGTAACGGCTGCCCATGGCTATACCCAGCAGGATTCCTCCTAGGAGGGCCAGTGTTTTGACCAACCCAGTCTGCCATCCCATAAACATGGATATGCCCATGGCCACCAAAAT
Source organism: uncultured Dehalococcoidia bacterium (assembly GCA_964439905.1). Taxonomy (GTDB): domain Bacteria; phylum Chloroflexota; class Dehalococcoidia; order Lucifugimonadales. Next base: position 152,697 of record CAYTPK010000017.1, read on the forward strand.
AGTAAAGTCTAACCAGTTCAATACTAACTGTTCCTTAATTGCTGACTTACAAACTTTAACATAGGAAGATAAGTCTAGTCATCAATACGCTCTAAATCTAATTGTATTACCCATAACTAGCTTTGTAATCAGGAATCAAGTGGTATAATCTCAATAATCCACAAGGCTGTAAGATGTATTTTATACGTTGTTTTGGTTGATGGTATGATGATTTCAATCGATGGTCCAGTTGCTACAGGGAAATCCGTAGTAGGTCGTCTCCTGGCAAAAAGATTAGGCTATAAGTTTCTTGATACCGGAATTATGTATCGAGCCATAACTTGGCTGGCTATGAAAAACGATGTTTGTATTGGTGATTGGGCTAGCCTTACTACTTTGACTAATCGGACAGTTATCTTTATTGATTACGAAACTGGTCAAATATACCTTGATGGATTGTTGGTTCCTCTGTCTGAGGAAAGGGACACTATAGACAAGAACGTATCGCGTGTGTCCGAAGTTCCGGGAGTCAGAAAAGTATTGACTCAATTTCAACAAGATATTGGACGCCAAGGGTCTATAGTAATGGTTGGACGCGATATCGGAACCATAGTATTACCAGATGCATCAGTTAAGTTCTTTTTGACCGCTTCTGATAAAGAACGAGTCAGAAGGCGGTATATTGAACTGAAGACGGGTGGATTTAATATTAAAGAAGAAGAAGTTTTTCGAGTGATGTCTGAGCGAGATAGATTGGATTCTGAGAGGACTCATTCACCTCTTATGCCTGCTAAAGATGCACATATAGTTAATACCGATGGACTGAATATAGAAGAAGTAGTTGATAGCATCACGCTAATAATTGGGGAAGAATGAGAGCCTTTACTCAATTTCCTATAATCCTAGGTAGAGTTTGTTTTTCCCTTTTCGCGAAGTTAGAGATAGAAGGGAGAGAGAATATACCTCCTAAGGGGCCTTTATTGGTCGTGTGTAATCATCTAAGTTATCTAGATCCCGCTATATTAATGATAATATTTAACAGACCACTCTTTGGTTTAGCTAAGAAAGAATTGTTTGCAAATGTTATTTCCCGCTGGTTTTTTAGGACTATGGGATGCTTTCCGGTGAATAGGAATGGTAAAGATTCTGGAGCTCTACGGTGGGCGATAAAAGGACTTTCTCAAGATAAGGCTATTATGATGTTTCCCGAAGGAAACAGGAGTAAGAGCGGCGCCTTGGAAAAGGCGTCACCTGGAATTGGATATCTTGCAATTAAATCACAAGCTCCAGTTTTGCCAGTAGCTATTATGGGAAGTGAAAAGGTCAAACAGCTTTGGAGATTGCCTTTTCCATTTTGCAGGGTCAAGATAAGAATTGGTATGGCTTTCACTATCCCATATATTGAAGGTAGACTTAATAATGCGTTGATTCAGGATACATCTGATTCCATTATGACCAGAATTGCGCGACTCCTTCCGATTAGTTATAGAGGATCATACGATATTTGATGGTATGACCATAAAATTGCCTACATTCTTGGTATGTACGAGTGAACGCGGTTGTTATCACCTATAAACCATTCATAATTATTACATGAAAAATAGCCTAGGTGCCTGCTTTTAGACGACTACTTCACCTCTCGTCTGTGAATGCTTAAGAGTTCTTTGATCTAAGTTGCAAAATACCCTTAACCACTTGTTTGGGAAATAAGATATTTCTCCTTAACAAGTAGAGGTTCTTGTATTAGAATGGGGCAATAAGGTAGATGCCTTTCTATATATTATTGTTCCCGTGGAGTTCCTCCGACATTGTCCGTTATCGAAGATATAAGAGTTAGAGTTGATATTGTAGACTTGATTTCTGAATATGTTCCCTTGGAAAAGTCTGGAGCAAATTTCAGATCTAAGTGTCCCTTTCATAACGAAAGGACGCCTTCTTTTTTCGTTTTCCCTAGTAGACAAACTTGGAGGTGCTTTGGTGCTTGTGCGACAGGAGGTGACCTCTTTTCCTTCCTGATGAAACACCAGAACTTTGATTTTCCACAGGTGTTGACGTTTCTATCCAAGAAAGTCGGTATAGAAATGCCATCTAGAAAGAATAGACAAAACAATGGGGATGTTTTTAGGATCAACGAAGAGTCTGTGCGGTTTTATTCCGAATATCTAACGTCTGATCGAGGGAAGATCTCAAGAAATTATTTGTTAAACCGGGGCATTTCAATCGATACTATGTCGAATTTTCGCTTAGGGCTAAGTCCTAAGGGCGGAACGTCCTTAAAAATACATCTTGAATCACTGGGATTTAAGCAAGATCAAATGATCTTGGCTGGAATGTTGACCGAATCTAAAGCTGGGATACTGAAAGATTTGTTTAGGGATCGGATAATGGTTCCAATTTCTGATCAAGATGGCAGAGTCGTTGGTTTCGGCGGACGTGTTTTAGACGATTTTGTCAAACCAAAATATATGAATACTAGAAGAGGATTAGTATTTGACAAGGGCAAGATTTTATTTGGATTTGATGTTGCCAAGGATAGCATAAAGGAAAAGGGAGCAGTAATAGTCGAAGGATATATGGATGCCATAGTAGCGCATCAGGCTGGGTTTAAAAACGTAGTAGCGTCTATGGGGACAGCATTAACGGTCCATCAAGTGTCGTTGTTAAATGGTGTTACAACTGATGTAATATTGGCCCTGGATCCCGATGAAGCTGGGCAGGAAGCTACTCTTCGAAGTTTAGAGTCCTCTTGGAAAATTTTGCAACGGCGCACTGTGAGCCAATTGCCTACTTCCACTACGTATCGAAGATCTACAGCTCCCAATATCCGAGTGGCTAGCTTACCGTCTGGCAAAGATCCAGATAAGATAATTTTAGAGGATCCAAATGTGTGGAGAAATATATTGTCTAATTCAGTCCCTGTCCTGGAGTTTTTGTTCACAGCGCTTTCATCCAAACTTGATATAACGACCTCCTATGGAAAGGCAGAAATTGCAGCACCTCTTTTGAGATTAGTTTCATCTATCCCAGAGCCTTTTGAACAGGATCGCCAATTTCGGAGAGTATCTGAATTATTAGAGGTTTCAGAAGACACACTCAAGGCTAGCATGGAAGGCTATAAAAGACCCACTCAGAGAAGAGTGAATTCTCGCAGAAAGGAAACAGTTGTAGAAGCAGCATTTAACCGTTTAGAACGAGATCCATTGGAGGAATATTGCTTGGTGCTTCTTATTCAAAACCCTAAATTGGACCAGGTTGGTTCGATGTTACGTATAGAGCACTTTGAAAGAATGGAAAATAGGGAAGCTTATAGTATTTGGATTAACAACTCGAATGAAACCGCGGTAAATGGAGAAATAAACGATCATTTTGCCTATCTAATGGGTAAAGTTTTGCCTATCATGAATATGAAAGAAAAAGAACTAGCTCTTTGCGATGCTTTGCGGAGGTTGGAAGAGCGAAGGTTACGAAGAATAAAAGAAGAAGAGGCGCTTCGTTTGGATTCTATGACGTATGATCAAATAATCGAACACGAAAGTGAAATATTGAAAGTTAATGCGGAGATCGAAACGCTCTTTAGGGCTAGGAGTAATAGCTAAATGGTTCGAGCAAAAAAGACCCAGAGTAATCCAGTTAGTGATGTCCAGACTATCAATCCCGTGGAAGAACCGGATATTTCAGAAGAATACCAGAATTCTTCTGAAGCTACAGAATTAGATACGTCTTCAGGCCAGGAAATGGAAACGAATTCCGCTGCTGATGAGGAATTTACTTATGTGACAGTTCCGAGACTTGGAAGTGACTCAGCCGAAGAATGGAAACCTGAGAAATTTGTGACTGTAGCGGACCCCCCAGCGGTAGCCGATATTGCTACCCGTGGTACAGCGAAAGGTTCAGAATGGGAATCTAGTTTGCAGATTGAGAGTACTGAGGTACTAGATGACCCCGTTAGGATGTATTTACGGGAAATTGGTCGTGTGCAATTGCTTACTTCTAAGGATGAGCGTGTCCTGGCTCGCAAGATGGAAGGCGGTAAAAACCTCGATCAACTTGTCAAACAATTAACTAGAGATAGTGGCCGGTCGGTTTCAGCTTGGGAAATGAGTCTAGAACTCCTAAATAGATTGATCCAAGCAAGACCGTTGATCAAGGCATTGGCTAATCGATTAGGGCTTCCAGAAGATATGACTTTATCGCAAATAATGGGAGACCAGAAACTAAGGGACGCCACTGATGAAATATTAGATCCAGACATGACCGAGGCTGTTGCTGGTGACCTTAAGCTGGAATTTGAAGACGCTATGAAGGCAATTGTTGAACTATCACTAGATAGTTGGGTTTTGCCTCCTGCAGTGGTAAATATTATCGAAGATTGTTCTATGAACGAATTGGCTTATAAGTTGGATGCGCAGGAATTTAACGATGGACTGTCTAGAGAAAATCATAGGTTACAGTCCTATTTCGATACGATGTGGTCAGAATCAGAGCGAGCACAGAGGCATTTGACTGAAGCCAATCTAAGACTTGTGGTTAGTGTGGCAAAAAAGTACATAGGCCGAGGTATGTCACTGCTAGATTTAATACAAGAAGGCAACATAGGTTTGATTCGGGCGGTTGAGAAATTCGATTATCGTAAAGGATTCAAATTTAGCACATACGCTACTTGGTGGATACGACAGGCGATAACAAGGGCAATCGCTGATCAAGCTCGTACTATTCGCATACCAGTACACATGGTAGAAACGATCAATAAACTTATTCGACATCATAGGCGATTGCTCCAAGATTTGGGACGAGAACCAACTCCAGATGAGATAGGTACGATCATGGAGCTGAGTCCGGAACGAGTGGAAGAAATATTAAAGATTTCTCAGGAACCGGTGTCTCTTCAGACTCCCATAGGCGAAGAGGAAGACAGCAACTTAGGAGACTTTATTGAAGACCAAAGTGCTCCGGCTCCTTCGGATGCTGCATCGTTCCAATTGTTAAAGGAACAGATTGATGACGTCTTGCACACCTTAACCGATCGTGAGAGAAGGGTACTTCAATTACGGTTTGGGCTTGAAGATGGTCGTAGTCGTACACTCGAGGAAGTAGGAAGGGAATTTGGAGTTACGAGAGAAAGGATACGGCAAATTGAAGCTAAAGCGTTGAGGAAACTCCGACATCCCACACGCTCGCGTAGGTTGAAAGATTTCCTTGATTAAGCGGGGCTTAGTGGCCTCGGAAGATTCAGGAATAGTGCCTCCAGACAGGTTCTTGCGTTTGCGTTTGATGTAAGCTCATTCTCGGTTTTTATAATGTACTGTAGATAATGTGTTATTTGCTTTCGTGAGTAATTTGATGATATGTCACGAAAGGTATCCAGATAGTCTAAATTGTCCACGTCGGACTCGTTCTCGTATTTGATGATCAACATATCGCGCCATAGGCTTTTCCAAGTATTCAATGTTTTACTTGCCTCAGACCTATTTTGGTAGAACAAGCGTGACATTTCATCAGCAAGTTCAAATCTTATTTCTAAACTGGAATTCATAATTTCAAGCAATTTGTTTAAATTCTCATTTCGGGTACGCATTAATTCAGGATTTGTAGCTGCCTGTATGGCCCAGCCTAACCGGCCATGGGCAAGCCTTGCGATTAATCTCGCTTCGGTTTCTGGAATTCGGATATCATCTAATAGATGTTGGACGATTAATTCCTCCTTTATAGTGTGTAAATCAATACGCCTACATCTGGACAGAATGGTGGCAGGTATTAACTCGATATTCTCGGTTATCAGTATGAAAACGTTTTGTGGAGGAGGTTCTTCTATCACCTTTAGTAGAGCATTTGAAGCTTCTTCACTCAGATGGTGGGCCTCTCGAAATATGAGTATTCGATGTGATCCTTCATAGGGTTTGAGTAAGACCTGTTTTTCTAAATCACGGACATCTGATATGCTTATTTCTGTCTGACGTGATCCGTTTGTATTATTAACACGATAAATTGAAATGTCTGCGTGTATTCCTCTGAATATACGGGTGCACTGAGTGCATGATAAACAAGGCTTCTTAGTATTTGAAGTACAGTTAAGAGCTTGTGCTAGTCTTGTGGCCAATGTGTATTTCCCAACATCTGGTGGACCGACAATCAGATAAGCATGTGCTACACGGTTGTGTTTTAGGTCTAAATGCAGCCGTGTAACAGCTCTGTCTTGGCCTAGGATTTCCCAAGAATTGTTAATCAATGTTCAGGCTAAGTCTAGTGCCAATTGATCCAGGTATGTTTCACGTCTACGTATAACTTTGACCTCTCCGTCATTCACAAGAAGTATGGGAGGCTTAGGGTTAAGGTTGTAATTGCTGGCCATAGATGGGCAGTAGGCTCCTGATGCTGGTATCGCAATGATATCGGTTCCGTCTAACCCGATTGGGGGAAGAAGGCAATCTTTCACCAGGATATCCCCGGACTCACAATATTTTCCTGCAATGGTAACTTTTTCACTTGGTATTTCGTTAATTCTATTAGCCATAACTGCCTCGTATTGGGCCTCGTACAGAGAAGGACGTATGTTATCCCCCATACCGCCGTCAACAGACACATATTTTCTAATCCCGGGAATTTCCTTTACGGAACCCACGCGATAAATCGCCACACCGGCGGGGCCGCTAATAGCTCTACCGGGTTCTATAGTTAGCAAAGGGACTTCCATTCCCAAATTCGCACATTCTTTAGATAGGGATTTTGTGATAACTTCTGCATATTCCGAGATGTTTGGCGGTATTTTATCCCGAGTATAACCTATAGCGAATCCCCCACCTGGGCTGAATTCGCGCAGGTTCAAACCTTCTTCCCTGAATGTTGACAGAAAAGGTAAGACAAACTCTAATGCTGCCTCATATGGTTCGAGCTCGTATATCGGAGATCCCAGATGAAAGTGTATGCCGACGAGGTCTAGACTCTCAGCTTTTAATGCTTGTCTAATTGCCTTTGCTGCGTCACCGGTCTCAATAGAAAACCCAAATTTTGTGTCGAGTATTCCTGTAGTGGTCTTCTCGTGGGTGTGTGCATCAATGCCGGGAGAAAGCCGAAGCATAATATCTTGTGTCTTACCGAGTGATGAGGCTAGTTTGTTCAGAAGTTCGAGTTCGTAGAAGCTGTCAACTACAATGCGTCCTATATTCCATTCCAACGATTGTTTCAGTTCTTCGGGGCCCTTGTTGTTTCCATGGAAATATACCCGGTCGTTTGGAAATTCCACGAATTGCGCGACTGCGAGTTCTCCTCCTGACACTACGTCTAGTCCGAGGCCTTCTTCAGCTATTATCTTGGCAAGAACGGGATTTATGAAAGCCTTAGAAGCATACACTACTTTAGTCTTTGGTTGTCTTGATCTAAATTCGCTTACAAAGGTCCTACATCTGTTTCGTAGTGTCGTTTCATCATAAACATAGAAAGGAGTGCCGAACTGTTCTGCCAAATCGACTAAGTCACATCCGCCTATTGTGAGGTGCCCATATTCGTTGATCGTAGTAGTATCGGGAAAGACTTTAGATGGAAACATAAAATATACCCCTGGTATTTAGACCAATATTAGGTTTGACGTAAACGAGTGTCAAGACTTAGGTTGGATAGGGTGTTTATGTCTGATACCATTTATCTGTAATAGTTAGGAGGTTCTAGTGGAATTTTATTATGATGGAGAAGTACGGATCATAAAAGTAGCCGGCATGAGTGCTAGTAATAATAATGGATACATATTGATATGTCCGGAGACCAACGAGGCTGTAGTAATAGATTCTCCTGGAGAATATGAAAAACTGGTTTCACAGATACCAGACTCGGTCTCTGTGAAAAAACTTTTGATAACTCATGGACACAGGGATCACATTGCTAGCTATGAAAAAATGAGAGTTATGACAGGACATATGGCAGGAATACATGAGTTAGATGAGATAAATCTTTCACCATTAAGCGCCGATTTTTATTTATCTGGAGGAGATACTATCAAGATAGGGAACATAGATTTGGAAGTACTACATACTCCTGGTCATACGAGAGGAGCGGTTTGTTTGTTAACTGGCAATCACCTATTTTCCGGGGATACACTTTTCCCCGGAGGTCCAGGTTACACCTCTACACCAGCTAATTTCAGCCAAATCGTAGACAGTATAACTAATCAATTGTTCGAATTATCAGGCGACACAAAGGTTTATCCAGGACACGGATCAGATACTGATATAGGCCAGTGTAGGAAAGAATATGACGTCTTTGCACGGAAAATGCATTCCGATGATATCTGTGGTGAGATACAATGGTTGAACTCTTAGAGCTTAGAATTAACGGCTAACTGTTAATAACAAGGAAACTAATGTACAAAAATTCTGTCCTAGATAACGGGCTTCGTATTATCACTAACTTTATGCCACATACTCGGTCTGTCTCACTAGCCATATTCGTCGGAGTCGGATCCCGATATGAGACAAATGATATTGCGGGCTCTACTCATTTCTTAGAACATCTGTTGTTCAAAGGTACAAAGTCGTGGCCCTCGGCGCAAGCTATAAGTGAAGCTATTGAAGGCACAGGAGGCATTATGAATGCCAGTACCGACAAGGAAATGACTGTTTACTGGTGCAAGGTCGCGGAACCATATTTTAGGACTTCCTTGTCGGTACTAGTTGATATGATTCTTCAGCCTTTATTGGACCCTCAAGAAATTGAAAAGGAACGACAGGTTATTTATGAAGAACTGAGAATGACAAATGATTATCCATCCCATAGAGTTAATCTTTTGATTGACGAAATGCTTTGGCCAGACCAACCAATGGGACGTGACGTTGGAGGTAGTTTGGAGTCGGTGGCCAATATTGACAGGAATGACCTCCAAAATCTTATGGCAAATCAATATGGGCCGAATAATGTTGTTTTATCAATAGCCGGGAACGTGAGCCATGAGGATGTGGTAGAAGATCTGACGCGTTTTATTGACACATGGATTCATAGGCATCCGTGGCCATGGAGTCCTGTTCACGTAGAGCAATCACGTCCTACTGTTCGTCTCGAATATCGCGAGACGGAACAAGCTCATGTTTGTTTGGGGATTCAAACAGCATGCATGGGTGCGCACGATCGCTACGCCGCAAGACTTTTTAATACATTACTGGGTGAAGGGATGACCAGTCGCCTCTTTCAAAAATTAAGAGAAGAATTGGGACTAGTTTATGATGTTCATTCAGATATGAGTCACTTTAAGGATTGTGGAGCACTAACAATATATTTTGGATCTGAGCCTGCTCGAAGTTTGCGCGCTGTATCTGCAGTTATGGAAGAGCTGACTAGTGCCAAGAAAAACTTTTCCGAAGACGAAATCAAGAAAGCTAAAAGATTGACAAAAGGACGAATGTTGCTGGGTATGGAAGATAGCCGAAGCGTTGCAATGTCATATGGAGCTCAGGAGCTAATGCATGGATCAGTAAAGACTATAGATGAGATTACAGCGGCCATAGATTGTTTGACTCCTCATGATATCAACGAGGTAGCCAAAAAGATTCTCCAGGAAAATCAGCTGAATCTCGCTGTCGTAGGGCCTTTTAAAGACATTCAGAAATTTGAGCCACTTATTAGGCTTTAGTCTCCATATGCGGATTCTTGTCGAGTTTTGATATTAAGATTTGGGTGACGTTAAATATCTGGTCTAGGTTCCAGTAAATTTTTTGAAGTGGCCAGCCATTCTTCTCATTGAGTCACGGACGTTTTCTGGACGCCAATGATACCAACCATGTGGCTCGCAGTTATACTGTATATATTCTGTGTATAACTGATGTTCTTTGGCGGCCCTGAAATAGTCGTCTACCATGCTAATCCTTACTCCATCTCTATCTCCCCATAATAGCATGAGTGGAGTCTTAACCTTGTCTAGGTTATAAATAAGTGATCTGTTTTTCCAATGAGTTGGAGCCATGTCAGGCCCTCCTCTGTCACCCGCTACAACATCCCCTAGCACTGGTTTAGATGATCCATTTCTATAGTCCCACATATGTATGAGATCAGGTGGCCCATAGAAACAAACCGCGGCTTTTAGCAGGTCTGGATATCGGTGAATCATCGACAGAGTAAAGAATCCGCCGGTACTCCCTCCATGCATTACAACATTGTGCTTATCTATAAGTCCTTGTTTGTCTAGATACATGACCGAATATGCAAAATCATCAATGTCTCCTCCGCCCCAATCCCCGAAATTCAGGAACTCATATTTTTTCCCTAGACCAGCGCTGCCCCTTACTAAAGGCGCGACGACACTATAGCCTCTATCAATCCAGGCTTGTATGTAAGGATAGAATCCGTTCACGTGCAAACCTTTGGTGTTAGCTCTGGCGTAGATAACGAGCGGAGTTCTTTTATTCTGAGCATCCGCAGGCCTGTATAACCATGCTGGTATCTCTAAGTCATCGGTTGACTTATAGTAAATTAGCTTTGGTTTGGCAAATTTGTGTCCCTTGAGTTGATCCGGCATGTGGTCAGTAATTTGCAGCTTAGTCTTATCGGCAATTGACATTACATATAAGTCACTGCATTTTTCGTGGTTCATGTGTGTAAAGATTATATTTTTGCTATCTGGACTCCAGCGAATTGTTCCGCGTACCTGGTATGCGTCCATTCCACCATGGATTCCACTCTCAGATGTTAGTTGTATTGGCAACTGAGAACCATCTGATTTTACGATAAAGAGCTGGAAGTCCCAATTAATGTTTGCTGCATACGCCACCCATTCGCCATCAGGAGACCAGCGAGGATTATATTCGTCATATGGGTTATCATCTGTTATAAAAGTAGAGTTGCCGGTCTTAATGTCTATCACACCAATTTTGCGGAATCCCGATCTATCTGATGTGAAAACGAGGCTTTTACCATCAGATGACCACCTAGGGCGGTAATCGTAATGGCTTAAAGTGTTCGGGGTCATGTTTATAGCATCGCCTCCAGATATGGGGGCGATCCAAACGTCCATACGCTTGAAATCGGCAAATCCGCTTCTGTCGGACATGAAACATACTGAACTTCCGTCAGGAGATATATGGACGTCAGTACTATTAAAATCTTCATTTGTGATCCAGTTAAGTTTTACCTTCCCTTTAGGTATGGCTGTGGATACTGAAACCACTTGGTTATATCCATTGGAATTAGAATGTATGAAGACTATACGGTCTCCAGTTGGAGTCCATCGTATGAATTCGTGGCCATGTGCTGGGCCCATGCCATAAGTCAGGTTGATTGGAGGTTCTGAACCGTCCGCACGAACTTTAAACGCATTACCTCTTGCTGTATAGGCAATCCATTTACCGTCTGGGGACCAAGATGGGTTAAGGGCTTCTTCTGGATACATACTAACCAGTCTTTTCTTTTGGGATCCCGATATGTCACATATCCAAAGGTCGAACCCTCCGGACAACGCTGAGACGTATGCTATCCATTTGCCATCTGGTGATATATCAAAATGTTCTACTTTTGCATTAGTTTGAGCTAAAAGATCGATGAATTGATCCTCTGGAAGTGTGGGCTCTTCCGTGTAAGTGGCACCTCTGTTCAAATAGGCTGGCATAATAATAACCTCTAAAAATTGATGGTGGATCCCTCTGGTATTCTATCATTTCCTCATTTTAGACACACTAATTAGGTTTTCAAAAAAGTAAAAGGGCCCCTGGATTTCCAGGGGCCCTTTTTTAGGTTACTTAAGTAAGTAGTAATGGAAGCTTACTTCATTACTGCCTTGGTGTGCGCATGGTACCGTACTGGTC
>CAYTPK010000018.1:0-34990 GCA_964439905.1 uncultured Dehalococcoidia bacterium
CTAGCTTGGTCTAGCCATCTGTTCCCTTCGCTTCTTCGGTCATTGTTCATATACTACTTGACCCTCTCTGATTTCCTTGCTTAGAGTTGTATTGGAGTGTGATATTTCCTCGATCTCTTCAGGGGTATAATGAAGGAATTCTACAGAAACGTTTGGCCACAGGTGCCCATAGAAAAAGTCAGCTCTACGGACAAATGGTCGATCCTCTGGCAGAACCATCACTAATTTCAAAGTAGTATCAATACGAACAGAACCGGGATATAGTGGGTTCAAAAGGATGCATTTTTGCACCCCCAGTTGAGGAATTTCTTCGACTATTCGGTCCAATTCCTTCTGAAGTTGTCCAGACCGATGGTGTGAGAATCCGAGCATCATTGGCATAGGAGCTAATCCCAATCTAATATCAACATATGGGTTTCTTTAGGTCCGTGGGCCCCAACTACCAAAACTTGTTCGATATCGGCGGTTCTACTTGGGCCAGAAACGAATGTCATATATTCTCCTCCGTTTCCATTATAGTACTCTAATCTCCTGAACAGGTAGAGATCCTCTAGGGATTCCAGAATTACCGATCGTTTTACCAGGGCCAGGTGTATCTTTGGAGTGAGCGAGGTTAGCCTTGCTGATCCTTTCTGGCTTACTAGTACTACAGAACCAGTTTCCGCGATCGCATGATCAGCTCCAGTTAAGCCTAATTCGGCCGTATCAGGATCAAATTGTCGAACAGATGACTGGGTGTTTACCATTAAATCAACTTGAGCCTCTATGAGTTGGTTATCCACATTAACTGTTTCGAATATTTTTTCGTCTGTGCGAATCACTTTTTTGATTTTGTGTTTATTAAGTAATTCTCTTATATAAATCAAGGCTTCAGTTGTGGTCTCTATTGTTTTAACGTTCCAACCTACTAAGCCAGCGCTTCTAACGAGTTGATTTATTAGGGAAATCCGTTTCGACAAATTTTTTTGTTCTACCTGTCGCTTTCGTATTTTTATGCTGGATAGGGGTTCCTTCAAGAGAGGATAGAGGTCCTTAGGAGGCCCCTTCTTTCTTTTGAGGGCATGTCGGACGTGATCCAAAAATTCATCTTTTGGTGTTCCATGAAGGCTATTCAAGGTTGCTCCTTGAATATGTTATCTTTCCAGATTTGGCTAAACCGTTTTCGTGGAATGGCAGGTAGGTCCCTGGCATTTGTCCAGTACTTCAGTATAGGAATAGGGGTTTTACCTAGATATCCGTTCCTAACAAAAGGCTTTTGTAACAGATAGACTATAGTCCTAAATATGCTTAAGGCCCGAGCGTTAGTCATTAATTTGGTATATGTAAATGATGCCAATTTTTCTGTAAAACTACGCTTTCTTTGATTAGAAGGGCCTTCCATTAATTTATTTCTCATATTTAATAGCATATGTGGGATATTGATCTTTAAAGGACATACATCTCGACAGGCTCCACAGAGGCTAGAGGCAAATGGGAGATCCTTGCCTTTTCTCAACCCTGTCAATATCGGTGTCACCACGGCTCCTATTGGTCCGGGATACACCCAGCCGTAACTGTGGCCTCCAACTTTTCTATATATTGGGCAAGTGTTAAGACATGCGCCGCAGCGTATGCAATAAAGGGCTTCTCGTAGGGTTGGATCTTCCAACAGCTTGGACCGTCCATTGTCTACAATAATAAGATGGAATTCATCTGGTCCGTCTTCCTCTTTGACAGTTTTTGGGCCGAAGACATGGGTTGTATAACTAGTAATTGTTTGGCCGGTAGCTGCTTTGGGAAGAAGTCTTATGAAGGTACTTAAATCCTCTAGGGAAGGTATAAGCTTTTCCATTCCTACTAGTGCTATGTGCACCTTTGGCTTCGATGTGCAAAAACGTCCGTTGCCCTCATTAGTGACAAGCACTACAGATCCTGTTTCTGCCACTAAAAAGTTCCCACCAGTTATCCCAAGATCGGCAGAAAGAAGCTTATCTCTAAGTATTTCTCTTGCTGTTCCAGCCATGTCTTCAATCGTATTTAATCCGGGTCTATTCAATTTTTCTGCGAAAATTTCGCCTACTTGATCTCTAGTTTTATGTAGGGCGGGAGCGATGATATGGAATGGAGTCTCATCGACGAGCTGGATGATATATTCCCCCAAATCTGTTTCTATTGGCTCCACTCCGATCGATTCCAAGTATTTGTTTAGATCTATTTCTTCCGAGACCATAGACTTGCTTTTAATAGCTTTAGTTAGGCCTCGACTCTTCGAGATATCACCAATAATGCCTCTAGCCTGTTTATCGGTTGTTGCAAAATGGACAAATCCACCGGATCTGGTGACGCGCTCATGGAGAAGATCCAGATAATAATCCAAGTTCTCTATTGTATGTTTTTTGATTTGGCGGGCTTTTTCGCGGAGGTCCTCCCATGCTTCATGAGAAACGTCTTCGATGGCTTTCTTGCGTGCACCATCGAAGTTACCCATAGACCTGGTTAAATATTCTTGCAGCTGTTGGTCGTTTAAAGCTTTGGCAGACGCCTGAGGGAATTGCTCAGTGTTTATTTCAGCCATAAATCACGTGCATACTTCGATTTACCATAATTTATAAATATTAAGTGCTATCAAGGATTTCAACTAAATGTTTGGTTTTGATTGGGGATTTCTTACGTCTCAACGCGCCTTCTATATGCATTAGACAACTAAGATCGCAGGCAACAACCGTGGATGCTGAGGTTTCCTCAATGCGCCTGATCTTGTCCATTAACATTGCTTCCGAAATTCCTGCGTATTTGACGGAGAATGTACCTCCAAAGCCGCAGCATACTGCTGCGTCTTCTAGCTTTTCCAGTACTAGGCCATGTACTCTACTTAGCAGGGTTTTGGGCTCGTCATCCACGCCCTGTTCGCGTAGTAAATGGCAGGAAGGATGATAAGTGACGCGCTCGCTATATGTAGCTTCAATGCTGGTAACCCCAAGAATTTTGACAATGAATTCAGATAATTCGTAAACCTTTGAACTTAACGAAGAAGCCAGGGACCGCATTTCGTCATCATCGGCGAAAAGATCTCCATAAAAAACTTTCATCATAGCGGCACAAGATCCCGAGGGTACTACTATGTATTGACTGTTAGCCAACTCTTTGATGTTATGTTTTGCTAATTGTTTAGCGTCTTTCCTAAACCCTGAGTTGAATAGAGGTTGTCCGCAACATGTTTGGTTTTTTGGTATAACGACTTCAATCCCTGCCTTCCTCAAAACACGTACTAAGCTTGTTCCAATAGTTGGAAAAAGTTGATCTACTAGGCAAGTAATAAATACAGAAGCTTTGATTTGGTTATTGTTCGATTTACCCATGTGAACTTGAGCTCAGGGTAGCAGAGCTAAGAAATAGGGGCAAGAACGAAACAGGTGTTTGTGAGTAGAAAAACATGAAAGGCGACGTACAATTAAAAATACGTCGCCTTTCAGTATGTTTTCTAAATCTTTTAGTTTACTTTTTCGAGTCCTTATTGAATGGGGCAGTTATTACTACTCTTACCCCTGAAATCGTACCAGAAACGGCATCCCTAACTGCCTTAACTGATGCATCTCCCAGGCCACTCGCAGCTTGTACTGCACCGTTTGCGGCCGCAGAGGCAGCATCTTCAGCTTTAATGCCGACGCTCTTAGCGCCTTCTATAGCGCCTTCTACTGCGTTACGAGCAGCGGTAGTGATGTCACCGCCAACTCCTGCCGTTCCCTTAACTATTCCGCTTGCGGAGCCATGAATGGCTGAAGTTACGTCTCCGGTAATTTCGTGGGCTCCGGTAATCGTACCGCGTACAGTGTTCTTGGCGGTCATAGCCAGGTTTGCGCCAACGTCCTTGGTTCCCTCGATAGCTCCTTTTGAAACAGAGAAAGCCATGTCTTGGGCGCTTAGGTTCAAATTCTTGGTAATGGATATTGCGCCGTGTGCGGTGCTACGGGCTACTTCGGCCACGTCTCCACCGACACTGGCAGTACCCTTTACAAGGCCATGGGCAGTACCGTAAACCGCTTCCATTGCGTCTCCGCTAACTTCTGCAGCTCCTTTTAACGTACCCTGAACAGTATGTTTAGCTGTATTAGCCAGGTTTGCGCCAACATCTTTGGTTCCTTGTATAGCGCCTAGAGCGACACTAAAGGCCGCGTCTTGAATTCCAAGACCGACTCCCTTTGTGACGGAGGCCACACCTTCTGCGGCTCCTCGTGTTGCTCCTCCTATGTCTCCACCTACCTCACTTGTTCCCTTTATAGCGGAACGTATGGTTTCGCTGAGAACTCCTGTGGTTACTGTAGAAACTTCACCAACACCCCGAATTGTTCCAATAACGGCACCTTTGGCCGTGGAAGCAATCCCTGTGCCAGTTTCGTTAGCGGCTTGGACAGCTCCCGAAACAGTATCACCTACGAGGCCAGTCGCTTCTTGGACCACATCCCGAGCACCTTTTAAGGTGTTAACAGTAGAGTCCTTTGTTACACCTATAGTGGCTTGTACCACGTCACTTGCACCGGTAATCGTACCGAGCAAAGAATCCCTAATTGCATTCCCTATTTTTCCTAGAGGCATTTAGTCCTCCCAATATTGCTAACTATTAAAGTTGGCGAGAGTCCGCCTAGATTAACGGGGGTAATTCTATATGCACAATCGACGGTCTTCTATAGGTTGCGTAACGGGTTTCGACGAGAAATAAGAGATATTTAACTCAAAAATTAACGAATTTACTAGGATATTTAGTATTTAATGGCGGGAGTGAGAGGGAGTCGAACCCTCCCGTCCCGGTTTAAGCGAGACACAACGGATTTGAAGTCCGCAGGGGCCACCAGACCCCATCCACTCCCCTATCCATAATACGTTGAGTTTTTAATTACCTAGCGCAGAATCCAATTTCTTCTTTAATTGCATTTTTGGCACTGCTCCCACTATTTGGTCAACAGGTTCTCCGTTCTTGAATATTAACAGAGCAGGAATACTTCGAATACCGTACTTAACGGCTGTCATCGGACTCGAATCAACGTCTACCTTGGCGAATGCCATCTTACCGTCCAATTCTTCGGCCAATTCATCAACAATAGGTGATATCATTTTGCACGGTACACACCAATCAGCCCAGAAGTCCACTAACACGGGCTTATCAGCCTTAAGTACCTTTTCGTCAAACTCTGCATCGCTTACCGCGAAGGGTTTCGCCATTTGTATCCTCCAGATCTAATAAAAAATTTAGTCCTTGAAGTAGTCTATCGCTGTAGTTGGCCAAGGGTCAACGGCCCTGACAATTTCTCTTGGAACGGGCCTTGCCTTAGTTTATAGTAGCTATGTTTTTATATGATTAGATCAAGTTTAGCAGGAAAACGATTCATCCTCACTCTAAAATCTTGGGGAAGATTGGGGGAGGCAGTAGCTAATTTAGAAGGTGAGAGCAGGCCAATATTTGTACAAGGCGGAATCCCAGGAGAACGCGTTAGAATCGAGATTATCAGAGAATGGCGACGTTATATTGCTGCCAGAACCGTTGAAGTTATAGATTCCTCTCCAGAAAGAGTTGTGCCTCCCTGTAAATACTTTGGTCCATGTACTGGTTGTCAATGGCAGCATATTTCCTATAGCTTTCAGTTGAAAATCAAGAAATTGTTGGTTAAGAGCGCTCTTGAAAGAATAGGGCGGTTTTCGAACCCTCCAGTGACTGATACCGTGAAGTCTGATCTAAACTACGAATACCGGAATCACGCAAGATTTACCGTGGGGAATAAAGGTAAGTTAGGATACGTCAATCGCGAAGACAGACAATTTGTAGAAATAGATAGATGTATGTTAATGGATGCACAAGTCAATAAGATGCTTTCAGATTTGCAAAACAAATGCGAGGAAACCACTCAGGTAGCAGTAAGATGTGGTATTAACACTAATGAGTTTTTGATTCAGCCGACCCTAACAAACCCAGAAATTAATTTCAGGACTGGGCAAAAGCATTATGGAGAGATTGTAGACAATAGATATTTTCGAATCGGATCCCCTTCATTTTTTCAGGTCAATATAGGACAGCTCCACCAATTATACGAGATTGTTAAAAGTAAGTTAGAACTATCAGGAGTTGAAACGATTGTTGATGCCTACGGTGGTGTCGGAACGTTTGCTGTTCTCTTATCACCATTTGTGGGTAAGATTATATCTATCGAGGATTCTCCAGCTGCTGTGGAAGATGCTTTAGTAAACGGAGAGAGTTATACCAACCTTCAATTTGTACAAGGGAGAACAGAAAATGTGCTACTGGATTTGAAGGATGACCTAGATGGTGTGATATTGGATCCATCGAGGAAAGGATGTCATCGTGAGGTCTTGGATACATTAATAAAAATTAAACCATCAAAGATAGTGTATGTTTCTTGCGATCCAGACACCCTATCAAGAGACCTCAAGATCCTATGTGAAGGGCCTTTTCACTTGGATGAAGTGATTCCTATAGACATGTTTCCACAAACTCAGCATGTGGAATGCGTTGCGGTGCTCTCTTTGAAAAAGACATTGCCTAAGATGATTCTAGCTTCTGCTTCCCCGAGACGTAGAGAGTTGCTAACGCTTTTAGGGATAGATTTTCAGGCATATTCCCCAAACGCTGATGAGTGTCTTAAATCAGAAGAAAGCCCACAAGACATGGTTGTACGTCTTGCTGAAGCTAAGGCCAGGATAGTGTCAGGATGGTTTCCTTCAGATTTAATTCTTGCTGGTGATACTGTCGTAGTTGTAGATGGATGCGTCTTGGGTAAACCAAATTCATCTTTGGAAGCTACAGAAATGCTCAATATCTTACGTAATCGGGAACATCAGGTTGTTACTGGGGTCGTTTTGATGGAAGGGCTTTCAAGGAAATGGTTTTCTGGGATTTCCACCAGTTTGGTTTTTATCCGAGACTTTTCGGATTCGGAAAGAGATTCATATATCCAGTCTGGCCAGGCAATGGATAAGGCTGGTGGATATGGCATTCAGGACAAATCTTTCAATCCAGTAGAAAGAATTGAGGGGTCGTATACTAATATCGTAGGATTACCGATAGGATTGGTTGCCGATTTGCTATACCGAGCAGGGTATAATATATCTGACTTGGTGTTATGGGATGATTCAAAGTTAGAAAACCACTCTGCTTAGAGGAGAGATAGGTTGAACATATTAGGAATTGGATCACTTGAACTACTCGTAATTTTACTCGTAGGCTTCTTGGTTCTAGGCCCCAGAAGATCTGTGGAAGTGTCTAGGAAAATAGGAGGAATAATCCAGCGGATTAAGACGACTTCAGTCCAATTGGCTAATCTAGTAGAAGACGATGCCTCAAAAGAACCCTCTTCACCCAATGTTCACTCAAATCGAGGAAAAAGGGAATCGGTGGATGGAAAGAGAGCCGATAGTGACAACCAAGGGCTAGATATTTGACAAATTCAGGTGTATCTGTAAGTTCTCACATTAACGAACTTAAAAAACGGGTATTGTGGTTGATTGCGTCGGTAATTGTTACCACAATAATCTCATTCGCTTTCTATGAGGAAATCATTGAGTTCCTTCTACTCCCCGCCGACGATTTGACAGAAATACCTGGCAGATTGATATTTATTGAGGTAACCGAGATGTTGGGTGTTATCATGAAGGTTTCGTTCATGTCTGGCTTTGTATTGGTGTTTCCTTTGTTTTTATATCAGGCTATAAGGTTTGCTTCGCCTGGACTCACGCGAAGCGAAAAAGTTTTCCTGGCTGCCCTGATTCCGGGGGTTCTTATCACATTCGTTTTAGGGTCTGCATTCAGCTATTTTATATTGATTCCGAATGCCCTAAATTTCCTGATCAATTTTGGTAGTGATATCGCCGAACCGAATATAAGAATAAGTAATTATATTCATACGGTTCTTATGTTGCTGTTTTGGATGGGCATAGTTTTTCAGACGCCAGTCGTGATGATAGCGCTTTCCAAGATGGGAGTTGTAAGACCAGCTACATATGCTGGGTTTAGAAGATTCTGGGTGGTCATAGCCTTTATAATGGCGGCGGTTATAACTCCAACCCTGGACCCTATTAATCAATGTTTGGTTGCCGCTCCGTTGATCGTATTATTTGAGGTAGGCTATTGGATCTCGCGGCTATTAAGTAGGAAAAAGAATGAAAAATCTGCTTAAGACTCAAGTATATATGTTGTGAACATCATTCACATTTAGGTAAACCGGACAAGCTGGAGGCGATCACTATGGAAATTACTTTTTCCTATCATCATCTTCTTTGGAACTGGATTCTACATGGTCAGGAGTCTGGTTAGATGGGTCTGATTTTTCAGAAAATCCTCGTTTAAATGCTTGGATGCTCTTACCAAGGGATGATCCGAGTTCAGGCAAGCGCCGGGCACCAAAAATTAGTAACAATACCAGCAAAATTATGGCTATTTCTTGTAGACCGAATGGACCTATTCGCAATGCCTATCACCTCAAGTAACTTCTAGCACGATCAGCCTAGCATAGATATATTAGACACACAAGATTTGTCGATCCAGAATACGTTTGGATGTTGAAGGTGGTGTTTCATGGAAAGAATGTCTTCCTTGAAGGTCAAACAGTTAGCCTAGTATAATGAACCCATATTACATTAACGCGACATCAGTGCGCGCTCTCCAGGGGGTTTCCAAAGATTGTCATCTACTTCGGAATATGATATTGCAATAATCGGGTCGGGGCCAGGTGGATATGTGGCAGCTATCAGGGCAGGCCAACTAGGGTTTAAAACGGTGGTCATAGAAAAAGCTGAACTAGGAGGTATATGCCTAAATTGGGGATGTATTCCCAGCAAAGCCTTGCTAAGAAACGCCGAGGTTCTTTCTCTTTTTAATAGAGCTACGGAATTTGGAATAACGGTAGATAATATACATCCAGACTTTTCCAAAGGTGTCGAACGTAGCAGAAAAGTCGTGGATAGGTTAACGAAAGGTGTAGCCAGTCTTTTAAGAAAAAACGGGGTAGATGTATTATCGGGAGCTGCACATTTCATAGATCCGCACACTCTGAATATTGAGCCTGGTAACCAGATAATAAAATCCAAGAACATCATTATATCAACCGGAGGAAGTCCTAAGACGATACCACCACTACCTATAGATGGTGACACGGTGGTTACTTACATGCAGGCAATTATTCAAACAGAAGTTCCAAAAGCCGTTGTCATAGTGGGTGGTGGAGCCATAGGAGTGGAGTTTGCTTCCATATATAGATCTTATGGATCAGATGTAACTCTCGTGGAAATGCTTCCCAGGATTCTTCCCAATGAGGACGAAGAGATAAGTAAGCATTTAGAGCGAGGTCTGAAGAAAAGGGGTATCAAGATATTGACGAACTCCAAAGTTCTCGGTCTGACGAAATCAGAGTCGTATGCGAAGATACAAGTGGAAAAGGAAAACGGAGCTGTTGAATTAGATTGCGATCGAGTTTTGGTTGCAATAGGAATTCAGGGAAATGTCGAAGGTATAGGTTTAGAAAATATAGGAGTTCAACCAAAATCAGGATTTATTCCTGTTAACGAAAATCTTGAGACCAATGCCGAAGGCGTTTATGCGATAGGAGACGTTACTGGGAAGTTATTATTGGCCCATGTGGCCTCTGCTCAGGGCATCTATGTAGTTGAACAGATAGCAGGCATAGAAAACCCAGTAATAAATTACACAAATATGCCTAAAGCCACTTATTCGAGCCCACAGGTAGCGAGTTTTGGTCTTACGGAGGAGCAGGCCAGAGATGTAGGTAAGGACGTGACCGTTGGCAAAATTCCTTTAATCGCTAGCGGTAAAGCTTTGGCCTTGGCAGAAACAGAGGGATTGGTAAAGCTGGTCACGGACAGTAATAGTGGTGAATTGCTAGGCGCACACCTTATCGGTAGCGAGGTTACGGAGCTTCTGTCGGGAGTGTCTATGGCTCACATGTTAGAAGGTACTACATCTGAAATGGGGTGGATGGTTTACTCTCATCCTACTTTATCTGAGACATTGAAGGAAGCGGCATTATCTACCAGAGGAGAGGCCATTCATGTATAGTAGCTCCTTGCTTATGCGGAGAGATCAATAATGACTACTGAGAATCAGACCGTTAAGGACCAAGTCTTAAGACACTATCATCAGATGGTTTTGATAAGGGAGTTCGAAGGTGAGTCATACAGACAATATATGCAAAAAAACATTAGAGGGTTTTTGCATGTATATAGCGGACAAGAAGCTGTAGCAGTCGGGATAATAGGTGAGTTGGAGCCCCAGGATTATGTGATTAGTCACTACCGAGACCACGGCCACGCTATAGCGAAGGGATTGGATGTTAATAGCCTAATGGCAGAACTTTTTGGGAAATCTACTGGGACTAGTAGAGGGAAGGGCGGATCCATGCACCTATTTGATGTGGAAAAACGGTTCATGGGAGGACATGCCATTGTTGCTGGGCAGATCCCGATTGCCGTTGGGCTCGCACTTGCAACTAAAGAGATTGATAAACAAGCTATAGTTGTATGTTTCTTGGGTGATGGTGCAATGCAAGAGGGCGAGTTCCACGAATCCATGAACCTGGCCTCAATATGGAAACTCCCACTACTTTTTGTCATTGAGAATAATCTTTATGGTATGGGCGCTGACATCGCTCAAACATTGGCGATCCATGATGAGATTTATAAGATTGCTAATGGGTATAGAATGGCGAGTGCCAAAGTAGACGGTATGGATTTATTTGAAGTTCAGGATGCTGGACAGAAGGCTATCGGGTTAGTTAGATCTGGAGAAGGCCCATACCTTTTGGAAGCCCAGACCTACAGATTTAGAGGGCATTCCATTTCCGATCCTGCCAACTATAGACCTGAGGTTGAAGTGTCTTATTGGATGTCTAGAGATCCAATAGAATTGCTACAATCCCGGTTGATCAAAGAAGACATTGTAACTCAAGCAGAGTTGGATGAAATTCATAAAGTGGTCGAAAATGAGATTGTTGAGGCTGTGAACTTTGCGGAAGAGAGCCCATTCCCCAGTGCAGATGAATTATATACAAATGTGGTTTTAGGCTCGGGTGAATAATATATGCCAGAAATAAATTATAGAGATGCGATGAATCGAGCTCTTAGGGAGGCTCTGGATGAAAATGAGACCGCTTATGTTATTGGCGAGGATATAGGGCCTTACGGGGGAACTTATGCGGTGACCAGGGGTTTGTACGACGAATATGGTCCGTCTAGGATCAAAGATGCGCCACTGTCTGAGTCAGCTATAGTAGGTGCTGGTATAGGGTCCGCGCTTATAGGTATGAAACCTATAGTTGAAATCATGACAATAAACTTTAGCCTTTTAGCTATGGACCAAATAGTAAATCATGCGGCAAAATTACGATATATGACTGCTGGGAAGATGGAAGTTCCCTTGATAATCCGAATGGTAACAGGAGGAGGAGCTCAACTGGGCGCCACGCATTCACAAAATTTCGAAGGATGGTATGCATCGGTACCCGGATTGACCGTAGTTGCACCGTCTACTCCCTATGATGCTTTGGGCTTATTTAGAGCTAGCCGCGAGATGAGGGACCCGGTGATTTTCGTAGAACATGCAATGTTGTACAGTGTGCGCGGTGATGTGCCTGAAGAACACTACTTCATTCCGATAGGAAAGGCAGACGTAAAGAAAATTGGAGACGATGTTACCCTTGTTGGTCATTCGCGTATGGTTAACGTGGCCATGGGTGCCGCACAAGAACTGGAAAGGCTAGGTATTTCGGCAGAGATAGTCGACCTTCGCAGTCTTCGCCCTTTGGATATGGATACAGTGATAAAATCCGTTGAGAAGACACATAATGTGATTGTATTAGAAGAAACGTGGAAAACTGGAGGATTTGGTGGAGAAATAGCAAGCCAAATTGTTGAGAAGGGATTTAATTTCTTAGATTCTCCAGTAATGAGAATTGGCGGGGAGGACGTTCCCGCTCCATATACATATGTGTTGGAAGGACTGGCGTTTCCAGATACCGAGAGAGTAGTGAACGGAGTGCGGTCTCTGCTCGGTCGTTAGAATAGAGTATCGAGGAGGATAGTTAATGGCAACCACCATAGAAATGCCTCAAATGGGATTCGATATGCATGAGGGCACCATAGTCAGATGGCGCAAGAATGAAGGAGATGATGTCACTCGTGGAGAAATTATCGCCGAAATTCAAACTGATAAGGCAGTCGTTGACATGGAAGCCTATGTTGGAGGAGTTATTGGCAAGATTGTGGTTGCCGAAGGACAGACAGTCCCAGTAGGCTCGCCTATCGCCATTATAGTAGAACCAGGAGAGGAAGTCCCAGTATTAGATGTAGGTGGGGCCACTTCGTTTTCAGATCCACTGGCTTCCGATCAAGTCGGAGATGTATTAACCGAATCATCGGAGTACGAAACGAAAGAGCAGACCTTGATTCAGGGAAGTGACTCTACAAGGATCAAGGCTAGTCCGTTGGCTAGAAAAATGGCTCGGGAAATAGGCCTGGACTTGGCAAGCATTCATGGGACTGGACCAGGTGGGAGAATTGTTAAAAAAGATATTTTGCAGGCTAGCGAGGTTCAAGACATACCGCCCATCGAGGCCATTTCTTCCTTGGGCAAATCCGAGTCAAATGAAGTCGAAATACCAGTGAAAATTGCATCAACTGAGAGTCCAGAGATTACAGTAAAAAGTTCTATTGGCACAGAAATTGTTCTTTCGAAAATGAGGCTCGCTATCGGTGCTAGAACCTCTCAAAGTGTTCGTGAAGCCCCTCATTATTATGTGACGACTGAAGTTGATATGGGGCAGGCTTGGGAAACGCGGAAACAATTAAATCAAAGCCTGGGGGAAGAAACTCGAGTCAGTTTGAATGACATGATCATCAGGGCGTCGATTAAAGCGATTAAGAGATTTCCGATATTTAATTCTTCGATACGAGGAAATCAGTTAATTTTTCATCCCCAGGTAAATATAGGGATAGCTATAGATATGGAAGATGGACTTATAATAGCGAGTGTCCCTGACTGCGAAAGCAGAGATCTTGTGGACTTGGCTAAGGCCACCAAGGATGTTATTTCGAGGGCTCAGAACGGAAAACTTACTGATAGAGAATATACAGGAGCAACCTTCACAGTTAGTAATATGGGTATGTTGGGAGTGGATAGCTTTACGGCCATTATCAACCCTCCTAATTCTGCCGTATTGGCGGTGGGATCGGTCGTGGAAAAACCTGTGGTCAAGAATGGTGAGGTCGTTATTGCCAGAATGATGAAGGTTACTGTCTCATCGGATCACAGGGTGATCGATGGCGCCGATGCGGCTAGGTTTGCTCAAGAGGTTCGTAGGTTATTGGAACGCCCGTTACTTCTCCTACTGTGATTCGGAATCCGATTTTACGACATACTTAAGTCCATAAAACCGAACGTTAATCATCTTAGGGGCGGGCGTTTTATCAGATAGATTGATATTTAACTATAGTTTTTCTACTCGGTTGTTCGAATTCGTATTAGCAGTTACCATGAGTTAAAACATCAAGTGAGTATTGTGTGACCCAGTCGAAACCCCAGCCTTACCCGTTGAGAACGTATCCATTAAGCCTTAAGCAAATGACTGAGGAGGAACTAGCCGTTGTTTTCGCCATGACCTCTCGTCGTCCAGAGCCGTTTGATGAGATAGCCCAAATAGTCACAGCTGAGAAGGCAGAAAAATTCCATGAACGCTGGGTTCTAGGATATGGACATGCCTCGGTAGCGGAGCACGCAGTTCTCCATATGGCAGTAGAGAATCTTTCCAGATTGTCCGCGGACGCGCTTGAAGACAATAGATTATCGTCTTACACAGAAAAGTCTTCTAGATATCAAATGTTTTCTCGAGATTATTACCATATACCAAGCGAACTGGACGATAGTATAGAGTTAAAAGATATGTTCACAGGGATCTGCGATAAGCTTTTCGAGACATATGAAGAGCTAATATCAGGAGTGTCAGAATTCCTAAAAAGCGAACGAGCCAGAAGAGAAAATGAAACCGATAGAACTTATGAAGCCCGATTGAGAAGAGAGGCGATAGATTCTTGTCGTTTTATCCTTCCAGCTGCCACTCTTACTAACATCGGTATGACTATAAATGCGAGAAGCCTAGAACATGCCATAAGCAAATTGCTCTCCTCTGCCACTAATGAAGAGCGAGACTTAGGTAATGCTCTTAAGGAAAAAGGAAGGGAAATCACGCCTACCTTGATAAAGTATGCTGACTACAATGATTATATGGCTACTGCATTTGAACGGGCCAAGAATTTGCCTCGGGAAGAAACCGCTGATACTAAATCACCAATTGATGCAAAGTTGATTCATTATGATATTGATGCGGAACAGAGAGTAGTAGCTGCACTGCTTTATCGTTATTCTAAATTGAGTTATGAAAGAGCGTGGTCTAATTCCAAAAAAATGTCTGATCATGAGCGCCGGAACTTGTTAATGGATGATTTAAGTTCTCTTGGTCCTCATGATTCTCCTGGACGTGAACTTGAGATGGTTGACTATACGTTCGAGATGACTATGGATTATGGGGCTTTTAGGGAATTTAAACGGCACCGAATGCAAAGTTATATTCCACAACCATTCACACCCAGTTTAGGTGTATTTGTGCCCCGCCTAATAACAGCCAGCGGGCTTGAACATACATTTAGGTTTGCTATAACCAAAGCTGAAGAAGGATATTATAAATTAGAAACTGCCTTCCCTAATGTTGCCCCATATCTGTTAACTCACGCGCATAGAAGACGTTTTATCACGAAGATTAATCTGAGGGAATGTTACCATCTTTTTAAACTGAGAACCCAGAGACAGGCACATTTCTCTCTGAGACAGGTCATGGATAAGGCTCTACGTCTGGCTGTAGAGGTACACCCTGAATTGTTCAGACACTTATCTTTGAGGGACATACCCGACTGGTGGCCCTTCGGAGCTGACTCCAAAATCTAGACGGCCACTTCGTTGACCGGTTGAGTTTGATGCTATAGTGTATTGGGCAGAATTAAGATTTAGGGAGCATCTAATCATAGAGGCCCGATGTCTGTGGACTGCTTTGGGGCCATAGAAAAAATTGGAAGCTTGTTTAATCATGTTGAAGACGGGTAAATGCCCGAAGTCATAGTTGCAAACTGGACGTCGCTTCTTGTCGCAGGCCTGGTAGGCCTGGTGGCTATTCTTATCATGTTTTCTCTTTCTTTCTTACTTTCAGCCAGGTCTCAGTCTCGGGACAAGGAAATACCTTACGAGTGTGGTATACCACCCGCCCCTTATTCCTTCGCTCAGATAAATATTAGGTATTATTTATTTGCCATATTGTTTCTCATATTTGATGTAGAAGCTGTTTTCCTGTTCCCATGGGCTCTCGTTTTTGTTGGTAGTAATTTAGCCTTCTATGCAATGCTTATATTCCTGGGAGTACTAGGTATTGCTATTCTCTACTGTTGGCGAAGAGGTGTTCTTGAATGGCAGAAGTAGAATCAGGGAGAGAAAAAGAACCTATAAAGAGTCCCTTGAAGTCTGGGATGCCCGGTGTCATTACAGCTCGTTCTGAAGAGCTTTTTGCATTGGCCAGAAAATCATCCCTTTGGACTCTAACATTCGGCCTGGCATGTTGTGCTATTGAGATGATGTCGACTTATATGGCTCATCATGACTTTGATAGATTCGGGGTTGTTACGTGGCCTTCTCCTAGACAATCTGATGTCATGATAGTAGCAGGCACTGTAGTTAAGAAGATGGCGGATCCTATTCGATTGCTATACGAACAGATGCCAGACCCAAAATGGGTGATTGCGATGGGTAGCTGTGCGACAAATGGTGGCCCCTATTATCGTTCATATTCGGTGGTTATGGGAGTTGATCACTTGATTCCTGTAGATGTTTATGTTCCGGGATGCCCACCAAGGCCTGAAGCCCTGATGCAGGGAATTCTTAAACTCCAAGATAAGATAATGGATGACGCGAGAGGAAATAGTGGAAAATCCTAAAGGAAAAGAAGAAAGCAAACAAGAGGAGGAAAATCTTTCGTCGGAAAATCGAGAGCTACTTGATTATATATCACAGCATTTTGGTGGAAACTATTTCCGTCATGGCAGCGTCATGGATATCCCACAGATTTTGGTGGAACCTCCCAATTTATGGACCATTTGCGAGGCGCTAAAAAATAACGAAAACACAGATTTTAAGATGCTTATTTGTCTCGCAGCAGTTGATTACAAGGAGTATATCCAGATGGTGTATATCTTGTATTCCTTGGATAAAGCACATACGTTAGCCATAAAGGTCGATCTTCCGTACGATAAACTGGAACTCCCTACTGTTTCGGATATATGGCGTGCAGCCGACTGGTATGAGAGAGAAGCCCATGATCTATTTGGAGTGGATTTCTTAGGTCATCCTGACATGAGCCCATTAATCCTTTATGAGGGATTCGAAGGATATCCTGGCAGGAAAGAATTTCCTTTGCATGATTATGATGAGTATTAACATTAGATCCGTGGTTGAATTTAAAGTTTGTGTATCTAAAGAAGGCGATCAATATGCGGCCTTTGTGGATAAACTGGCTTTGAAGGCTTGTGGCAGTACTGTCGAAGAGGCGGGTGAATTTTTAGTTGAATCATTTAGAGATTGGGCATATCAGAGGGTTTCTGAAGGCAATTTAGAAGAAACTCTCGTATCCATTGGATACCCTGATATAGGTGAAGATACAGAGGTGCATCTGGTTATGACACTGGAGGATGAATAACTTAATGGTTATGTACGATGATGTACCCATATCAGATTCCTCTAGTGAATTTGATATGCTCTTGAATATGGGTCCTCAGCATCCTTCTACTCATGGTGTATTTAGGATGCTGCTTAAGATTGATGGGGAAGTTGTGACCCATGCTGAGCCTCATATAGGTTATTTGCATCGTGGGTCGGAAAGATTGACTGAATCGGAGCAATATCATCAGGTTGTCACTCTTATGGACAGACTAGATTATTTGAGTAATTTCAATAATGAATGGGTTTATTGCCGAGCAGTAGAAAAATTAATTGGGGTAGATGTACCGGAAAGAGCTGAATACATACGAGTAATCCTTGGCGAATTAAACAGAATAGCTAGCCACCTTCTTTTCATAGGGACGTTTGGCCTAGACATTGGTGCGATGACGCCAGTTATGTTTGCATTTCGAGGTAGAGAGAGAATTCAAAGCTTGTTCGAGTCTGTGAGTGGCGCTCGCATGATGCATAACTATTTCCACATCGGCGGACTTAAAGAGGATTTACCGGATGATTTTCAGGCTAACATATCCCAGTTAATCCCAAGCTTAAGAGAAGATGTAGAAGAGACGGATCGATTACTGAGTTTCAATGAGCTTTTTGTGTCGCGTACCAAGGGAGTAGGAGTTATATCGAAAGAATTGGCTATAGATTATGGATGGACTGGACCCGGTTTGAGAGCTTGTGGTGTAGGTTATGATGTGCGAAAGACTGAGCCATATTCCGTATACGATAGATTTGATTTTGAAATACCTACAACATTAGATGGGGATTGCTGGGATAGATATTTTGTTCGGGTCATGGAAATATATGAATCTCTATTTATTGTAGAACAAGCCTTGGCGCAGATACCGGAAGGGCCGGTTAATGTAATGGGAAGACGATTGGTTAGGCCTCCAAAGAACGATGTTTACGTGAAAGCGGAAAATCCGAGAGGGGAAATCGGCATTTATCTGGTAAGTGACGGATCCGATAAGCCTTACCGATTGAAAGTCCGGCCGCCATCATTTTGCAATTTAAGTGCACTCAAAGAACTGATAACTAATGCCTATGTGGCAGACGCAGTAGTCATATTAGGATCTTTAGATATTGTTTTAGGTGAAGTTGATAGATGAACTGGCTAGACATTTTAATTTTGACGGCGACGTTGTTTTCTGTGTTTACTGCTTTATCAGTGGCTGTACTTTCCCTTATTTGGATTGAACGGAAGCTATTGGGCCGACTGCAACGAAGGTTGGGGCCCACTCGTACCGGTCCTTTCGGATTGCTACAGCCTATAGCCGACGGGATTAAACTAATTGTTAAAGAAGACTTGGTCCCTTCTTGGGCAGATCGGATTATTTTCTGGACTGCCCCTCTTTTGGTAATAATCCCATCTTTTATGATATGGGTGACAATTCCAATCTCGCGCAATTTGGTTGTAGAAAATTTAGACCTAGGATTGTTTATTATTGTGGCATTGTTAGTTATCTCAATCCTAGGGCTTGTCCTGGCCGGGTGGGGGTCAGCTAACAAATATGGTGCTCTTGGGAGTCTTAGAGCCGCCGCACAGCTTGTGAGCTATGAGGTGCCATTGGTACTAGTTGTCGTAGCTGTTGCTGTGATATCTGGTTCCATGGATTTAAGAGTAATATCGGCTATTCAGGTGCCTTTAGATACAGCTCAACCGATATTAAACGAAGTAGATGCGGGTTTCGGAGGCTTCAATCATGTGGGTTTGCCATTGATTTTTATTTTCCCTCTGGGTCTGTTCATATTTTTGCTGGCTGGCTTAGCAGAGGTTGGGAGAACCCCATTTGATATCTACTTTGCTGAATCAGAGATTGTAGGAGGGCCATTCGTTGAATATAGTGGTGCTCATTGGTCAGTTTTCTTCCTAGCTGAATACATGAATACATTTGCCGTAGCTGCGTTAGCCGGACTTCTATTTTTAGGAGGATGGTATGGTCCTATTTTACCCGAATGGCTGTGGTTTCTGATAAAAACATACCTTTTCGTTATAATTATTTTCTGGATTAGAGGTACGTTTCCGCGGTTACGCATTGATCAACTAATGGCGTTTGGCTGGAAGATATTGATGCCACTCTCTTTAATGGCTGTCGTCATGGCAGCTATTTACAGATTTTATGAGTGGCCCCCCTGGGCCCTTACGTTGATGTCCTTAGGTGGACTTATTATGGTAGGCTTCGTATTTTATTTGAGATACACACGACCTGTACTTAAATTAGCCGAAAAATATGGACATAGACCTAGGAGGGAATCAAATGTTGGCTAGTATCAAGGGAATGTTTGTGACGTTGAAGTCCACTTTTAAAAGACCAGTTACAGATGAATATCCGACCAAGCGTAGACCGGTACAACCCAGATATATGGGATTCCCTGCCTTGACCTGGGATTATGGAGTAGGTGAACCTTTTTGCACAGCGTGTATGGTGTGCATTCGTAATTGTCCCACTCAATGCATGACAGCTTCAATGAAAGATAATGTCCTTCACAAGGAAGAGAAGAGCCACAGAAAAAAGATTGTGGATGAATTTGAGATCAACTTCAATCGCTGTATATTGTGCGGGATATGTGTAGAAGTTTGCAATTTTGATGCTATTGTAATGAGTCACGAACATGAAATGAGTGTTTACGAAAGAAATGGTGATCGTGTGGATTTGATTGGCTTATTAGATATAGGGAAGCGATTTCAAAGAGATACGGAATGGGTCCCACCGTCTGAATTAAAGAAGAGATTAATTGTTAATGATAAGAAGACCATAATAGCTGCACAAGATAAGGATGGTACCTGAGATGGCTTGGCTGGTTTTTATTGTTTTGTCAGGGATTATTGTTGGTGGTGGACTTGGAGTAGTAACCACTCGTAATGTGGTTCATGCGGCTCTTTTCTTACTTGTTTCACTCATGGGCGTAGCCGGCTTCTACGTATTGCTGTTATCGGAGTTTCTAGCCGTGGTGCAAATATTTATTTATGTAGGAGCTATAGTGATCGTTCTGCTGTTTGGTATCATGTTGACACGATCTGGCGAATATCCCCGCATCTCAGATAATGGCCAATGGCCTGTAGCCGCACTTACGGCGCTAGGATTTTGTGCGTTATTAGGCTTAGCTCTTTTGACTCATACAAACCTTGCTGATGAAAGGAATGACATAGGGTTGTCTATATTGGGTAAATCTTTGTTTACTGATTGGGCTCTACCATTTGAGATAGCTTCGATCCTTCTACTGATTGCGCTCGTCGGTGCCGTCGTATTAGCTCGAGAGGATAGAAGCTCCTAGTGATTACTCTACTTCATTTCCAGCTAGTTAGTGCAGTCCTTTTTTCTATCGGGCTTTATGGTGTTATGGCTAGGCGTAGTGCAATTCTTATCTTAATGTCAATTGAACTTATGCTAAATGCGGTGAATATTCATCTAGTGGCGGTCTCGTCATTTCTTGATCCAGATAGATTTGCCGGAATTATCATTACTATTTTTGTAATTACTGTAGCGGCAGCTGAAGTCGGTCTGGCGCTGGCCATTGTTTTAAGACTGTTTAGGAATAGAGCCACGATCAATGTGGATAACATAGATTTAATGAAATGGTAGAAATTTAATTTGATGACCTATCCAGAAGGAATGCAAGTATGGGTTTAATGGAATTAGCTTGGATTATCCCCGCAGCCAGCTTTTTCGCTTTTATCGGCATCATAACATTTGGAAGACGGCTTCCGTCCGTTTCACCAATGTTATCTATCGGTGCGATAGTAGTGGGATCCATATTAGCGGTGATAGTCATTGTGGGTCGTATAGAGATTGATCCCACCGGGACAGAGTTTTTCAGCAGAAAGTGGTTTGATGTTGGGGGAACTGAACTTATGTTGGGTATGATTATTGATCCCCTCTCTGTGGTAATGATTGGTCTCGTTTGTTTTGTGTCGCTTATGGTTCAAGTTTATTCCCTATCATATATGCAACGTGATCCAAAATTAGCATGGTATTACGCTATTCATGCCTTGTTTGCGGCTTCCATGCTTGTGGTGGTACTGGCTGATAACTTTTTGTTGTTCTATGTAGCTTGGGAACTAGTGGGATTATGTTCTTATTTACTAATAGGGTTTTGGTGGGAAAAAAGAGAACCTGTAGAGGCTGCTAAAAAGGCTTTTATCACTACAAGAATAGCTGATATAGCGTTATTAGTTGGCATACTTCTGTTATTCCGCGAAGTTGGTTCCTTCAGTATGAAGGAGACATTTTATCAAGCACAGTTATTAGGGGCAGGAGAAGCTAGTGCCCTGACCAGTGGTACTACGATGATATCTGCGATTCTTCTTTTTATAGGAGCCATGGGAAAATCGGCGCAAATACCTTTCCATGTTTGGCTACCCGATGCTATGGCCGGCCCAACCCCTGTGAGTGCGTTGATACATGCCGCAACCATGGTTGTAGCTGGTGTTTATTTAGTCGCGAGAACCTTTGTTCTGTTTGAAGCTGTACCAGATGTTTTACTTATTGTTTCCGTAGTTGGATTGGTGACATCTTTGTCTGCCTCTACTATGGCCTTGGTAAACACAGATTTGAAACGAATATTAGCATATTCCACGATTAGTCATTTGGGCCTGATGATGCTGTCACTTGGAGCATTTGGCTACACGGCGGCCATTTTTCACTTGGTCGCACATGGGTTTTCGAAAGCCCTTCTTTTCTTGGCGGCTGGTTCCGTGTCACGCGCTTCAAATCAAACAGATATTCGTAAAATGGGTGGATTCATAAAGGTTATGCCAATTACGGCAATTACGTTTGGGATAGGAGCCCTGTCACTCGGAGGTATACCAATATTTTCAGGTTTTTGGAGTAAAGATGAAATTCTGTTAGCTGTTTTAGATCACCGAAACTTCTCATTTGTGATTGGGACACTATGTGTTGGATTTCTCAGTGCACTCTACATGGCACGGACACTTTATTTGGTATTCTTTGGCGAGTTGAAAACCGAGAACAAGTCTGTTTCAGAATCTCCGGTTTTGATGACAGCGCCGTTGATTTTCTTGGCAATACCTTCCTTGCTGTTCGGGTTCTCGGTTTTCGGTTCAGAAGAAGGTTATGGAGGAATTGGGAGGTTTATATTTTTTGAAAATCCTCACGAGTTCCACTTTAACTGGGTATGGGGATCGGTGTCGGTGATTTTAGCTTTAGTAGCCTTCGTGATTTCTATGCCTATATATATAACAAAGACTTTGAAAGTCGATAGTGTAAAAAGATATTTTAGCGGATTGATCAGATTTTGGGAGCGTGGATACTATTTTGATCAAATTTATGAATGGTTTATTGCCCGTATCGTCTTAGTATCTTCAGGATTTATTGTGTGGTTGGATCGTGCTGTGGTTAATGATATAGGAGTGAATGGTCCGGCAAACTCCATGGGATGGACAGCTTCTAAATTACGCCTTCATGTGACCGGCAAGATCTATAATTATGCGCTGGTCATGGTTTTTGGTTCGATAATTGTTGGGTCAATTTGGTGGATTATGGTTGCTGGTTAGTTCCATGAATAATTTCAACGATATAGTTCTCATATTAATTTTGGCAGTTCCTTTATTTACCGGAGGGGCGTTAATCTTTTTCCCACGTGAGAAAAGAGAAATTATTAGAGCATTTGCGTTTGCGGGATCACTCTTAACGTTCCTTCTTTCGGTATATGTATTTGTGATGTACGACTACCATGATGGTGGCTATCAGTTTGCGGGTTCGATTATGTGGTTAATGGATCCACTAAACATCAACTTTAGTTTTGGAATTGACGGAATCTCAGCTCCTATGATTTTGTTAACAGGGATAGTCATGTTGGCTGGGACTTTAACGTCTTGGAATATAGAATACCGGAGCAAAGATTTCTTCGTTTTATTCATGTTCTTGGTCGCTGGCGTGTTTGGCACTTTTTCAGTTACGGATATTTTTTTCCTATTCTTTTTTTACGAACTCGCAGTTCTACCTATGTTTCCGTTGATAGCAGTTTGGGGAAGCAGCACAGATTTTGGGAGCTTTTTGAGAACTAAAGAATATAGTGCTATGAAGCTCACGTTATATCTAGTAGCAGGTAGTGTCTTGGTATGGATAGGAATTATCGCACTGTTTATAGAAACTACTCATGTAGGGCCGGGCACATTTTCTATAGAGACTTTATCTCAGATGGCAGAAAACGGGGTATTTAGTCAAAAATTCCAGTTGATATTCTTTCCATTTTTCATGATAGGGTTCGGAGTTTTGGCGGGACTGTGGCCATTCCACACATGGTCCCCTGATGGACATGTAGCAGCACCAACCGCTGTTAGTATGATCCATGCTGGAGTTTTAATGAAACTGGGAGCCTATGGAATCATCCG
The DNA here is from genome assembly GCA_964439905.1 of uncultured Dehalococcoidia bacterium. GTDB lineage: Bacteria > Chloroflexota > Dehalococcoidia > Lucifugimonadales. The sequence goes on from CAYTPK010000018.1 coordinate 23,169, forward strand.
CATTGGAATGACCATACTTCCTGATGGAGCTTCTGAATGGATGCCCTTATTAATCGGATTAGGAACAGTTAACGTCCTTTATGGTGCGATTTCTGCAATGGGACAGCGAGATTTAAAATATGTGATTGGTTATTCTAGCGTGAGCCATATGGGGCTTGTGCTGATGGGGTTGGCGACATTAAATCCCATCGGTGTTAGTGGAGCCGTACTTCAAATGTTTTCACATGGAATAATGACTGCTCTGTTTTTCGCAGTAGTAGGCATGATTTATGAGCGCACCCATACTAGAGATATTACAATTCTGGGTGGTCTCGCCCATAGAATGACCTTTACCGTAATTCTTTTTGCTGTGGCAGGGTTGACATCACTAGGGCTACCAGGCTTGAGTGGTTTTATAGCAGAAGTTCTCATATTTGTAGGCGTATTTAAAACCTCGGTTCCTTTAGCCGTGCTAGCAGTCGTAGGTGCTGCAATTACTGCTGTTTACGTTTTAAGATTACTTGCCCAGGCATTTTTTGGTCCGATGAATTCTAAATGGGAACACCTAACGGATGGGAATCCTAGAGAACTAATAACAAATGGGTTGCTAGCGGGCATTATTTTTTTTGTAGGTCTTTGGCCGATGCCATTTATGAATGTAATAAATTCCGGAGTAGGAGAGCTCCTAGCTAGGTACCCGATTTGATAACTGATAATTTATATCTGCTAACACCTGAACTGTGCCTTGCCGTTTTAGGTATTGTAGTCTTGGTTGCCGATTTATTCCTTTCAGATGATCGGAAAAGATATCTTCCATGGGTGGCTGTTTTAGGGCTGATTGGACTGATTATATTATCGATAAATCTGCTGTGGGATACACAGGTGACCCTTTATGGCGGGTTAATAGCCCTAGATCATTTTTCACTGTTCTTCAAGTGTGGATTCCTTGTTTTAGGTATCGTAGTGATACTTGCTTCGATGGATTTTGTCTCCAGATGGTTAAGAAGTCCTGGTGAGTATTACAGTATCGTTCTTTTTTCAATTTTAGGGATGATTTTGCTAGTCGAAGCTCAAGAATTGTTGACTGCTTACATTGCTATTGAGCTTATGGCTTTTGGTTTTTATATACTAGTAGCTTTTGGTCGTAATAATAGGAAGTCGAATGAAGCCGGTTTGAAATACATCCTTATTGGAGCGTTTTCTTCAGCTATTTTCCTGTATGGCCTGAGTCTTGTTTACGCAGCGACAACAGTTACACATTTTGGTGCTATAGAAAAAAGTCTTAGCTTAGCGCTAGCTAATGCAGACCAAATTGGTCCTGGCCTCTGGGTTGGTATGGCACTTATGCTTGCTGGTCTTGGATTCAAGGTCGCGGCGGTACCCTTTCATATGTGGGCCCCCGACACGTATGAAGGAGCACCGATCCCTGTGACGGCATTCTTATCTGTCGGATCCAAGATAGCTTCTTTAGCCTTTATATTACGGTTATTTTCCGAAGCATTTTTGCCGGCAATTGATCAATGGCAAATTATTGTCGCCGGTATCTCAGCGTTAACAATGACTGTGGGTAACGTAGTTGCGATAGCACAGACTAATTATAAAAGACTATTGGCCTATTCTAGTGTAGGACACGTAGGATTTATGCTTATGGGCATAGCCGCTTTGTCTTCTATAGGAATAGAAGGATTGTTGTTCTACATGATTGGTTATGCGGTGACTACAATGGCGGTATTTACTGCTTTGACTGCATTCTTTAATATGACTGGGAGAGAGGATATTTCTGGCCTCGGGGGATTAGCGGATACCCATCCCTATTTTGCAGCTGCCATTGCTGTGTCTCTGTTTTCTCTAGCCGGGCTTCCATTTTTTGCGGGATTCACCATGAAATTCTACTTGTTTGTAGCTGTTGGTACTCAAGGCTTTCTTTGGTTGGCAGGATTGGCCATTTTTAATAGTTTGATCTCTCTCTACTATTATCTCAAGATGATACGAGAGATGTATGTCAAGCCTTCTCCGCATTCGACTACAACCGATATGGGGCACGCCAATATATCAAAACCTGGTGTAGTAATAACATCTTTGTCTGTGGTGCTGACTTTATCAATCATTTACTTGGGCGTGTACCCATTCCATTTATTGAAGGCAATTAAGGCCGCTACTATGGCGATCTGGTAGCATAGAAAATGTGAGGTTAGGAAACTAGATTGGCTGGGTTAGTAGCTTAGCACTTTCGTTGAATATTCTTGATATACTTAGGTTGTCCTGTGAATACAAGAAAAAGAACATTGATCATCTCGGTTATAGGAGGAAGTTCTCCCTCCAGAGAATCTTATCGTATGGCCGAACTCGTTGGTCGGGAACTGGGTAAAAGAGGTCTGATGGTTTGTTGTGGTGGATTGGGAGGAGTTATGGAAGCGGTGTGTAGAGGAGCAAAATCCGAAGGAGGAGTCACCGTAGGAATATTACCCGGTGATGATCCCAAAGAAGCTAATAGCTATGTTGATATACCAATTTGCACTGGTATTGGGCATGCTCGAAATGTGCTTGTCGTAAAAACAGGTGGAGCCGTAATAGCGGTCGATGGATCGTACGGGACAATGTCAGAAATAGCCCATGCTTTGGCAGAAGGTATTCCAGTGGTAGGTCTAAATACGTGGACGTTTCTCAGAGAAGGGCAGTTAGATTCTGGAGTCGTCTTAGCTGATAACCCTAGAGACGCGGTAGAGAAGGCTGTTAAATTAGCCAAACTCTGAAATATAAGAATCTCAGATATAAGTGAAGGCTATGGTATTTGTTAGTAAGGTAAATGCTCGAGAGATACTCGACTCAAGAGGGACCCCGACTGTTGAAGCAAGAGTGGAGCTGTCGGATGGCTCGATAGGCACGGCCTCAGTTCCGTCAGGTGCAAGCGCTGGTAGTCATGAGGCCCTGGAACTCAGGGATGGGAATAAAGGCCGGTATAGTGGTCGAGGAGTTTTGAAAGCTGTTGCTCACGTAGAGGAGCAAATCGCGCCACTTTTAATCGGTCAGAATCCTTTCGATCAACAACAGATAGACACTCGTATGATTGAATTAGATGGGACCGGGAATAAATCCAATATAGGTGCAAACTCTATTTTAGGGGTATCGCTGGCAGTTGCTCGTGCAGCAGCGATTTCCAGAAAAGAACCGTTGTACAGGTACCTAGGATTTGAGAATGACTTAACTCTTCCTGTTCCAATGTTAAACATTCTTAATGGCGGGGCACATGCTCCTAATTCAACTGATATACAGGAATTTATGATTTTGCCGGTGGGATTTCAGACTTTTGGAGAGGCGTTGAGATCAGGAGTAGAAATTTACCAAACGCTAAAGGCTATTATTTTGGACAAAGGATATGGAACAAATGTTGGGGATGAGGGAGGATTTGCTCCAGAGGTTTCTTCAAATAGATTGGCTCTAGAAATGGTCTACCAAGCTATAGAGAAGTCAGGTTATCAACCCGGGATACAAGTTTTTGTGGGGCTTGACGTTGCGGCTTCAGAGATATATTCCGATGGTAGGTATCGTTTAGATAGGGATGATATATCTCTTGATAATCGGTCTCTACTTGAATTTTACAAGGGTTGGGCAAGGGAGTTTCACGTTTTGAGTATAGAAGATGGGTTGGATGAAGACGATTGGGAGGGATGGGATGACCTGACCAGGCAATTGGGGGATCGGGTTCAAATTGTTGGTGATGATCTGTTTACCACAAATCTAGGAAGGCTAAAAAAGGGGATAGAGCGACGGTCGGCTAACGCGATATTATTGAAATTGAACCAGATTGGAACTTTATCTGAAACTTTGGCTGCGTTCAGGGAGGCTAGAAAGGCGAAATGGGGTACGATTATAAGCCATCGTTCTGGAGAAACTGAGGATACGCTTATAGCCGACCTGTCGGTTGCACTAGGTGCGGGCCAGATCAAAACCGGTGCTCCCTGCAGATCTGAACGTGTTGCCAAATACAATAGATTGTTGTGTATAGAAAAAGAACTTGGAAATAGGGCTAAATATGCCGGATGGGAAGCGTTTAAACACATTAGAGACAGGTGACTTGTCTACAATTAATCTGTCGAAAAAGGGAGAGACTTAATGACTATAAAAGTAGGGATTAATGGATTCGGGAGGATTGGCAGACAGGTTTTGAGAGCCATTAAGGAGCGTTATGCGGAAAAGATTCAAGTAACAGCGATTAACGATCTTGCCGACTCAAAAACCAATGCTTATTTGTTGAAATACGATTCTAACTATGGCGTTTTCCCTGGAAGCATTGATGTAGTTCAGGGATCTTTACTTGTTGACGGACAGAATATCGAAGTTTTTTCAGAACGAGATCCCAGCAATATATCTTGGAAACGGGCAGGCGTCGAATTAGTCATCGAAAGTACAGGTATTTTCACCGACGCCGCGAAAGCTGAGGGGCATTTTGCTGGAGGTGCGAAGAAAGTAATTATTTCAGCTCCAGCTAGTGGAGAAGATATTACAATAGTGCTTGGAGTTAACGAAGGTGACTACGATGGTGGTAGGCATAAAATAATTTCTAATGCTTCATGTACGACTAATTGTTTTGCCCTGATGGTAAAAGTACTCAATGATACTTTTGGAATCAAGCATGGATTGATGTCCACGATTCATGCCTACACCAACGACCAGAAGATTTTGGATCAGAGTCATAGTGATCTTAGAAGGGCAAGGGCGGCAGCCACCAATATTATTCCGACAAGTACTGGAGCAGCCAAAGCCGTCGCGCTTGTACTTCCTGAGTTGAAAGGGAGGCTACACGGAGTCGCTTTTCGTGTCCCTACTTCCACTGGATCAGCTACTGATTTCACTGCAATAATTGATGGTGCTGCCTCAGTTGATCAGATCAATAGCGCCTTTCAACAAGCTGCTTCTATCGGTCCTTTAAAAGGATTGCTCAAATATACAGAGGACCCGATAGTTAGTAGTGACATAAAGGCTGATCCGCACAGTTGTATATTTGATGCGTCGTCTACTATGGTAATGGAAGGGAATATGGTGAAAATTTTGGGTTGGTATGACAATGAATGGGGTTATTCTTGCAGGACGGCTGATTTGGCGGCGTTTATGGCTGATAAGGGTATATAGCTCCAAGATAGTAGGCCTAAGAAGGACTTATTCGACTATAGTAAGAGATGTTGGTTGGTACTAGTAAAATGTGCTTGTGCGCTGTCAAACATTGCTTCTCCGCTGGTAAAATCCTCTTTTAGGTTTTAGGGGTTGCGTATGGCGTTAATTACCGTATTTGAATATTTACGGGCTCGTTGGATAGTCACTGCTCTAGTTGTGATTATCTTTTTGGGTCTGGGTCTCCGCTTTTACGGCATTAACTGGGATGACGGTAACGCTTTTCACCCGGATGAACGATCGATATACATGCAGTCTGATTGCATGTATCAAATATTAGCAACAACTGAAAACCATCGAGATTGCCCCAGGTTCATAGATTATCCGGATACGAAATCAGGATTTCCTTCGATAAATGTCTTCTTTGATCCCGACGAAAGTTCCTTAAATCCGCACTGGTTTCCTTTAGGGAGCATTCTTATATATGTTCTAGTGTTCATTAAAAGCATTCTGGAAATTTTCATGGATGTTTCAACCTATGATCTCAGATATGTGGGAAGGGTTTTATCTGCTTTAGCCGATGTCGGATCAATTTTCTTGATATTCCTCATAGGGAAAAGGCTTTTTAATCCAAAAATAGGACTTGTTGCCGCTCTACTACTTTGCCTATCAGTTATTCACGTTCAAAGTAGTCATTTTTACAGACCGGAAACGTTCATTGTAGTTGTTTCCTTAATCGCTTTCTGGGTTATGCTCGATGTGATAAAACGAAGACGATTAAGGGATTGGATTTCCCTAGGATTCGTTGTGGGTTTGCTTTTTTCGATCAAGGTGAGTGTTTTACCTATATTATTTCCCCTAGTTTTGGTATTTGGGTTCCAATTGCTCACAGATGAGAATGGACGCTACAGAAGTTTATCAAAGTCCATTTGTATAAAGACTAGTCTACATGCTTTTATAGGGGCAATTTCTGCGCTGAGCTTATTCCTATTGCTTACGCCTTATGCAGCCATTGATTTTCAAAAGTTTTTTGCTGATACGACTTGGGAGGCAAGTAATGCTCGAATCGCAGGGCAAATGCCTTACACGATCCAATATATAGGCTCGCAGCCTTTCATATATGAATTCCAACAAAGTGTAGTATGGGCTCTAGGCGTGCCTCTTGGTTTGGCTGCTTGGATAGGGGTTTTGTATACGCTAATACGTTGTGTCCTGCGAAAGGAAGGCTGGAAGACCGATCTTCTTATATTGGCTTGGGTAATCCCGAACATAGTAATTATAAGTGTAATTTTCGAGGTGAAATTCTTAAGATATATGTTCCCATTGATGCCTTTCCTAATTCTGTATGCCGCTCGAGGCTTAGGGGATCTTTGCGAATTTACTAGAATATTACATAAGAATATCCGATGGATTCAGTTGCAAAATCCTTTTAGTAGAGGCTCAAAAAGGATTTTGCCCTATTTGGGCCCTGGGGTACTAGTAATGGTTTTACTAGGAACAGCTTTCTATACGCTGGCTTTTATGAGGGTTTACTCTGAGCCCCATACAGCAGTGCAGGCGTCCGATTGGATAAATTCAAATTGGACACCTGGCAGTCATATCTTGTCCGATAATCACTGGGATGAGTTTCTACCAAACCTTTCGGATTATGTGGTTGAGCAAATCCCAATTTACGAAGGAGAAAACGAAGGGCGAATTCACTACTTATCAAATTCTTTGAGTAAAGCGGACTACTTGGTTTTTTATAGCAATAGAACTTATGGCAGCATTGCTAGGCAAAGCGAACTGTTCCCCTACAGAGCAAATTATTACAAGAAGCTATTCTCAGGCGCCTTGGGCTATAGATTTGAGCGAGAATTTTCGAACTATCCAGGGGCATTGGGAATTACATTAAAAAATGACACTTTTGAACGAGCGGAAGTTCAAATACCCATGGGATTTCCAACGACTCAAGAGGATTTGATTACATTGGATATGGGATGGGCAGATGAAAATGTAGTCAACTATGATCATCCATTGGTCTTACTGTTCAAAAACCATGAAAGAAAATCTAGGCCGGCAATATTTAATTCCATAATGCATGATCACGATGCGTCGTATGCAGCAGGACTCATGTTGTCGGAGGACTTATTCATAGCTCAAGAGCTTGGCGGCGTTTGGTCAGACACGGTCAACAAGAATGGCTGGGTTAATAGTGTGCCTATTTTGATATGGATACTCTTGGTGGAACTGATCTATTTGGCTACATTGCCGATAGCAGTTTTACTCTTTCGATATTTGCCCGATCGGGGAATCATATTTGCCCGCGTATTAGGTCTTCTTCTGATCAGCTATTTTGTCTGGATTTTGGCAAGTTTTCAATGGATGAGCTTTTCTCAAACATCTTTATTTGTAGCCTTAGCGAGTTTAATGGTGTCATCTGGTTTGGTATTACTATGGAAAAAAACAGAACTTTGGGGTTTCATACGAAAACGATGGCGCTTTATCGTTTTCACAGAAGCGTTTTTCTTAGTAGCCTTCTTCGGCTTTTTAGCATTACGAATGGCAAATCCTGATCTTTGGCACCCGTGGATGGGTGGGGAAAAGCCTATGGATTTTGCCTTTTTGAATGCGATTTTACTATCCAGTTATATGCCACCATTTGATCCGTGGTTTTCCGGGGGCTATATCAACTATTATTATTTTGGTTTATTCATAGTAGCCGGTCTAATAAAAGTAACTGGGATTCTTCCCAGTGTAGCTTACAATCTTGCTATCCCACTCTTTTTTGCTCTGACCATAACTTGTGTCTTCTCAATTGTGTACAACGTAACGGCCGGTATTTCTAGTTGGAAAAATCAGAGGAATCGAGATCTCGTAGGGGCAAATAGTGAACACAAGGATTTTATCGGTTTAGACAGTAAAGGCCCGGTTTCCGCGGGGATTCTTGGAGCTGTTTTCGTGGGAGTGATAGGAAATTTAGATGGTCTCATACAGCTTGTTCAAAGTGGTTGGAATTACTTGTTTAGGGCTATACCGTTTGCAACTTTTGATTTCTGGCGTAGTAGCCGTATGTTACCTGAATTGGAGGATATGGAAAGAGGAGTATTGACACCTTGGTTAGAATCTAGGACAGTCTTTCCAGAAGGAACATTTTGTCATCCAGGCCTTAGAGTCGACCTTACCTGTCCCGATATTTCCCCTCATATCACAGAGTTTCCCTTTTTTAGCTTCTTATTCGGAGACTTACATGCACATGTGATCGTTATGCCTTTTGCATTACTAGCAATTGCTCTCGCTTTGGTTATTTTGGTAGGAGTTCACCGTGCTCCCATGCGTTGGCTTTTCATTGTGAGTTCGTTCTTGGGATTAACCTTGGGTTCGTTGTGGACTATAAATACATGGGATTTCCCTTCCTACACCGTACTTTCCACTCTGTTGATAGGTATGGGTATTTGGCTGATGTCTAAGACTATTGACCTGAAACAAAAGATTATATTGTTCTTGGGTGTAGTTGTATCTATGATATCAATTAGTGTGTTAGCGTTCTTCCCGTTTCATATTCACTATGAAACCTTTGGTCCTGTACTAAGGACATCCATATGGCAGACGCCGTTTTTAGATTTCTTAAAGATGCATGGATTGTTTCTCGCGATAATCATACCATTCCTCATATTTTTGAATAAACGAACGTTACTAAATGGGATCCTGAGTTTTTACTCGTGGTCTATTCGGTTATTGAGAATACCTGTAAGGGCAAAGGGATTTAACCGTATTTCGAAATCCCATTTAAGCGTATGGTTGGGGCTCGTGGTTGTTTTGACATATCTTATGCTTGCTTCTTATTGGACCGGAGCATTGTTGATGGCAGTAATTGCTCTATCGCTTGTATCAATCTGGAATCTTTTCTGCCGCAAGGATAAACCTGACCGCTATAGATTATTTACTTTGATCATCATAGCGTTTGCCTTTTTGCTGGCCCTTAGTGTTGAGTTTGTGAGAGTAGGTGATGATATAGGGCGTATGAATACGCTCTTTAAGTTTTATCTAGAATTTTGGACATTCCTGTCGATTTCGGCCGCTATTGCTCTTTGGTATCTCATGAATTTTGGTTGGTACAATCTCAAAGGAATAGCTCTACGAAACAAGATCAATTTGCTTATTATATCCTTGGGTTTAGTTGGTCTGGGTTTAGCATATGTCTTCTGGATTGCAGTACGTATAGATTGGGACCACAGCGATGAGACATCAAATTACTTCACGTTATTATACGATTGGTCAGCGTGGGGCCTAATCTTGATGGGAATAATTTCAGTTGTATTTTTGTACTATCTTATTCGATATTGCCGTGCTTACCTGAGGAATTTCGTTCTACAGAAGTCAGTGTGGCTTTGTGTAATCATAATGCTATTTATTGCTTCGCTTTTATACCCGGTTTTTGGCACGCGCGCGCGTCTTGCGGCCCGGTTTGATACCGTTGAGACAAATTTAAACGGCGAAAAATTTATGGAATACGGACTTCACACCGAAAGAGACGAAACTTTTCCTTTGAAGTGGGACTATCAGGCAATTCAATGGCTCCGCGAGCACTCTAAGGGAGCATTTGTTGTTCTTGAGGGGCACACAGAACAATACCGGTGGGGATCTAGATTCTCAATCTATACAGGGTTTCCAACTATTGTAGGATGGCCTTGGCATCAATTTCAACAAAGATCTGGTTATCAAATGGAGACTCTAAAGAGGATCGGAGATGTTGCTACAATTTACAATACTGATAGTGCGACAGAAGCTAAAGCTTTATTAAATAACTATAGAGTTAGGTATATAGTCATTGGGGATTTAGAACGAATATTCTATGAAAAAGATGGATTGGACAAATTTGAGGTGATGGAACAAGAAGGTTTCGTTCAGCAAGTTTTTGAAAATGAAGGTACTATGATTTACGAAGTGACTTCCAATTATCAAGATCACCCTTAGATTCAATCGTAAAACGAAGAGTTTCTTGACTATATAGATATAGGACTTTAGACTGCCCCTTGTGTGTCAGATCGCTTATGTTTATCCCCTAAAACTCAGTGTCTGATGTTAGCATCTTAAAACCATTCTTAGGAGGGCCGTCCTATGTCGTTAACACTTCAAGAAGCAGAAAAAATTGTAGATGGAGCATTGGCCAAAGCCGGCGATCTTGACATCAAGATATCTGCCGCGGTACTAGATGCTGGAGGGCGACTTATAGCTTTCAAACGTATGGATAGCGCTACATGGGCAAGTGTTTACGGTTCTCAGGGAAAGGCTTTGGCCTCCGTCTCGTTTGGTCAGACTAGTGGGAATCTACAGGCCAGAGCGGAGGCTCCCATCATTCGAGGTATAGCCCATCTCGAAGGTGATCACATGATTCCTAGCCAAGGGGCAGTCCCTATCATTCGAAACGGTTCCGTCGTTGGTGCCTGTGGGGTCGGAGGCGGAACGGCACAAGAGGACGAGGATTGTGCTAATGCAGGGATTAAAGCCATATCATAGAGTTTACTCGTTTCATATCATAACGTTGGTTAGGAGACTATTTTGAGCTTCCAACTTTTTTGTGAAGAGTGTGGCAAGGAATACGATAATTATTCGTATAGGTTATTTTGTGATAAATGCCGCGGTCTGATAGAAGTTAGATACGATGCTCCACCTTTAGAAATGTTTCTAGGGAGGAGCCCAAAACAACGAGGTATGAAAAGATTTCTCGCCCGATTACCTATAAAAGACCAGAAGAATTTTGTCTCGATGGGTGAAGGGGATACACCGATAATTCCACTACCTAGAATCTCCGAAAAATTGGGACTTCGTAATGTTCAAGCTAAGCTTGAATATTTTAATCCCACTGGATCGTTCAAGGATCGTGGAAACATGGTGCAAGTTTCAGTCCTACAGGACCTTGGTGTGAGGGATGTTACTGACGCCACTGGGGGCAATGCCGGTCATTCATTTTCAGCATATTGTGCAAGAGCAGGAATTAGGTTCCATGGTTTTGCTGATGAAAATACTCGAAAAAATAGGAAACTTCATGCTATCGGTTTACATGGGACAGAATTACATTGGGTGAAGGGTGGAAAGAAAGGTCGCTATGAAGGAGCGAGGAAATTTGCTAGTGATAATGAAGTTTTGCACATGGACTACGGACAAAACATTTACTTTATTGAAGGGTTAAAAACCTTAGCATACGAAATCGTTGAACAGATGGACTCGGTTCCGGATCATATTATAGTCCCAATAGGCAACGGATCTATATACCAAGGCATGTACAAGGGGTTCCGCGAAATGGTTGAATCTGGAATAATCGAAGCGATTCCTCGTCTTCATGGCGCCCAAACAGAGGAGACACAACCTTTTGTGGCAGCGTTTGAGAATAATGAATGGTTTCCGAAGTCGGACCATACAGTGAGTCTTGCAAACGGAATTGGAGTAAATAATCCACCACGTCTTAAATCTTTGGTAAAGATAGCGCGGGAAACCTGTGGAAGAGCGGTGGCAGTTTCTGAGACGAAAATCCTTGGTTGGCAAAAGGAATTAGCCAGACTCGAAGGTTTAATCGTGGAACCAACGTCGGCTGTAGTTATGGGCGCAGCCGAAAAATTGATAGATCAGGGCTTCATTGAACCAGATGATGTAGTTTTACTTCCCATAACAGGTTTTGGAATAAAGGAAGCTATTCCCGGTACTAATATCTGATCTGATGTATTCATTAGTCCAACTTGTATTGTGGATTATCG
>CAYTPK010000019.1:0-46698 GCA_964439905.1 uncultured Dehalococcoidia bacterium
CAGGAATTAGGTTCCATGGTTTAGCTGATGAAAATACTCGAAAAAATAGGAAACTTCATGCTATCGGTATACATGGGACAGAATTACAATGGGTGAAGGGTGGAAAGAAAGGTCGCTATGAAGGAGCGAGGAAATATGCTAGTGATAATGAAGTTTAGCACATGGACTATGGCCAAAATATTTACTTTATTGAAGGATTAAAAACATTGGCATACGAAATTGTGGAACAGATGGACCCATTGCCGGATCATATTATAGTTCCATCAGGAAACGGATCTATATACCAAGGCATGTACAAGGGGTTCCGGGAAATGATTGAAGCAGGAGTAATCGAGACGATTCCTCATCTTCATGGGGCTCAAACAGAAGAGACACAACCTTTTGTGGCAGCTTTTGAGAATAATGAATGGTTTCCGAAATCAGACGATACAGTGAGTCTTGCAAACGGGATTGGTGTGAATAACCCGCCACGTCTTAAATCTCTGGTCAAGATAGCAAGAGAAACCCATGGGAGAGCAGTAGCTGTTTCTGAAATGAAAATTCTAGATTGGCAAAAAGAGTTGGCTAGGCTTGAAGGTTTAATTGTGGAACCAACATCGGCTGTAGTTATGGGTGCGGCAGAAAAATTGATAGATCAGGGATTCATTAATGCAGGTGATGTAGTTTTACTTCCCCTGACGGGGTTCGGAATAAAGGAAGCGATCCCTGGTACTAATTTCTGACCTGATGTATTCATTAGTCCCACTTTCACTGAGCGTTAGTGAGACCCTCCGAAAACCCGGTGGTAAATGGATATCGGTTAGGAGGTTGTTATATGCGTACAGAGGTTAATTACCGCATTGGTGTTGATGTTGGTGGTACGTTTACTGATATCGTCTTAGTTGGAGAAGATGGCACTTTGTTTGTGAAAAAGCTGTCCTCCACCCCGGGACATTATGATGATGCCATAATTGATGGCGTAATCAGTATTCTTAATGAAGCAGGTGTTAGGCCCAATCAAATAAAGGAGTTATGTCATAGTACGACGGCAGCAACTAACGCCGTTTTAGAACGCAAGGGTGCAAAAGTTGGATTAATCACTACTAGAGGATTTCGGGATGTTTTAGAACTCAGGAGACTTAGGGTACCTACATTATATGATCTTTTTTATACTCCTCCCGAGCCGTTAGTCCCAAGATACCTTCGGTTAGAGATACACGAACGAGTAAGCGCTGAAGGGAAGGTTCTTAAGTCTGTAGATCATAAAGAGTTGTTTCGTATCGTAAATGATCTTGTAGGCGAAGGAGTCGATTCCGTGGCTATTTGTTTAATTAATTCCTTTACAAACCCGGTAAACGAACAAGTGATAGGGAAGTTCATAGCCGAAAGCTTTCCGAAGCTATTTGTCACACTATCGACTGACGTAATACCCGCGATCAGGGAGTTTGAAAGGACGAGTACTACTGTAGCCAATGCCTACCTTATGCCTTTTATGCACGGTTATATTAATGCTCTAAAAAAACGTCTGTCAGATATGGATATTAAAGCTCCTATCTCAGTGATGCAGTCCAGTGGAGGCATGATAACCTCTCAGATGGCTGCGGTTAAGCCAATATTTGCGTTGGAATCTGGGCCTGTAGCCGGCGTAGCAGGGGCCACGTATTTATCGCGAAAAATGGATTTACCTGACTTGCTAACATTTGATATGGGAGGTACTACAACGAAGGCTGCAGTTATCGAAAATGGAAGTCCCCACAAATCTGGTGAGTATGAGATAGGAGCTCCCATATCCAGGAGCAGTAGGCTAGTAAAGGGTGGGGGATATCTTTTAATGGTTCGAGCTGTAGACGTGGCGGAGGTAGGGGCTGGGGGAGGTAGCATTGTATCGCTGGATAAAGGAGGATCCTTCCAGGTTGGGCCTACCAGCTCTGGTGCCGTGCCTGGTCCGATTTGCTATGACAGAGGTGGTAAAGAGCCCACGACCAGTGATGCCAATATTTTACTAGGCTATCTTAATCCAGAATTTCTATTGGGAGGAGAGTTAAAGGTTAACTTGGAGGATACTCGTCGGATATTCGAGTCTAGAGTATCCAATCCGTTGAATTTAGGATTGCATGAAGCAGCGTTTGGTGTCCACCAGGTAGCGAACGCCTCGATGGCTAGAGCTATGCGGTCCGTTACCACTGAACGAGGTCGGGATGTACGCAGATTCACCATGGTAGCGTTTGGTGGAAGCGGCCCGTGTCATGCTGCCTCTTTGGCCAGATTATTGGGTGTGCGAAATATAATCATACCTGCCTCACCCGGCCTGTTTAGTAGTTTAGGATTGTTGGCTGCAGATCAGGAACACGAATTTGTTCGAAGCCTTAGAATGGGCAGGAGCATTCCCCCTGTTGAAGGATTAAAAGATCAGTTTATTGAGCTTGAACAGCAGTCTCTTAGAACGTTTTATGATGAAGGTTATGACACATCCAATATAGGTTTCACCAGATATGCTGATGTTCATTATGCCGGCCAAATCCATGAATTGACTGTTCCTATCAAGAATTTGACACGTCTCAACGAGATAAAGGAATTATTCGAGGATGAACATGAAAGAACCTATGGCTACAGATCTGTTAATGAACAAATTGAGGTTGTGAATATTAGGGTCATAGGGCGCCAGATAAATCCTGAGGTCAAACAAACTGACCTAACCACAATTGGATCATCTTTATACGATTGCATACAGAAAAAGTCGGACAGAAAGGCTTATTTTGGTCAAGACTTAGGCTTGATTGATGTCCCAGTTATATCTCGATACGATGTGGACTTGCAATATCATTCTGGCCCCGCAATTATTGAGGAATATGACACCACTGTAGTTGTCCCGCCGGATTGGAATTTAAAGAGGGATTCGAATTGGAATTTGATATTAGAACGGGAGAATTGAATGTCTGGCAAAAGAATTGATCCAGTTACATTTGAGGTGATTCGTAATGCTCTGCAATCAATCACTGACGAAATGATGCTTACCATTCAACGGACGGGTCGTTCTCCTACAACCACACAAGCATTCGACTTTTCTGCTGCTCTCTGTGATAGCGATGGTGATGTTTTAGATCAAGGTTTGGCTATACCAATACATATGGGAGGCATACCAGATGCGGTTCGAGCATGTCTAACTAAATTCGCGGGGAAAATTTACCCTGGTGACGCAATTATAGTTAACGACCCATATTCTGGAGGATTGCATTTGCCAGATATCTTTTGCATTTACCCCATATTTCATTCGGAAAAACTATTTGGGTTTTCTGTAGCGGTAGTACATCACATGGATGTAGGCGGACGTGCTCCAGGTAGTATGGCTCACGATTCAACTGAGATTTATCAGGAGGGTCTGCGTATTCCACCAACGAAACTAGTAGAAAGAGGCGTGATAAGCGAAGTCATTACAGACATGATTGAATTAAATGTGAGGACGCCAGAAGTTGTACGAGCTGATCTTTCCGGTCAGATTTCCGCGTGTCAAATCGGAGAACGCGGTGTGCTTGATTTAATCAACAGTTATGGAATGAATGAGTTGAAAAGATATTTGCGGGAATTGATGGACTATAGCGATCGTATAACTCGCCAGGCTATAAGTGAATGGCCTGATGGAACTTATGAGTTCACAGATTATTTGGATGACGATGGGATATCCGATCAACCGGTACCAATCTGTGTATCTGTTCAGGTTAAAGGAGACTCGGTGTTGATTGATTTTAGTGGATCTGCCACACAGACTCAAGGAGCGCTTAACTGCGTTTTAAGTCAAAGCAAGGCCATGGCATATGCAGCAATTCGTTGTGCCATAGGGGAAGATATGCCAAATAACTCAGGGTGTTTTCGTGCCGTTGAAATCACTTCTCCCGAGGGCACAATCACAAATATGAGGCATCCTGCCTCTTGTGCAGCTAGGGGTGTTACATCGTTTCGAATTCTTGACGCCGTTCTAGGAGCCCTGGCTCAAGTTGTTCCTGATAAAGTCGCAGCTGCTCCGGAGGGAGGCACATCTACTGGTCGATTTGGATTTCCCAAACCGGATGGAAAAATTTTGGTTTATTACGATAATGTCTTTGGCACACGTGGTGCCTGGAATGGAGGTGATGGACGAGGTGGGGTAGCTAGTATAGCTGCGAATGTATCAAATGTATCTGTAGAAATTCTAGAATCGCAGATTCCAATAAGGATTCGTCGTTACGGATTAGTTTCTGATTCTGGGGGACCAGGGCGATATCGTGGGGGCCTTGCTCAAGAACGAGAATGGGAAATTTTGGCAGATGAGGCCACGGTGACATGGCGTTCTGACCGACGTAAATACCCCCCCTATGGATTGGCTGACGGTCATCCAGGTAGAGGATCAAGAAGTGTCCTCAATCCCGACAAGGAGTCAGAGTTATTGCCTACTAAGATAAATACGAGACTTGCCAAAGGCGACATATTCTTCCACCAGAATGCGGGTGGTGGAGGATATGGACCTCCTATGGAGAGAGAACAGGAACGGGTTTGGTGGGATTGGCGCAATGGCAAGGTGACTACTAAGCATGCGAAAGAAGTCTACGGTGTTGTCATAGATGATCAAACCGGACAAATCGATGAATTAGCAACAGCTAAACTTAGATCTAATCCAAACTAATAATTTTCAGAAAATGGTAATCTATCTTGGTATCGCGTGCCTTGTCTAAGATTTTATGGAATTAGAAAATACAATTGGCAGCAGAGCACGTTTGATATAGTAGTGGATCTGAAACCGAGAAAGTCTTCTTGACCCCAATACTTGACCTGTCTACAATCGGCTGAAAAATCACTGGGAGAACCTGTATGGTAAGAATGCTGGGGAAAAATGCCATGGTGGAAATGCTCAGACTCGAGGGAGTGGAATATGTATTTGCAAACCCTGGAACCACTGAGCTTCCATTAATAGATGCCCTACAAGATGCTCCTGATATTAAATATATATTGGCTCTATTTGAAGGTGTTTCTGCGGGGATGGCGGATGGATGGTCCAGGATCACACAAAAGCCTTCATTCATGAACTTCCATATTTCTGTCGGAGTATCGAATAGTATTGCTGTGATGTATAACTCTTGGAGAGGCGGAACGCCTATGGTAATCACAGCGGGTCAGTCCCATTCTAGTCTTCAACTGCACGAACCGACCTTATATTCGAATATGGTTAATGTGATGAGGGAATATACTAAATGGTCGGGTGAAATTGTTGCCCCTGGGGATATACCTGCCATATTGCGTAGAGCCTTCAAAATAGCTAGTACTCCACCAACCGGACCAGTCTTTTTATCGATAGCATGGGACGCTTTTACTGGCGAAGCTGAGATGGATTTGCGTCCTTCTATTAACGATTATTATGGCATTAGGCCGGATTTAGGAGCTATAGAAAATGCTGCTATTGTTCTGGGCAAAGCAGAGAGACCTATCATCATAATCGGTGATCGTGTTGCCCAATCTGCAGGTGCGCCGGCTTATGTAGGTAAAATCGCTGAGCAACTGGGTGCTACGGTATTAGCTACCAGCTATTCTGAGGTTAATATACCAAATTCTCATCCTCACTATATGGGCACTTTCGACGTTAGTTGGCTGCACAGTGCAACGAAAAGGCGTTTAAATGGAGCCGATGTGATATTGGCAATAGGTACTGATCTTTTGACTTCATCCATTCCTATCCCAGAACCTGCTTTGGGAAATAAAGTACAGGTGGTACATCTAGACAGTAGTCAATGGGCTATTCAACGATCCTTCCCTGCAGTTGTTGGTTTATGGTCAGATATAAAGAGTGGCTTGGTTGAACTTACGGATGCCTTGAATGCAGGTATGTCTGATAGCCAGAAACTAGCCGCTCGTCAGCGGTGCACATTGGTGGGCGAAGAGCAAATTCGGAGAAGGGAGAGAATAGATAATCGTTTACTTAAACAGTGGAATACATCCCCCATGTCTCCCGAGAGATTTGCTTACGAATTGAGAAATGCATTGCCTCCTGAAGTGCTGATATGCGATGACTCTATCACGAATCGCAGTACATTATTGGATGCATTGGAATTTGATGTTCCTGGAACTTTGGTTGGGGGGCGTGGTGGTAGTCTAGGTTTTGGAATGGGTGCGACAATGGGGATGAAGCTTGCAGCTCCTGATAGGCCAGTCGTTGGTATTATAGGCGATGGAACTGCTATGTATACTATTCAATCTTTGTGGACAGCGGCTAATTATAATATTCCAGTTGTTTATGTGTTTTGCAATAACGGTAGTTACAAAGTATTAAGAGAAAATATGGCTAGATATCTCACCGGCACCGAACGCAATAGTGCATATTTAGGCATGGATTTTTATGATACTCCTATTGATTTTGTAAAGCAGGCACACGCATATGGAATCGAGGGGGTCAGAGTTGAGGATCCAACAAAATTAAAGCCAGCTTTAGATAAGGCGTTAGCCAGCGGACGGCCTTACGTTCTGGATGTCATTGTTGACGATCAGTTTGATGAAACGGATATCCAGGTATCATGGGGCGAATGGTGGGCCCGGTAATAATGTTAATGGAATAGGGAGTTTATGTGTCTTCATCATTGATCAGGGGCAAATATGTTATTTCAAAAATTACGGGCAAATTTTCCGCAGACGTAATTCGCGAAGGTTGTATTTATCAGAAAGATGGATTGATCCAGGAAGTTGGTGTGTACAGGGATCTCCACGAAAAACATCCATCAGTCGAGGTGATAGGCGGAGATAAATTCGTGGTATTCCCAGGATTGGTAAATGATCATGATCATATAGGAATGTCTAGTATTCAATTAGGAGTCTCTCATACCAATTTAGAACTCACTGGCTTGGGCCGTATAGGAGCTAGAACACTTGATCCATATTTAGAACATTTGTATGGAGCCATACAAATGATCCAATCTGGGACCACTACTGTTCAAATAATGTATACGCCTGGTCGTGGAGTTGCTCCTATAGACGAAGAGTCAACCGATAAAGTCATTAGGGCTTATCAAGATGTTGGTGTCAGATTATGTTACGCCCCAATACTACAGGATCAGAATTCTATGGTAGGGGGACCAAGAGGAGGAGAATCCGAATTTGCACAAGGTTTGCCAGGCAATTTGGGCCAAAGATTTTCGAATTTTATGGGACGAGGTTATTGGCCTGCTGATGAATTAGTTAGTGCATCGGAAGATGTGATCAAAAAGTATAACCGGACTAACAGGGGGAGAGTCACAGTTAATACGGCGCCCACTAACGTTCAGCGTTGCTCAGATAGATTGCTTAGTGGACTAAAAGACCTTTCTGTGAAGTATGAAACAACGACCCATATACATCTTCTTGAAACTATTTATCAAAAATTGTTTGGGCTGAGGATATATGGGAAAAGCGCAGTGAAACACCTTGATGAGATTGGATTCCTGGGCCACCAGGTGGTCTGTGGTCATAGCATTTGGCTGACGGAAGAGGATGTAGATGTTTTGGAGAATACCGGAACCAACGTATGTCACAATGCGTCATCTAATCTTCGGTTGCTATCAGGCATTGCACCTGTTCCATATTTGTTGGAAAAGGGTATTAAAGTCGCGTTGGGCACCGATGACATGGGCATGAATGATGATAAAGATATGTTGCAGGAGATGAGACTAGTACTTAAGTTACATCGTCTGCCTGGAGTTGAATTTGACCCCATATCTCCATACCAAGTCTTTGAGATGGCTACTACTAATGGCGCGATAAGCACGGGACTTGGATCAGATGTTGGGTCGTTAGAAGTGGGCAAGAAAGCAGATATGGTTTTGTTAGACCTAGGGCGGTTAGAGAAACCTTATTTGGCTCCTGAGTCTTCTATTCTTGAGATCCTCGTTCAACGGGGAAAGGACGCAGATGTAGACACTGTTATTGTTGACGGCGAGGTAGTAATGAAGAATAAGACAATGACTAAAATCGATAAGGACAAATTGTACCGTGAGATTCGGGATGCGTTAGATAGACCATTGACTAAGGATGAAGAAGACGCTAAAACTCTGGCTCTTGAGGTTTATCCGCACCTCAAACGTTTCTATTATGGAAGCATAAATGGATTGGATAAGCCATTTTCTCAATATAATTCCAGATAGATGGAGCAAATGAATAACGTACAGGTTATAACTTCCTCTAGCGAGATGTCGAATCTGTGTACCTCTTTACTGGCTGAGAGTTATATTGCCCTGGACACTGAATCCAATAGTCGTCACGCATATCCTGAACGCGTTTGTTTAATTCAGATAGCAACAGCCACGAATATCTACATTATTGACACTATAGCTCTCAAAGACATTAATGCGTTAGGGAGCGTTTTATCTGACGGTTCTGTGGTCAAAGTGATTCAGGGAGCTGAGTATGACTTACGATGCCTTAACAGGGATTGGGGTTTTACGATCAAAAATATTTTTGATACTGCGCTTGCTGGACAGTTCGTTGGATTGGAACAAGTGGGACTCTCGGCATTGATAGAAACATTACTAGGGAAAAGTATTCCCAAGGACCCACGTATGCAGAAAAGCGACTGGTCTCGTAGGCCTTTGACTACTGCAGCCTTGGAATATGCAGCCCAAGATGTGGCATTTCTTATTGACGTTGCAAAGCGACTAATAGACAGATTGACTATTCTTTTTAGACGTAGTTGGGTGTCTGAGGAGATGGAACGCATGGAAAGGATACGTTATGTTGCTGCGGATCCAGAGACATCTTTTTTGAGTGTGAAAGGTAGTAAAAGTTTAACTGGAGAAGAGAAAGCCATACTGAAACGATTATTTGCTGCGCGGGAATCTGAGGCAAGACGTCGAAATCTACCACCATACTATGTCTTATCGCACGAGAAGTTAGTTCATTTGGCTTTAAATCCAACCGATCTAATGGACGATAGTTTTTCGATGGTGAATTCAAAAGGGTCACGTTTTCATAAGATGTTGTGTGAAGCGATTTTGATGGGCCAACAAGATCCTCCTATTATAAAATTGAGACAATCATATCGCCCATTCCCGGATCAGTTTGAAGCGGAACGTTTGCGATCACTGAAAAGATGGAGGACCGGTATAGGCGATGAATTGTCCATTGATCCATACCTTGTATGGCCGAGGGTAAGTCTAGAACGCCTTGCTAAATCTCCAGTTGACTTAGATGCCGAGCTCGAAACATTTGAGATCAGAAAGTGGCAAAAAGAGCAATTTACTGCATCACTTAGGAGCTTTTTGACTGAAGAAATAATAGATTCGCAACTAATGGGTTAGATGAATACCTATTTGGGTTTAATAGAATGGTGCCGGAGGTGGGATTCGAACCCACACGAGGTTCCCCTCACCGGTTTTTGAGACCGGCGCGTCTACCATTCCGCCACTCCGGCATGGTTTTGAGTATAGCATGTGTGACGTTAGGAAATCTGATTAAATATCGCGGAAAAAGAGATTATAATTGAACCTTGCTTGCCTAAATGCAGGAGTTATTTTCTATTACTGCCCCATAAATGTGTCTAAAACTGAAAAATCACAGGTATCATTATTTTATGATATCCGGTGTAATAGCGGTTTGAATACAATGTGACAGACAATCTTTTTTTGTAAACTGACATCGAACAGTCATGTTTAGTGTAGGAATAGATACTTAGAGTGAAGATGCCCAAACATTTTTATGGATGGCGTATGGTCGCCATAGCCATGACGGTGAATGCCATTTCTGGCGGCTTTTATCATCAAGGAATGGCCATATTTTTTTTACCACTACAAAGAGGACTTGATATCACCAGGGCTGCAACTGCCATTCCCATGTCGGTGGCAAGATTCACGGGTGGAATTCAGAGTTTCCTGATAGGATCATTGGTAGACCGGTTTGGTCCTAATAAGGTCTTGTTTGCTGCCGGAGTTATGGGTGGTTTGGGGTTTTTGTTACTTAGCAGGGTAAATAGTTATCTAATGTTTTTGGTGGTGTTACTATTGGTATTGGCTACCGCCTTTCAAGCTGCACCTGATCAACCAGGATTTATAACTTGTGCACGATGGTTTTACAAGAAACGTGGATTAGCTCTTACATTAACAACCGCTGGATATTCCGTTGGGACAATGATTATCACTCCACTGGTGGCCTTAGCCGTCCCGAAGTTTGGATGGCAAAATACTGCGGCTGTGTTGGGTATACTGGTTTGGATCGTAGTTATTCCTTTATCTACGAAACTAAAGGCTTCTCCAGAAATGATGGGGTTAAATCCAGATGGCGCAGACGTACCACCCCCTAATCCCACAACCCAGATCGATGGGAAGGCACAGAGTCATGACTTAGGATTACGAGATGCCGTTAAAACACGATTTTATTGGCAATTTGGATTGATAGTGGGACTCCGGTCTATGGTATGGGCGGTTGTCTCGATTCACATTGTAGGAATCCTCACTTGGAGGGGAGTTGATGAATCAGTGGCCGGTATAATGATTGGGTTGATTCATGGGTTCGCAATACCGATTGCCCTTTTTATGGCTTGGTGTGGAGATCGTTGGCACAAACATAAAGTTGTGTCTCTAGGAGATCTAACTATAGTAGGAGGGATCTCGTTACTGGTTGTTTGGGATTCACTAGTGCTTTGGCAAGTGATTTTAATAACCTTAATGTTAGCGCCAAATCAGGGAACGTGGCCACTTGGCTGGGCAACTGTTGCTGAAGCCTTTGGACGACAGAACTTCGGAGTTATAAGAGGTAGTTTGCAAACTGTGATGGGCATTTTTAGTGTAGGACCACCTATTTTCGCTGGATGGGTTTATGATCAAACGGGCAGCTATTTCTATGCCATTGGTCCTTTGATAATTTTCTTGATTGCTGCAGTGTTGTTAATGTGGACCCTTCCTGTACAGGGAGAAACAGAAGTTAATGATAGACCTTTTAAAGCTCGATGAAGAAGATCAAGATAAACGTGTTGTTATGCTAACTGCATATCAAATTGCACCTACTTGGCCATAGCTCATTGCCATGAAAAACGCACATCAAACTTTATTTAGATTTCGCGATATCTTTTATGGTTGGTGGATAGTTTTATCAGGCGGGGTGCTGGTATCCATGTCGTCCGGTCTATTTAATACGGGCTTTGGCTTCTATGTTAAGCCTATTAGCCAACAATTTGGTTGGAGCACGACAGTAATTTCCGGGGCCGTCTCATTATCTAGATTTGAAGGTGGTATTTTAGGTCCTATAGAAGGGTTTTTAATTCAGAAATTTGGCCCTAGGGGTATTATTGGATTTGGTCTGATTTGCTTTGGAGCGGGGTTTATTCTTTTGAGTGAAACTAATGGTTCAATTCCGATATATTATGTGTCGTTTCTATTAATGTCTGTAGGGTCAACTTTAGGTACTTGGTCCCCTGTAATGGCGAGTATAAACAACTGGTTTAATAACAATAGGACCAAGGCAATCAGTTTCACGATGGTCGGTATGGGGCTAGGGGGGATCTTTTGGACTCCTCTGGTGGGATTGTCGATAGAGAAATTTGACTGGCAACAAACAGCCTTAATATCAGGAATTATTATCATGGGGATAGGATTACCACTTTCTAGACTAGTTAGGGCGAGTCCCGAGCCGTACGGATATCTGCCAGATGGTGTTCCTCCAGGCTCCTCGAGTACTTCCAGACGTGCTGCTACAATGTTGGACCCGAATCGAGAATATGATTATACGTTAGCTGAAGCTTTAAGAACGAGATCATTTTGGTTGATGTCCTGGGGTCATTCCTTGGCTCTGATGGTTGTATCAGCTATTGGTCTTCATCTTGTACCCTACCTCCAGACTGATCTGGGATTTTCTATAGGAATCGTGATTCAATTCACGTTAATATTGACAGTGACTCAAATATTGAGTCATCTTTTGGGGGGATTCTATGGCAATAGATTTCCGAAGAAATATATTGCCGCAGTTACAATGATAGGACATGCTACAGCATTATTGATTTTGGCCACAGCTATATCTTATTGGCAGGTTGTCCTTGGGTTGGTTATTCAGGGCGTTTCATGGGGAGTGAGGGGACCGGTCCTTAATTCTATGAGGGGAGATTATTTTGGCAGGAAACATTTCCCGGTTATTATGGGATTTACTAAATTTATTATGATGTTTGGAATGATTATCGGTACGTTTTTCCCAGGGTTTATGGATGATCAATTTAGCTATAGAGCCGCATTCTTAACCCTTTCGGCTACATCTAGTTTGGGCGTAATTTTATTTTTGTTAATGCCTCGTCCAGAGCGCGAGAAAAATACATCCCGGCAAGTATAGAGGAGATCGAATGATTAGAAGTCTTGGTGATAAAAGCCCCAAAATAGCGGATACTGCGTGGGTTAGTGAGTTTGCCTATGTAGTTGGAAATGTGGAAATAGGAGCCTACAGTAGTATTTGGCCAGGTGTTACTGTTAGAGGAGATGGAGACCAAAAGATAGTGATTGGCAAGTATGTGAATGTCCAGGAAAACTCAGTATTACATAACAACAAAATGGTTATAGAGGATTATGTGGCGATTGGACATAGCGTGGTGGTTCATTGTGAAAGAGTTGGTACGGGAACTCTTCTAGGAAATAACAGTACAGTATTGTCAAAAACTACCATAGGTCGCCATTGCATAATTGCAGCAAATACGGTGGTCCTTTCTGGGCAAGATATTCCAGATGAATCCTTTATAACGGGTATTCCAGGGACATTGAAAAGGCAAGTTACACAGGCACACAAAGAAAGAGTTTTAAGAACTTGCAAGGGCATGTCCGAGAAAGCTCTAGAATTTAAGAAGAGCGGTCTTTAATTCCTAGATGTAAAACATGGCTTGTGAGTATCTTACTATGTAATCAATCCATTTTGTTAATTAAGCAAATTGTTACAAGAAGAGTCTGTCCAACACTCTAGGAGTCGTTGAATGTAGAATTTTCTATAGACAGTAACTTTTTCAGTCGTCTTTGGAATCTGGCATCCGGTAATGGTTTTGCTTTAAGGAATGCGTTGATAATTTCCTTAGATAATTCTATTCCAATAATACGAGCTCCAAGACATAAAATATTCATGCTGTCGTGTTCTACCCCTTGGTGGGCTGAGTAGGTATCGTGACATAGCCCAGCTCGAACGCCCAGTATCTTATTGGCTGTTATACTTGCGCCAACACCGCTTCCACATATTATTAATCCGTGTGACGCCCGTTTATTAGATACTTCTTCGGCAACGTATTTGGCAAAATCAGGATAGTCGTCATTCTCATTAAATGTGTGTGCTCCCAAATCTGTGACGGTATAGTTTTGACCTCGAAGCCATTTTACCAATTCTTGTTTCAAGCAATAGCCGCCGTGGTCGGCTCCTATTGCAATTTTGTCACCCATTAGCTCGCTCCATTTTGGTCGGTCTACGGCTCATTCTAGGTCATAGATTCGGGAGTTTCAACGAAGTTAATTGCTTTAACAGACTCAGTTAGTTGATTATCAAACTAGCATACATGCCGGAACTGTAATGTCCAGGGATATTACATATTAGAGCGTAAACTCCAGATTCCAGCGTGGTTGATATTTGGCTATATTCCCCGGCACCTAACTCCTCTGGGTTAATTCTAGCCATAATTTCTCCGATAGAACGTTCATCAACTTCTGCACCTTTTAATGGTAGAGAACCTGCTGGAGTATGAGTTTTAACTACCAACAATTCGTGTTCTATGGACCCTACATTCTTTGCTACGAACGTTATATCACCTGAGATTTCCGACGACTTATCCGAACGAATGTAGAAGTCACCGAGGTCCAGATCAATGCGAGTTCCATCTATCACTATAGGTGTTGGTGTAAAAGTGCTAGTTGGCTTTTCAGCTTGTGTAGATGGTACCTTTGTGGGAGCAGTTATCGGTGTAGGAATCGGATTCTCATTATCTCCTCCGCAGCCCACCAACATAATAGAGAGTAGGCATAACGCAATGACAGTTTGGACCACGGACGCCAATCTCCAAGATGTTATAGGTTCACACTTATCGTTATTTAGAGGTGGGGTCGGAGGCACGAACTTAAAGTTTAAAGCCATAAAGTTTTGCCGTGTTTTCACATATGACTTTTCTCTTGTGTTCTGGATCGACATCTCCAAGACACTCTTCTATTACTTCGAGCGAGTCTGGCCAAACTCCGTCTTGATGTGGGTAGTCTGATCCCCATATCACGTTATCTGGGCCTATCATTGGTATAAAGTTGCCGGCAACCGGTTCATATTGAAAAGTAGTGTAACCTTGCCTAGTCCAGTATTCACTGGGTTTCATAGTAAGACCTTTCATACCGTCGCATTCATGGTCCATTCTATCAAGGACGTATGGAAGCCAGCTCACGCCACATTCTCCCAATACAAATTTGAAGTTAGGATACCGTTCACAAATGCCGGATATTATAGTACTTGTAACGAATTCAGCTCCGGATAGTTGAAATAGCACGGTGCGTACGTTGTGGAAGACACCGTCATATTCAGATCCTTCGTCGGATCCAGCTTTCATGGGAATTAGGCCTGTGGTGTGAAATGAAATCGGTAGCCCCGTGTCGTTTGCAGTTTGCCAGAGAACTTCCCAGTCCTTATGGTAGATTGGTTTTCCAGATCCTCCAACCCCGAAGTCAGCTCCCTTCAGTCCGATCCGAGCGGACCGTTCTAGTTCCATAGATGCGGCATTCGGATCATGGTTTGGTACGCATGCTAACCCTGCAAATCTATCAGGATTGGCCTTGCAGAATTGGGCAGCCCAGTCGTTATAAATCCGAAAAATTTCGTTCACCTGAGCGCTGTCATTTAATTGCTTTCCAACCCTGAGTAGTCCGTACAGCACCTCAGCTTCAACCCCATCCTTTTCTTGGTCTCGTATGCGTAACTCCGCGTTGGTTGGATGATAACCTTTATCTACGTCACCAAAGAATCCTCCGTCAAGCATTCTCTTATGCCTGTAATCCATTTCTGCACTGAAGGTATTTTTGTCAGTTTGATGACCAGATATCCCGAGGTCGGTTCCGGTAGCCATCCAATGCTTTCCTTTCTCTGTTTCCACTACATAGGGCATCTTGTCGACCATTGAGGGATCGGCATTGTCTACAAAGATAGTTTCTGGCATAAATCTGAGATCGACGTGGCTGTCCCCTGAAATAATGTTGTAACTCATACCTTAATACCCCTCCTGCATTCGATAATTATTGTTCTTATTTGTCCTAAATCGACCTACCCCGGAGCGAAAATTAGTCTCTCATTAGTGCAGAGGCTGATGGGGTAATCACGTCGGTTTAGTATTTTGTTTGGAGATGATGGTAAATAGGGCTAGATGCGATGTCAAGAAAATGACGTATTGACAGTAGAAAAATATGGTACAATGTCAGCGTAAAACTTAATATCGTACTTAAACGCTGTGAAAGGGAGTATTAACTAGACCCCCGACAGAAAGCGAATCGGGGATGGTGTGAGCCCGATGTCGAAGGATTGTGAACTCGCCCTGGAGTGGCCAGCCTGAATGAAGTAAGGTTGGACGGTTGGACCCGTTATAGGTCTTCTTGAGAGTCTTACGAGCGTCTCGTAAGGAATTAGGGTGGTAACGCGGGAGCACCCAGCCCGTCCCTTGTTGTGGACGGGATTTTTTTTTAATAACGACAGAGGATATTATGGCAACCGAAAAAGTGAAAATTTTCGACACTACTCTTCGAGACGGCGAGCAAACCGCAGGCGCGGGAATGACAACTCAAGAAAAATTGGAGTTGGGCAAGCAGTTAGAACGCTTAGGTGTGGACATAATTGAAGCGGGGTTCGCTGCTAGTTCTCAGGGAGATTTTGAGGCTGTAAACACATTAGCGCGAGAGTTAAAACGCCCAATTGTAGCCTCTTTAGCTCGAGCTAACCCAAACGATATAGATAGAGCTTGGGAGGCAGTTAAAAATGCTTCTAAGCCTAGGATTCATGTGTTTCTGTCTAGCTCAGATATCCATATAATGCATCAACTCAGGCGTAATCGTGAAGAAGTTATGGATATGGCAGTCAGTATGGTGGCACGAGCAAGAGGTTATTGTGAAGATGTGGAATTTTCCCCTATGGACGCTACCAGAACAGAACCAGAGTATTTATATACAATGCTTGAGGCAGTCATTGAAGCTGGGGCTACAACAATAAATATCCCAGATACCGTTGGGTATTCTATACCTTCAGAATTCGCTTTACTGATAAAAGGCGTTAAGGAAAATGTTCCGAATATTTCCAAGGCAATCATTAGTGTTCATTGTCACAACGATCTAGGTTTGGGTGTGGCCAACAGTTTGGCAGCTGTTCAAGCAGGAGCTCGTCAGGTTGAAGGTTGCATAAATGGCCTTGGTGAACGAGCGGGCAATGCATCTCTTGAAGAAATCATCATGGCTATTGATACTCGCAAAGACTTTCTCGAGGTTCATACGGATATAAACACTTCTCAGCTTTATCGGACCAGTAGAATGGTTAGCGACATATCGGGATTTCCAATTCAGCCTAATAAGGCTGTTGTGGGTCAAAACGCCTTTCGACATGCTTCTGGAATCCATCAGGACGGGGTATTGAAGGAGCGACAGACCTATGAAATTATGGACCCTGCTGCTATCGGATGGCCAAGTGGTAACGGAGTTGTGTTGGGTAAACTTAGTGGACGTGCAGGGCTGAGGTCCAGATTAGAAGAATTAGGATATAAACTCGAAAAAAATGAGTTAGATCAAGCATTCGAGTCATTTAAGTCTCTTGCAGATAAAAAGAGGGAAATCTCAGATAGAGATTTGGAAGCTTTGATGTCAGAACATTTTCGTGCAGACGTAGAGCAGCACTCATATGCCCTCGATCAAGTTCAAGTAGCTTGCGGCGACCACGAGATACCTACCGCTACAGTCAGGTTGATAGGACCAGACAACGAAGTTTATGTAGATGCATCCACGGGTACTGGGCCGGTAGACGCTGTATACAAGGCCATAAACCGCATTATCGGAGTTTCTAATACACTAACAGAATTTACCGTTAACTCGATAACCGAAGGAATAGATGCTTTAGGGGAAGTTACGATTAGGATTCAAAATAACGATAGAATCTATGTAGGACGTGCTTCTGACACCGATATTATAGTAGCCAGTGCGAAGGCCTATATGAACGCACTTAATAGGCTGATAACGTTAGAGGCTGCCGGAAAACAGTCCCTCACCGGGATTCCTAATCCTTAGTTTAGTATTTTCCTGAGAGTAGAGATGATTTGGTAATTTCCTGTACAATTTATTGCATCTGGAAAGCGCCCTGCGCGGCAAACTACTAAAGGAAATATCTAACATGCCTGCTCAAACTCTATTTGAAAAAATTTGGAAGTCTCACATTGTCGAAGATAAAGAGGGTAATCCACCACTAATTTACGTCGATTTACATTTAGTTCACGAAGTTACATCGGCCCAAGCTTTTGAGGGTTTGAGAATTGCACAACGCAGTGTTAGAAGGCCCGAGAAGACTATTTGTACGGTGGACCATAATGTTCCCACATGGAAGAGATCAAAGCCAATTACCGATGCTATCGCCCTACAACAGATACAGACTCTACAAAAAAATGCCAAAGAGTTTGGTATCAAACTTTACGACATTAAGGACTTAAATCAGGGAATAGTCCATATAATTGGCCCGGAATTAGGATATACCCAACCCGGACAAATCATTGTGTGTGGGGATAGCCATACGTCCACCCATGGAGCGTTTGGGGCTTTAGCCTTTGGTATCGGCACTTCTGAGGTAGAACATGTAATGGCTACACAATGTTTATTGCAGGAAAAACCCAAGACCATGGAAGTGGCAATTAAAGGAAACTTGCCGTTTGGTGTTACGGCAAAGGATTTAATTTTAGGCATTATCGGACAGATAGGAATTGATGGGGCAAATGGTCATGTCATTGAATATACTGGAGAAGCCATAAAGCAGTTGTCTATGGAAGGAAGAATGACAATTTGCAACATGTCCATTGAAGGAGGTGCTCGGGCGGGAATGATAGGTCCAGATAAAACTACATTCGATTATGTAGAAGGACGCCCGTATGCACCCAGTGGGGAGGCATTTCAAGAAGCTTTAGAATATTGGAGCAGCCTGTCTACTGAAAAGGGAGCGGTTTTTGATAAGGTAGTTGAAATAGAAGCAACCCATATGGAGCCTTTCGTAACCTGGGGTACCAATCCAGGTATGGTGACTGGTATTACGGGTCGAATTCCTGAGCTCTCAGTTTACGAAAATACTTCTGACAAAATGGCTGCCGAAAGAGCGTTGGAATATATGGGACTCGAGCCCGGAACTGAAATCCAGAGCATCAACATTGATAGAGTTTTCCTAGGTTCGTGTACAAATGCTCGTATCGAAGATCTTCGTTCAGCTGCCGCTGTCATAAAGGGCAAAAAGGTCAATTCGAAGGTTTATGCTATGGTGGTTCCAGGGTCTACAAGTATAAAGAAACAAGCTGAGACCGAGGGGTTGGATAGAGTTTTCCAAGATGCTGGCTTTGATTGGAGGGAGGCGGGATGTTCTATGTGTTTGGGAATGAATCCCGATGTACTTGATCCTGGGGAACGTTGTGCATCCACTTCAAACCGAAACTTCGAAGGACGCCAAGGGAAAGGAGGTCGTACTCATTTAGTTAGTCCCCAGATGGCAGCCGCTGCCGCGGTGGCAGGTCACTTTGTGGATATAAGGGATTGGGAGTAAAAATGGAAGCATTCAATAAGCACACTGGTTTGGCTGTATCACTAGATCGCGTAAATGTTGATACGGATCAAATTATTCCTAAACAGTTTTTGAAACGAATAGAAAGGACTGGTTATGGTCAGTATCTTTTCTTTGACTGGAGGTTTTTGGAGTCTGGAGAGTCAAATCCAGACTTTATTTTAAATTATCCACGGTATAAAGGGGCTAGTATACTAATAACAGGAAGAAACTTTGGTTGCGGGTCCTCTAGAGAGCACGCCCCTTGGGCTCTGCAGGATTATGGATTTAGAGCTATCATGGCACCAAGTTTTGCAGATATTTTTCGAAACAATTGTCTGCAGAACGGAATATTACCTATACAGCTGACAGAGGATCAGATTGCCCAGTTGACGACTAAGGCGAATGAAAAACTCGAGGGTTATGAAATTACGGTAGATTTAGAACTTCAATCTATAACTGACAGTGATGGATTATTTATTGACTTTAAAATTGACGAATTCAGGCGATATTGTCTTTTGAATGGATTAGATGACATAGGTCTTACCTTACTTAAAGGTGATAAGATCACCGAATTTGAACGTAGAAACGGTATGATCTGATGGAATATTCTATTGCTATGTTGCCTGGTGATGGCATTGGCCCAGAAGTTTTGTTTGAAGGGGAGAAAATCCTGAATCTTGTTGGTATGAAGTTTGGCCATGCCTTTAGATGTAGGCAGGGATTGATAGGAGGGGCTGCAATAGATCACGAAGGTACCGCCCTGCCGAAATCTACTATAAATCTCTGTAAAAACAGTGATGCTGTTCTTCTAGGAGCGGTGGGAGGCCCCAAGTGGGATGATCCTAATTCCTTAGTTCGTCCTGAACAGGGCCTATTGGGTATACGCAAGGAGTTGAAGCTTTTTGCTAATCTTAGGCCCGTCAAAGTCTATAAGTCTTTGGCGGATTCTGGGCCGATAAAGCCGCATGTGCTCGATGGAGTAGATATGTTAGTTGTCAGAGAGCTTACAGGAGGATTATATTTTGCTAAACCCAAGAGACGTTACGTAACTTCTGTAGGCCGTAGTGCTGTAGATACACTTAGATACCACGACTCGGAAGTCAGACGAATCCTATATTTTGCATTTGAATTAGCAAAAGGACGAAGATGCAAAGTCACTTCAGTAGACAAGGCAAATGTATTGGAGTCATCTCGGCTTTGGAGGGAAGTTGCTGATGAAGTGAGCTTGGAATATCCAGACATAGAATTGGAACATGTTTTGGTTGACACAGCTGCTATGCAATTGATTCAGAATCCGACTAGTTTTGATGTTCTCGTGACTGAAAATACCTTCGGGGATATTCTCACTGATGAGGCATCCGTTCTTTCAGGATCTATGGGATTGTTGCCTTCTGCTAGCCTGTCGACTGTATCCGATTCGAGGCGCCATAGAATGGGCCTTTACGAACCGATTCATGGAAGTGCACCAGATATAGCTGGTTTAGGTATAGCCAATCCAATTGCAGCGGTTTTAAGCGTGGCAATGCTTCTGAGGATTTCGTTTGATATGGAATCGGAAGCTAGATTGATTGAAGCCGCCGTTGAAGATGTTTTAGATCGTGGATTTAGGACCAAAGATCTAGTCGCGTCTGAAGGGAAATATTTATCCACGACTCGTATGGGTGAAGAGATAGGCAAGAGAATTTGCGAATCTGGAATCCGCTAGGTCGTAAAGAAGTGACTATATAAGTATGGTCGATGGAAGGTTTGTTGGAAACTTAGTGGCAACTGGCGACCCGGAGGGGATTCGCACCCCCGATCTCAGGCTTGACAGGCCAGTATGTTAACCGCTACACCACCGGGCCATATGCACTCACACCGATCCGATACGTTATTGATATGTCAGACCACGGATCTTACGAGTGATTCTATCACAGGGCGACTCTTTTGGTCAGTCATTCCATAATCTACAGGTATACGGGCTCACGGCCCGACATCAGAAGCTTCAACCTATCCCATTAAAACCAATACTTACTTTATCCCCCTGAACAACCACCGGGGTGATGTGATCTCCACCCGTTAATTTTTCCAGGTCTTCTATTGATTCTGGACTTATGGAAATGTCAATTTCAGTATATGCAATTCCTTGGTTATCGTAGTCCCACTTTACTGCTGAAGAGTACGCGCAGTCTGGGTGAGTGTATACAATAATTCCTGGAGTTTGAGAGTTAGTCACTAACACACCTCATAAGGATTCCTTGGACTTATTCTAACCAAGCTGGTAGTGGTTTTTCAATCTATGCGAAACTATTAGGTTTTATTACGATCTCTATATCTATAATTTCTTTGTCCTTATCGCTATTTCTATTATCCCAGTCGTGTTATCCCCTTCGTGAAAGGTAGTATTTTTTTAAAAGGTAAACCATCATGGGATGCGACTTTTTTGCAGTTGTTGACAGGAGCCAAAAAAATGATACTATGTAGGCTGCCCTTGTTGCGTTCAACCTATATCTATTGGTTCTTTCATTATTGCAAATCCCCGCATATTCTATTGCCCGTATTTCCTTAAATCTTTAGCATCGAAGGAGTAATGAAACAAATGTCGTTGTCATTGGCTCGTACTCATCAGAATGGTCCCGAACTAGAATCTTACGCGAAGATCTCCAAAGTATTAGATGTCCCAAATCTGATTCAAATGCAGATCAACTCATTTGAATGGTTTAAGGGTGCTGGTTTGGCCGAAGTTTTGCACGAAGTCTCACCGATCCAAGATTTCACGGCTAACAAGTTCGAACTCTATTTCGAAGACCATTCCTTTAGAGAGCCCAAATATTCTCCGGAAGAATGCAAGGATAAAGAGATTACTTACTCCGCATCCCTTTGGGTAAAGACGAGACTCGTTACGAAAGAAACAGGAGTTATTAAAGAGCAAGAGATTTTCATGGGTGATATACCTATCATGACTGATAAGGGTACATTCATAGTAAACGGTGCCGAAAGGGTGGTGGTGAGTCAATTGGTAAGGTCTCCTGGCGTATATTTCGTGTTAGATAGAGATATCAGTACTAATCGTAATCTATGCTCTGTAAAGTTGATTCCATATAGGGGAGCGTGGTTGGAATTGGAAACCAGCTCCAAGAATATTATTTCAGTTAAAGTAGACCGAAAAAGAAAGGTGGCGGTAACCACTTTTTTTAGAGCCTTAGGCATCTTTAACGATGAAGAAATTGTAGGGATGTTCTCGAAAGTTGATAAAGATCCTGACCGCCCCTATATGAAATCAACCCTAGACAGAGATGTATACACAGAAGAACTGGCAGTTAATTTTAGAACGGAAGATCTGAAGAAGGTTTGGAATTGGCTACATCCAGATAAAAAGTTTGATGATGCAAATGCTAAGAAAATTGCAAATGCTCAGCTAGAATTTTACCGTCGGTTAAGACCGGGAGAGCCACCTAGCTTGGATAACGCTTATAACCTGATCAGGAATTTGCTTTTTGAACCGCGTAGATACGATCTAAATAAGGTGGGCCGGCACAAGATCAATGCTCGTTTAAATCTTAAGAAGCCGCTAGATCAACGTGTGTTAGATCTAGATGATTTAATAGCAATAATACGAACCATGATAGAACTTAATAACGGGGTGGGTAAATCGGATGACATAGACCACCTTGGGAACAGGCGTGTTCGATCGGTAGGGGAGCTTGTTCAAAATCAAATGCGTGTGGGACTATTGAGAATGGAGAGAATGGTTAAGGAAAGAATGACTCTTATTGATCCAGAGCAGGCTACTCCGCAGGCCCTCGTTAATATACGACCGGTCGTGGCCTCGGTTCGAGAATTTTTTGGAGGATCTCAGCTCTCCCAATTTATGGATCAAACTAATCCATTGGCAGAATTGACCCATAAACGTAGATTATCTGCTTTAGGACCGGGTGGACTATCTAGGGAGAGGGCAGGGTTTGACGTTAGAGATGTTCATTTTTCTCACTATGGCAGGATTTGTCCCATCGAGACACCCGAAGGACCTAATATCGGTCTTTTAAGCTCATTAGCAAGTTATGCTCGAATAAATTCATTTGGGTTCATAGAGTCGCCTTATAGAAGAGTGTTAAAGGAACTGAATAATACCGATCGAGACCTACTCGGAAGAAATTCCACTGAGCTGGTCGTGGATGTAGATGGGACCACAATTGTCAGAGCTGGAAGTAAGATCACCACACCTGCTCTTAAGAAGTTGAACGAGCTCAGTAAATGCAAGATAGCCGTTCGTCCTTTCGTGTCGCTCAAGGAGAAGGACATAGTCTATTTGTCTGCCGATGTTGAGGAAACTCACATCATTGCACAGGCTAATGTGCCATTGGATAAAAAGGCCCAAATAATAGGGGATAGAGTGGAAGTGCGGGATGGGGACAATTATGCGGAGGAATCTGCTGATCGTATCGATTATATGGATGTATCACCCATGCAAATCATGAGCATATCTGCATCGTTAATACCATTCCTTGAACATGACGACGCAAATAGGGCATTAATGGGATCCAATATGCAAAGACAGGCAGTTCCTCTGCTAAGGCCACAGGCGCCCCTAATAGGGACTGGGATTGAGGGTAGGGTGGCTCAAGACAGTGGTCAGGTGGTGCTGGCTGAAATAGATGGAGTGGTTTCCTCAGTAACTGGAACCGAAGTGGTTGTTTCCAACGGACAAGATGGCAATACCCATTCCCATAAACTCACCAAGTTTTCCAGGACGAATCAGGGGACTTGTTTTAATCAACGAGCCATCGTGGAAAAGGGACAACGCATAGAAAAGGGAGATGTAATAGCTGACAGTTCTTCTACTGAGAAAGGTGAACTAGCTTTGGGTAGAAATGTTTTAGTAGCTTTTATGAGCTGGGGTGGTTACAACTACGAGGATGCCATAATACTTAGTGAGAATTTAGTTAAGAGAGACTTCTTTACTTCTATCCATGTTGAGAAGCACGAGATGGAAGCACGGGAAACCAAATTAGGACCCGAGGAGATCACCCAGGATATTCCAAATGTTGGTGAAGAGAGCTTGATGGATCTCGACGAACGAGGAATAATTCGAATTGGAGCCAATGTTGGACCGGGAGATATTCTAGTGGGTAAGGTGACTCCCAAGGGAGAAACTGAACTAACGGCTGAAGAAAAGCTACTTAGAGCAATTTTTGGCGAAAAATCTAGAGATGTTAAAGATACATCTCTTAGGGTGCCTCATGGAGAACGAGGTAAAGTTATCGGCATGAAGATTCTTTCTAAGGACGATAAAGATGAGCTGCCGGCTGCTGTTAATGAGGCAGTTCGAGTTTGGGTTGCCCAAACGAGAAAGATTTCCGTTGGAGACAAAATGGCTGGTAGACATGGGAATAAGGGTGTGGTCGCGCGGGTATTGCCAGTTGAGGACATGCCATATCTGCCAGATGGAACTCCGGTTGATATCATATTGAATCCTATAGGTGTACCATCCCGAATGAATTTGGGCCAAGTTTTGGAAACTCATTTAGGGTGGGTAGCTAAACATCTGAACTTCAGAGCGGTAACACCCATTTTTGATGGTGCTACAGATATAGCAATTGAGGATGGATTGGCTAGGATTTGGTTCTTACAAGAATCCGGGTCACTCTCGTTCCAACCGAGCCTGGAATATCCAGAGATAGACCTGGAGAGAGCTAGTAACTGGCTAAAATCTAAAGGGCAGGATCCTGAAAGTGTTTGGGATCTGTCAGTAACTGGCGAAGCTGCTCAAGTGGCATTGAAACTTTGGTTGGAAAACATGGGTATATCCTCTCATGAGATGGACGCAAACGAATTGCGGTCCGAAGCCCTCAGATTGCAAGAAGAAGAGCGAGTAGCTCCTCCCACGTTTGGGAAAACTACCCTTTATGACGGCCAAACTGGAGAGGCATTCGGTCAACCGGTAACTGTAGGTTATATCTACATGTTGAAGCTGGTTCACCTGGTTGAAGATAAAATACATGCTAGGTCCACAGGGCCGTATTCTTTGATAACTCAACAACCTCTTGGTGGTAAAGCTCAATTTGGTGGTCAACGATTTGGGGAGATGGAAGTGTGGGCTTTGGAAGCCTATAGCGCTGCGTATAACCTCCAGGAAGTGCTAACCGTAAAATCGGATGATGTATCAGGAAGAGTGAAGACCTATGAAGCCATCGTAAAAGGAGAGGATATTGTACAGCCCGGGATTCCAGAATCCTTTAATGTTTTGGTAAAGGAGTTACAGAGTCTTGGCTTGGCGGTAGAACTTTTACATGAAGAAGAACCGAATGGCTTTATGGCGGAAGATGAAAAAACAGAAGAACTATCCGAACTGGAGCAGATAGAGGCATTAGTTGGATCTGAAGAGATATCTGATGAGATGCTATCGGCCGAAGCGGCATTACTGAGTGATACGGATAATTCTGACGAGATACAATCTGCTGAAGCGGCATTACTGAGTGATACGAATAATTCTGACGAGATACGATCTGCTGAAGTGACATTGCTAACTGACGAGAATAGCTCCGAAGAGGTATTAGACTTGGGATCGTCGGACGAAATGGAAAAGGATCCGGATGCAGAAGGGGAAGATGAGGTAGAAGCTTTGGCACAAGCGGAAGCGTTGGCTGAAGCTGAAGCACTAGCTGAGACAGAAGGGTCTACTGATACTACAGAGTAAAAGAATTTTTAGAAAAGAGGTCAAGTACAAAAATGGTTGGAATAGCAGAGAGAAACGACCTTCATTCGGTTAACTTTAATGCCATCAGAATATCTATAGCGTCTGCTGAACAAATCCGGAGTTGGTCTCATGGGGAAGTCACAAAACCAGAGACCATTAATTACAGGACGCTACGACCCGAAAAAGACGGACTTTTCTGTGAACGAATCTTTGGCCCTACGAAAGATTGGGAATGTTTTTGTGGTAAATATAAAAGGATTAGGTATAGAGGCGTAATCTGTGACAGATGTGGTGTGGAAGTCACTAGATCTCGTGTGCGACGGGAACGGATGGGACATATCGAATTGGCTGCTCCTGTTGCTCACATTTGGTTTAGTAAGGGAACACCCAGTAGATTGGGTTTACTTATGGATCTTTCACCGCGCAATTTAGAAAGAGTTCTCTATTTTGCTCAACATATAATTATTAAAGTTGATTCTGATCGCCGAGAGTCTATCAAAGATCAAGAGAAACAGAATTACGAACAAAATACCGAAACTGTAAAAACCACCTTCAGGGAATCCATCATTGAGATGAACGGTGTCTCAGTAGCAGTAGAAGATTTTATTGAGCAAACTGAACGAGAGGTAGTTGAAAAATTAGAGCTTCCGGAAGATCTGAAAAATGAAGTGGACCAATTGCTACAAGGATTGGAAGAGACATTACAAAACCTCCAGTCTGACTATGAAAATAAAGTAGATGAATTGGACGATTTAAGGCCACTGCAATTGATCACAGAGGGAAAATTGAGGGAACTGAAGGAAAAATTTGGAGATGTATTCCAGGCAGGAATGGGTGCGGAATCCATAATGGAATTTCTGAAAAATATCGATTTGGCCGCTCTCAGAGACTCACTACTTTATGAGATGCAGTCTACCTCTGGACAACGACGAAAGAAGGCAATTAAACGTTTGCGAGTAGTAGAGGCTTTTAGGAAAAGTGGGAATAGGATAGGGTGGATGGTCTTGAAGGTTTTGCCTGTTTTGCCGCCAGAATTACGTCCTATGGTTCAGTTAGACGGGGGACGTTTTGCTACTAGTGATCTGAATGACCTATATCGTCGGGTTATCAATCGTAATAACAGATTGAGAAGGCTGATGGAATTAGGAGCCCCGGAAATAATTGTTCGCAACGAAAAACGGATGCTACAAGAAGCGGTCGACGCTTTAATAGATAACGGCCGAAGAGGTAGACCAATTCAGGGCAGCCATAATCATAAACTGAAGTCGTTGTCAGATCTACTGAGAGGCAAGCAGGGGAGATTTCGTCAAAATCTCCTGGGCAAGCGAGTTGATTACTCTGGTCGTTCGGTAATTGTAGCTGGGCCCGAGTTAGAGCTTCATCAGTGTGGGTTGCCAAAACGCATGGCACTAGAGCTTTTTAAGCCGTTTGTCATGCACAAACTAGTTCTTTTGGGAATGAGCCCAAATATCAAATCTGCTAAGCGTATGGTAGAGAGAGCAACGGACCATGTCTGGGATATCCTTGAAGATGTCATACGGGAGCGTCCAGTCCTGTTAAACAGGGCACCGACTCTTCATAGGTTAGGTATTCAAGCATTCATGCCAGTGCTAATTGAAGGTAGTGCTATTCAGCTACATCCATTGGTTTGCACAGCGTTCAATGCGGATTTTGATGGCGATCAAATGGCTGTCCATGTACCGCTTTCTCAAATGGCAGTACTAGAAGCCAAGGATACCATGCTGAGCACTCGTAATATGCTTTCACCTGCGTCAGGCGACCCCCTAGTAGCACCAACTCTTGATATGGTCTTAGGATGTTTCTATCTATCGAACCTTAGGAGTAAAGCAATCGGTAGTGGCAAAACATTTATGTCTTTTGATCAGGCCAAACTGGCATTTGATACAGGTTACCTGGATCTCCAGGCTGAAGTTAAGATATGGAACTCTAGGGATGATAACGGATGGATCGATACGTCGGTCGGCCGAATTTTATTCAATGAAATGCTTCCAGAAGAACTTGGTTTCCGTAACCAAGTTATCGACAAAGGAGCTCTCAAAGATCTCACTGGAGAATGTTACAGATTAATCGGTGCTGACAAGACGGCTGCAACGCTGGATAGGATAAAGAACTTAGGATTCCATTATGCGATGATGTCAGGCATAACCATTGCTATTAACGATATCAGAGTATCACCACGCAAGAAACAGGTCATTGATACCGCTACAAAGCAAATTGAGTCCTTCGAAGATGATTATATGCAAGGGCTTATGACAGAAGAAGAACGGTATACCCATGCGGTAGATACCTGGACAAATGCTAGTGACGAGATGGAAGAAATAGTTAAAGACGAACTAGACAGCTATGGAGGTATTGCCGTCATGGCCGTTTCAGGAGCCAAGGGTAATATCGCCCAGATTAAACAGATGGCAGGTATGCGCGGTCTGATGAGTAACCCCAAAGGTAGAATTATTGATCTCCCCATTAAATCTAGTTTTAGAGAGGGACTCACTGCATTGGAGTATTTTATATCCACCCACGGAGCAAGGAAGGGTTTAGCTGATACGGCGTTGAGGACTGCTGATTCTGGGTACTTGACCCGTAGGCTAACAGATGTAAGTCAAGATGTAATAATACTCATGGAGGATTGTGGAACTACTGAAGGAGTTTCACTGGTCCCTACATCTAATGATCCAATGTTATCCTCCATGGAGGAGCGAGCGCTTGGCCGTATGTCCGCCGCACCGATAGTAAATCCCGAAACCGGTGAGATAATAATAGATCGCAGTGAGGAGATAAACGAGTCGGTTCTAGAAGAAATGAAATCGTCGAACATTACCGAAATCCTGGTGCGGTCTCCTTTAACATGCCAAACTCCTCGAGGCCTATGCCAGTTGTGTTATGGTCGCAGCCCGGCCACTGGGAAATTGGTTAAGATGGGAGAGGCAGTTGGGATAATAGCTGCCCAAAGTATTGGCGAACCTGGAACACAATTGACTATGAGAACGTTTCATACTGGTGGGGTAGCTGGTATAGATATAACTAGTGGCTTACCCAGAGTAGAGGAACTATTTGAGGCGCGAGTTCCGAAAGGTGCCGCTGTCCTGTCGGATATCGATGGGAAGCTTGAGGTGTCTGAGGATCTTGAGGGCCGTAGATTAAAGATCACTAATAGTGAGGATTATCGCGAAGATTATCTCTTGCCAGCTAAATCAAATGTACTTGTCAAAGATGGCCAGGAAATTGAAGCTGGTACCCCAATGGCGTTGCCAGCCAAAACCAAGAAGGCTTCAAAGGAAGAAATCCCAGAGATAGTTGCTAATGTAGGCGGTAAGGTGGAACTTAATGGATCTACTATCTCAGTTATTTGGTCGGATGTGGAAGAGCGCGAATACTTTGTGCCAACCTCTGCGGTACTGTTAGTGAACGATGGTGAAGAAGTTATGGCGGGTGAAGCTCTTACCGTGGGACCTCTCAATCCTCATGACATATTAAGAGTGAAGGGAAAAGAAGAAGTAGAGAGGTATATGGTATCTGAGGTACAACGTGTGTATAGATCTCAGGGTGTGTCTATCCATGATAGACACATTGAAGTCGTCACAAGACAAATGATGAGAAGAGTTCATGTTGAGACTACCGGAGATACGGATTATATTCCTGGACAAATCATAGACATCTTTGATTTCCAGGCGAAAAATGCCAAGATTCTTGCAGAGGGCGGAGAACCGGCAACTGCCAAACCAGTATTATTAGGAGTGACTAGATCCTCGCTTTTAACAGATAGTTTCTTAGCAGCGGCATCATTCCAAGAAACCACGAGAGTTTTGACCGAAGCTTCCGCTGGAGGGGCTGTAGACCAACTGCGAGGGCTAAAGGAGAACGTCATAATTGGTAGGCTGATACCGGCTAGGACGCATCAGGATTTGGGGCAATCAGAGGAAGGTCTGTTGAGAAGTGAGGAACTTACGTTGGATGACGTAGAATTGGATTTGTTGTCTAGTGGTCTTTTAGATGATATATCCGACGGATCGTCTGGCGAAATTGTAGCTGATGTGTCAACTGATGATATTGAGGTTTCTATTACCGAGACGGATGATGTGGCAGTTGAACCCGATATGGATGGACCGACTGACGAACAATTAGCCTCATTAGAGAATGAGGAAAGTCAGGAGTAGGGACTTGTTATTGAGTTGGTTTTGGGCGATATAGTTGTTTGTGGTCCTCCTTCGGGATCACCTGGCCTGTGTATGGTAGGGTCTATGTTCTATAGGGGGCGGTTAGCTCAGATGGTTAGAGCACTGCGTTGACATCGCAGAGGTCACTGGTTCGAGTCCAGTATCGCCCACCATTCATGCTAAATGATGGTATAAATCCCAAAAATGCACGACTCAAATCAGAGCTTGTTCAGAGCTTGGGTAATTACGTTAATCTCTCTAACCATTGTTTTGAATCGGTCAAACGTTAGAGCTTGTGCCGCGTCACATTTTGCCTCGGATGGGTTTGGATGTACGTCTACAATTATCCCATGTGCTCCTGCGGCTATAGAAGCCAAGGATATAGGAGGTACAAGTTCCCAGGCTCCTGTGCTATGACTAGGATCAGTTATAACCGGTAGATGACTGAGTTTCTTTATAACAGGGATTGCTGTTATGTCTAAAGTGAACCTAGTTCCAGTTTCAAATGTTCGTATTCCGCGCTCACATAAAATTACCTGTTCGTTGCCTCCAGATAGTATGTATTCTGCTGCAAGCAGCCATTCTTCGTATGTAGAGGAAAAACCCCGCTTGAGTAGTATTGGTTTATTGATTTTTCCGGCTGCGTCTAATAGGTTGAAGTTCTGGGCGCTTCTTGTACCAATTTGAAGTATGTCGGCATATGAAGCAACCATTCCGATGTCCTCTACCGCCATGACTTCTGTGACAGTAGGGAGGTCGTATGTCTCACCTGCCTTGGCTAGAAGTTTTAAGCCTTGAACCCCCATACCTCGGAAACTGTATGGCGAAGTTCTTGGTTTAAAAGCTCCTCCTCGGAGTATGTGGCTACCAGACTCTTTAACGATGGCAGCTGTGTCCATGACTT
The DNA here is from genome assembly GCA_964439905.1 of uncultured Dehalococcoidia bacterium. Taxonomy (GTDB): domain Bacteria; phylum Chloroflexota; class Dehalococcoidia; order Lucifugimonadales. The sequence continues at coordinate 30,470 of CAYTPK010000019.1, forward strand.
GCTTCTCGGATTCTATCGCACATGGTCCCGCTATGATCACAGGGTTGTTATTTTCACCTATGATTGTTTTGCCGATTGTTATTGTGGTATCTCGAGGTTTAAATTCTCGTGTAGATAGCTTAAAAGATTTTGATATACGTATAACTTCAAGTACGCCAGGGAGCCGCTCGATTTCCTCTTTCAATTCTGGGAAGATTTGTCCCACTATTCCTATAACCGTTCTTTCTTCGCCTTGCGACAGATGGCACTGAAGCCCATGGCCTTCAATATGAGATTGAACCTTTTCAATCTCATCACTGCCACTGTTATATTTCATCACTACAATCACTAGCTTTTCACTTCCAATAAAAATACATTCTATATACTAATATTTGGCAAATCCCCATTATCGTACGATATTACCCGACCAAATGTCTAAGGGTTTAGACCTTGAGTTCTAAGCCCTACAGCTTTCTTGAGGTATACGTATGCTAAATCTTCCGGTGTTTTATTAGTGTTTATGAGTATAAGAACCCTAATACATTGGGGCAAGGAGTTTGGGACCGACATTTCGTGAGCACACAGCATTCCTACGTTCATCCAGCCCAGTTTTCTTATGGCGAGAGCGGGAAACTCGGCATTGAGATCTATCGTAGTGGAAAACCAAGCAGCCGATATTTCGTCAATAGCAAGGTCATTAGCACGTACTATCTCTAACAATAAATCAGTAGTCGCATTTATAATCGCTTCTTTGGTATTTTCTTCTACCGTTGTAGCCCCTCTTATTGCCAAGCATTTGGTCACTAAGATCCCTCCTCGGTTAAGTCGTTTGTTGATCCACGTAGTTCTCTTACAAAAGCCATAGCTTTTTGTTTTCCTTCGGGTCCCGAATAGTTTTGTAATATTTTGACCAAAGCACTTCCAACGATACCTGCATCGGCAATTTGCTCGATTTGTTGCATGTGTTCTCTAGTAGATATTCCGAACCCTAGCCCCAACGGAAGGTCAGTATGAGTACGGACTCGTTTGATAAAAGCTCCGAGGTCTATTGGGAGAGAGGTGCGTGTTCCGGTAATGCCTGTCACAGTTACGCAGTATATAAAACCCTTAGCCTTAGAACAGACAAACTCTATCCTCTTATCACTACTATTGGGGGGCAATAAAGGAACTAGGTCTATCCCTACGCTGGTGCAGTGGTTCAGTAAGGGTTGGGACTCGTCTGCTGGCAAGTCCGGAACGATCAGGCCGTCTAAGCCGCTAGCGGAAGCTTCTCGACAAAATTCCTCAAGTCCGTAGTTAAAAATGGGGTTATAGTAACCCATTAAGATAAATGGTGTGTCCGGAATGTTGTTTCGCAAGTCTCTAACTATGTCAAGACAATCTTGTACGTTAACGTTTTGTTTAAGGGCATGGAAGGTCGACTCTTGGATTGTGGCTCCATCTGCTAAAGGGTCGCTAAAAGGTATTCCTAGCTCGATTGCATCAGCTCCTGCGGCTACGAGTAACGGTATTAATTCTCGGGTAGTTACCAGATCAGGGTAGCCTGCCGTTATGTAGATAAACAGTGCTGTTCGCCGTTCCCTTCGTGTTTGGGCGAATTTATTTTCAATCCGGTTAATTTGCTAACTCCGTACGTATCTAGAAGCTGTTTCTTAGTATAGCATATGGCTGCATAACGTCGCTGTTGGGTTTAAGTCGGAGGCGGTGATTGCCCCTATAAAAGCGATGCAATTTTGAGCTCCATGGGCTATAAAACTGCCTGCTAGTGAATGTGTTTTAATGTAGAGAAAGGTTAGAATAAGACCTGCTACAAAGGTTGGAAGGAATAGAACTGGGTCGATGTGAAAAAGTGCGAATACAAGGGAATTTCCAATCGCTCCTAGAGCTAGACCAAATCGTTTTGTGATAGTCGGGAAGATAAATCCTCTGAAAAATAGTTCTTCAGCCAGGGGGCCTACTAGTATCACAAGTAATCCTATGATGACCAGGGCTATGGTTGGCAAATTGGTGTTGAAAGGTACCGGCTCCGGAGTTTCTATATTGAGCATTGATAGTAGTGGCATATACAGTGCCAAAAAGCAGAAACTGGCGAATAGGGCAACTATGGGCCACAGCAACAGTGCAGAAATGCGTTTGGGTGGAGAAACTAAGCCCAAAGTCCTAATGGGATATTTGTAGAGTAGTGGCCCGAACCCGATAGATAAGCCAATAAGCATGAAGCTACTGGTAATCAAAGTTATGATTATAGCAAGCGATTCATCGGGGTTCGTCAACTGAATGATTGCGATTCCAATAACTATCATCACAATAAACCATGACAATATGGAATAAAATACGTCTTTCAATTGCCATGGAACAAAAGTAGGGAATTTTCTGTTAATCTGGTCCTTCATGATATTGAGGAGTTCAAACCTAACACGGCTTAAGGAAAGGAGCAACACCGGAAGCCGTAGATAATACAAACGATGTAAAAACGCTATGGGGGAGGGTTCATAATCTTTGAGTTATCAATACATGTTCGAGGATTCTCAGCGAAGTAAACAGTCAGCCAATCAACCATTGGCTACTCGTATGCGTCCACAAACACTTGACGAAATGTTGGGACAGGAGCATTTGTTGGGGAAAGATTGTGTATTCAGGCGGTTTGTTGAAGAAGACCAGATACCCTCTTTCATCCTCTGGGGCCCACCTGGTAGCGGGAAGACAACCCTGGCACGAATAGTTGGAAAGGAATCCAAATCATCTTTCGTTGGAATTAGTGGGGTTACATCAGGTGTAGCAGAAATACGCAATATAGTAACGGAAGCCCGAAAATTAATGAACGCTACTGATCAGAAGACAATACTCTTTATTGATGAAATACATCGATTCAACAAATCCCAGCAGGACGTTATATTGCCCTATGTTGAAGACGGGGTGTTCGCCCTGATAGGAGCAACTACCGAGAATCCTGGTTTCGAGATTATTCCCCCACTTATTTCCAGAAGTAGGGTGTTCACTTTGGAAAGGTTGACAGCAAATCACATTGAGATTCTGATCAACCGAGCCATTTCAGATCATGATCGTGGGTTGGGATCGTACTTTCCATTTATTGAAGAAAAAGCATCTAAATTTTTATCGGCTATTGTTAACGGAGACGCTAGGCTCGCGCTTAACACATTAGATATTGCAGTTAGAGCTACCAAACTATCTATCAATAACGTGAGGTTAGTTAACCTAGGTATCATAGAAGATGCTTTGCAGCGCAACATAGTTTCATTTAGCAAAGATGGCGATGATCATTATAATTTCATAAGTGCCTTTATAAAATCGGTCCGCGGGTCCGATCCAGATGCAGCATTGTACTGGTTGGCAAGGATGTTGGATGCCGGAGAAGATCCCATGTTTATTGCGCGCCGCCTGGTTGTCTTAGCGTCGGAAGATATAGGACTTGCTAATCCAGCAGCATTGCCACTATCAATTGCTGCTCAACAAGCCATCCATTTTGTAGGGTTGCCAGAGGGGAGGATTCCCCTTGCGGAAGCTACTGTTTATCTGGCACTTAGTCACAAAAGTAATTCTGTGTACAAGGCCATTAATCTTGCTTTGAGGGATGCAAAAAGGACACCACATGAGCCAGTTCCTTTTCATCTGAGAAATGTGAGCAATGGATCTAATCAACAAATTGACTATGGTAAATCATATAAATATCCACATGATTTTCCTGGCAATGTTGTCGATCAAGACTATTTTCCTCCATCGTTACGGTCAACGAAGTACTATTTCCCTGGCATACACGACAATCCGTCAACTGAACCGGAGTTAGCTGATCGTAAGGATTGTACAGATTGAACAACCCATTCTGTACTAATTGTTAAAGTCGAGGGATAAACTTGCCAAACTTTCTGTTATGGTTTGCTCTGCAACAGCGAACCCGAAATTTTCTACCGGAGTTTCTCCAGGTTCACCCCTTATACCGAAAGTGTTCAGTCCTATCATCAGACCATCTGTGGTCAAGAGCGGCCCACCGCTGTTGCCTGGGTTTAATGGTGCATCGGTCTGTACCAACCAACGATCGTGCTCCAGCTCGGGTCTAATTCCTGAAACAATACCCTTGGTAATCGATGGAGCTCCCGGGTAGTCTAAGGCGAATCCTATAGCTATTACATCCGATCCGACTTCTAATGTCAGACTATCACCGAACGTTATAGGCTTGAATTTATCGTTGCAACATATGTGTAACACAGCCAAATCTTGTACTAGGTTGGAAAATTGGTAGTCGGCAGTGTATGGGCCAAGGAATTGACCCGATACAATGATTTGATCCGAACCTGTAACTACGTGGTCATTCGTAAGTACAAACGCTCCGTTCGTTTCCTCATCGACTAAAAATATAACTCCTGTTCCAGAGGCATCGTCATGGGAACTGATAGCCCTAACCTTCACGACAGAAGGAAGGACTAGATCCAATACGTGAGGTAATGTTTTAGTAGGAGTTGGAAGAAGTGGAGTTTTTGTGGGTGTAGGTGTAGGAGTAGGTGTAGGGATAGGAGTAGGAGTAGGAGTAGGTGTAGGAGTAGGTGTAGGAGTAGGTGTAGGGATAGGAGTTGGCATAGGGGTCCTAGTCGGAGTTGGTGTAACATAAACAGTGTTTTCTAATTGCGAAAGTCGGTCGAGTATATATTCTTGAGGGAGAGTATCAGCAGTGGGTTTAGCGATCATGGTTGGATCCGGGGCCTCAGCGGCTAGAGCTTCTTTTATCAATGCCGTAATTGTTGCATTGATATCGGGAGTTCCTGTTTGGACTTTGTCGTTATCAGTTATGATTGTTGATTGAGTATTTGTTAATTCAGTTTTGGTTGTAGTCAGCTCATCATTTCTCGTGATATCTTCGCTAGTGCACGATAAAAGCATGAAGAAAAGTAAAGGAAGGAGTATATATGATGTACGGGTATATGCCATGACAGTTTTTTAACGTATCTAAATTAATGGGTCCCATGAATTTAGATATATAAAAATCATCTCAGTTAGATGCCATGGATTTCAATACATTCGAAATTGTTTCGAGGGCAATGTTCACTTCATTTTGGGTGATATGGCGATGAGTGACCAATCGAATTCTTCCATATACAGAATGTACCCTCACTCCTCTTTGTTCAAGTTCAGAAACAAATTTGGCCATGGTCCCAATCGCTGGATCGACGTCAAAAAATAGTATGTTAGTTTGCACAGTGGAAGTATCATGAATGATACCAGGAATGGTGGAAAGGCCTTCAGAGAGTTTAAGCGCGGTTATATGGTCATCTCGGAGTCGTTCTATCATAGAATCAAGTGCTACTATTCCAGCAGCAGCGATAATTCCTGCCTGTCTCATTCCACCTCCCAGCATTTTGCGCCATCTACGTGCCCTTATTATAAATTCCCTGTCGCCGCATAAGAGAGACCCTACAGGTGCGCTTAAACCTTTAGATAGGCAAAAGGTCACGGTATTCGTGTATTGGACTAGTTCCTTGACCGGAGCTTCTAGATATACTGCCGCGTTAAATATCCTAGCTCCAACCAAATGGACTTTAATCTGGTTTTTATTTGCAACATCCCATATTGATTTTGTTTCGTCTACCGTTAGTACCCCACCATTAGACATATTTTGGGTATTTTCTAGGCATATTAGGGATGTTGGAGGGAAATGGGGGTTACCTTTTGGCCTAATAGCGTTTGCTACTTCCGAAGGATTGAGTGCTCCCTGAGGCTGATTTCTAACTAAGTGTGTTTGGACCCCCCCAAGGGCAGCGGCCCCTGCCGATTCATTCCAAAAAATATGGGCATTCTCTCCAACAATGATTTCGTCACCACTCTGACAGTTCGCTAATATACCAATAAGATTCCCTTGTGTTCCGCTACTTACGAGCAGTGCTGCCTCCTTGCCCATCATGGCTGCAGCCATTTCTTCGAGTTTGTTGACGGTTGGATCTTCTCCAGACACATCGTCACCCAGTGTAGCGTTCCAAATTGCTTTTCTCATATCTTCAGTAGGCAATGTAACTGTGTCGCTGCGTAGATCAATAACGTTCAAAAATCACCTCTTCATGATAGAAATCGTGAATCATGGTTCAAGATACAGGATCTCATCTGGCTTGCCAAACCCTAATCATCGATTTTAAGATGATAGTAGCATTTCGGGTTTGGCGCCATACCTGTATTGGAATACGCTACTTGGGTGTGATTTGAAAGAATCAGATTTGTAATCCGTTAATTTTGTAAGAGTCGTTTGGGGAGATCTTTTTTTGTGAATGATTTGGTATCTCGGAAAAAAGATTGGATCATATTAGTTGTAATAGGATTCATATATCTATCAGATCAACTTACAAAGCTATTTGTTGAACAAAACCTTTGCCCTTTTCGAACCATTCCTAGTAGTGGTCCGATACAGTTGGTGTGTACCTTTAACACTGGATCGGCATTTGGGTTATTTCAACAACATACGAATATTTTAATATTAGCGTCTATGGTTGGGCTTGGAGTGTTATTCTACATTTACTGGGCACATTATATAGAGAAGTCATTATTTCGTATTAGTTTGGGTCTTCAGTTGGGAGGGGCGTTTGGTAATTTACTTGATAGAGTAATGTATGGCCGGGTAACCGATTTCATTAAGATTGGTCCATGGCCGGTGTTTAATGTTGCCGATAGTGCTGTTGTAGTTGGAATAATTATATTAGTCTGGTTGTTATTATTTTCTGAACGAAAGACTGAAAATAATCGGTCCATAGCGGGATTATTTGTGCGTAGTAAAACATACGGAAAATTTTCTTGAATGAAAAACCAATGAATATAATAGCTACTGTTAATGCGAATCGTGTCGATCAGTTTCTACATAGGAAGGAATTGGGATTAAGTAGAGAGTATATTAAAAGACTATCGAACCAAGGATATGTGTTATTGAATGGAGTGCGACCTAAGGTAAGCGACAAAGTCAGGATAGGGGATTGTATCTCTATAACTATACCTCCGCCCACTACACTTGAAGTAGTACCTGAGCCAATACCTATAACGGTGGTATATGAAGATAACTGCTTGGTAGTAGTAGACAAACCTGCTGGAATTAGTGTCCATCCTGGTCCTGGCCATGAGAGAGGAACTTTGGTTAACGGATTGTTGTATCGGTATCCGGAATTGCCTGGAATTGGTGGTATACAGCGACCGGGTATTGTCCACCGATTGGATAGAGATACTTCTGGTCTAATGGTTGTAGCAAAAACGGGGAAAGCTCACAACCATATTTCTAAGCAATTCAAGGAAAGGATTGTAATCAAGCAATATATGGCGTTGGTAACAGGAATTGTGAAACCCCAGCGAGGAGTTATCAATGGGCCAATAGGTAGAGATCGTGTTCATAGGAAACGTATGGCGATTGTCGAAGATGGTAAAGAAGCGAAGACTCTTTTTTGGAAGCAAAGAGTTTTGGATGACTGTACTCTTGTCGAGGTTAAGCCAGAAACCGGGCGTACTCATCAGATCAGAGTGCATATGGCATCCATCGGTCATCCGTTGTTTGGCGATCATTTATATGGAGTAGAGAACTCCATGCTTTCCCATCACTTCTTACATGCCCATAGCCTGTCCTTTCGTCATCCGGATGACGAAAGGGTAATTGAAACGAGGTCTTGTCTCCCCAGTAAACTAAAGTTGATTTTGAATAAATTGACTGAAGTCTCGACAGACTATGAAACCAATAAGGACCTTTAAATTTTATGATTAGAGTCAGGTTTGCACCAAGTCCTACAGGATTTCCCCATGTCGGGAATATACGTACTGCTATGTTCAACTGGCTTTTTGCTCGTCGCCATGGTGGGAAGTTTATAGTTCGCGTAGAAGACACTGATCAAAATCGACTGGTAACTGGGGCGTTGGAATCCATTTTAGATGCTTTAGATTGGTTGGGCTTGCAATGGGATGAAGGCCCGAACGTAGAAGGGCCTTATGGTCCATATTTCCAATCCCAAAGGTTAGAACATTATGGATCTATTACGGAGCAATTGGTAAAAAGCGATCAAGCCTATTATTGCTACTGTACATCAGAAAGACTCACCGACATGAGGAAAAGACAGCAAAGTCTTAAACAACCCACCGGATATGATAGGCATTGTGCTAATTTGTCTGGGCCTGAAAGAGCACAGCTATACAGTATGTCCGAAACGAGGGTGGTCCGATTTCGTATGCCGAGTGATAAACCGATCATTGTAGACGATTTAATTAGAGGAAAAGTTTCTTGGGAAAGTAGGCTCTTGGACGATTTTGTAATTCTAAAATCTGATGGGTATCCCACCTATCACTTGGCTAATGTCGTAGACGACCATTTGATGGAGATAACTCATGTCTTGAGAGCAGAAGAATGGTTGCCCAGCACGCCCAAACATTTGATGTTATACGAAGCTTTGAATTGGTTCCCTCCTTTGTTTGGTCATATGCCCATGATACTGGGCCCCGATAGATCGAAGCTTTCGAAAAGACACGGAGCTACGTCAGTTCTCGAATACAAAGAAATGGGATATTTATCGCCTACAATGACAAATTTTATGGCGCTTTTGGGCTGGTCATTGGACGATCATACTGAGATTCTTAGTCAAAATGTGCTAGTCAAAGAATTCTCATTGGATAGAGTAGTCAAATCAGCTGCCATATTTAACATAGAAAAACTGGATTGGATGAATGGGTTGTATATAAGGTCCATGAGCCTCAATGATTTGACAGTTCGGTTAGAAGATTACTGGAAAGAATTCCCACAACAAGCATTAGGTATACCGAAGGATCTAAGTCATGATTATTTGACAAAGATTGTAGCACTCATACAAGACAGGCTTAAACTACTTTCTGAAGCCCAGGAATTGATAGAGTTTTTCTTCCAAGATGATACTTCGTTGGAGATGATGGAGTTGATACAACGGGGTATGGATCCAGAAGTAACCGCATTGGCACTAAATATTACGTTAAATAAACTTGAGGAAATGGGGTCATTTAGTGCCGAAAATCTGGAAAACTCTTTGCTCGATATTGGTTCCAAACTAGAGTTATCACGCCGCCAATTCCTAGGTATGTTACGAATAGCCTTAACTGGCAGGAAGGTTTCCCCGCCCATATTTGAGACAATGGAAGTACTCGGTAGAGATATGTGTATTAGGCGGTTGAAATCGGCTAGATCCTCATTAGTGTAGAAATCGAATTTTGAAATGTTTGATAAAGTAGTTACATGAAACTGAATTTAAAGAGAATTCTTTTGTGGTGTGTTATGGGTATCGGAGGTATTTCTCTGGGGTTTTATTTTCTATACAGGGCTTTTTTAGATGCAGCATTCTTGATTGGGATTCTAGGTGGCATTTTTATTATAATGGGCATGTGGTTTGTTGCTAAATCGCACAATGGTTCAGCACCAGAAAACCACGACAAATTCTGATCAAGAATTTTCACTTGCCCTATATATGTGCGTGTTTACATTATGATTTGGTGATATAGTCCTGGATCGGATAGTTATCCTGTTGGTTATCTAATCTGGAAACTGGGTCGCCAATCTTAACAATACCTGTCTTAATCACCTTGCAAAGCATCCCACGCCTTCCGTTAATTTTGACACGCAGACCTTGGATAAGTTCGTCGATGCGACCGCAGGGTTCACAATGACCAGTTATTTCGAGAGTTGCCTCACCTATGTTCAACTTCTGGCCAGTAGTTAGCTGATGTATATCTATCCCACTTACGGTAATATTTTCTCTGATTTGCCCAGGTTTGAGTCCAAAAGTGATTAGACTCTTATCATCCATCAATAAAACTTGGCGAGAGTTGGTCTTTCCCAGATGATGGTCGCCTTCTATGCCCTTATTTGCCAACACTTTCATAGTGTTAAGAAAGGACATAGACGCACGATGTCCAGGAGAGACCTGAAGTGAAATGACTTTTGGTCCCAAGCTTGTTAGGTCGCGTCTTTCATATTCTGTTTATTTTCTATTACCTTCTGACCTATCAATGGGGGGACTGCTTCATAATGGCTAAAATCCATTTTGTAGCTGGCTCGTCCACCGGTTAAGGAACGCAAGTCGCTATTATACCTTAGCATTTCCGACTGGGGCATATCTGCTTCTACTGTGGTCAATCCTTCCTCGGGTATCATGCCGATTATTCTACCTCGTTTCCCGTTAATGTCTCCGATGATTTCACCGGTATAATCATCTGGAACTCGGATATGAACCTTCATTATAGGCTCTAAGAGTGTAGGTCGACCGTCAGTCATGCCCTTTTTAAAGGCTTGTGAACCGGCTATTTCAAATGCCATCCCGGAAGAATCTACATCGTGATAGCTACCGTGATAAAGGACTACTTTTACATCCACAACTGGATATCCTGCTAAAGAACCCTCTTCCAGAGCCTTTAGTACTCCCTTTTCCACTGCTGGAATATATTCCCTTGGTACAGCTCCGCCAACTACCTCTTGGGCAAACTCGAAGCCGCTGTTCCTTTCAGCTGGTTCCAATCGTAGAAGAACGTGTCCGTATTGCCCATGTCCTCCCGATTGCTTCTTGTGTTTATACTCCGATTTAGATGCTGTTGTTATGGTCTCTTTGTACGGTACCTGAGGAAGGCCTAAACTAAGTTCTGTGCCAAATTTCCTCTGTATTTTGTCAGTAGTGATCTCTAGGTGAACATCACCCATACCAGAGAGCAACGTTTCATTAGTGGAAGGTTCTCGAGACAAAGTTAAACTAGGATCCTCCTCGATTATCCGAGATAGTGAAGAAGACATTTTATCAACGTCTGCTTTTGATTTTGGGCTGACAGCCATAGTGTAGAAACCTACGGGGAAGTCTATCTTATCTAACTCTTTTGGATTGCTCTTTTCACACAATGTGTCATTCGTAGTTGTGTGGGTTAATTTAGCAACTGCTCCAATATCCCCAGGGCCGATTTGGGTTGAATTCTGTTGAGTTTTGCCCTGAAGATGGAAGACTTGTCCTATTCGTTCGGATTGTTCTTTACTTGCGTTCCAAATCTCCGAATTACTCGATACGCTACCGTCGTAGACTCTGAAAATGCTTAACTTCCCTACAAACGGATCTGCGCTGGTTTTGAATACTATTGCTGAGAGTGGATTGCCAGCATCGATTTTGTCGTCTGGATTCTTTTGAGGTGAAGGTAAATATGTGGTGATAGCTGACATCAGTTCACCGATACCTTTGCTTTGGGTAGCCGACCCTACAAACACTGGTATCAAATCTCCGGATCTGACGGCGCTGACCAAGGCCGCAGAGATTTCGTTTGGGGTGAGATCTTCTCCTTCCAGATATTTCGTCGCCAGGTTGTCGTCGTTTTCTGCTGCGGCTTCTACCAGTCGACTTTTTGCGCTTTCGACTATTGGCTTTAATTCGTCCGGGATGTTTGCATCATCTCCGATGAGATCTACGATGCCCTTAAACGTTTCGGCGGCTCCTATAGGTATTTGGAATGGAACGCATTTTCTTCCCAATGAAGACTCTATGCTGGCTAAAGAGCGGTCAAATTCGGCATTTTCCCGATCAATCTTATTGATAAAAACTATTCTAGGGAGCCCCTGGTTTTCGCATAGATCCCAGCATGTCTCTGTCCCTACTTCCACACCTGCCGTTGCGCTAACTACAATGACTGCCGATTCTGCAATGCGTAGTCCAGGAAGGACCTCTCCTCGGAAATCGTCATATCCAGGAGTATCTAAAAAATTGATTTTGTGGCCGTTAGTATCACAAGGGATAATGCTCGTTTGAATACTCGATACTCTTTTTGCTTCTTCAGGTTCGTGATCTGAAACAGTGTTTCCAGATTCAACATTACCCATTCGTGAGATGGTTTTGGTATGGAATAGAATAGATTCAGCTAAAGATGTTTTACCTGATCCACTGTGCCCCATTAGGACAACGTTTCTAATTTTGTCTATCTGATGAGTTGGCATAGTAGTCTCCCGGAGAAGTTTTAGCCGTGCTTACCCTAGTCAATTTTATCCCAAAGGATGTGCTCTATCAATGGAGCCTTAAATTACAGTAGAAAATGGTTCGAAGTTTTTATATATAATGATGCTGATGACCCAAGATATAGCTTGTTAAAAAGGTTTTATTTGGACAGGACGCGCCGTTGTTAAAACTGTGTTTGTTGATATTGCTGACTTTTATCCTGTTTCCAATATCGAAAGGAGGCTTTTCGATGTCTCCACTCGAAGAGGACATATCTTATTATAGATGGGATTTGGGTTGGTGGGAGGTGACCCATTTTTGGGATAAATGGATATATAAAGGGAAAGCCGCTTTACAGTCTGATAAGTCAAAGAAAGAGCTTAACGCGGTTTTGATAAACTTTTTCAGTATAAATGATGAAATAAATAAACTAGAAGAAAAATTAGGAAATTCGAGGCTGGCTGGAGGAATATCTTCAATGACTCCCAGGGACAGCAAGTTAGAGTCCCATATTATCAGTTTGAAGGAAAATCAATCGGAGTTGAAGCCGATAGTAGAGGATTATTTAGAGGGTGTTGTTAGTGCAATTTTATCTAGTTATGGTTTGGAGTCTAGACTGGGATTCTTGTGGCCCCCAGTAGATGTAGATTTTTCCAACCCTCCATATGTTTTAGTTGTATCGCCGAGAGATAAGATTGAGCGGCAATTCACCGTTACCTTAAGCCCTAGTATGAGCCCTACAAACATAGATCAACTTGAAAGAGTGCTTGTAGCAAACCATGGTGTTTCAGCTTTGATCACGAGTATCGGAGGCATAGCCACATATCCGAGTATAGTTCCCCCATCTCAAGGCCTTAGGATGAGTTTGCGTTCTTTGGTTCACGAATGGCTTCATCAATATTGGTTTTTCCATCCATTGGGCAGTAATTACTGGAATGATTCCAACATGACTACTCTAAATGAAACAGCGGCAAACCTTGCTGGGAATGAGCTAGGGGATCAGATATTTCACTCATTAGATGACAATGACAGGTTAAATTTGATGAGACGTGATAGTGACTTGAAGGACAAAAGCAAGTTTGATTTTAGGCACGAGATGAGGCACACCCGATTGATTGTGGAGAAAATGCTATCAGATGGGCTGATAGATCAGGCTGAAACGTATATGAAACATCGTCGTTCTATATTTGAAAACGAAGGTTTTTATATACGTAAACTAAATCAGGCATATTTTGCTTTTTATGGCTCTTATGGAGATAATCCAGCATCAATTAGTCCAATTCGCGACGAGGTAGCTAAATATCGACAACGGTTTACATCGGTTGGTGATTTCATAAAAGAGATCGGGGAATTTTCTACATATGAGGAATTCCAACAGAAAGTTGGACTGGAACATTAGATATAAGGACCGTGCCATATAATTTAACATACTTTTGGTATGGTTTTTTGTTCCGATTTTAGGCATTCTCGTGAACATGAGTTGATAAAGTTATGAATCAGGTAAAAAGAGCCTGGAGAACAGTGAGGATATGACGATGTCTGTACCTATTTCTAGTATAGGTTTAAAAGAATGGGCAGTGGCTATTAATGCTCTCGAAACTGGGAGACTAATCTTTCTTCTCAGAAAAGGGGGAATTCGTGAACACGGAAGAGAATTTTCGTTGCCGTATAGGGATTTTCTACTCTATCCAACATATGAACATCAAAGAAAACAGCTTTTGAAGCCCGAGTTTAGAAAGAACATGGTGAATCCTGATTTAATAGAAGGAACAGTGAATATTAATTCATGGGCTCGTATACACGGGGTCTCAAAAATCACAGAAGCAGATGTTGTTGAAAGGTTAAATCCGTTCCACATATGGGAGAACGATTACATTGTTAAAAAGATTCGATGGAAACCTAGATCTCCTCTTTATGTAATTCTCTTGCGTGTTTATCGCCTAGGTAACACCCAAAGTATTCCGTACTTAAAGGCATATGGCGGATGTAGGTCATGGGTATCGCTTGAAACCGAAGTGTTATTAGGAGAAATGACACCTGTGCTGGATGACGAATCGTTTAATAAGAAGGTTGGAGAATTGGGTGATTTGTTGGGTGTTAGTGGCCAAGTTTTCGAAACTAATGCTATAGGTTCTTAAATGCAGTATCGGAGATTGCCGGGCACAGATCTGGAAGTTTCAGTCGTTGGATTTGATGGCTTTACAGTTGGTTCAAATTGGCGTGCCGGTATGGAGGAAAAGAAACGAATCAGACTGTTGGAAGAGGCATTGCATATGGGCATCAATTTTTTTGATATGGCTGATGTCTATGGGCAAGGATATGGTGAGGAGCTTCTGTCTAAGGCTTTTAAACAAAACCGGCACGACGTAATTATTGGAACAAAATTTGGATACGCGCTTCACGATGTGCAGTCACTTCTTAATCCTGACAGACCTGCCCAACGGTTTGATAAGGAATATGTTAGATATTCGTGCGAGTGGAGCCTTCGTAGGCTGAAGACTGATTATATAGACCTTTACCAAATTCACGATCCTCCTAGTGATTCCGCAGATATTGCTGAGCTATTCTTCTTATTAGATGATTTAGTAGACGAGGGAAAGATTCGGTATTATGGAGCAGCTTTTACGCAAGATATAGATGCTGCCATTGATGGGATCGAGTTATTAAATGGAACCAATGCTGTAACTCTACAAATACCCCTAACCATTTCTGATTGTCAACGTAACAATAAGATAATGTCCTTGGCAAACGATAGAGGTATTGGGTTGATTGGAAGACTCTCTAATCCGATTGCGAAAAGCTTACTTGCAGACGATTATAGAGATACTGATTCTAGTGGAAGAAATGTGGATGCGGGTCGGGAAACAGTTGATTTGGAAAGCAAAGAAATGGCTTCAATTAGCCAAAAATCCATATATGATCAGTTTGAGATTACCAGGACACAGTTTGAAATAAATGTTCATCTGTCCCGGTTATCAATCCTTTCTGTGCTCGGTAATATCACCACCACGGCAGAACTATTAGAACACATTGACGCTCTCGACACCAAGACAATCACATTAGAGGAAATTGATGTGTTGAAGAAACTTTTGCTTGGAGAATTTCGGATAGATTGACTGGGGGGTTAGGAAATAGGGAGACAATAAGATAATAAAACCTGTTGTATACTCGTTTAAACGTGCCTGTATTTACTTGACAGCGTCTTTTTAGCTATGCTACGATTCCGCCGCTTACACCTTCGGCAGCCTTTTTATGTGACTAAAATTGGCCAGTATGGATAGGTATAGCCGGCGAGAGTAAGCATAGAAGAGAAGTACAGATGACAAGACGCCTAATGGCGAATCCTTAGGCAGTCGATTGAAAATCACAAGTGATTCGGAGGAGGATAGATGGCGCGCTTCCTGAATTCCAGAGTGACTATTGTAGGCTTACTAGTTGGAGTCTTGTTGCTAATGGCTGGTATCTCCGTAGCTATGGCTGGAGGCTCAGCGTCCGAGGGTAGAGCACCCTCGCTGAGAGTTGAACCCCCTAAAGTAGTAGCGGAAGGTTGCAACGGTACAGTTGAGTTCGATGCCATGGCAGCTGGGTTTGACGATGGGGATATCATTTTGATAACACTTAGAACTACCAAGGGGCAGATCTTTGTGGGATCAGGTAGACCCAATGCTACTGGTGGTTTTATGGATCATATAAAAATGAACGTCTCCGAGTGTGGCGTCCTGACCCTTCAAGCAAAGAAGGGAGATTCATATACGACCGCTCCGTTAGCTATAGTAGAGCATAAGTAGTAGTTTATTAGGAAAACTAAAAGGTTATATCACCCCCACGTTTAGTGGGGGTGATATCCTTTTGAGGCGTGTATTTAGGGTGATGTAGGGAGTAAAGTGTGATTAGAGAGCTAGACGGCAAAGCGCCTGTAGTTCACCCCACCGCTTTTATCAGCGAGGCTTCATACCTGGTTGGTGATGTGGTTGTCGGGGAGAATTCCAGTTTTTGGCCTGGTTCCGTAGCCCGTGCGGATTACGGGTCTATAAGGGTTGGGAGTAACACAAATATCCAGGATAACTGTGTGCTTCATACCGACAATCTACTAGAAATAGGGAATAATGTGGTTATCGGGCACGGGGCAGTTATCCATGGTGCAAAAATTGGTGATAACGTATTAATTGGGGTTAATGCGGTACTTTTGGATGGGTCCGAAGTGGGAGATAACTGTGTGATCGGAGCTGGTGCGGTGGTGCTCCAGAACACGAAGATTCCCGACGAATCTGTGGTCGTAGGTGTCCCAGGTAAGGTAAGACC
>CAYTPK010000020.1:0-12999 GCA_964439905.1 uncultured Dehalococcoidia bacterium
ACCTATGACCAGCAAGGATTTGGGAGAGAAGGATATCGGTTCAAAGAAGACATGCAACCCAGCGACTATTTTCACCGCAATGTTTTCCTGGGATTTCAGGAGGATGACTTAGGGATAAGGTTACGGGACATCATTGGGGTGGACAATCTTCAGTGGGGGTCTGACTATCCTCATATGGAATCCACATTTCCTAAAAGCCAAGAGATTCTTGAGGAAATCCTGATGGATTGTACGGAAGAAGAGAAAGCTAAGATCGCTGGTGGTAACGCAGCCAGGGTGTATAGGCTTTAGAGGATAGATATCCACCCTTCAAATGTAGGATTCATTCCTCTGCCACTCTCGTGTGGCAAATAGCGACTATCAAGTAGAGCAAGTAGAGACTTTTTGAAAAACTTTCACCAGGTTTATCATACTGAATAGTAAATCGGGGCCACATGACCCCGATTTAGATTTGCAAAATGGCAGGAGCGGGAGGATTCGAACCCCCGACCACTGGTTTTGGAGCCCAGCGCTCTGACCAGACTGAGCTACGCTCCTATGGTACCCCTGGAGGGACTCGAACCCCCGACGCGCGACTTAGGACGCCGCCGCTCTATCCACTGAGCTACAGGGGCCTGGTGGAGATAGGGGGAATCGAACCCCCAACCTCGGCATTGCGAACGCCGCGCTCTCCCAATTGAGCTATATCCCCTCGCGAGAACTTTTAGCTCTCGTGATATGGGGTTTAGGAATAGGAATTTTTATATTCTCCTACTCTGAATGGATACGAAAAATCCTAGCTTACCCTTAGTGAGGTGTCAAGAAATCTAATCAATGTCTCTTCAATGGTAGATCAATGAAGGAGTTAAAATAGTTTGAAGGAGAACTGATAAGCCAATACCTTGTTAATTCTTGACATTTTTCTAGTTGCGACTCTAGTATTTGTCTGCACACCAGTGCAAATCTTAAAAAATTGTTTTAGGAAATAAAATCAGTGATAGGACGGTGCACCCGTGGCATTCAATTTTGTTGGAGCCGTCCTCTCAGTATTGACCGGAAAAACCATCCGCGAGGCCCAACTTAAAGCTAATTTATTGGTTGAAGAAGCGGAAGAAAAGAAGAGAGAAATTATTCTCGAAGGACGTGAGAGTGCTTCGAGAATAAGGTCAGATGCTGAAGAGATGGCCAAAGAAAGGGGCAGAGACCTCCGGGATTTAGAAAAGAGACAGCAAGGACGCGAAGAGAGTCTTGATAGACGACAGGCGAATGTGGAGCGACGGGAGGGCGTGGTTGCAGAACAAGAAGTCCTTGTCGAAGGAACTAAACTCGAGGTAGAGAGTTTAAAGGAAAAGCAGATTCAACAAATAGAAGAGTCGGCAGGATTGACATCTGATCAGGCCCGAGATCTAGTTATGTCTAGGGCAGAAGATGGAGCCAGACACGAATTGTCTAAGCGGTATTATGAGCTCGAAAGGGAAATGAAGGACAGGATTGATGAGGAAGCAAGGCGAGTCATTACCATAGCAATTCAACGGTTAGCTGCTGATGTGGTCTCTGAACGAAGTGTGACCAAAGTGACTTTGCCAAATGACGAGATGAAGGGAAGGTTAATTGGTAGAGAAGGTCGTAACATTAGAGCTTTGGAGGCTGCGACGGGAGTGGACCTATTGATTGACGATACGCCTGAGATGATCACCATTTCGTGTTTTGATCCTATTCGACGTGAAGTTGCAAGGGTTGCCTTAGAGAAACTCATTGTGGACGGCCGGATACATCCTACTAGAATAGAGGAAATGGTTCACAAATCTCAAAATGAGGTAGAAGAGATAATATGGCGATCGGGGGAGCAAGCGACCTTTGATGCCGGGGTTCCAGGGCTAAAACCAGAATTAATTAAATTGCTAGGGCGTCTCAAATATCGATATAGCTATGGAGAGAATATTCTACAGCATTCCGTAGAGGTTTCTCGGATAGCTGGGCTTATCGCTGCTGAGGTAGGAGCTGAGGTTACTGTAGCCAAAGCCGGAGGTCTACTTCATGACATAGGTAAGGCCATGACCCACGAGGTTCAGGGCAGCCACGTGGATATCGGGGGAGATATTGCCACTCGTTATGGGATTAACCCTGACGTCCACAGGGCTATAGTAGAGCACCATGAGGACGATAGAGGTTCTATGGAAGCCCTGATTGTTGCAGCAGCAGATGCTGTCAGTGCCGCAAGGCCTGGAGCTCGTAAGGAAACCATGGAGATGTATATAGAGAGGCTAGAGGCATTAGAGGATGTGGCTACCAGTTTTGATGGTGTAGAGAGAGCTTATGCTATTCAAGCCGGAAGAGAGGTCAGAATCATAGTAAAACCTGAAGAGATGAATGAATACGAGGCCGCTGCTCTAGCTAGAGATGTAGTCAAGAAGGTCCAGGATGAACTGATTTATCCTGGACAGATAAAGGTAACTGTAGTGAGGGAAACCCGAAACGTGGAGATAGCCCACTAACTAACGACAACAGATATAAATATAAGCGAGAAATTTAGCAATCGAAATACTCCAGGCGGTATGGTTGATATTAGTTGGAAAATTGCTTATGGAAGTTATCAGGTGTAAAAGAATTAATTGAAAGTTTTAATGATTGGCGACATAGTCGGAAGGCCAGGAAGAAGAGCTGTGCAAGAAGTCGTACCTTCATTGCGTAAAGATTTAGATATTGATCTTGTCATAGCTAATGGTGAAAATTCCGCAGGCGGATTTGGTATTACATTTGATACAGCACAAGAGATTTTGGACGCAGGAGTCAATGTCATAACCTCGGGCAATCATATTTGGAAGAAGCGAGAGATTATCCCATATCTCCAGGAGGAATTACCTATCCTGAGGCCCTCAAACTATCCAAATACTGCTCCTGGCAGAGGCCAGTTAAATATCGGTGATGTTATGGTTGTGAATTTAATGGGAAGAGTGTTTATGGAATCTTTGGATTGTCCGTTCAGGGAAGTAGATCGCTTGCTTAAGGAAGCACAGGGATTGAATTCACCTTCAATAATTTTGGTTGATTTCCATGCTGAGGCGACCTCAGAAAAGCAAGCCATGGGCTGGTACTTAGATGGTCGCGTGAGTGCGGTTGTAGGGACCCATACGCATGTTCCCACTGCAGATAATCGTGTGCTTCCTAGAGGCACCGCTTACGTCTCAGATTTGGGAATGGTTGGACCAATTAACTCTGTGATTGGAACCGAGCCCAACGCAGTAGTTCAGAAATTCTTGACACAGATGCCTCATCAGTTCACAGTCGCATCGGGACCGGTTGCTTTCAATTCGGTATTGGTTGAAATAGACGATGAAACTGGTAAAGCTTTAGCAGTTGATAGGGTAGACAGGTTGGTAAATTGATGCCTGCTACTGTTGATTTGCATTCGCATACTACGGCCTCAGATGGCAGATTATCGCCTGGTGAGCTCATTCAGCTTTTTGGGAAAAGAGGACTAAAGACCGTGGCTATAACGGATCATGACACCACTAATGGGCTGAGCGAAGCTATTGAGGCTAAGAAGGCCTATCCAGAGATGTTACTCATTCCGGGAGTAGAACTGAGTGCCGACTCTAAAGATACGGAGATGCACTTGCTGGGGTATTTCCTGGACTATGAAAATGATAGTTTTCAGGAAACGTTAGCTAAATTTAGAGATGGTCGGATAGGAAGAGCTCGAACCATGGTTGAGAAATTGGCAGAACTTGGCGTCAAACTGAAGTGGGAAAGAGTTCTTGAATTTGCTGGAGATGGAGCCATTGGCCGTCCACATATAGCTAGGACTATGATAGAAATGGGATACGTTGCAAGTATGTCTGAAGCGTTTGATAAGTACTTAAGTAGAGGTAGCCTTGTATATGCCGAACGAGAAAAATTTAGTCCCTTAGACGCGATAAACTTAATTCATAGCGTTAATGGGCTTGCTGTTCTTGCCCACCCTTCTTGGGTAGACAACTTGGAAGCACAACTTCCGTCATTGGTAGAAGCTGGATTGGCTGGAATGGAAGTTCATTATAGTAGTTACAGTTCGAAATTAATCATGGAATTGGACAGTTTGGCAAAGAGGTTTGGCTTGGTTGCTTGTGGTGGATCGGATTATCATGCCAATAATAATCCTGGGGAAGCATTGCCAGGAGACCAAGGCCCACCACAAGAATCTGTTGATCGGCTTCGAGCGATAGTTATGGAGAGGATTTCAATACACTGACGGTTGATCAAGAAATTCATTTATGGCCATGTGAATAGTCAATGGACCTTTTCCTTTTATACCTGTACGCTTATTTGATTGGTTCTGTGCCAACTGGGTATATTCTTGGGCGTTGGATTCGTAAGGTAGATATTCGACAGTACGGTAGTGGTAACGTTGGAACGTCGAACGTGTTTGTCCATGTAGGTAAACGTTGGGGCATATTGCTCGGCACCATCGAGTTTTTGTTAAAAGGGGCCTCACCAGTTTGGATTGGAATGTTGATTTTGGATCTCCATGTAAAAGAATCCACAGGGGTGTTTTTAGTAGATTTTTTGTTTGGATTTCACCGGGACTCATTCCACCTGGTAGGAGCTGCTTTATTGGCCATGGTAGGCAATAATTGGTCGATTTTCCTTAAATTAAAAGGTGGGCGAGGTCTAGCAGTGGCAGGGGGAGCCCTTTCAACGATAGCTTTATATGAATGCTTGATTTGTTGTTTGGTATCACTTCTAGGGTATCGGTTTTTAAAAATACCTGCCGGAATTATAACATTGGTGTGTGTCTTGCTATTACCGTTTTGGGTAATCGTGTTTGGGCAGTCCAATTCGGTTTTATGTTATTGTTTGGGCGTGATTGGTCTAGTATTAATTAAACGTTTGTTGGGAAGTGGAGAACTTTTTCCGACTGATATACCAAAACCAAAACTTTTAGTAACCAGGCTCATTTTTGACCGAGACCTAATGGACAGAGAGGCCTGGATAAAAAAGATTCCACGGGCCTAACGTGGGGATATTGGGTGGATGATTAAATGGGTCAGGAACAATTCTCCAAACAAGAAGCTGAAACTTATGCTGGGCTCGTAACTTTTTGTGAGACTCATAAGGATATTGAGACTGCACTTAAATGTAGTCGCTGTGGGAAAGCTATTTGTCCCTATTGCATGATTCAAACCCCTGTAGGTGCTCGGTGTCGGATCTGTGCTAACCTGCAAAAATTACCTGTTGCAACAATATCTCTGAGACGATTTATTGTTACCTTACTAATAACCATATTGCTGTCGGCGGTAATTGGAACCTTATGGGGTTATTTCCTTCCGGAAATACGGGGCATTCTGTTCTTACCCATGATTGTCCCACTTGGTGTCGGATATGTTATTGGAGAGACTATAAGTGTGATATCAAACCGGAAACGAACGAAACAGCTAGCTTGGATGGCGGGCATAGCCACCATTTCTACATTTACTATAAGCAGTTTGATTTTTGCTTTTGGACAGGAAAGTTACATGGTCTCATGGGGTATTATGGAGCTATTAATGGTTGGTATTTCCGTTTATTTAGCTGTCACTAGGATTCGATAGTTTTTCCCATAGTTGGACTGAAACGTTTCTTGAAATCGCGTAGTTAAATCCGTGTCGCTGTAGGTGTCGAAACATTTTGTTCGTGAAATCCTTTTGATTCAGATGTGCGTTTCGATTAATAATCTTTTTTCCGTTCCTTAGTGCTATCTCGTAATCATCCAGTTCGTCGAGTAAGGGCGTAGTGATTTCTGTTCCTACCCCTAATCTATAAAGTTCTTGATTTAGGGCTTTTATGCTCCTAGGTCGATGCTTTTCTCGAAGTTGTATCCAATATGCGGCAAAATCCCTGTCGTTTAATAGATTTTTACTTTTAAGCCGGTCCAACGTTATTTCAGTGTCGGCTTGGGTGAATTGCTTGAGAAGCCGTATCCGCATTTCTTGGACACTGCGTGCGCGATATGAGAGGAATCGCAAGGCTACGTCCCAGGAGCTTTTTTTAATCCGTTTCAACGGGAGTGCTGACGTTCTGATCTATAGAATTGGTCGCCGGAATCGAACTTTCTCTAATGAGGAGTTCGACCTCGTTAGACAACTCTATATTTGCCTTTAGGAAGGTCTTAGCATTTTCCCTTCCCTGACCTAGCCGAATATCTCCGTAGGAATAGAAGGCACCCGATTTTTTTATTAAATTGTTTTGTGTTCCCAGTTCCAGTATGTCGCCTTCTCGGCTTATACCTTCGTTGAACATGATGTCGAATTCTGCTGTTCTGAAAGGAGGAGCAACTTTGTTCTTTACAATGCGAGCTCTGACTCTATTGCCAATGACTTCTGTCCCAGTCTTAATGGAGTCGACCCTTCGGACATCGATCCGGACCGAACTGTAGAATTTCAAGGCTCGTCCACCTGGGGTTACTTCTGGACTTCCGAACATAACACCTACTTTCATGCGTATTTGGTTTATAAAAACAACGGCGGTTTTGGATCTGTGTATGGCGGAGGTTAGTTTTCTAAGGGCTTGAGACATTAATCTTGCTTGGAGACCTACATGGGCATCCCCCATATCTCCTTCAATCTCTGCTTTGGGAACCAATGCCGCTACCGAATCGACAATAATCACGTCTATAGCACCGCTTCTGACCAGATATTCAGTAATTTCTAACGCCTGTTCTGCATTGTCTGGTTGTGATATCAGTAGATCCTGAACGTTCAGGCCCAACCTAGCAGCGTAGGAGGGATCCATGGCGTGTTCCACGTCAATATATGCGGCTGTACCGCCTAATTTTTGGCTTTCTGCCATGATATGCATGGCGATAGTTGATTTTCCTGCGGCCTCAGCGCCATAAATTTCCGTAACTCTAGCACGAGGCACACCTCCTACTCCGAGGGCGATGTCTAGGGCGAGAGATCCTGTGGGCAATGATTCGGTTGTTAAATTTTGTTCTGTTTCCCCCAGACGCATGATCGCGCCTTTTCCATACTGTCGTTCTATCTGGTCGAGGGCTATGTCTAAAGCCCCCTTTCTACTTTGGGTCATGGAACCCCTCACTAGGAACTGGATTAAGTCATAATATCATTTTTTTGGGTAATGGTTGACTATTGGCAGTCGCCAGTCTTTACCAAAAGCTCGTTGAGTAATTTTTACGCCTGGTGGAGCCTGCCGTCTTTTATGCTCATTATGATCTATTGTGGTAATAACTTTTTTAACCACCGATGGATCAAAACCCATGTTTACGATCTCCTCATAATCCTTGTTCCATTCTACATATGCAGACAATATCTGATCCAGAATGTCGTACGGTGGCAATGTGTCTGCATCTTTCTGCGACGGTTTTAGCTCGGCGCTTGGTGGTTTAGTTAAGGTATTTTTAGGTATCACAGGATTTGCTTTGTTACGCCAGTTTGCTAAGTTGTATACCATGGTCTTTGGAACATCTTTTAACACGTTGAATCCCCCCGCCATATCACCATAGAGAGTAGCGTATCCCATGGCCATTTCGCTTTTGTTACCAGTGCTTAGGACAAGCCATCCGAATTTGTTAGATAATGTCATCAGAATGTTGCCTCTGATTCTGGACTGAACATTTTCCTCCGCTACACCTACTGGTGTGTCTGAGAATAATCCAGCCAACATTTCATCAAATGCCGAATGGGCTGCTTCAATCGGGACTGACCATATTTTAATCCCCAGATTATCTGCGAGCTTTTCAGAGTCTACGATGCTGCCTTTGCTCGAATACCGAGAGGGCATAGTGACACCAATAACATTCTCAGGGCCCAAAGCATCTCTTGCTATAGTGGCAGTCAGAGCTGAGTCTATGCCTCCAGAAAGGCCGATTAACACCTTGGTAAAACCAGTTTTACGGATGTAATCTCTCGTTCCAGTCATTAGTGCAGTATAAACTTGGTCCAATTCTTTGGTGTTTGGTGACAGGTTACTCGTGACCAATTTTGGGTAGGATTTCTCTGCAAAATCAGAAACATTGAATAATTTAGTATTACCCTTGAGTTTTAAGTCTTTATGGTTACGACTTCTTATCCTAAAGTTGTCGCTACTAGTTCGAGAACCAGAATCGACTTCAAGATCTATTGTTATTAAATCTTCTTCGAATTGTTTTCCGTTGACTAGGATTTGTCCTTGTGGATTGGTCACCATACTTGCCCCATCAAATACCAGCTCGTCCTGTCCCCCGACTGCATTTATGTAAGCTATAAAAACGCCATTATCAATAGAGCGCCTAGTAATCATTTCTTTTCTTTCTATCTGTTTGCCAATATGGTATGGGGATGCATTGATGTTAATGATAACCTCTGCCCCGGCTTTGCGTTGGGCAACTATTGGGCCATCCTTGTACCAAATATCCTCACATATGTTGACGCCTAGATGTGAACCGTTGATTTTGTAGACTGGTTGTTGTGACCCTCGTTTGAAATAACGATCTTCGTCGAACACTCCGTATGTTGGAAGATGAATTTTGTGATATATGTCTATGAGTTTACCGTTGTATGCAAGAGCAGCAGCGTTATAAGTATTGATATTCGAGTCAACAAATCCGATTACTAAAGCAATACCACTCGATGCTCGCACTGCTTGCAGCATTTTTTCTTTGGATGCCT
Organism: uncultured Dehalococcoidia bacterium; assembly: GCA_964439905.1. Classification (GTDB taxonomy): domain Bacteria; phylum Chloroflexota; class Dehalococcoidia; order Lucifugimonadales. The sequence goes on from CAYTPK010000020.1 coordinate 8,604, forward strand.
TCAGGAAAGAGGGTTTGTATACAAGGTCTTCTACTGGATATCCTGTAATGGCCATTTCTGGAAAAGCAATAAGATCCGCCGATTGAGCCTTAGCCAGATTTGTGTAGTGAATGACCTTTTCCAAGTTTCCTTGGAGATCTCCGACTATGGTGTCGATCTGGGCTAATGCTATTCTGAAGGTTCTCATGGAATTAATATTAACGATCCTTTTACAAAGTATAACATTAGCTTAGACTTAGTAACTTGCTGGTAATTTTTCCGAACAAAAAATAGACGATTTCTTTTGATTTTTGGCTATTTTTGACGTAACATTCAAGCAGTGGTTCTAATCCATATGAATCACTAAACTCAGAAATTGGGGCGAAGGTAACAAATGGCGAACAGGAAGTGGATGCGCGGAGGCCTCTTATACATGGTGATAATTGCCGCCATCGTCATAGTTTTCCTCACTATAACATCCGGCGTGGGTAGTTCCCAGGAAATTTCCTTTACAGATGTTGTGTCAAAAGCGAAAGCTGGTGATATCCGGACTATGGAAGTTGATGGGGAAAATATTTTGGCAATCTCTACTTCAGGAGCTAGGTTCAATAGTCGTGTCGGAAGTGGGATAGATCTGCTTGAGGTACTAAGGGATGAGGGGATTGGTACTGGTGCTAATGGAGTCGAGGTAATATTTAAAAAAGCAGGCGGGTTGAATTTTGGTATATTGCTCAATTTTCTCCCGTTGATATTTTTCGGCGGTCTTATCATTTTCATGATGCGACAGGCCCAAGGCAATAGTAATCAAACTATGAACTTTGGCCGCTCCAAAGCCAAAATGATTGTCACAGATCGACCAACGGTTACTTTTGAAGATGTAGCTGGGGCTGACGAAGCGAAAGCAGAACTTCAAGAAGTTGTGGAGTTCCTGAAGTTTCCAGAACGTTTTCTAGCTTTAGGTGCCAGAATCCCTAGAGGAGTTTTATTGGTGGGTCCTCCAGGAACTGGAAAGACATTGCTTGCTCGTGCTATAGCTGGAGAAGCCGCTGTTCCCTTTTTCCCAATTAGTGGTAGCGAATTTGTAGAGATGTTCGTAGGTGTTGGAGCTGCTCGTGTCAGAGATCTTTTTGACCAAGCTCAACGTAACGCTCCATGTATAGTTTTTGTAGACGAGATTGATGCAGTCGGTAGACATCGAGGAGCAGGCTTGGGTGGTGGTCACGATGAAAGAGAGCAAACTTTGAACCAGATTTTGGTTCAAATGGACGGGTTCGAGACTGGAACCAATGTAATAGTTTTGGCTGCTACTAACAGACCAGACATTCTCGATCCCGCTTTGTTGAGACCAGGCAGGTTTGACAGAAGGGTTGTCCTGGACTCTCCTGATGTACTTGGAAGAGAAGCTATCCTAAAGGTGCATTCTCAGGGTAAGCCACTTGCACCTAACGTAGACTTGGCTGTTATAGCCAAGCAAACACCCGGGTTTAGTGGTGCCGATCTCGCAAACCTGGTCAACGAGTCTGCTTTATTGACTGCTAGAGTTAACAAAAAGCTTATCGGCAAAAATGAGTTTGAAGAGGCCGTGGATCGGGTAATTGCCGGCCCTGAACGGAAAAGCCGAGTAATTAGTGAACGAGAAAAATCAATAACGGCTTATCACGAAGCAGGCCATGCTGTTGTTGCTTGGAAACTTCCTCATGCTGATATTGTTCACAAGATTTCTATCATAGCTCGTGGTGGAATGGGTGGATACACTAGATTGTTGCCCGAAGAAGAGAGGCATTTATACACTAAAGCTCAATTCGACGCATTGTTGGCTACTGCTTTGGGAGGTCGTGTTGCAGAGCAGGTAGTTTTTGACGAGATTACGACTGGGGCTAGTAATGATTTAGAAAGAGCGACTCGCATATCTTTGATGATGGTAAAACAATATGGAATGAGTGCTAATTTGGGGCCTCGAACCCTAGGCAAAAGGCAAGAATTAGTTTTTCTGGGACGGGAACTCCATGAGGAAAGAGATTACAGTGATAAAATAGCCGAAGAAATTGACGAAGAAGTCCAGACCTTCATCTACACTGCGTACAATAAGGCACAGGGCATAATCGAGGAGAATAGGGAGATTTTGAATAATGTTGCCGAATATCTTATCACCCACGAGTCAGTGGAAGGACAAGCGCTTGAAGATCTGATGGAAGGTAGAGTGCCCCAGCCGGTTGTTGTAAAAACAGCAGGGCAACCAAAGAAAAGAGCTGTTCGGAATACGACGACCAAGGCAGCGTCTAAACCTAGGCAATCGCATGGATCTAGGCCAATAATGGATGGGGGAACGGCATCGGATTCCTAGAAGATCAAATTCTATTCGTTTAGAGGCAACTGACGGAAGTATAGCCCCCATTTTTGCATTAGGCCCCGTACCAGTGGATGGTTTTCCTTCATAAGTTCACCAAAAAACCCTGTCAGTGCGTGGCCCGGCATAGTTTCATCATCGCATACCCAACTCTTTTCGGCTGGTACAACATATATGATGCTTTTCTGATGTTCGCATTCTAAGCGCATCTTACTCAGGCCCTTTTCTGTAGCCAGCGTTATACCGTGATCAGATTCTATGGCCATAACCTCCCCTTTTTTGGTACATAATAAGTTTTTGATTATCTATAGGTTATCACAGAGCAAGAATAGGTGTTCATATTTTAGATCTACAGAATACAAACCAGAAATGTGAATTTATATAACACGTAGGTATATGTAATATAGGTATGAGATTATACATCCATGGTAATGGTCAATCTCTTGACACCATAGTGTGTTAGTCCTACAATTACGGAGTAGTAGCCAGGCATGTAAAGCCAGGCACCCGGAAAGAAATTCCCCAGTTGATGCCCTCTGTTATGTTATTTCATGATAAGCGTGTTTAGATTCCCCATTAATGAGGTCCTTTGTAAAAGAGGATGACAAAGTACATCTTCGTTACAGGAGGCGTGGTCAGCTCCGTAGGTAAAGGAGTTAGCGTCGCGTCCATTGGCCGGATCCTGAAGAATCGCAACATTTCAGTTTCTGTCATGAAATTGGACCCCTATTTGAATGTAGATCCTGGGACTATGTCTCCGTACCAGCATGGAGAGGTATTTGTTACAAAAGATGGAGGAGAAACGGATTTAGACCTGGGTCATTATGAAAGATTTATTGATATAGAATTAACTAGATCGTCTAATTTGACTGCAGGTCAGGTTTATCTTTCGTTGATAGCCAAAGAACGCAGAGGAGATTTTCTCGGTGGAACTATACAAGCCGTATCTCATGTGACCAACGAAATCAAAGAGAATATTAGGTTCCTTGCACAGCAAACAGGGTCTGATGTAATCGTTGTGGAGGTTGGTGGAACCGTTGGCGATATAGAGGGACAACCTTTCTTGGAGTCTATAAGACAGATTAGAAACGAAGTGGGCAGGGAAAATGTTTTCTACATTCATCTCACCCTCCTTCCATATATTATAGCCACCCAGGAACTCAAAACTAAGCCTACTCAACATAGTGTCAAAGAACTACGAGGTAGTGGAATACAACCAGATGCGATAATTTGCAGAAGCGACTATCCTGTGCCCGACAGTATCAGAGACAAAATAGCCCTCTTTTGTGACGTCTCTCCTGGTGCTGTAATTCCGCTTTTGACGGTGGACACTATATATAGGGTGCCGTTGATATTGGAACAGTGGGGTTTGGGGGATCTTCTGATTCACTCGCTAGGTCTAAATTCCACAGGCGGGACTTTAGATAGCTGGGGCAATATGGTGGACCTAATGGTGTCACCCAAAGATAAGATAAATATCGCTGTGGTCGGGAAGTACGTGGAGCTGCATGATGCTTACATATCTGTTAAAGAAGCGCTGAATCATGCTGGGCTGTTTCATGAAAGGGAGATAGAACTCGATTGGATACACGCAGAGGATATCGAAAAAGAAGGACCTGAGAAACTACTACGTTCGGCCTCTGGCATTGTTGTCCCTGGAGGATTCGGCCCTAGAGGTGTTGATGGAATGATTCTGGCAGCTGAATACGCGAGAGGAAGAGGAATACCATACTTGGGCCTTTGTTTAGGTTTACAGGTAATGGTCATAGATTATGCAAGGAATGTACTGGATTTGAAGGGAGCGAATTCCATAGAAATGGCGGAAGCGTGTGAACATCCAGTTGTGGATTTAATGCCAGAACAAGTGGCAGTTACGGAAAAAGGCGGAACTATGCGTTTGGGTAATTATCCGTGTCGTCTCATAGAAGGCACCAAGGCATACGATGCCTATAAAAAGGGAGAAGTGATAGAGAGACATCGCCATAGATTTGAACTAAACAATTCCTATAGGGAATCTCTGGAAAACGCTGGATTGTTGGCAAGTGGTTTGTCACCTGACGGGAAGTTGGT
>CAYTPK010000021.1:0-11401 GCA_964439905.1 uncultured Dehalococcoidia bacterium
AGGCATTAGAAGACACAGGATTACTAATATCAATACAATTATCGTGAGAATCATCCTCCCGCATCACCCAATTTTTACGGGAACTGCCCCGTATCAGTATAATGGGTAATACACTTCAGCAGAATAAGGACCACCCACACCCCCCATTTTTACTTCTGGAAAGGCTTTGGCAGAAACAAGGAGAGCATTACTATGATAAGACTTATTATTTTATATCCTAATGAAGAAGGCGCATTTTTCGACTGGGATTATTACATAAACATCCACACACCATTGGCAAAACGCTGTTACGGTAATGCAGTCGTAAGATGGGAAATCGACCGTGGAATTCATGGAGAAAAATCCGAAGATGCAGCACCTTATATGGTGGCAGCATTCATCACGTTGACTTCAATGTCTGCCCTCAACGAAGTTAGGGCAGCGCATGGGGCAAAATTAAAAGCGGACTTCAAGAACTACACCAACGTTTATCCAGTTTACTTGGTTACCGATATACGGGAAGGTTATTCCTACTCTGGTTACACGGAACAGGATAGAATGAACGAGTTTTTCCAATCCAACAAAGATCGATTGGATTATGAGAAAAATGGATAGGAATTGAACGCTGCGAGCAAAATCGTAAGAATCTTATAACAACTTGCAGAAGGTAAAGGGAGAATCCATGGACCTGACTACGCTAGATTTCATCCGTATTGCCGTTGGCATGGTTATCCTTCTATACGTGGCTCATTGTTTGTTCCATCAGAAAGTATGGAGCCGCAAGACATTTTCTTGGGAAAAGAAAGAACAATATCCAAAGATATTCCAAATTAACGTCATTGGCGGGACATTGATTGGACTATTTATGGTTGCAAGTCCCTTCTTGTGGTGATTGACTCCAACTGTTCTAATACTGGTATCAGAACAGTTGGAGTATGCTCATGAAAGCTGTCCAAGTATCCAGGTATGGTGGCCCAGAAGTTCTAGAATATGTCGATTTACCGGAACCCAACCCCGGGTCAGGTCAAGTTCTGGTAGAAATGAAAGCAATCGGAGTGAACTTCCGTGATGTCACTATGCGTGCAAATAAGTTTCCGCCTAATCTTATGGGGAGATCGGTTCCAGATACACCATTTGTTTTGGGATCTGAAGGTGCCGGCATTGTTTCGAAGATTGGAGGTGGAGTCACCGAGGTTAGTGTGGGAGACAGAGTCGCATTTTATCATCCGGAAGGCGCTTCCTATGCAGAAAAGGTCGTTGTGCCTTCTTGGAGATTGGTTCCTGTTCCTATTGATATAGAGCTTGAAGTAAGCGCGGCGGTCGTGCTACAAGGATTGACCGCGCATCTTCTTACTCACTTATCTTATCCTATACAGCCGGATGATTACGTTCTTGTACATGCCGCCGCGGGTGGCGTTGGCTCTCTAATCACACAAATAGCTAAATGGAACGGCGCCTATGTCATTGGGACAGTTTCAACCCCAACCAAGGCTAGATTCGCGCAGAATATTGGGGCAGACGATGTAATTATATATACCGAGCATGATTTCGCAGAGGAGGTAGCCCGGATTACACACGAATCGGGAGTGAACGTGGTCTACGATGGCATCGGTTTAGCTACGTTTGAAAAAAGTCTAGCGTCTCTGGGTCAGCGAGGATATCTAGTGATGTATGGAAGCGCGAGTGGCCCTGTATCGGAAGTGAACACTTCAATTTTTATGCGAAAATCGATATACCTTACTAGGGCCTCATTACTAGACTATACTGAGACGAGATCAGAGTTACTTGCTAGATGCGGAGATATATTCGAATGGATCAAATCTGGCAGGTTGCGTCTCTCAATTTATGATCGAATTCCTCTAAGGAACGCAGCTTTGGCTCATAAAGAATTGGAAAACCGAAACACAATAGGAAAAGTGTTATTGATCCCATAATTCTTTAGGCCAGTTATGTTGGTTATGCTCGAACTCCGGATGCCTCGATCGTACCAATCAGCTGGGAGACCGCTTCAATAGCCTATTTTCTACCACGGTGTATGTATTTCTTGCCAGCTTTATATCCCAAAAAGATCAATAACCCAGATCCAATTATTATTGGAGAAAATACCATTAGGCTAATCAAGAAATTGGCGATGTGCTTTGAGAAAGAAACGAAACTTCTTACGGAATCGTCGATAGAATCAAAGAAACTCCAATCACTCCCAGTAATTGAGACTTCTTCCGTTATATAAACGTACAAAACAGAATTGTCGGTCGTTTTGGTGAGGTATTTCATTCTTCCCTCGAGGCTATCTATTTCACCTCTTAGCCTCATCAATTCTCTCTCTACGCTCATTATCTCGTCTACAGTTGATGTTTCTGACAATAGTGTAAGGAAACGATTTTCCGTCTGCTTCATTACATTTAATCTAGCTTCAATATCCACAAATTCCTCTGTTACATCAATGGAACTAATATTTTCAGTGGTGACTTTGGTGCCGACATTTTTGATAGCTTCACTTAGTTCAGTAAATGATTCTTTTGGAATCAGAATGGAAATAGTTGCGTACTTGTTGTAAGAATCTCCGTATTCGGACGATGCCACACTGGCATGATATTGATTAACCAAAGTCCGTATGTCTTCTACAGCATCTAATATATTGTGAACTTCCAGGGATATGTTTCCTCGTATTTGAATTCTAGAGTCCTCAGATACAGCCGAATAGTTTTTCGTGCCACTTGATGGAGCAGAAGCGGGAGCCCGAGCAATAGCCATGTCCAGTTCACCCGACATAGCGACTTCCATATCAGAACTACGCGACAGTGTACTGTTATCTGTACAAGCAGTCAGCCCTAAAAACATGAGAATAATTAACGGAACCAACCAAAATAGTTTGTTGTTCACGTTTCTCCCTAAAGCTAGCTAATGGATTGAATCACGAGTAAAGCGATTACTAATAGAGCTAATGGAAATGAATACTTTCCCCGCCTTATTATGAACTACAGAACTAATGCCTACTAACACAGCGATGATGCCAAAAAAACACCGGATCAAATTCCAACCATATTCTCCAGGTTCTTATAACAACTTGCAGATTGCTAATCCAAGTATCGCACCAAAAATAACTGCTGCGAGAGTGGGAAGAAAATTCATCCTCTTATTCTACGACTTATAAGCCACCACGAACAACCAGCCCCACCGATGGTCAAACCAATAATCATGCCTATATCGGCATTGCATCTAGTGCCGAAGATATACTCTAATCAAATCCAAGAAAGAATTCTATAATCTTCCTCGCAACAATTAGCTTACGATCCTTAAAACCGTGACCATACCTGGGTATTACTAGTAATGTCGAGTAATATTACTATTAATACTCGTAAGGCGAATTCAGGAGATCAGAAAATGAAGGTTCTTTACCATGATGGATGTGATGATGGCTTCGGAGCTGCTTACGCTATTTGGCTCAAACATGGGTACCAAGCCGAATATATTCCAGCCCAGCACGGGCAAGCTTTTCCGGATGTCTCATTTGGTGAGACTGTTTATGTGGTCGACTTTTCGTATCCACGTGACATACTCCAGGCCGTTGCCACTCGGTGCAAACTTATTGTGTTAGATCATCATAAAACTGCAATGGAAGACTTGGTAGATTTGCCATTCGCACATTTTGATATGAATAAATCCGGTGCTGTCTTGGCATGGGAATATTTTCATCCAAATAAACCCATTCCTCTGTTATTGGAATACGTACAAGATTACGACCTATGGACTAAAGAACTGCCTCATACTGAAGAGAATAAAGCCTGGAGACGATCATTTCCAAGGACATTCGATAGTTGGAAAGAAATGGATCGAGTTGTTTCTAGTGATTGCAGATGGAAGACAGAAGGGCAAGCGATATTGCGCTCCGAGAGAATTCAGATTCAACATAGAGTTGCAAAGGCATTTGAAGTAAAAATTGATAACCATGTAGTACTTGCGGTAAATGAGACGCAACATGGTAGTGAGGTAGCCGGTGAACTCGCCAAGGATACCCGGTATCCTTTTGGTGCATGCTTTTCTGTACGGGGTGATGGCCTAAAGATATGGAGTCTACGCTCGGATAGGAATCTAGGGGATTTTGATGTGAGTGCAGTAGCCAAGTTAAGAGGTGGGGGTGGTCACCGGAACGCAGCCGGATTCAAAGAATCAACCGAGCACCCAATATTGCTATCTAAGCCCAATTGACCGTAGGGCCTGGCGTAAGATAACGCTGTGATTCGGTAACTAAATAGAAGATGCCTGATTTCCCTATGAAAGCAGGGTGTCTAATTTTAGCTCTATAGCAGACCGTACGACTCCTTCGAATGGACGGGCCATAAAAGGCAACTCGGATTCGATGATGATCTCATCATCAGTCACCAGCAATGTGCCTTTGATATTCATCCCATGAGCCTGGAAGGCGAAGCGCAACACGTTACCATCCCATTGCCGTTCTATGTTCGAGACGTTATCACCAGCCTTTTCTATGAATCCTGGCAGGAGTTGATCGGACAACTGCAGCGCAGCATCCATAGTCATGTTGTGATAGCGTCTGATTTCCATGCTTCACTCTGTTTCAGGGTTGTATTCTCCATAACGATTCTCCCTCGCGCGCCTGACTATTTCATTGATTTTCCACCAGCTTCATTTTCTTCGATCATGCTATAAATACATCCTGGAGCGACCATCTGCGATTCGTCATACACTGAATCTTGCGCATGAACCATTTCGTATTTTCCCATCAAATCGACTACAGCATCTTTTAAAGACGATTCAACGGGCTCAGCAATGTTAAGTGTAGGACAGTAGCTTACTGAATCAATAGACCTAGAATCATAATTTTCAATATATTGAAATAAAGTGATTTCGGTGCGTCCGTTAATTCTTGTGCCATTCTCCATCCAGTTACCCATGTACCCAATCACATCTCCAATTTCGACTTCTGTGCCGATTTCCAAGTTTACGCCATCAATTTGCAATGGTTTATCACAATAAGCTGGAATAGATCCTTTTCTGTCGCAATCTATGCTAACAACATGGTCAATGCTTACACCCCATGAAGAACGCATACTAGGAGAGATTATGACTTCCCAATCATCTTGAACATACCCGGCTGAGGGTTGCCAATCTGACCGAGTAACAACACCGTCAATCGGAGAGATTACTATTGTGTCTGCCGGGCCCCTAAATTCGAAATTTGGGTTATTAAAAGTGTTAGATTGTCCTCTATCGATTGTAGCTCCAAATTCAATAAATATTGGCAGTGTTAAGTCGGTATCAAAAAGCAAGTCTCCAAACGTCCGGTTAGCGTCGTTATAAGGCCCAAGGTTCATTATTCCAAGGTTATGCAATTTAGGCATTGCGCTATTATCATATTTTTGCTGATTGAGTGCGGGACATGCCATTTTTGTACATGCGAGACCAGCATTCAGACACATACACTGATTACAGAAATTATGCCCCGTATCTTTCCCAGACCACCCTTCTTGAACAATCTCTCCACCGGTCAAAGTACATTGAGACCGCGTAGCTTTGGACGTAGATGTTGGCATTGGAGTGCGAGTTGGAAGTACTTGTGTTGGCGTAGGTGGAGCTGTAGGAATGAGGGTTGCCGTAGATATCGATAGAACAGTATCCTCTGCTATAACCTTAACCGTATCCTCCACTGTAGTCTCAATATCTGGGGCGTCAGTGGTCGTAGACGAGCTCCGACACCCTGTCAGCAGCATTAGGGCCATTGTAAGTAGGAGTACGGACTTAATCTTCACTCAACCATATTACTATAACTACCTACTGAAAGGCTCAGCCGCCATTTGCTCTACAAAGTAGCGGACAAATGGCAAACGCCTACTTCAGCTGACGAGTATTACTGAGTAATAACGGATCATACCAAAACCCGCATAATTTGGTATTTAAGGCAGTCAGTTAACAAAGAAGAAGAGCGCTATTATTCACTTAATCATGATGATATCCATCTTTTCTCTCAATCCCTATGACAAGGAACACCAACGTTGGTAAGAAAGAGACACGGGATTGCTTCCCTTTTAGGCAATCGGAATTATCGGTTCTTATGGACTATAGGGACCATAAATAACTCGGGTGAACTAGCCGAGATATTGGCAGGTAGCTGGTTGGTCTATCAACTAACCGGATCGCCATGGCAAGTGGCACTGGTCGGGCTTAGTCGCACAATAGCAATGTGCACCCTCAGTCTCTACGCAGGAGCTCTCGGTGATAGGTTAGATAAACGACACATTATGATCGGTGCACATATCGTGGGCACTTTGGCCATGGGTTTCGTCCTTCTAGAGTTAACCCTGGGATCAATTGAACCATGGCACATTTTCCTTGCATCAGCTCTAAAGGGAGGCACAAGATCCTTTGACAATACCAGCCAAAGAGCACTCCTATTCCAAGTAGTTGGTCCTCGCCGCCTTGTTCAGGCTATTTCACTAGAGCACATAGGTTTCAGTGCTGGCCTAATTGTAGGACCTCTATTGGTTGGAACACTAATTGAGATAACCAATAATGCTATAGCGGTATATGCCATGCTTTGCGCATTTTATGCCTTCAATGGTATGTGTGCTTACCTGCTTAAAGTGGACGGTAAATCTAAATCACAGCCTACTCGTAAGATTTTTCAAAGTATTAAAGAGGGCATGAGTCACGCGTACAATTCACAAGCCATAAGGGCAACTTTGGCCGCTACCATTATTATGAATATATTATTTCAATACCAATTATATATTCCAGTAATAGCTGAAGAGCATCTTAAGGTCGGTCCTGGCCTTATGGGACTCCTGGCCTCTGCAGACGGTATCGGGAAAGTTTCTGGTTCGTTTATCATGGGATTCCTAGGATCTAATATTAAGCGGCATGGAAGGATCTTCTGGTTGGGATCTTTCGGTTTGGCACTATCCCTCCTGGCATTCTCCATCTCTCCGTGGTACATCCTATCCTTTGTGACATTATTATCTCTGGGATTATTCCAAATAGGATTTTCCACGATGCAAAGTAGCATCATACTAATCGCTTCGCCAAGGGAACTTCATTCTCGAATAAGCGGTACCCAACAATTGGCCATAGGAACAGGCCAGCTAGGAGTTGTAGAAATGGGGTACCTGGCCCAACTCTTTAGTGTCACCGGAGCTTTAAGTATAAATGCACTAGCTGTCATGCTGCTTTTAATAGCAATCTGGGTTTTCATGCCTGGTCTCAAACAAGACTTAGGGTCAAGCAACTAATCCCTAGGAAGTGATTTCTAAATTACTAGTAATACTCGTCAACTGAATTAGCCAAATTAAAGGAGTAAATAATGAAAGGTTTATTTGGACTTTTTGCGATATTACCTTTAGTAAGAATAGGAATATATATCTTATAGATATGTTCAATGGTTGGTGAAAGGCGACATATCTCTGACTATAGGAATTATGGCTGGAAGTAGTGTAATAGTAGTTATCATTACTTTTGCCCTCTACAATATGGGCTATAGGAGGCGAGGAGGAGATTAATGGGTACTTTAAGAACATTAATGGCGAAGGCTTATAAAAAATCCCCAAAACTTATTCAGATACTTCTGCATAATACAGTATGCAGATTTGGGAGACCGAAGTAGTTTAATGTAATTTCTAAATTACTAGTAAGTAATACTCGCTCAGCAAACATGGGCAAACGTACAGACACATTGTTGTAGTAATATGTACCACGAAATAACATCTTAAGGCTGAATACAAAGGAGGAGTTATGAAAATTATAATCAGTGCGGAACTTACAAAAGGTTACGAGCTTTGGAAAAATCTTTTTTTGAGTACAGATTCTCAAAGAGAAAAATATGGGGTTAAAGTTTTGGCATATGGTCATGCCCAAGATGATGAAAATAAAATTTACCAAGTTCTTGAAGTAGAGTCTATGGAGAAAATGCAAGAAGGTTTGCAAGACCCTGAGATAGCTAAACTTAGAACAGATGCAGGTGTTAATTTAGATTCTCAAGAAGTTGTATTTTTAGTTGAGTGAGATGAGGCTAACAATGGATATATATTCCAATGTAATGTCGAGTATGCAAAAGGATGCTGTTGAACGGTTCGAGATGGCCTTGGAAACAAGGGTCTAAAGTTCAATTCCAAAAGAAATTACTGTAAAACCCAAAAATATAGCCCCCCGATATGCTGTCAGGGGGCTATTTTGTGCCTAAATTAATGGAGCGGAAGAGGGGATTCGAACCCCCGACCCTCTCCTTGGCAAGGAGATGCTCTACCACTGAGCCACTTCCGCTCGTCTCTAGTTGGCTTGGTGCCGAGGGCCGGGATTGAACCAGCGACACGCGGATTTTCAGTCCACTGCTCTACCACTGAGCTACCTCGGCCAAGGGTTGTATAGTAAATAAGCCTCAATAAAGTGTCAAGATTCATCTGTGATATCTGGACCTCACCTATGATAGAATTGGATTCGCCGTTTATACGACCCGGGATAGCTATTAAATTTGGGAATTCTTTATATAACCTCTAATGTAGAAGGTGCAGGCAAAACTGTTTTGGCTGTAGCCATCTGTCAAATGATATCCGACCTGGGTAAAGTTCCTTTTTACGTCAAGGCATTCCCCAAAAGCCAAGAATCAGATTTTGACACGGATTTTGCAATTGCCATCACTCAACAAACCAAAAACCCTCCCGCATTAGACTTCTCCTCAAATGTAGAGACCCTGAAAACATCGTTGAGTGCACTGCTCTCTACCAACGATTCAATCATAATAGAAGGGCCAGCACACACGGCTATCCCTCAATCGGAATCTACAGAACTTGCTAATAAACTAGGCGCAAAATCACTGGCAATATTGGACTATCACGACAAAATCGGTCCCAATGCTACAGATTTTGCAGATGGCATAATAATTAATTCGACACCAAAGTATCGTAGCCGAGAGCTATCTATTCAGCTATCTGACAAGAAAACGAACCTTTTAGGAATAATACCGGAAGATCGATCCATGTTATCGGTCAGCATAAAGCAAATTTGCGACCAACTAGATGCCCGTTGGGTTGTAAAAACAGATAACGTGGACAGATTGGTGGGTCATTTCCTGATAGGGGGCAATATAATGGATCCTGGGTACCACTATTTCGGAAGATATCCAGATAAGGTAGTCATTGTTAGAGGAGACAGGCCAGATATCCAACTCTCCGCACTAAACTCTCCACTATCCGCCCTAATTCTAACAAGCGGCCACTCTCCTACCGAATATGTTCTACACGAATCAGAACAATTAGGGATACCTCTGATGATTTCGCCTTTGGATACTCCATCTACAATAGAATCCATTGGCAAACTTTTGCCTAAAACAAACCCGTATCACCACGAAAAAGTAGTTCGTTTCAAAGCTCTCCTAGAAAAGCATTGTTATATAGATAAACTTCAACTTTTGCTATCCTAAGAGCGGATTAATCACCTAACATCCATTCCATACCCCCCAATAGCCCTTGTATCACCCATAATGACCCTTTAGAATCTAATGCCGTATCAATTCAAAAGGGGGACCGGTGTTTGAATGCGTTAGGTACACACCTGCTGTTAGAACTAGGAGATTGTAATCCTAAACTTCTTAACGATTTAGAATACGTTAAGAAAACTATGATCAGTGCCGCAGAAGCTATAGGAGCCCATATTGTCGGACAATCCTTTCACAAATTCTCTCCTCAAGGTGTAACCGGGGTGCTTTCCATCGCCGAATCCCATCTTAGCATCCACACTTGGCCTGAATATTCATATGCCGCAGCAGATTTGTTCACATGTGGAAACGATATCGACCCCCAAATAGCAGCAAACATACTTATAGAAAAACTGGATTCCAAGGAACCTGAACAACGAATTATTAGACGTGGGATAAAGTCCTTGCCTCTGATTCATCGAGTCTAATTCCATGGCCCAAAATCCCTCTGGCCAGTGGTTTTCCGAAGTAATTACTCCAGACATATCTACGCTTACTAGAATCAAAGAATTCCATTATTCCGGAAAAACTAAGTTTCAAACTGCGGAGGTTATCGAAACTACAACTTCTGGACGTGTCCTAATTCTGGACGGTAAAACCCAATCGTCGGAGGCGGATGAACATATATATCACGAGGCGCTCGTTCACCCAGCGATGTTAATGCACCAGAACCCACGTAAGATTTTCATAGGCGGAGGTGGCGAAGGTGCGACCCTTCGAGAAGTGCTCTCTCATGAGAGTGTGGAGCGCGTGGTAATGGTAGACCTTGACGAAGAAATCGTGCAGATCAGCCGTCAATTCTTGCCAAACCACAGTAAGGGCGCTTTTGAAGATTCAAGGCTTGAACTTCTTCACACAGACGCCCGGGACTATTTAGAACACACTAATGAAATTTTCGACGTGATCATACTAGACTTGGTCGATCCGCTTGAAGCCGGCGTAGCCTACAAACTATATACTCAGGAATTTTATGGAATAGTAAAATCCAAATTAGAAAGCTCTGGCGTAATGGTTACACAGTCTGGCCCGGCAGGACTCATGAACTATCATGAATGCTTTACACCAATAATTAAAACTCTCAAAAATATGTTCACAGAAGTGCTTCCATACAATGTATTCGTGCCCTGCTTCATGAGCATGTGGGGATTTACGATAGCGACGAATGAACCTTCGTTTATGACTGCCAATCAAAGAGATTCTTTAATAACACAACGACTATCAAAAGTCCTCAGATTCTATGATGAAATTAGCCACCTACACATGTTTTCTCTACCCCCTTACATACGCTATGGCATAGACAACGAGAACCGAGTCATAACCGACGAAAACCCTGTTTTCATGGTCTGACCACCGCAGACTCCTTGAAGATGGGGGAGGGGAAACATTATACAGACCATTCAGAGATCCGATTCGCTGCATACACACAAAGCTAGCTTTTAACTTTCTATAGCTTTCGAAAAGTGTGTCGCTATTCTTTTTATAGAATCCCCCAAATCTTCAGGACGCCAGTGATACCATCCATGGGGCTCACAGTTATATAAGATATATTCCATATTTAGGCCCTGATCCTTGGCCGCACGATAATAATCATCAGCATGACTAGGTCTTACTCCATCCCTATCTCCCCATAGTAAAAGAGTTGGAGTCTTTATCTTTTCCAAGTTGTATATTGCCGAGCGACCTTTCCAATGTTCAGGAGCCATGTCTGGGCCACCTCTGTCACCTCCAACTACATCACCTAGTACAGGTCTTGAAGTTCCACTTCGATGCGACCAAGTATGCAACAGATCCGGACATCCATAGAAACAAACAGCAGCTGACAGTAAATCTGGATATCTAAACGTCATAGCTAAAACAAAATATCCACCAGTACTACCGCCTTGCATTACCACCTTGTTTAAATCAATCAATCCCTTCTCTGCCAAGGAATAAGCCCCA
>CAYTPK010000022.1:0-156074 GCA_964439905.1 uncultured Dehalococcoidia bacterium
TTATTAAGATCGGCTTCTAGGCAAGAATTGGAGGATATTCCTGGTATTGGGCCCAGTATATCCGAGAGTATTTGGTCTTATTTTCAGATGGAATCCAATGTGGAAGTATTAAATAAACTTGAAAAAGGTGGAGTTCGATTAAACGGACTAAGTGATAGGGTACTTGGTAAATCTACCCCTCTTTTTGGGCATACCTTTGTGTTAACTGGAACTTTAGTCTCGATGGGAAGAGATCAGGCCCAAACTATGGTTTCTGACTTAGGGGGTACCATTTCTAACACGGTTACGAAAAAAACAAGGTATTTGATTGTTGGTGCTAATCCGGGGTCTAAATTGAATAAAGCGAAACGTTTGGGCGTTCAGATATTAGAAGAAAATCAGTTTTTAGCCTTGATAGAGGCGAATGGAGAAATCGTTGATTGACAAAATCAGCGTTAGCCAGGAGATTGATCTTGGTCTTATAGAGGTGCCGCAAACTCTTTCAGCTACATTTAATGGATTGGTTTATTCGGGAGAGGTTATAGTTGCGAATAAATGGAATCCAGAATTAGTGACGCCACTCACAAATGGTTGTCGTTTTCGTATTGTTGTCTTGCTGGATAGTAATGAAATTGAATGGACTCACATTCAAGAAAAGCTTTTGGCCGTATGTGTTATCAATACCTCCTACGAAGAATCTAAAAGGAATGCTTTGGTAGAACTTGATTCAAAATGTGGAAATTTAAACGGAACCACAGATGATGGTTACAGGCGATGGAAAATAGTTTGGCCTATGGGAGGCGACCCTGCTCTAGTGGATAAGATATTTCACGGAGATCGACCATGTCTCTGGTTTGAACGGCTAGGTAGTATGCTATTAGCGTTTAACTATCCAAAGCTCCCCTTAAAGTTGGAGCTCCTCAAAGAACCGATCACCAATATAGACACACAGATTCTGATCGATGAATTATTTGAACCAGATACAACTAGCCAGACATTAGAGGAATTTGGGCCAGCATTAGGGCTCTCAGAGGTGGCAAATCCATCGATCTTTGATCCAAGTAGTTGTGAGGTATTTAGGCTCATCGAGGAAGAATTGGACAATGATAACCATAGTGTCGGATGGCAAAATTTGACTAGAAAGATGATTTCGGACTATGGATTGACTAACAATTTAGCGAATTTGTTCATCCTGAGTTATGTTTTCTTCAAGATTCCGAGAACGGAATTGGTGCTGCTGCCTGGGCATGAATTGATGTTCAAACACGGAGAACGATTCAATGGAGATAGAATTACATTTGAGATTATACCGACGATAGATTGGGGGCATAATTTCGATAACACCTTTAGGTTGCTGCGGCTCGAACAGCAAATTACCCTCCGTGGATCGGTTCCTTATGTTTCATTAATTATTCCGGAAGTTAAAAAATTCAAGTTCATGGAACACGAGGCAATAGATGCCAACATAATTGATGACAAATTGAAAGAATTGAGGAGCCGTTTGTCCCTTGCTATTGAAACCATGAAATCTCTATTTGATGTCACTGGAGTTTGTAGTTCTGAACATCTAATGGAGAGTATTGGTAATTTGTATGTTTTAGCCCATGCTAAGACCTTTAGTGAGGTCTATTATGAAGCTAGACGCATCTTCGGAAATCCTATTGAGCTTTCTAAGGCCTTCAATGTACTTGAGTCAGCTCTAACTGCAGGACGATATATCCCAGAATTAGAACCCATAGTCCTATTTCTTAGACGATCTGAGGTTTACCAGACCAATAAACCGTTACATCTCCAGTGGAATAAATTGAAAGGGAAAGTGTCACCAGCGCAAATACTGAGTAAGGGATGGTCTTGGTGGGAGGTGAAAAAAGACTTTTATGATTTCAAACGAAGTTATCTTGCCGCCTATCATGAACATCATAATGCATACCAGATGAAGATGAGAGGTATGATTATAGAGACGGATCAATATCAAATTCTACTAGATTTACTCAAACAACTTAATCGTATAAACCAATTGGAAGATAAAGGATATAACCTAGATCGAGGTTTGAGTATAGTTAAAAAGAATATGAAGATATGTGGGGACAGAATCGAGGGTGTTGTGCCAGAAGGCAGTGCCGTATGTACTATTTGCGAGTTAGGTTTGGATGATAACTTTCCAACGATTGAAATGGAACAATTATCCAGGGAGTTGGAACAGGTCTTAAAAGAGCAGGTTGAAGAGGTGCACTTTCGGTTGACAAATCGCGATCTCCAAGAAAGATCTCGTAGTGGTATAGAAAAAAGCATAATGCAAACACTGAAGGGAGATTTCTGGATACTAGCAGAGACTTTGGACGACGAGATGATATCCTATATTAATAATCTGATCGAGGGTTCGTGAAACTGATAATTGGACTAGGTAATCCGGGTACAGATTATGTTGATAGTAGGCATAATGTGGGTTTTTCATGCGTCGAATATGTTTTTAAAAAATGGAACATAGACCTATGGGAACGTAGAAACAAGGTCGTGATCGCTCGGGGTGTGTACTTAGGAGAAGAAGTAGTGTTGTGTAAGCCTAGGACATACATGAATAATAGTGGGATCGCCATAAATTATCTCTTGCGTCGATTTGGATGCTCCGCGCGTGATATCGTTATAATATATGACGACATGAACCTTCCCTTTGGGACTATACGACTGAGGAGGACTGGGGGGCCAGGTGGACAGAATGGAGTAAAGTCTGTCATCGAAGCCTTAGCGGGTGAGACCTTTGATCGAATAAAAGTGGGAATTGGTTCTCACCCCTTGCAACAAGATGCTGTAGACTATGTTCTCAGCCAGTTTACAGAGTTGGAAAAGGAGACGTTAGTTCGGACGATAATTCCTAAAGTTGGCGATGCATTAGAGAGTCTTATTACCGATGGAATAGAATTGTCGATGAACAGATTTAATTAGGATGAATTTTTAAGAAGCGTCAATTAAATGAGCATTCAAACTTTTTGTAAGCATATTTCTATCTTGGGAGGATGACCATTGTTTTCTCGTGAAGATGTAGAACACATATCAACCCTTTGTCGAATTGGAATTTTGGAAAAAGATATAGAGACATATAGGGCACAGCTCGCCCATATTTTAAATCAGTTTGAAGTGTTACAAGAACTGGATACGGAAGCTATTGAACCGACTACGAATCCAGTAAGCTTGGGTACTGTTATGAGAGAAGATGAAGTTCATGAATCGTTGTCAAAGGAAGATGCCCTACACAACGCTCCAGTCAGGGAAGGAGATTATTTTAGAGTTAAGGCTGTGTTAGAAGAGTAAAATATGGCATTAAATGAATTAACCATCCATGAGGCACATTCCCTGTTGGTCAAAAGAGAGGTTAGCTCTATCGAACTTACCAAGATGTGTCTTGATAGAATCGAGGGAATAGACAGTGACTTGAAAGCATTCGTTACAGTTACAAAAGAAAAGGCTTTAAAACAGGCCGCGAAGGTAGATGAGGAGAGAAGTTTCGAAAATGAAACTTTAGCCGGGATACCCATGCAACTTAAAGACCTAATCTGTACCAAGGGAGTTAAGACTACATGTTCATCTCGGATGTTAGAGGATTTTATTCCACCATATAATGCAACAGTAACGGATCGTTTGTTTGACCGCGGGGCCATTCTTTTGGGTAAGGGCAATATGGATGAATTTGCTATGGGGTCATCGACCGAAAACTCCGCATTTTTTACCACTCGGAACCCGTGGAATTTGGAATGTGTACCAGGCGGAAGTAGTGGCGGTAGTGCCGCTGCAGTATCAGCTCGAGAAGCATTTTATTCACTTGGATCCGACACAGGCGGTAGCATTCGACAGCCAGCCTCTCTTTGTGGTGTCGTAGCATTAAAGCCCACCTACGGATTGGTTAGTCGTTATGGCCTGATAGCGTTTGCGTCTTCGTTGGATCAAATAGGTCCATTAACGAGAGACGTAAAAGATTCAGCAATAGTTATGAACGGAATAGTTGGATATGATTCCAAAGATTCTACCTCAATTAACGGAGTTCGTACTGACTATACAGAAGGATTAAAAAAAGGACTGAAAGGCCTAAAATTAGGAGTTCCGAAAGAGTACTTTACGGATGGTACGGAACCAGGTGTTAAGAAAGCGTTGGATGAAGCTATTAAGGTTTTAGAAGAACTTGGGGCCTGCTTAGAGGAATGCTCACTTCCATCTACAAAATATGCACTAGCTTGTTACTATATAATTGCCCCGTCAGAATGTTCTGCTAACTTAGCTCGTTACGATGGGGTCAAATATGGACATTCTCAGCGATTAGCAGAGGGGATGTGGGATTCCATGGAATTGACTAGAAAGGAAGGGTTTGGGGCTGAGGTGAAACGAAGGATCATGTTGGGCACCTATGCTCTCTCATCCGGATACTATGACGCTTATTATTTAAAGGCCCAAAGAGTTAGAACTATCATAAGAAATGAAATGAACGATGCGTTTCAGAAATATGATGCTTTAATTACCCCAACTTCACCGACTGTAGCCTTTAATGTAGGTGCTAAAACTGCGGACCCGGTTCAAATGTATTTGAGCGATATTTGTACTATACCGGCGAATATAGCAGGTATACCATCGATTTCGGTCCCTTGTGGATTTGTTAGTGGTTTGCCGGTAGGCATGCAAATAATGGGCCCCGCTCTTTCGGAGGTTGAGCTGTTGAATATAGCGCACGGATATGAACAAGCTACCAAATGGCATAATATAGGACCTGATTTGTAGGTTCTTGGCCAAAATTTGTATAGAGAAATAACGACTTAGATCGAGATTTCCAATGTTCTAATCGGCAACTTCAGGTGGCAATGTTTATATTTTCTAATCTAAAGGTAGACGAGATTAATTCTATAGGGGTATTGGATTTGAAATTCCTAGATGGAATTTCTTGTCTTGTGTTTTCTCCTATGATAGAATCCCGCAAGCAATATTTCGTACCTAGTCATCGGCTCAGGATTAGTAAGAATGGTTTTCTGGTCCGGACGCAAGAACGACTCTTTTGTTTAGGTACCGCTAATACACGTTAAAATTTGGAAGTTGTCTAAATGCAAAGATATTTGGTTTTTAGGTTTGCTCAGTCACTGTTAGCACTATTTGGTGTGAGCATAATAGTTTTCGGTTTAACGCGGCTTAGTGGGGATGTAGTGGAATTTTATTTACCTCAAGATGCCCATCCAGAGGATTTCGTGAGAGTTAGAGAAGCTTGGGGTTTAGATAAACCCATAGTTGTTCAATATGCGGTCTATGTAGGAAACATTATGAAGGGGGATTGGGGCAGATCGTTTAGATATAATGATGATGCACTAGGATTGGTGGTGGAGAAGTTTCCGAAAACTCTAAAATTGGCATCCTTTACTATTGTGATATCCACCATACTGGGTTTGGGAATAGGAGTGCTCGTATCAATTAGGAAAGGATCTGTTTTTGATACCGGAGGGAAAATTTTAGCATTACTTGGCCAGTCAGTTCCTAGCTTTTGGTTGGGACTGATGCTGATGTGGATATTTGCTGTTCATCTAGGATGGCTTCCCACGTCAGGAGAAGGTGGTATCAAACATATGATTATGCCTGCGATAGCACTCGGGGGCTTCAATGTGGCAGCTCTTATGCGATTGACGAGATCTGCGATGCTAGATGTGCTTGATAGTGAATACATAAAGTTGGCTAGAATCAAAGGCTTGTCAGAAAGAAAGATTATTTGGAAGCATGCCTTGAGAAACGCGGCTATTGCACCGCTTACATACTTTGGCGTTGTAACTGGATTTTTATTAACAGGGTCAGTGGTGACCGAGACCGTTTTCGCATGGCCGGGCATTGGCTTGCTCGCAGTAGAAGCTGTAGAAGCAAGAGACTACGCGGTTGTGCAAGGCGTTGTGATATTTATGGCTAGCTTGTTCATTTTTGCAAATTTGGTCGTAGATGTCCTTTATGCATACTTAGACCCGAGAATTAGATATAACTAGAGTGGTGGAGGAAGGATAATCAATGGCAGTCCAGATCCCAGAATCTAAGCCTTGGTACTCGAGAGCGAAGTTAACGCGAGCTCTTAAAATAGCTCGCCGGTTGCCCTTAGTCCCCATTTTTCTAATAGTATTTGTCCTTATTTTGCCAGCTGCTTTGGCTGACGTTTGGTCGAACATGCGAGGGGATGAATATCATCCCGAAAAGCCACACACCTCGACCAGGCTACTGCCTCCAGCCTGGGTTAAAGCAAAAGTAGAAACCGTGTACGCTGGGGTCGATGTTAATGAGCTTGATATACACATCGGCGAAGAATTAGATCCGGATGCCCACATAAAATTAGGGAAAACGACTGACGAATTGTATGGGACGGTCGTTTATGGGAATGGGGAAAAAGTGCACGGAATTATAGACGTGATGACTCCCGACGGTGTTGAAGTCCGAGTCCATAGAGCATTGATTTATGACGGAGGACTCGAAAGTTCCATGAAATCAAAGCTTGGTGGAACATTGGTTACTTGGAAGAATCCGATTCAGTTCAGTGGAGGCGGTGCTTACACTAGGAAAGCAACCACAGAAATTCAAAGCGGATTAGCATTTATTGACGAGGTGGCTTGGACGTCGTTTGGTGGAGCATTGGTTGGATATCCGGCTATTGAAGCGATATCGGTCTTTGATGCCAATGGAAAGGAAGTGGTGCCAAAGAGTGGATTGATAACCACGTCGGAGAGCTACCTCCATGGCAACGAGACGGAAATACTGGCGATGGATAACAGTTATAAAGTAAGGACTTACGACGGAGAAAGAAGATTCTTCCTCGGAACTGATAAAGCAGGAAGAGATATTATAACTCGTTTGATCCACGGAGCTAGGATCTCACTCACAGTCTCCCTTATAGCAATCCTTTTCGCAGGTACAGTTGGCACTACCCTGGGATTGATTTCAGGGTACGCTGGAGGCTGGGTGGATGCCCTAGTTATGAGATTAGTTGATATGAAATTGGCAATACCGTCCATACTATTGGCCTTAGTTTTCGTGGCCGTTGTGGGAAGGGGGTTTGGGACAGTCGTGACGGTTATAGCGCTGGTGTATTGGGCTATCTATGCTAGACAATCACGAGGTGAAACACTAGCTATTAAGAACAGGGACTTTGTCCAAAGAGCAAAAGTCGCGGGAGCCTCTCATATGAGGATCATAATTAAACATATTTTGCCGAACGTTCTGAATAGCTTGGTTATTGTGGCGACCTTGCAATTAGGGACAGCCATATTGTTTGAAGCGTCGCTAAGTTTCCTGAACGCTGGAATTCCCAGGCCGATTCCCGCTTGGGGAATCATGGTGGCTGATGGTAGAGAATTGATAACCTCCCACTGGTGGGTTACATTGTGGCCGGGATTGGCGATTCTTGTAGCGGTTCTTTCTCTCAACTTGCTTGGAGACTGGACTCGTGACACGTTGGACCCAAAAACTAGGCAGGTGAATTAGTTTTGGTAGCTGTTGATAAATCTAAAGATGTTTTAACTGTAAACAACCTCCACACTTATTTCTATAATCGTTGGGGGACCGTGAAAGCAGTAGATGGTGTTAGTTTCTCTGTTAAGGCAGGTGAAACTTTGGGCATAGTCGGCGAATCTGGCTGTGGTAAGACTATGACTGCAAGTTCTCTACTTAGGCTGAATCCCCAGCCGGCGTCTCGGATTATAGAAGGGGAGATAGTGCTGGATGGGGACGACATCTTGCAATATCCAGAGAACCAAATGCGTAATGTTCGAGGACGGAAGATTTCAATGATATTGCAGGATCCTCAGACCTCTTTGAACCCGGTCTACACTATAGGAAACCAGCTTGTAGAGGCGTTAACCCATAGGACTGACGAAACAACCAAGGAAAAGGGTTTACGTGAGTTGGCCCAACAGGCCTTGAGGGATGTTAGAGTAGCAGCCCCCGAAAGAAGATTGCTGGACTTTCCACACCAGATGAGTGGAGGAATGAAACAGCGTGTGGTGGGTGCCGTTGCGATGGCGTGTAGCCCCAAGGTAATTATTGCTGACGAGCCTACGACGGCTCTGGATGTGACCATCCAGTTGCAATATTTGAGGCTGCTTAAAGATATCCAGGCGCAGACTGGAATGAGCATTATATTTATTACACATGACTTTGGTATAGTCGCACGAATGTGTGACAGGGTCGCGGTAATGTATGCAGGTAGGATTGTTGAAAACGGTCCTGTGAGAGAGATATTTAACAACCCGGCTCATCCATATACCGAGGCGCTTATCGGCTCGGTTCCGAGATTGGAGGAAAGGGTAGACAGACTGTACCAAATTGAAGGTCAACCCCCTCAGCTTTATGATTTGCCGGTTGGATGCAGATTTAAGGATAGATGTAGATTTGCTAAGCCCGTATGCGAGGAAGCATATCCGACATATTATCAGGTCGATGAAAACCATAACGCAGCTTGTTGGAGGCACGATCCATTATGGGAGTCAGCCCCGCCCTACTAGAGGTAAAAGATTTAAAGAAACACTTTGCGGTGACCAAGGGTCTTATTTTGCAAAAGACCATTGGTCAGGTGAAGGCGGTAGATGGGATTAACTTTACCATCAATGAAGGAGAAACCCATGGATTGGTGGGAGAATCTGGATGTGGGAAAACCACCACCGCAAAAACAGTATTGAGATTGGAGGATCCTACCGAGGGGTCCGTAAAATTATATGGTAAGGACGTCCACTCCCTAAAAGGGGATGATTTAAAGGATTATAGGGCGACTGTACAGGCCGTATTCCAGGACCCATGGTCATCTCTTAGCCCTCGTATGCGAGTTAAAGATTTGATAGCAGAGGCGTTGATTGTTAATCGGAGAGTAGACAAAGAAGAAGTAGCCGCGAGAGTGTCCGAATTGCTGGATCACGTGGGGTTACACCCAGCTCAGGCTTCCTTGTTCCCTCATGAATTTAGTGGAGGGCAGCGGCAGCGTATAGCGGTAGCAAGCGGCCTAGCTTCTTATCCGAAGTTGATTCTACTGGATGAGCCAGTATCGGCGTTGGATGTATCTATTAGAGCTCAAATTCTAAATCTGCTGTGGGACCTACAGCAGGAATATAAAGTTGCCTATCTCATGGTAGCCCATAATCTTGCTACGGTTAGGTACATGGCTCACAGTACCTCTGTAATGTATCTCGGAAAAATAGTTGAGCAGGGTGATACCGAAGAGATATTTAACTATCCACTTCATCCCTATACGCGGGCTCTGTTTTCTGCTGCACTCTCCTCGCATCCGGATATAGTCAGAGATGAAATAATACTGCCGGGCGAAGTACCTTCGCCTATAGATCCGCCATCAGGATGTAGTTTTCACCCAAGGTGTCCTGTCGCTTTAGCTGACCCAGCTTTAATGAAACGGTGTAAAGGTGAATTGCCAGTGTTGGCAGAGGTAGCACCTGGACATCGCGTCGCTTGTCATCTCTATTCCGGAGGGGCAGATCCATTGCCAGCAGATAAGCTTAAGATGTACAAAGATGGAGGAAAGGCAGAGGCCGTGGCCAAGACACAGTTGGCTGCCATGACAACCAAAGAAGTGAAATAGAGTTTAGGCACGAAAACGGGTCAGAGAAAAGTAACCAAACGTTGACATACGGCCGATAGATTTAATATCGTGTAGTTAACGAGCTTTCAGGATAGGATTTATGTTGCGTATCTTGCTTCCCGGTTTGTTAATTGCAATCATCGCTCTTCTGATGATATTCAAGGTCAGATCCGCCTTGAAGTTTCTCGCAACCATTTTTTACTCTAGGATTTCTCCTCTAGGGATGAGTGGTAGTTTGCCATTGTGGGCCAGGTATTATCTGAGTAGCGAGGACTACGAAGGTCCTCCCCCGGGAATAGGTCAACTTGAGGAGACCGTGAAACTTTTGGGGTATTCATTGGTAGCAATACCGTTGGCATTGGTGGTTATGGTCCTGTTCTTTGGATCAGGGTGATGAGAGCATGGAGGAAACGAGCACGATGGGATTGGTCCCATGATTAGGTTGGGCTAAGAAACCATCGTATTTCTACCCTTTTCAGTAACGCTGTAATAACCTTGTTTCCCTCTAACTCTTTCTATCCATCCACAGTTTTTTCTACTCGCGTTACGGATTGTTGTCACAAGGTCAATTGGTTGTGGCCATCCAACCGCATCGAATAAGGGTTTTAATTCTTCGGTAGAAATGTAATTCATAGATAAAAATAATCTCGCTCCTTCCGCTGCAACGAGTACTCTGCCTCGATCAGTTCCCGGGTCATGGTGGCTACAGAAGTTAGCAAATAGGGACTGCTGAGTTTGAGGGGTTGTTATTGAAGCTTGATTTAAGTGAGATATAGAGGCCCGTTTTGTTCCATTGTTGTGATCTGTGGTGACTGGAGTTGATTGAAGAGAGGAATGGTTGTTCGAAAAATATGAGGGTAACAATAGTCTCTCGACTAGTGAGAGAAGCTTGTCTTTTGAATTGTCGTCTTCGGCCTTAAGGGTGATTTCTCGCCCGTCTTCTATATGTATGTGTATTGTTAACATTTATTGATGGTGTGAGTGCCAAGCCAACATAACTGCCCACGAACGGAAAATCAAGTAGTGCAAAAAATAGAGTTTTCAGATGGGATATTGTTCTAAAGAGTTTGTTTTATACGTATAGCTATGGTTCTGGATATGCCAGGTATGCGGGCAATCTCGGTGACAGATGCTAGCCTGAGGTTCGTGGTAGAACCGAATTTGTTTAATAAGAGTCTCTTGCGTTTTGGGCCAATTCCGCTTATTGAGTCCATCCCGGAGGCAGTTTGTCGTTTAGATCGCAACTTACGGTGATAATTTATGGCGAATCTGTGAGCTTCATCTCTTAGACGTTGTACCAATTGTAAGCCCGACGATCTACGGTTCAATACGATTGGTTCTGGTGTATGAGGTCTGTGGAGCCACTCATTTTTCTTGGATAAAGAGGCTATTGGTATGTAATCTATACCGGATTGGAGTAATACTTCCAGTGCTGCAGACAGGTGTCCTTTCCCTCCATCGATAATGATTAAATCGGGAATGTTCACTGTCCATGATTTTTGGGGTTTAGTGTAGGGCGGGGGAATACGAGACTCGGCCGAACTGCTAGGCAAGCGTTTACATCTGCGCCGAAGGATTTCTTGCATCATTGAATAATCATCAATTGCTTTCACGGATTTTACCCTAAAGTGGCGGTATTTGGATGGCTTTGGCAATCCATCTTCGAATACCACCATACTGCCGACGGGGTTAGTGCCGTGAAGGTTAGAAATATCGTAACATTCTATTTTTTCAGGAAGTCGTGGCAGGTGTAATTCTTCTTGTAATTCATGTAGAGCTATACTAAGAATTTGGGTATTGTCCCAGCGTTTTATGTTTAATTGGCGTAAATGATGTTTCGCGTTTCTTGCTGCCATTTCCACCAATTGTTTATTGGGGCCCCGCTTTGGAACAATGAGTGAAATCCTTCGTTGTTTTCTCGAACGGAGCCAACCCATGATTTGATTTGCGTCCTCCAGAGGATATTCTACGATTATTTGTGAAGGTATAAACGAGGCTGACTGGTAGAATTGTTTAATAAAGCCGCTCATGATTCTACTTGGGATGGTTTCCAGGGCTCCATCCATTAAAAAGTTATCCCTGCCGGTTAGCTTCCCGTTGCGTATGTAGAAAATTTCGATACAGGCCTCATTATTACGGATATACATGCCAACGACATCTTGGTCACGTTTTGTGACGGAACCTGTTTTGATTTTTTGTTGATTAGCGATAGATTCAAGCGCCGCTATCTGATCTCTGAAAGAGGCGGCCTTTTCGAATTCAAGATATTTTGAGGCTTGAGCCATTTTTGACCTTAAATCCAAAAGTACGGATTCAGTTTTTCCTTCCAGAAACAGGATAACTTGGTCTATGATATCCTTATATTCTTTGTGATTTATTGCTCCAATACATGGGCCAGCACAACGATTTATGTAATACTCCAAACAAGCCCTCTTATCTGTTCCAGTGATGGGTTTTGTACAAGAACGATAAGGGAATAACTTATTAAGAAGGGTTAATGTTTTGCGAATGCTTCCCGCATTTGCAAAAGGCCCGAAATATTTTGATCCATCATCATCAACTTTTCTAGTTACGTAGATTTGGGGAAATGATTCGTTACGATCTATTTTGATATATGGATATGTTTTGTCATCTTTAAGCCTGGCATTAAACGGAGGTTTAAATTTCTTTATAAGTGTGTTTTCAAGGATAAGGGCTTCTGGATCTGAATCGACCACGATATACTCGAATTCCGAAAGTCTCGATAGCATCTTGCGGATCTTGGGTTCGTGATTGGGAGACTTCCTAAAATAGTAACGAAGACGATTTTGCAAGTTTGAAGATTTGCCAACGTAAAGGACGCATCCGGCAATATCCTTGAAAATATAGACTCCAGGACTTGTGGGTGTAGACGTTAGTCTAGACCCAAAATTTTGCCGTAACATTTTTTCTACTACGTTAAAACGAACGATAGGATTATTAATAATCCAAGGACAACACCTGAGCAGACTCCGATTCTTCGGAGCTCAGGGCGTATGTAATGGTAAACAGCATCTTGAGTTGAAGATTTATGTGTGGTTTTAGAAGGGTTTGCTACTGCTGTTACCGAGGCGGTTTTAGATAAGCTTTTGGGAGCTGGGACTATATCAGAGTTACCATTAGTTATGGGGGTTGGTGCGTATACCCTTTTTTTGGCTGTCGTTGTCCGGTTTGGAGATAGATCCTCCTGATTGGAAGAGAGGGATAGATCCTCGCTAAAGTTAGTGGTGGAAGATTTAATAGAAAGGCGCTTTGATTTTTTCTTTTTACCCAAAAGGGCTTTTTTTGCAGCTATTCTCCGTCCTCTGTTAGGCATTAATTATTTCAGGGCTCCTAATTTATTTGGTAGGCCATATCTTGGGTTGCGTGTGCTATGATCTCGGCGGCTGTTTCAGTTTTCAAATGTTCCATGTTGAGAATCATGTGGTAGAGATTAGAATCTAATGCATCTACGTTAAATGCTTTTTTGAAGAAGTTTAGTCGTGCAGTTTCATGTTCATCTACGAACTGTGTCGCGGCTTGTTCATCAAGATGTTCCCTATTCATTATGGTTTGGACGCGTCGTTCAAATGGGGCTATTATATCTACATGAAGGGTATTACCATGATCTGCAAGTATTCTATTAGCACCTCTTCCTAGTAGTACTACATTTCCCTTTTTGGCTAATCCATTGATTACACTCGTCATTGCATTTGTAAACTGTTTGATATCCAGGTCACTACTAGCTGTTATGGGATCTTGTTCTTCTTGAGAATAGTAGTCTTTAGATAATAAAACTTCGATTCCCGGGCCGAAGTATGGCTCACTTCCTGCACCCGCCATTGCAGATCTTTCTAGAAGATTGTGGACGAAATTTGCTATTTTATCTTTCGTGGTTCGTGTCTCATGTTCTTTAGTTGCAACCGCTTGAACCGTTGCTCCCAGCAGTTTCGCTGCCTCTGCAAAAATTAGACGATCGACATAGTCATAATTGAGTAAATTCGCTACCCTTAGGCCGACTTCCTGTCCGCCTGACCCTATTTGTCCCTGAATTGTTACCACGGCCATAATTCAGACCTCTTTCACAGACGATGTCTGGAGATAAGCTGTGCTCACAGAATTATACATTAGACATAAGCCGGTGGCTAATGAAAGGGGCAACGTGGATATGGATTCTGGTGGTGAGTCACAGTAGTTGAGACAGTCAATTCTTAATCCTTACAAAAGTCGTTTGAGTTTATTGTTCCTATTGTTTATGCATGTGGATGACTTTTGTCGTATTCTTTTCTTAGATGTTCGTTCGTTAAGTGTGTATAAATTTGTGTAGTGGTGATGCTCGCATGTCCCAGTAGTTCTTGGACATGTCTCAAGGGCGCTCCACCTTGGAGCATGTGAGTGGCGAAGCTGTGCCGAAGAATGTGCGGTGCGATGGGTGTTGAAATGTTGGCTCGTCTGGCGGCGCTCTTCAAGATTGCCCATATCCATTGTCTGGTTAAACGGTCCCCACGACGATTCAAGAAAAGGGCCCTTTCTTTAGACCCGTTAGCCATTTTAGATCTGGACCCTTTAAGGTATTGTTCTAGGGCTTTAGCGGCTCTGGGATGAAGATATACAAGCCTCTCCTTTCCGCCTTTACCGAAGCACCTAGCGTAGTTTTCAGAGATATTCACGTCCTCTTTATTTAACGAGACTAATTCGGTTACTCGTATTCCCGTTGCATATAATAATTCAATAATTGCCCAGTCTCGTTGCCCTTCTCCTGAATCTTGGTTTTTCGCCTTTTCCAATAGCGTGTCAACTTCTGTAGGAGATAAGTATTTGGGGAGGTTTCTCTCTGGTCTGGGCGCAGACAAGGAGCGACTAGGATCGTTATACAAAAAGCCTTCATCTAAAAGAAACGAGAAGAACGATTTGATTGCTGCTACTTTCCGGGCCGTGGTGCTGTCTCTATAGCTTTTTGCACTTCGTAAATCGTATACGTACTCAGAAAGCATACTCGTATCTACATCCTGCCAAGTTGGAGTACTGTTCCGTTTGTTAGTATTTTTGTCTACGTACTCCATGAACTGATGTAGATCGTTTCTGTAGGCATCGAGCGTATTATTAGAAAATCCTCTTTCTACCACTAAAAAATGAAGGAAGGACTTAATGGATTCTTGCTTGGTTGCATCGACAGTATTTTTCATGTGGAAAATTCTAGCATAGGCTGAATTTTGGTTGTTCCGATTTTCCGTGCAAGAATTGACGATTTATCGCGGTAAGTTCTACAATTGGGAAGCCAATGCCTACTGTTATCGACCTTCATGTTCATACAACTCGTGGTAGCAGCGATAGTAGTTTGACCCCTGAAGCGATGATTGTAGAGGCAAAGAGAATCGGACTGAAGGGCATTTGTATTACTGAGCACAATACCCTCTGGGATAAATCGATCTTTAAGGAATTTGCCTATAGGCATGACATGCTGCTTATACGGGGAGTGGAAGTCGATACTGATATGGGTCATGTTTTGGCTTTTGGCCTAGACGAGTATGTTTCAGGCATATCAAAAATCCAAGAACTTAGAAAAATAATCTCGGAACTTGGTGGGGCTATGATCACCGCACATCCGTTTAGGGGTTTATTGGATAAACGTCCCAATAGTTGGCCACTTCTATACGAATCGACTGAGATTCTTCCGAATGATGTAGATGAAGCGGGTAATCATCCAATTTTTGGGCTAGT
The DNA here is from genome assembly GCA_964439905.1 of uncultured Dehalococcoidia bacterium. Taxonomy (GTDB): domain Bacteria; phylum Chloroflexota; class Dehalococcoidia; order Lucifugimonadales. The sequence continues at coordinate 15,281 of CAYTPK010000022.1, forward strand.
GGATGGGGTAGAAGTAGCTAACGGAAGTACTATCGATGAAGAAAATAGTTTTGCATACAGGGTTACTGAAAAACTTCGACTTAGTGGCACTGGCGGTAGCGATGCTCATTCTACCCATGGTTTGGGACGATGTACTACGGTTTTTCAAAAGGAGATTAGATCCGAGAAGGAATTTATCGAGGCACTGAAAACAGGAAGTTTTTACGCTAGTTATGGATTGAGGATGGGTAAGGTCAGACCATTCAATAGTTGAATACAAAAGGAAGTTATATCTAAGTGTCGGATAGCATGATCCCTATTCTGAAAGAAGTTTTTGTATCCTTAGATCTGGAAACCACTGGATTGGATCCGCATGCGGATCAGATCATAGAAATTGGTGCCGTGAAGTTTCGTGGACAGGAGATCCTGGGCACTTTTGAGACTTATGTAGATCCACGTATGCCTATTCCAAAATTCATCGAGAGGCTTACAGGGATTAATCAGAATATGATAGAGAATGCCCCACTGTTTCCGGATGTGGCATATGATTTAGCAGCATTTTTGGGAGAACATCCAATTATTGCTCACAATGTAGCTTTCGACATTAGATTCTTGTTGACTAAAGGGCTAAGGTTGACCAATAAAACGTATGATACATGGGATCTTGCATCCGTGTTTTTACCCAAAGCAATGGATTATTCGCTTCCAATCTTATCCAAAAAATTGAATATCAATCCTGGGAGATCGCACAGAGCCTTGGATGATGCTCAGACAACCAGACAGCTTTTTCTGGGATTGATGGCGTACGCATCTAAAATCGATCCAGAAACAATTGATAGGCTTGAATTATTATCAAAAAAGTCCGGGTGGAACATCGGTAACCTGATGCAATCTCTAGAGGGATTAACAACCGGATTCCCGAAACACGCTAACTTCCAGCGTATTGAAGAAAAGTTAAAACAAGAAGTCACACGTTCTAACCCTAGAAAAAGCAAGGAATTATTGGACGTAGAAGATATGAAATCATTGGTCTCCAGTACTGGGCTTATGTCTCAATTATTCCAGGGATTTGAATACAGACCCCAGCAGGAGGCTATGGTAACCGCTGTAACGAAGGCCTTCAACGAAGGGAGACACCTGATTGTAGAAGGAGCCACGGGCGTAGGGAAATCAATTGCTTATTTGCTACCGGCTATGCTCTATGCAGCAAAAAACGATGTAAAAGTAGTAATTTCAACCAATACCATCAATTTACAAGAACAATTGTTGCAGAAAGATATTCCAAGATTAAAGGCAATTTTGGAAACGTCGGGTTTGATTGATAGAGATCAAATTAGAGCCGTTAGTTTAAAAGGTAGGGGTAATTATCTCTGTGTTAGGCGCTGGGAGTCGCTTAGCAATAGCGATCAGTTAAATATTGATGAAGCAAGATTGTTGAGTAAATGTTTAGTTTGGATGCAATCTACAGAAACTGGTGATCGAAGTGAGATTAATTTATCTCGTAAAGAGCGAACCTTGTGGTTTAGATTATCGGCGGGGGATAAAGGTAAATGTCCAGGTCTTAAGGATGGAAGATGTTTCCTTAGATTGTCCAGGCAGAGATCTGAGACGGCTGACATAATTGTCGTCAACCATGCCTTACTTTTATCTGATCTCACACATGGCGGCGGATTGATTCCAAGCTATGATAATTTGGTTATTGATGAGGCGCATCATCTTGAGGATCAAGCGACGAGACAATTCGGATTACAGGTTTCTCAAGAATGGGGACGGGAAAGTTTAGATAATTTAGAACGGTTGATTCAGTCGATATTGAGATTACAATCAGGACAGACTCTTAGTGATAATCAATGGGAATATATTCGGAATGCAGAGACTAAAATCAAGATGGATATTCCCAAAATGCTACAGTTGTGGGACCACACTTGGTCTCTTCTTTATGAACTTATGGCTAGTTATGAAAGAGAATTTAGCTTTGGGTTACAACTTAGGGTAACCCAAAGTGTGCGCAATCAACCCAAATGGGATGAATTAGAGATTTCATGGGACAATTGCTCCATCAATTTGTTGCAAACACAAAGTAGACTTGAAAAGCTTATTCAATATTTAGAAGATCTTGATTTTGGTAAAGGACTTGGATTGGACCTTATAATTTCAGATTTAGACACATTGTTGGATGGAATGAGTGAAATTAGAAATAGAATGGACGCGATTGTGGGGGCAAATAATGATGAAAGGAATATCCATTGGATCGCCAAAACTGCTGTTGGGGCATTGGCGTTGAATATGGCTCCTTTGGATATCGCTCCACATCTGAAATCAGAATTGATAGACCAAAAATCGTCGGTTATTTTTACCAGTGCCACTTTAGGTACTGCAGGAAATTTTGATTTTATACGGCAACGATTGGGGCTCGATGATGTGGACGAATTGATGGTAGACTCTCCATTCGATTATCGAAATGCTATCCTTTTAGCTGTGCCTACGGATATTCCAGATCCTGGAGCGCGGGAATATAAATCAAAATTGGTTATGGGCTTGGATGCAATATCACGCGTGACTGGTGGACACACGTTAGTGTTATTTACCTCTCACAACGCTTTAAGAGAGGCTCGAGATCATCTGGTGAATTTCTTGGAACCCAATGGTATCAGAGTCATTGCCCAGGGCCTCGATGGGCCTCCTCAGAGAGTCATACAACAGTTTATTGATAATCCCAGAAGTATTCTCTTAGGTACAAGTAGTTTTTGGGAAGGAGTCGACATGCCAGAGGGGGTACTGAAAGCACTGGTTATTGCTCGGCTACCATTTAATGTTCCAACCGAACCGACGTTTGCGGCCAGATCCGAGCAATTTGAAGAACCTTTCAATCAGTATGCCATACCTCAGGCAATACTTCGTTTTCGGCAAGGATTTGGTAGGTTAATGAGGCGGGCCAACGATAGTGGCATAGTGGTTATTATGGATCATCGAGTGATGAGTAAAACCTATGGTCAGAGTTTCTTGAATTCTCTACCTGAGTGTACCGTTAGAACTGGACCACTGACAACACTGACTACTCTTATTGGCAAATGGATTAATAGGGAAGCATGAAATTTCGGATTCCGGACTACTTCGATCTAGCTTCTACTTTGGAAAGTGGACAAGCGCATCGATGGATAAATGAAAGTGGCTGGTACTGGGGTGTTATTTATGGACACCTCATCAAAATTAGACAGCGTCAATCCGAACTTGAAATATGGTCTAATCTTAAAGATATAGAAAAACTGAAATTATTGATTCACCGTTATTTTCGTATGGATGACGGTCTTGATGAAATATATCAAATAATCCGTAAAGATGATTATATCTCTGGGGCAATAGATCGCCACTATGGCTTGCGCATTTTGAGCCAAGAACCTTGGGAATGTCTATCTGCGTTTATTTGTTCTGCTACATCTAGTATTAGTCGCATTCATAAAAACATGGAGTCCATGTCAAATACACTGGGGGGAAGTTTGGAATTGGATGGGCATGTGAGAGCGACGTTTCCTAGCCCAAAACAAATCGCCGTTGCGGGTGAAGAGAAGTTACGGGAATTGGGATTAGGATTTCGGGCCAAATATCTTCATTCTGCCGCTATAGCGGTAGCAGAAGGTGCTTTAGACTTAGGCGAATTGGTAAATATTGATTATTGGAATGCCAAAACCAGATTGATGGAGCTTTCTGGAATCGGTCCTAAAATTGCTGATTGTGTTCTGGTTTTTTCGCTTGATAAATTGGAAGCATTTCCTATAGATCGCTGGGTCAGTAGAGCACTTGAGAGATTCTATTTCCATGATGGTGTTCCTAATTACCAAGATACTGTTGTATGGGCCCAAAATTACTTTGGTTGTTATGCTGGATATGCCCAACAGTACTTGTTTCACGATCAACGGTTGGGTGGGCTTCACGTCAATCGTCTTCGCCATAGAAAATGAGACACTGAGCACCAGAAACTTAGTAATAGGAGGATAGATGAATTTTTTAATTCGCAACGTAAAACTTATTGATGGTACCGGCGCAGCATCAGTACCCAGAGTGAATGTAGCGGTGCAAGAAGGTATTATTTCTTGGATCGACCAAGGACCTATACAACATTTCGAATATCCTCACTATGAAGATATAAACGGGGAGGATTTGACCCTGGTTCCAGGCCTATTTGATTGCCACGAACATTTTGCAGGAGATGGAGGCCAATTTGGGGTTCCAATTATGGCAAGGGAAAGTGATGATATAGCTTTGATTTTCAATAGAGCAGTATCTAATGCTAGGAGAGCCCTAATCGCGGGTCAAACATCTGCTAGGGACGTCGGATCCCCATATGGTATAAGCATTACTATAGCTAAATCAATAGCATCTGGAGCTATCCAAGGCCCAAGAATAACGGCTTCCGGTGAGTGGCTTCAGATGCCTACGACTTGGGGATATTCTTTTGTCAAAACAGTGAATTCCAAGGCAGAGATGGAGGCCGCGGTAAAGGACCAAATTGCTACAGGTGCAGGACTTATTAAAGTTGGCGCAACAGGTACCAATACAGACGGAATTTCCTATAGTACTTTGGGCCCAGAAATCTGCAGTTTAGTGGTGGAATTAGCTCATAATGCGGGGCTCAAGGCTGCAGCTCATTGTACGGATGGAATCGAAGGTACTTGGGACGCTGTGAATGCAGGGTTTGATTCGATAGAACATGCTGTATATATTGATGACCTTACGGCAAAGCTTATGAAGGAAAAAGGAACGTATGTTGTTCCCACTTTATCTACTTGGGATTATAGGATTAGAGCTGCGAAGCGATGGAAGTATTCTAAGAAAGAAAGAGATGCTTCAGAGGCCCGGAAGCGAACATCTATAGATAGCATGAAAAGATGTATTAAAGCTGGTGTCAAAATTGCCGCTGGTACCGACGCAGGCGGATCACCGGTACGACATGGCAGCATTGTACACGAGTTGGAGTTGTTAGTGGATGTTGGGCTAACACCAATGCAGGCGCTTCAAGCTAGTACAAAAATTGCCGCCGAACTAGTTGGGACCCAGGATTTGGTAGGCACAATTCAAGTAGGGAAGCAGGCTGATCTACTATTACTGGATGGAGATCCTCTGGAGGATATTGGTGCTTTAAGGAATATTTGGGCGATGTTTTTAGGTGGTCGTAGGATACGTTAAGAGTTTTTGACGAGTGGAATCATAAGTTGTGATGGATGGATTACATCATGATAAACTTTCTGTTTGGCAGGCCGCATATTCGTAGTTTTATGTTGTTTATCCCCGGTGTTCAGATTCCTATCAAAACGTGGGAAGTTACTACTAGATATTTCAAGGCGAATTCGATGCCCTTTTAGGAAAACATTACTTGTGGGTCCTAAGTTGATGTGGAAACGATATACCTTGTTAGGTTCCATTAGGGTTTGATATTCACGTGACTCACGATACCTAGCCCGGATTATCCCATCGCATATGTTCATTGCGTAGCCATCTGTAGATAGGTCCACAAGTTTGGCTGTAAAATCAGTATCTACAGCTGATGAACTTGCGTAAATTTCAGCATAGACGGTACCCGTAACTTCTATATCTTGTTTAAGAGGTTTTGTGGTGTACGTGAGCACGTCAGTGCGTTTTTCAATAGAGATTTGATTAAATGCTCCATAGGGAACTATCTCCGGATTGCAACAAGTACAGCCGCCATTAGTTGGAACTGGTGAGGAAGGATCATATATAAACGAATCGAACAATTCATTTCCAGGCAATTCGGTGGATAATTGTCCCTCGGTATCTAAATGTTCTGCTTTGCCGTGACTGTGTAGGTAGTAAGATATATGGGTTGCTCCTGGTATTGGCCATTGTGCCGAATCCTTCCATTGGTTCAACCCCATCACGAAACGTGTTACGGATGGTTCTGCATCTATGTTATTTCTTTCTCCTTTAAGCCATCTATTCATCCACCGTAGTTCCAAAGAACGCAAATCTATTAGTGAATCCATGCCGAAGTCTAAATCTCCTGCGTAGGAGAAAGAATTTATTTTATGTGTCCAGGGCCCTATAAGAAGTTTTTGATTTTTTCGCGATTTGAGGTTTCCGCCTTCAGATTGCATACCAGAAAAATTTTTCAACGTTCCGATACTGAAGAAGTCATACCAACCGCCAATGTGGAAAACTGGAATTTTCACGTCGGTATATCTGTGCTCGATAGAGAGCTCTTTCCAATATGTGTCGTAATCTGGGTGAGATAGCCAGTCTTGGAAATAAGGGATTGTCTTACCTCCCTCCTTGTCAATTGCTTCTAAGGGAAGTTTTGCAAATATATGGGTCCAATTGTGTTTGTCGATCGGTTGATTGGTGCGACCGTCAGTTCGATAGATCCATGTGGCGGTCCATCCCAATTGAAAAGCTCCTCCTTGATAATGAGGGGCTTCATATAAATTGTGGCCTATTACCCTAGGTATGATGGTTTTTAGAAAAGAGCTTTGCCCGACAGCTGCCTGCCATTGGACATTACCAGCGTAAGAGCTTCCAACCATCCCTATCTTACCGTTACACCAATTCTGTGTTCCTAACCACTCGATGCTATCGTAGCCATCATTGAATTCGTGGACCCAGGGATAAAACTGGCCGTCAGAATCTCCTCTTCCACGAACATCTTGTGCGACGTAAACATATCCGTGTTGAGCGTAGAATATCGCTTCTTCAACCAGATGGTCGCTGACGTTATCATAAGGAGTTCGTAGAAGGATTACAGGCCAAGGACCTTTGTTTGTAGATGGGTAAAAGACGTCTGCAGATAATCGGATCCCGTCTCTCATAGGCATACCGACATTATATTGGACGCTTACACCGGCAGGAATAAAGGGACTAAGTGACATGCTACCTCTTAGAGTCGTGCCTAGTATAAAACAGACAGATTAGATAAATATACGCGTGTCAACCAGATGCCAATGGGTGTCCGTCTATCAGTCTATGGCCGTAGATCTTAACTGAATTATCCCATAGAATCTTTCGTTTAGTTTCTTCAGTGAGCGGTTGTTCCATCATATTTTTTAGGGGTTCTGAGGTAGCTGGAGCATCAGGATGTGGATAGTCAGTGTTGAAAACTATGTTATCATCTCCTATATAATCCACGACGTATTTTATAGCGGGTTCGTCAGCATCTGCAGCTACCGCACATTGTCTCAAGAAGTATTCCTGAGGACTTAATTGGAGAGGATGTTCGTCGAAAAATACAGATTGGCGACCCTCGCAATACTTTTCTAATCTATTTAACCAGAAAGGTAGCCAACCTGAGTTGGCCTCCAAAATTAGGAGACGTAGACTAGAGAATTTGTCCAAAAGACCGCTATAAATAAAATGCCCAAGGTTTATCATATTTTCGAATGGAAATCCAATTGCTTGTCCCAAAGCTATAAACGGACCAGAGGACGAATCGTATCTGGAGCCGGCTAACGGGTGTCCACCAGAACTACTGTTACCGTGAACTGATATAGGAACATCTAGATCTTGTATGGTTCTCCATATTTCGTCGTAGATTGGATCGTGCCACATTTTCCCGGAAATGACTTTTGGAAGGAAGATGGACACAGATCCTAACTCCGTTACGGATCGCTCTATTTCCGCCCGCATATCTCCAATATTGTGACCTGGGACCGGCGCTGTAAATTTCACTTTCTTAGGGGCAGCGCTACAGAAATCGTAGGCCCAGTTGTTATAGGCCCTACACATAGCTCCTTGGACCTCTGGTTCTATGAAAGATGGGAGCGAAACAGTTTTGGTGGGGAGACATACTTGGATGTCCCAGCCCTCTGTTTCCATATCCAAGAGACGGCTACTGATACTCCAATTATCGTGAAAGGCATGACCAAATTTGCTATCCATCTGATCGAATAGCGTTTTTGCCTTCCAGGCTCCTGTGGTTTCACCTTGGAGTTGGAGCAAAGAATTCCCATGGACTTTTTTGACTTTGGGAACACGTTTCTTGAATTCGTCCTCGGTGTAGTCCTCCCAAAGGTTGGGTGGTTCATAGAAATGACCATCGGCATCTATTATTCTAAATCCCTTACGAATGACATGCCTCTATCTAGGTTTGTGATAGAGGCATAGTATCATATTTTGATTCTTCCTGGCATAAATGAAACGGAGTTTTTATGGGTGGTGGTGGTATTCTACACCAGCTAAACCAAACCCCAAAATGACATCTTCTATTAAAACCAATGGTTTCTGAAGTATATGAAACCGTTTTATTCTGAACGAATGACGAGGTTGCGCTGGAGTGCCTATTTGGCTTAGCTTAGTTCTGGCCAGAACCGTTCTTCTTTGTTGAAATCACCATTATTATGGTACCCTCTAACCTCCCAGAAACCTGGTTTATCAACAGTACTAAACTCGATTCCTGTTACCCATTTGGCTGACTTCCAACCGTAACGGGCAGGGACAACCGTTCTAAGAGGACCGCCATGTTCAGGTGGCAACTTTTCACCGTCATGCTTGTAGGCGAGCATAGACGTTCCGTCAAGGGCTATTTCAATTGGAATATTAGTAGAATAGTCTCCATAGCAATGTGCGATCACATGTTTAGCACTAGACTTTGGTTTGATCAGTTGTGCTAGCGTCGTTATTAATACGCCTTCCCAAGTATTTTCTAGGCGGCTCCACTGAGTTACACAATGAAATGGCACTTCTATGGTATCTTGTTTGAGATTTATGAACTGAGTCCAATTTAGTTCAAGCGTATTTTCTATCTCTCCGAAAATACGTAGTCTCCAGTCTTCGATAGAGATGTTTGGGGTAGGACCATATGTCAAAACGGGAAATTTTTCCGTTACAAATTGACCTGGTGGGACGTCCTCAATGTTCGGAGCTGTCTTTAATTTGTCCTGACGTTTAAACTGCAACTGTAATCCTCCAAAATTGTGACATTCATGGTATCTATCGGTTGGGTTATGTGTCAAACAATTCCCCTCGTCTTTTTGGCAAATTAACGTTAATGTTTATATATAGGCGAGATATACCTTAAAAGAATCAAGATTGATTGTTTTTTGTGATTAGTTTGTGTGATGGATATAGAAATGAAAATACTATTAGGTCAATAATATTTCATTATGCAGTCAAGCATTCGTCGATATGACATAGATTCAATAAGGGTTTTGGCTTTGTGTTTACTCATTTTTTATCATATTACCTTGGGATTTCAACCATGGGGTAGCTTGTTTTTTTTCATTACGAATAACGACGATCTGACGATCTTATGGAACTTTATGGAACTGATAAATATTTGGCGTATACCTATACTATTTGTGGTTTCAGGTATGGCTGTTAACTTTGCGTCTAGGAGACGCGATTTATACCAACTAGTTGTAGATAGGACCTATAGGATTTTAGTTCCATTATTGTTTGGCATGGTTTTTATAGTGCCCGTTTATCTCAGGATTGCTCAAGGATACTATGGTCATGACTATTCTTATTGGCCTAATGTTGGTCATCTGTGGTTCTTGGGCAATATATTTGTGTACGTCTTGTTGTTCTCTCCCGTCTTTTACTTCTACAAAAACCAACATCGGAATTTCGCGGATCGGGCAATTTCAAATATTGTTCAGAAACCTTTCGGTGCTCTGATCCTTTTCTCCCTACCCTTAATAATGGAATCGGTTATCATAAATCCAGAATCCTATGCAGGATTTGCTATTTACCCGATACATGGCTTTATTACTGGTGGAATTTGTTTCTTTATGGGATACATGTTTGTGTCGTTGGATGAGAAATTTTGGAAAAGCGTAAGAGATATACGTTTCATAATTCTGATATTGGCTTTTTCCCTATATCTAGTCCGAGTATTTGATATGCTTCCAACATCGTTAACTATTTTAAGTGTTGCCTTAACTCCATTTGAATCGGTTTGCTGGATGTTATCGACATTCTCTTTTGGATCACTGTATTTAAACCGCCCGTCTAGCCTTTTGAGCTATCTTACTCCTGCCGTCTATCCTCTATATATTGTTCACATGCCACTACAATTCCTGTTTTCGAGCTTTATATTCACTCTGGCGATTCCACCCGTATACAAATTCGTGCTGGTGTTATTGGCAACATATGGTGGAGGATTAATAATATATGAGATGGTAAAGAAAATTAAATGGGGTAGTACGTTACTGGGAATTAAAGTATAAGCAAATGGTGATTAGTAATATAATGATCCAAGTAAAAGATTAGAATGATTTGTAAAAATATACCCTCAGGAATTAAAAAAGAGTCGCTAGGTATACGAGTAGAAGGTCTATCTAAAAGCTTTGGAGCCACATCGGTCTTGAGCTCTTTTGATTTAACCCTTCAGCGAGGTAACCGGTTAGTTATATTTGGTCCTAATGGCTCTGGAAAAACCACTTTATTGAAACTCTTATCTACTAGATATCGTCCAGATAGTGGTGAAATATGGATGAACGGAAATTGTAGTAGATTAGAACCCGATGCAATTCGAAGGTCGGTGGGTGTAGTGTTGCATGATCCCATGCTTTATGAAGAAATGACATGCGAAGAAAACCTCCGGTTTTTTGGACGGATGTTTGATCTGAGTGATTTACCAGGTCGTATTTCAGATTTACTGGACAAGGTGAATTTAATAGTAGAGAGACAACAAAAGGTGAGGTACCTGTCTCACGGTATGCAAAAAAGATTGGCAATCGCCAGAGCGCTTTTACACGACCCCGATATTCTCCTTTTAGATGAACCTGAGTCTGGACTAGATAAACAAATGTTGGATGACTTAGAGTCAATTTTGTTCAAGAGTAACCGAGGCAATAGAACCATTGTTATGGCTACTCACAATTCTGAAATAGGTTTAAAATGGGCTGACGAAGTAGTTTTTTTATCGAAAGGAACAATTGTTTCAAGGATGAGCAGAGCTAAGATGGATGAATCAAAATTCTACGATGCATTTTTCCAGCAGTTGGAGAAAATCACTTGATGGGATTCATTAGACCAATCTTTGTCATCGCATGGAAGGATATCACACTTGAATTGCGGACTAAGGATATAATGGTATCGGCCTTGGTATTTGCTTTAATGGTTATTGTTATATTCAATTTTGCGCTAAACATCACCCCGACGATGGTTGATTCTTTGGCCCCAGGGATCTTATGGCTATCCTTCGCATTTGCAGGGGTCTTAGCGATGGGCCGAGCGTTTATTGTAGAGGGAAATAAAGGGGGTCTGGACGCATTGCTATTGTGTCCAGTTAGTAGGGACGCGATATTTCTAGGAAAAATGATTTCAATGTTTGTTTTTATGGTTGTCATAGAAGCGCTCGTTTTACCCATTTTTGTGATCTTGTTCAATTTTGACTCAATATCCCTCAAGCTGATTGTTATAATGTTACTTGGGACCCTTGGGTTTGCTACTGTTGGAACATTGTTCTCGTCGATTGCCTTTAATCTGCGTTCACGGGAAATTATGCTGCCATTGTTGTTCTTCCCCGTGGTCACACCAATCATTATTGGGGTTGTAGAGGCCTCGTCTGGAGTGATTACCGATACGGTTAATATAATCGAGACTAGTAGATGGATTGGACTGATAATCGTGTTTGATGCTATTTTCCTTGTGCTTTGTCCCTGGGCTTTTGGGGTAGCAATGGAAGAATAAATGCTGACTAGATATATTAAAAAAATAAGGAACTACTTTAATAAGGTCGTATAAAAACACAATATGCGTTTTTTATTAATACTCACAGTCTCTGTTCTACTTTCAATAAACATTTTTCTAATTTTCATGTGGGCCCCCACTGAAGTTCAGATGGGACATGTTCAGAGGATTTTTTACGTCCATGTTCCGTCAGCATGGATAGCATTTCTGGCGTTTGGAATCGTATTTTTGGGCAGTATTCAATACCTTAGGACACGTGAGGCTAAATGGGATAATCTTGCTAGTGCTTCAGCCGAATTGGGAGTTATTTTTACTACGCTAGTCCTAGTAACTGGTCCCATATGGGCAAAACCAGTCTGGGGTATTTGGTGGACTTGGGATGTTCGGTTGACGACAACTTTAGTGTTGTGGTTAATCTATGTGTCCTATCTGATGGTACGATCTTACAGCGGTAATCATTACCAAGGTTCTAGATACTCCGCTATTTTGGGTATTGTAGGTGTTATTAATTTACCATTTGTCTATTTTGCGGTGAACTGGTGGAATACACAGCACCAAAGGTTAGTTTTAGGGGTCGGTTCGACAAACGCAGGGCTAGACCCTGACATGAGGATTACCCTCTACTTCTCTTTATTAGCGTTTACTTCTCTGTTCGGATACCTATTGTGGTTTAGAGTGTCGTTAAAAAGAACTGAAGATATGGTTAGGCAAAAAGGGCACTTGGGTACGGATCATTAATAGATGATCTTCTTGATAAATATGCCGTTAAATGAACTTCCATACTTCTTTGCTTTAAATATAGTGATCTTAGCAGGGTTTTCGGGTTATGTTTTGTGGGTTTTTGGTAATGTGGGGGACTTAGAAAAGTTACCAAAATCTCCTTTGGCAAAGAGTGCATGTTTATGCTTGATTCCTCTATTGATTTTAATTTTTGGAGTGATAGTTTTAACTTGGTCCAGTCTGAAAAATGAAGGCCGTGGTTACGTTACTTTGGGGGAACTAACTGTAGATCAGAGATTTGATGCGGACTTGAGCCTGCGAGGGAATTATGTTGAAGGCAGTTTAATCGAAGGATCAAATGGGAATTCTACTGTATTTGAAATGACCTCCGATAATACCATTATAAGTGTAACAACAAATAGTGATATTCCGGGTAGGCTGCATTCGGGCAGGTGTAATATTCTACTATATGGGGGCTTTAAAAGTGATGATATTTTCTGGGCCGAAACATTGAGGTGTGTTCCGGATGATAATGTCGCCTATTTACTCTCGGCCTATGGTATGTCGTGGGTTTTATTATTTGGCTATATGTTTGTTAACACCAGAAGATATAGGGAGCTAAAGGACATCCTTAAAACAGATACGATTAGTAGTCAATCTGAGGGCGAAAACTTGTGACTGGATTGACGGGTTTATCTTGATCGAATTAGATGGTTAGGATACTATTAAGGACCTAATTCTGAGCTATTTACGGAGCTGGATTGGCCGTTCATTATAATGATTCTCAGCGGAGCCGCTTTGGTTCTATAAGGAAAATACTAGAAAGTAAATCAAGGTTCTTTCTTATAGGGTTCGTTCTATTGCTAGGCATTGGATATCTGGTATCGGCGGCATTTCCTGGTAATACCAGCTACTATTTTACAGTTGGGGAGCTAGATGAATTTTCAGGGGAAAAAACAGGACGTAGCTTTAGAGTAAAGGGAGAATTAGTAGCTCAATCCTTTATCCGGCAAGACCTAGATACAACGGCCGAATTCACGCTTTTTGAAGATGATCATACCCTAAAAGCCACGTATTCTGGAGTGGTGCCCGATCTTTTTTTCGACGAACACTCAGAAATAATTCTGCACGGTGTATATGGGCCAGATGAGGTATTTAGAGCCGAAACGGTTAGCGTCCTTTGCCCTAGTAAATATGAGGGGCTGGATGAAGAGGGAGATCCTTAGGTAGCGTACTGCAAAGTGTACTGAAATTAACAGCTTTACAGAAAAGTCGATGCCCGGGCTTTGTTATATTTGCATCCAATCGGATAGTATTTATTTCATCCGCTAGATAAGATACCGTTCCATCAACTGGGCTATGGTCTTCGATTGAACAGAGGCCCTCATGTTATCTACTTGTTCATGGAACGCCGGCCGGTTTGTATTCTGATATATGATTCCAATAGGCCAGCCGGAGGTCTTTATTACTTCGTAGGCTGCGTCTCTGTCAGATGGGTTGTGTGTGTTTGGCAAATCCCATAACTGTCCTGGAATCCCCTTTTTTACACTGCCTTTTAACTCTTCGTAAGTGTCATTATATGTTGTACATGGAGATTGTATGTGTACTATGGCAAACCCTGGGTGGTCCATACCTGCTGTTATCAACTTAGCTAGGTCTCTGGGTTTGCTTGAAAATCCAGAGGCTATAAACGAAACTCCGTAACTCATATAAAGTTCTAGAGGGTTGAGTTTCTCTTCTAATTTTCCGAATGGAGTAGAACTTGTGGTAGCCCCGAACAGTGTTGTGGGAGAACTTTGACCTTTCGTTAAACCATAAACGGCGTTATCCATAATTATTGCACATATGTCCAAGTTTCGGGCAGCTTGTGGCGCTATGTGTTCCATGCCTATGCTTAGGAAATCTCCATCTCCTGCGACCACTACTACGTTTAGGTCTGGGCGGCCCATCTTGACTCCTAGCGCGATTGGGAGGGTCCTACCGTGGATTCCATGAAATCCGTAGGGTTGCTCACCCTCTAATAGGTGTACCAAGTTGCCTGAACAGCCGATTCCTGCTACGACAACATTGTTTTCCAGAGGGATCTCTCTTTCCTGGATCCTTGATGTCATGGCAAACTCTAGTGCTCTTCTCACTCCAAAATCACCGCATCCGGGACACCATTTAAAATCATACTCAGGATTTTTCAACGTCATGTCTTAACCGTCCTTTTTTGATGAGAGTTCACTACTTCTAGAATACGATTAGCGAGATCCTGCACTTTAAATGGTAGACCTGTGTATTGAGTTATAGATACAGCGTTTACACCATGAGAGCGGAGAATACTAGACCATTGGCCCATGAAATTAAGTTCTGGGACTATGACAAGTTCTTTGGCCCTGAGTTGAGTGAGGAGGTTTTCTGGTAGAGGGTTTAAGAACATGGTATAGAGCCAACCTAAACAAGCATTCTGTTTGGCTAGAAGCTGATAGGCCTCCATAGCAGGACCTTTGGTGCCTCCCCATGGCATAAGAGCAATAGGCGCATCTTGATTTAAACTCTCGAATGTTCCATTTACTAATTGGTTTAATTTGTTGAAACGGCGCTGGGTCATTTCTATATGCCGGTTTGGCAGATGTGTTGTATCGCCACTGGGGTCGTGTTCACTGCCATTTGCTATATAAGCTCCAGGATTACCAGGAA
This sequence comes from uncultured Dehalococcoidia bacterium, assembly GCA_964439905.1. Taxonomy (GTDB): domain Bacteria; phylum Chloroflexota; class Dehalococcoidia; order Lucifugimonadales. The sequence continues at coordinate 30,302 of CAYTPK010000022.1, forward strand.
TAGGCATAGGAGATACACCGTCTCCTGCGTATCGCAGATAGCCGTTGTTTCCATTATAAATAGATCTATTTTCAACTTGGAGTTTTTCTAACTCTGGTATGGGTATGTTTTGTGCTCTCTCGGCCATGGACATCTCATTCATCAGTATCACAGGGCCTTGGTAGCGCTCTGCCCAATTGAATGCAGAAATTGTTGCGTAAAAACATTCCTCTACAGAACCGGGCGCTATTACGGGTATGGATATGTCACCGTGGGCTGGATGGAAACATGCAAGCAAATCAGATTGTTCGGTCTTTGTGGGCAATCCAGTAGCCGGTCCACCTCTCTGTACGTCTACTACTACACATGGAATTTCTGCCATCCAGCCTAGGCCGATTCCTTCACTCATTAGACTGAGGCCTGGTCCTGCTGTGGCTGTCATAGCCTTACGTCCCGCAAATCCAGCTCCAAGGAGTGCGGTAATTGCTTCGATTTCTGAGCTTACTTGATAAACGAATTTATCTTTTGCTACCAGGTTTTGTTCCATCCATACTAATATGGTCGTGGCAGGAGATATCGGATATCCAACGTAGAAGTTGAGGCCGGAAGCAACTGCCCCAAGTGAAATGGCTTCGTTACCTTTCACGAGAATTTGATTGGCGTCTGGTTTAGATGCATCAGACAATGTCCCGAGCGTGATCTTAGTTTTGGCCGATGTTTCGCGTCCCAAGAGCATTGCTTGAATGTTGGAAGATATGATTTGCTCGTCGGTTGATCTGCCCCTAGTGAACCTTTTGGTTACGAATTCGTTTAAGTAATCTTGTGGCATGTTTACCAGGTGGGCGATTGCTCCTATTATGACCATGTTAGCAGCTCGAGGATTACCAGTAGATTTGGCCAGTTGGGTTACGGGCATCCCTATCTCGTTTGCCGCGGCAGGTAATTCGAATTCTTCGGAGTTGTAAATTATGACACCATTTGTAGATATTTCTCCTACGTGTGTGTCGTATGCTTCTTTATTAAATGCGACAAGGACGTCTAGTTCATCACCGGTGCTTAACACTGGATCTATAGAAATGCGTGTTTGAGTCCAAGTTGGTCCTCCCATGATTTGAGAGGGAAATGTGGCATATGTAAGAACATGATATCCGACTTGTGCTGCAGCTTGTGCCAATCCCTCCGCAGACGTGACCACACCTTGGCCGCCTTCCCCTGCGAATCTAACTATCAAGTCGTTTTTTTTCACGGATGCCTCTTAGTTTGAAAGTGAATGGGTTCATTACGCAAAAACACCGCCACGATAGTGACGGGTTCGATGGTTAACTATGTCCATTGAAGGGGTATTGATTTTAATAAAACCTCAACTATTTCGTGTGTTCCAGCAAGCCTGGATAGATTGTTTCGGTTTGATTGTCACAGTGTCAGAATTATGGTTCTTTTTGTATGGTGCGAGAGCTAAATATATCAGTGCTCCATGTGCGATGTCAACGAAAGGCGTAGGAACGACTCATTCATGAAAAGTGGTTTAGAAAGTTATAAATATGAAATAAACTTTTTTATTTCATCTGCTAGGGTTTGAGGCCTTTGGAGTGGTACATCATGTATAGTATCTTCGAACCAAATTATTGTTCCTCTGGGTAGAAGCTCGGCGGCTTTATTGACCCAAGCAATTTTTGTGTCATTTAGAGGGCCTTTTGGTATTTTATTACGAGCTGCTATCACGAGAGCGCTGCACTTTACATTTTTGTATAGTTTACTGGGATAATGTTCCCAAAGAGCTCTAACGATTTTCATATGGTTTTTAAATGACAAGTGAGGACGTATAAATCCCTGTTTGTTAACATAAAAATTTCTGATGATGATTGATTCTATTTTGGGTGTTAGATATGGAGCTAGGGTACCCGTACGGATTCGTTGGCGTAGTTCTTCTAATGTGCTTTCCTTCCAGTCGGGTGGTGTGAGTTCTGTTTTTGCTTTCTCCCAGTCCCATCCCGGATGAGAGGAGGGTTCTATAAATCCTCCATCCACCATTATGAGTCCGCCGGTGTTGTTAGGATAAGTAGTGGCGAAATTTAATGCTACATTACCACCCCAAGAATGCCCTGCAATTATCGGGTTATTCAACCCAATTTTGTTGATGAATTGGTAAACATCTTTCGTAACACTCTTAAAATCGTAACCATGATTAGGTTTGCTGCTGCGCCCATGACCTCGTTGGTCTAGTGTGATAACTCGATGATTATGACTTAGTATAGGTCCTACCAAATCCCATATTCCGGAATGAGATGCAAGACCATGTAGTAAAAGTACAGCCTGTCCTCGTCCTCCCGAATCTGTGTAATGAAGATTTATGTGGGAGACATTGACGATTCCTTCTATAAAGTTGTTCAGGGGCATGATGATCACTTTAATTGAAAATAATACCTGGCGGGTGCTTTAGAGTTTGTTATCGTAAAGTGGGGCCTATTTGGACTGAGACGCTGTTAAATTCCCAGCCATCTGGCATTACAAACATTGAAGGTTAGCAGAAATAAGGTACCCATAAAAGCTAACCCTATGAGAAAAATAAAACGTGGCATCGAACGGCCTTCGACCTCAAATTCCTAAGTTTGCGAGGAGAACTCATCACTAGAGGAAGATCATTCTAGCATGTTGTTTAGTTATTTCCTATGTTTGGTGTATGGCTTTGGCTTACCAAAGCTTATTTTGGAGCGGGCGATGGGGATCGAACCCACATAACCAGCTTGGAAGGCTGGGGCTCTACCATTGAGCTACGCCCGCAGGGTTTCTGAAAAAACTCTTGTTTATGTAAGCCTCTCGATAAAAGGTGTAAAGTTTTCAAACACTGGTGCGAATACAAGAGCTACGATGGCCATAAGTTTTAACAATATGTTTATGGATGGGCCAGATGTGTCTTTAAAAGGATCCCCAACCGTATCTCCAACGACTGCTGCTTTGTGCGTGTCTGATCCTTTCCCTCCGAGATTCCCTAGTTCGACAAATTTTTTCGCGTTATCCCAAGCGCCTCCCGCGTTGGCCATCAAAATTGCTAGAAGGAAACCTGAGGAGACTGAACCCAAGAGTAATCCTCCTAATGCTTCTTTTCCTAGTACGAACCCTATCAATATGGGAACTCCCACGGCCATGAGACCTGGGTTGATCATTTCCTTTAATGCACTACGGGTACTGATATCTACGCATCGTTCATAATCGGGATTACCGGTCCCATCCATTATGCCAGGGATCTCTTTGAACTGACGCCTAACCTCGTTAACTATTGAAAACGCGGCTCTACCAACAGCCTTCATGGTCATGGCTGAAAAGATGGAGGGGAGCATCGCTCCAATTAGAAGACCTATAAGAGTTTTATGATCAAGGAGATTAAGTACCAAGTTTGTTGGATCTTTAGCTTGGAAAAGGCCAACCGAGATCGCATATGCTGCCATAAGAGCAAGTGATGTCAGAGCTGCAGAACCAATTGCAAATCCCTTACCCGTAGCTGCAGTAGTGTTGCCAAGTGCATCTAACGAGTCAGTTCGCTCTCTTACCTTTGCTGGTAGGTGTGCTTGTTCTGCTATTCCTCCCGCATTATCTGCTACGGGTCCGTATGCGTCTGTCGCAAGAGTTATTCCAAGGGTAGAAAGCATCCCGACTCCTGCTAACGCAACTCCATAAAAATGTAGCAGCTCGAATGATACAAAGATTGCTAGTGATATTACTATTACTGGGATCATGGTACTTTGCATACCCGTGGCTAGACCAGCGATAATGTTAGTAGCGGCCCCGGTCTGACTGGCGTCTGCCACAGATTTTGTAGGGCTGTAGTCATAAGAAGTATAGAATTCCGTTGTGAAGCCGATGATTATTCCTGCGATTAGACCTGACAATATCGCCCAGAATGAATCGAAGGATACGTCTAAGTAACTTACTGCTGCCAGTGAGAGAATTATTACTAACACGGCTGAGGCGATTATGCCTTTTCGTAGTGCCCAGAGAAGCTGCCCAAAATTGGCGTCTTCGCTGCTTCTGACGAAGAAAGTACCAAGGACAGATGATATTATACCGAGGGCTGCTACCAGTAATGGCAAAACAGCCATATCCGCGTCAAATGCTAATGAGTTGTTTATACCGATTGTTACAGCAGCTCCAGCAAGTGCTATAGCAGCAATTATTGATCCAACATAAGACTCGAAAAGATCTGCTCCCATTCCAGCTACATCTCCAACGTTATCACCTACGTTATCAGCTATTACTGCAGGGTTTCGGGGATCGTCTTCCGGTATTCCTGCCTCAACTTTACCAACTAAGTCTGCTCCTACATCGGCCGCTTTTGTAAAAATTCCACCCCCGACCCTTGCGAACAGTGCTATAGAAGATGCACCCAGGCCAAATCCGGCCACTATACTTATATCTTGGAATATTAGATATAGCAGAGTTACCCCAAGAAGCCCTAGCCCCACTACTGTCATGCCCATTACAGTACCTGATGAAAATGCGATCCTCAGGGCAGGATTGAGGCCTCTTGTAGCTGCATTCGTGGTCCTGGTGTTAGCGCGGACAGCCATGTTCATGCCCAAGAACCCCGATACACCTGAAAGAGCGGTTCCCGCTAAATACGATAGGGCCGTTTTTGGAATCAGTGAATCATTTTGCATGAGATCTATCAGCAGCCATAAAACAATTGTGATAATGGCGACGAAAGGTAGAAGGACGGTATATTCTCTGCGTAAAAATGTCATGGCCCCATCCTGTACTGCACTGCCAATCTCACGGACTTTCTTTGTGCCCTCTCCTTCCCGTAAGATTATTAATGCCATAACACCTGCAAAAACTAGTGCTAATGACCCCGCGATGATGGCTGAAATAATTGAAAACATTTTTAGTTAGAGACTCCTTAATAACTTTTCTTAATTTTTGTGGCATGTTCTGATGAAGAGAGCATGTCTTCAAGTCGTTTCTGTCTAAAGGCGACTGTAAAGTCTCCTCGGGTACGTTCCAGAGTTCTTCTTACCATATCGTTCGTGTTGCGTAGTCCTCCCGTGACACCTTCTGGAAAATCTATTGCGACTAAGAGGCTATAAATTTGATCCATGATTTCCATGGCATCTTCGCATTGCTGCCACTCGTCTCGTCGCAAGGAATCCAAGATATAACGGCGTACCTCTCCAACTGAATCTCCTAGCCCCTTTAGATAGTCTGTAATGTTCACTCCGAGTTCTTCTGGTTGAGGTAAAGGTTGTTGTAAGAGCAAGGCCATAGTTATGTTGGCTTCGCTAAACTCTTTCCGAGCTTCAGCGAGATATCCAGCGTAATAGATATCAGGGTTAGTTTGCAATATGGTGTTCGTTTGGTTTATATAATTTGTTGCTTGAGATATTAGGTCTTTTGCCTTACCTGTTTCTCGCCTGTGGACAGATCGTATGGCATTGGCTGATAGCCGTATGATAGAACGAGAGTATTGTAATGCCAGTTCACGTACCGTATTTTTTTCGGTGAAAGCATCTAGAGCTTTGGTGGCGATTTGTTCTAGAGCTTTATTGCGTTTTTTATTCATTAGGTTTTGCCACCAGCTAGCTTAATATTTTTCCTAAGTCTTTCAGTTGCATCTTTGGGATTTGCGGCCAAACCTATGGCACTGATCACGCATATGGCGTCTGCTCCCGCCTCAACGACCGCTCCCACATTTTCTTCAGTGATACCACCAATGGCAACTAATGGCAAATTGATTAAGCTTCTAATTCTTTTCAAAAGAGGAGGGCCACCTACTATAGGTTGTTCTTTGGCTGTAGTGGGATACATTGCACCGACAGCTATATAGTCGGGCAGATTTATGTTAGCTGTGAGAGCTTCTTCCAAAGTATGGCTAGAACAACCCACAATTTGATTTTGGGTTAATATTTTTCTCGCATCGGGTACGGGGAGATCGTCCAAGCCTAGGTGGACTCCATGTGCCTGAGCAATGATAGCTATATCAACTCGGTCATTAACTATGAATAGAGCCCCATAATTATTACACAGGCTAGATATTTCTTGAGCTAACGATAGGACTCGGTAATCAGGTTGGGTCTTGGCGCGCAATTGGATAATTCTTGTGCCGCCTGCAAGGGTTTGTCGAGCGATTTCTATCGGATCTCTTCCACAAGTAAGATCTGGATCTATAATAACGTATAGACCTAGAATTCTTTTCTCTAGAGGGGAGTATTCCTTTTTACTTATAACATTTTTCATCGCCCACATTATATCCTTATCATATATGGTGAAGAAATGGTAATAACGCAATATTTTGTTATAGGGTTCGAATAAGGCAAACGATTGTCATTGACAATCGCGATTTATGTCATGACAGGCTTTGGGAATTTCCCTGATAAAATTTGGCTGGTGCAAAAGATCTACGATGAAACGAAGAAGGCCCTAGTAGTTTTATAGAGTTTATGTGCGCTTTTGTTCCATACCCCTTATTTTTATTAAAATCATAGCCAGGGTGGATTTCGTTAGCTGCAGTCATTAATTTATCACGTGCTACTTTGGCTACGATAGACGCTGCTGCGATAGAGTAAGATATGGTATCCCCTTTGGTTAGGCTAGTAAAAGGGATTCTGGCGTCGAAAAGTTTAACGTAATCTATCAGCAAATATTGTGGCTGAACATTCAATTCCTTGATTGCGCGAATCATGGCTAGCTTTGTAGCTTCAGATATCCCCAGTGAGTCTATTTCCTTTGGACTAGCCAATCCAATCCCAATCGATAAGCAATGTTTTTCAATTTCTATTGCCGCTTGTTCGCGTGTTGATGGGGTTAATTTCTTACTATCGTCTATTTTCTCCAACCAAGGACTTACATGTCCTTCAGGTGGTTTTAATATAACTGCACCAGCGGCTACCGGGCCTGCAAGTGGGCCTCTGCCTACTTCATCTATACCGGCTATGAGCCTGAACCCTCGCGAATTTAAGGTATATTCCCAGTCAAAATTAGGCATGGAAAACTGTGTGGCTTTTTATTGATGGAGTGGTTTCAGGAGGTCTTGTTATTCGACCTCCTCCGATAACTTCATCTCCCATATAAAAAACGACAGCTTGCCCAGGGGTTATTGCTCTTTGCTTTTCGCGTAGTTCGACGCGAGTGGTGTTATTGGCAGTTGGAAACAACCTTCCTGGAGTTTCTGTAGAATTGTATCGAATTTTTACCATAACTTCCGTCCCGCTGTCAGGTGGATTTCCCAGTATCCAAGAGATTTTGTCAGCAAAAAGTTCAGAGTGAAATAGCTCGTTGTCGGGTCCTAGGGTTATAATCCCAGATTCTGGATTTATACCTGTGACAAACAAGGGAACGGTACTATTAATTCCTAGACCCCTACGTTGGCCAATCGTGTAAAATTCTATGCCTTTGTGTTGTCCTAGAATTGTTCCGCTAGAATCGGTTAACAATCCTGGTTTGGGTTGGACCTTTTCCTTTAAAAAAGCACGATAATCTCCCAAGGGAATAAAGCAAATTTCTTGGCTATCTGGTTTGCTCGCATTTGGAAAGCCGGCCTCATGGGCCAGCTGCCTGATTGTAGTCTTTGAATAAGACCCGACAGGCATAAGAACTTGAGATAACTCGTTTTGTCCCATGTTGTAAAGGACATATGATTGGTCCTTATCTTCGTCTAGTCCCTTTAATAGAGAAAATAATCCACGTCCGTTCGATTCTATTCTTGCGTAATGCCCGGTACCGACATAACGTGCTTTAAGGAACCGGGCTCTTTCTAATAAGAACGAAAATTTGATTTTATCGTTACACGCTATACAAGGGTGAGGAGTGTTTCCAAGTTGGTATTCTGAAAGGAAATAGTTAATGACGTAGGTTTGAAATTCCTTTCTGAGATCCATAACGTAGTGGGGTATATCTAAGATCTCGCACACTCGTCGTGCGTCCTCTGCATCATCAACAGTGCAACAGCCTTGATAATTTTTCGGCATATCAGGATTCTCATCCAAGTCGTAAAGTCTCATAGTTATACCTATGGGGTTGAGACCTGCATTTTTTAGTAACAATGCTGCTACGGAAGAATCAACTCCACCGCTCATCGCTACGACTGCCTGATGGCCTTTTTTGTGTTGAGGCATTGCAATAGACTAACATTTAGATGTTGAGGTGACCAGAGGGCCCAAGCCACTAGTTCAAGGATTAGTTTTAGTATAGTGAAGAGCTATACGTTGAGAAAACTCTTTCCAAATTACCTAACTGATAATCATCGATGGCCAGTATTCGTGTTTTAACTGAGGAAGAATTTTATATGAAGACGACGTTAAATCACTACACGAAACTTATTAAGCGAACTTAGGATAGAAAATAAATTTGCTTAATAAGATACTGTGATTGATTGTTACATACTAGTTATTCAATTGCCGTAGCTGATTTACTTGCATTCTTTTCGTATCTAAGCCGGTCTGTAGTTGGAAGAATTCTCTTCCGAAGTCTCAAATGTTGGGGAGTAATTTCAATTAATTCTTCTTCGGAAATAATATCCAAGGATTCTTCTAAAGAGAGTTCAACGGGTTTAATTAGTTTTGTGACTATATCAGCGGTTGACGAACGCATATTGGTTAATTTTTTCTCCTTACATACGTTTACGACAAGATCGGAAGGCCTGGTGTGCAAACCAACTATCATTCCTTCATAGACTTGTTGCCCAGCATCAATCATGGTTTTACCTCTTTCTTGAGCATTAGTTAGGCCAAACGCCACGGACATACCCGCCTGTGAAGCAACTAGGAAACCTTGGTTAGATCGCCTAATCTTGCCCTGTTTGCTTTTATATCCAGCGAAAGTACTGGACATTATTCCATCGCCTCGGGTCGCTTTCTGGAAGAATGACCGAAATCCGATCAAGCCTCTTGTTGGAATTTGAAAGCGTAAACGTAAATTCCCTGACCCATCATTAATGAGGTCTTCAAGTATTGCTAGCCTTCGGTTTAAGTTTTCACTCAAAACACCAAAATATGATTCACTAGTTTCTATATGCAGGCATTCAAAAGGTTCTTGGGTTTTGCCATCCACGATTTTAAATATGGGTTTAGCTTGTGATACTTGAAATTCATACCCTTCTCTTCTCATAGTCTCAGCTAAAACAGACAGGTGCAGTTCTCCTCTTCCACTCACATTAAATTCATCTGTATCGTCTGTTGGGGAAACTCTTAGACCCACATTTGTACGAATTTCTTCCGTTAGGCGCTTATATAATTCCCGTGTGGTGTGAAAATCCCCCTCTTTCCCCATAAGTGGAGAGGTATTGACCCCAAACGTCATTTTCACCGTTGGTTCGTCGACATGAATTGGAGGTAAAGGGTCAGGATTTTCGGCGTCGGCTATGGTATCTCCGATATGAACATTTTCTAATCCAGTAATCGCAACTATTTCACCTGCGGAAGCTTGAGATACTTTTGTTTTCCCCATTCCGTCAAATACAAAAGTGTTTTCAATAGTGTGGTTTGTAATGGATCGATTTATTGAGATCAACGAAGCTTTAGATTTTTGCGCTATCGTGCCTCTCGATAGTTTGCCAATTGCAATTTGGCCGAGATAATCATCATAATCAAGGGCCGTTACTAGTAGCTGAAATGGTTCTGAAGCTGACCCAGTGGGAGGAGGCACACGGTCTAAAATGACATCCAACAATGGACTAATATCGTTTGGCTTGTCATTTATATTTAATAGAGCATATCCGTACCTAGCAGAAGCATATAGGACTGGATACTCAAGTTGGGCCTCATTTGTAGCTAACTCAAGGAAAAGATCGTCTATTTGATTTAGTACCTCTTCTGGTCTACATTGAGGCCTATCTATTTTGTTGATTACGACTATAGGCAGTAATCCATAGTTAATTGCTTGTTGCAGAACGTATCTTGTTTGGGGCATAGGACCATCAACCGAATCGACCAATAATATACAGCCGTCTGCCATATTCATTACCCGCTCAACCTCTCCACTGAAATCTGCATGTCCTGGCGTGTCGATAATGTTAACTTTAACGTCCTTGTATCTTATAGATGTATTTTTGGCTAATATGGTGATGCCCTTTTCTTTCTCCAAAGGATTGCTATCCATTATTAGCTCGCCAGGCTCTTCTCTTTCACCAAAAATATTATTTTGTTTCAGTAGCGCATCTACCAGCGTTGTTTTTCCATGATCTACATGGGCGATGATTGTGATGTTACGAAGATTAGTTGTGGGCACGGGTTTTTAAAGTCCTTAAGTATTTACGATGTTCTTATATGTTTTATTGGAAAGAATATTTCGTACATTCTTACTAAGCCTGGGTACCACAATAGATAGATCACAGCACTTAAAATGCTTTGGCTATTAGTCTCCCAGTGAGATAGTTAAATGGAGAATTGTACGACCAATTAGCTACGGGTTTTAACAAGTTAATCAAAGCCCTCAGATGCCAAGGGAAAAACATTTTATTATGCAATCCATATAATAGGGATGCCTGGCCTAACCCGCGGTATCCGGTGAATTCTACTAGACCTTTCGTCATATCTTGAATTAATTTCTTTAAGGGGAAGTTGAATTTGATTGCCCACTCAGGAGCTTTTGACTGCCATTCTGGGGCCATATGATGACCTGGCATTATGAATTGTGAAGCAGCCTTAACGACCTCACTTTTTCGGAATGGCTGGTACTTGAGTATTGTGGCTATGCCAGTTCTGTAAACGTGTCTATGAAAATTCTCTTGTTTTGCTATATCATCCATTATTTTTATAAGTAATTTATGGGATGGATCTTCTGCCGATGGTTGATTTTGTAAATATTTCCGCATTGTCTCGTAAAAACGCCAAGTGATTAATTCTTGGAGCCAACCGTAGGTAGCCGCTTGTAATTCTGTGTAGCCCGATCCATGAATAAATCCGCGATCGATTACTTTCTTAATCTCTTTTTCAATGAATATACGTGAATATGATCCGGTACGAATAAGATATTCCTTATATGGTACCGCGTGCATGCTTTCTTCCTGTAACCAAGTTTCGGTAATAAACCGCCGTAACCAGGATGATCCACTACGGTCGGAGGCTGCTAATAGAATTTGAGCAGGTGCGTCCGGATTGGATTCTACTAATGTCACGAATGCAATTGCTCCTATTAACTCTGTATCTACGGAGGAACTTTTGATCATAGACCAATCATAATCGTCTAGTTCAATCGGCCGTCGTTTTGGCAAATACCTATCCAGAAAGAAGTGCATGTCTCTTTCTATGGATTTTGTCTGGTATGTATTAGGGTTCATTCCTTATATCAATACGGTGGTTACTAGGAGTGTAGAAACATGTTACAAAGAATGGTAGCTTAAAGGCAATAGAATTGAATGAAACTTTTGATTGGTAGAGGAGCGTATATCGATATATAATTCTCAGTCAGTAGAGTGGAGAACGGCAAGTGAACCCTTTAGATTTAGCACATAAATTGGTATCTTTAGCATCCGATTTTCAAGCGGAAGATATCTTGTTGCTCGACATAACAGAAATATTTCCATTTGCCGATTACTTTGTGATTCTCTCCGTGAATTCGGATCGACAGGCAAAAGCTATACAGGAAGAAATGATTTCTAACCTCAAGAAACAAAAAATTAAAGTGTATGGTATAGAGGGATCTACTGGATCTGGCTGGCAATTGTTGGATTTTAAGGACGTTGTGGTCCACATCTTTAGAGTAGAAGAAAGGGAGACATATAATTTAGAAGAATTATGGATTGAGGCTCCCCGACTAGTTAGGGTTCAGTAATCCATCGATCAGTACTTAATTGGTAGTCTAGAAGCTCATTGTCTGTAAAGAATAGCAAGATTTCTTCATGGGCAGTTTTGATCGAGTCCGACCCGTGTATTAGGTTACGTCCGATGTCCATGGCTAAATCACCACGAATTGTACCTGGTGGTGCTTCTGATGGATTAGTGGCCCCCATAGTCGCTCGAGTGATTTCTACAGCATTTCGTCCCTGGAACACGATAGCTACTACAGGGCTAGAAGTTATAAAGTCTACTAGGTTCGGGAAAAATGGCCGGCTTTTGTGAACCCCATAGTGTAGTTCAGCAGTGGTTCGTTTTATTCTCAGAATCTTTAATCCTGCGATTTTCAATCCGCGAGATTCGAGTCTGGATATAATGTTTCCCACTAGTCCTCGTTGAACGCCGTCCGGTTTTATTAGGACGAGAGTCCTTTCCGTTTGATTAGTCACATTAACTCCTTCTGGCTTTTGCCTAATTTGATTAATTTAGCTGGGTTAGGTTTCGTTATATTGGGTTGTGTCAGATATAGAGGTTGTAGTGTTTTAGGGTCATCGCGAAGTCCTTGGTCTAATCGTGAACTACCGAGTTGAGCTAGACTTTCTAGTCGACCATATGGGCTACAATATTCTACTATGTCGATGTCGGGGATAGAAACGTTATTAATCATTGATGTTAGATTCTGAGTGCCTTCCCCGCAAACCATTGATCCCTTGGGAAGCTTATCAAGCAGTTCGTCTGCCATGAGTGTTGTTTCTGGTTGAATGGTATTTATTTCGTTATCTTTGTCTATCACGAAATGCCCTAACGCTGCAGTTCGCTGATTTAAGAATATAAGTGGACATATGGATTGTCGAGTCCCCCTGTATGTATATGCTTCCGCCAAAAGTGTGGAAATCCCTGCAAGTGGAATTTTTAGGGCTATGCATAGTCCTTTCGCTATACTAAAACCCACTCGTATTGCAGAGAACGATCCAGGTCCTATAGCGAGAGCAATCGCTTTTATATCTGTTACTGATAAATTATTTTCCGAGATGAGTTTATCTAATTCGGGTATTGCATGCTTTGTATGATTATATTTCGAATACCACCAAGTAGATGCAATAACACCTGAATTCCAAAGTAAAATTCCTGCATTCCTGGTGGAAGTATCTATAGCTAGCAACATTTTCTAAAAATCTGTTCCCAAATCATGTAGCAAATTGCCTGAAAAGGCGTTTGGGGCAATAATGGTTATCTTCCTGTGTGACTGATTTTGGGTATATTCCAAATCTATTTTTATGCTATTTAACGGGAATATTCCATCAGTCTTATCCGCCCACTCAATTATGCACACTCCTTCTTCTTCCAAATATTCTTCCACACCGATATCTATCAACTCTAGCGTACTTTCGATTCGGAAGAGATCGAAGTGATAAATTGGCAGCCGGCCTTGATATATAGTAGCTAGGATGAAGGTAGGACTTCGGGCATATTCTTCGCAACCGAGGCCCCATACAATACCTTGCGTTATACATGTTTTTCCAGCGCCTAGTGGACCAGTTAGCAAGAAGACGTCATTTCTCTTGGCCATACGACCCATCCGTTTACCCAAGGCTTGGGTGTCCTCTGGACTACGTGACACTAATTCTACCTTTGTATGAGTCATTTATAGTGATCCCAACCATTCTTAGCTACTAAGCGATTTCCAAGGTTGTCATTTATTATAACTTCTCCAGCCGGACCATCGTAGATATTTCCAATGATTTTGATAGTTTCTGGAATTAGTCTTTTTAAATGTGTCATGATATTTTCAGGCGCAGAAAACATTAAGGCGTAATCTTCTCCGCCGTACAAAGCGAAGTCCATATAATGATCTGGGAAGATATTCATAAGTGCTTGCTCTATTGGCAACTTGAAATTATTTATCCTAGCAGACACCAGGCTGGCCTCACAAAACTTTTGGAGATCTGTAACAAGTCCGTCACTAATGTCCATTGCTGATAAAACCCCGTTATCGATAAGTAAATTACCTTCCTTCAGAAGTGGGATCGGGTGAACATGGGCATTTATCAACTGGTCCTCGTATGCAGTAGATTTTCTTCTATTAGAGCCAGAAATCAATTCAAGGCCGCCTTTAGATGACCCTAATTGTCCGATTAGGCCAATTTGATCTAACGGTTTCGCGTTGGATCTTAGCATGGGTTTGTTTCCACATTCACCGGTTATTTGGATGGCTATAAAAGTTGTTGGGGAGCTAACAAGATTCCCCCCCACGATTTTCAAGTCATATTCTATAGAGGCATCGAGAAATCCTTCATATAATTCATCAATGTTGTCTATAGGAGTTTCTGGACAAAGTCCCAGGTTGATTAATGCGTACAAGGGATTTCCCCCCATAGCGGCTATGTCACTAAGATTAGACGATATGGCTTTCCAACCGACATCTCGTAAAGGAATAGTTTCTCGATTGAAATGGATTCCTTCCACCATGGTGTCAGTAGTCACGACCTGGATGCCTTCAGCAGTCTTCCAGGCAGCAGCATCATCACCAATACCCACCAATAAATCATCGGGTAATGTGTGATTATATTGGACTCGGTCTTTCATGATCCGTTGAATTCGGGAAATCAATCCTAGTTCGCCTAAGTCTTTTAACAACATCAGAAGATTATATCTGTGGTTAGGTGTAACCCTCAACTAGACGTATTATTGTTTAATGTACTCTCGTATAGTAATTCTAATTTATGAGGTGGTAGATATAGGAAGACTGCCCAAGAACATAATCTGGTTTTACAATCTATGATCCATAAGTAAAACGGGTCTGATATTATCCTAATCTTTACCCAAAGGTTCTCTTTGGCCTATGTTATAATCCTATGTCTTGGGGCCCGCTAGCTCAATTTGGCAGAGCAACTGACTCTTAATCAGTAGGTTCTCGGTTCGAGTCCGAGGCGGGTAACCAAACTTACGAGTACAGAAACCATAGTTTGTAATAGCTTCAGGTTTTGTGGGGAGTGTCGGAATTGGTAGACGAGCATGATTTAGGATCATGTGCCGAAAGGCGTGGGAGTTCGAGTCTCCCCTTCCCCACCAAACTCGATCTAGTTCATATTGATTAGACCTAACGACAACTTCAAACAGTCTCCTTTTCTAATCTTTTTGACCTTGACGATTAACCATTGGTGCCACAGGGAGATGGGCAAGGGCATTTGTAGTTACTAAGGTGCCTCCACCAAAAATCGCCCAGTTAACGCCCAACCATCCAGCTACAGCTCCCATGCCCAATGAGCCAAATCCTATGCCGGTCATTACTATTCCATAAATCGCCATAATTCGCCCACGCATTTCTTCTGGACACAAAGTCAGGAGAAGCGTATTCGCCTGAATGTCATATATTACGGCGACTATACCGATAGCTGATACTAAAGCGTAAGATAGGTAGGCATCGCGGCTAAAACTAAACGCGATTAATGCAATGCCAAAAAGACTGGCGCAGCCCCACAGAATGGATCCCTTAATTTTGATGTCTCCAAAGCCAGAAACTGTTATTGCTCCCAAGACCCCTCCCAAGCCTCTAAAAGTTCCTAAAAGGCCTAAGGTTACGGCGTCTCCGCCCAATAAACTTACAGCTACCACAGGAAACATTGACCACGTAGAGTAACCCAAACTTTCTGTGACTAGAACTGTCCATAGTATCGTTCTAAGGGATGTATCATTCTTTACAAACTTTAATGCTTCTCTGAAGTCTTGCGTTAAAGATTGAGCAGCTCTGATTTTAATGGGGATCGATTTTACTCGAAATAGTGGTAAGACTCCGATAATGATAATCAAGCTTAGGATTAAGAATAGATAACCAACCCCAAATGACTTAATAATAAACCCTGCACTTATTGGTCCTATCAACCCAGCCCCTTGAGAAGTTAAGAAATGCGCCGCAGTTGCATTCATGAAGGCTTTCCTTCCCACAACGGAGAACGTAAAAGGTTTACCTGCAGTCCGTTGTAAGGACATACCCATCCTCTGGATAACGGACAACATGAGTACGTGCCATACTTGAACCATGTCATTTATAACAAGGATGCCAATCATCAAAATAGCAAGGCCCATTACCGATTGTGAAATGATCATTAGTTTTCGTCGATCAAGCCGGTCAGACATTAATCCCCAAAAGGGATTTAATATTAAGTTCGATGCTGCGCCCAACGCTGGAGCGAGACCAACCATGAATGGTGATGCGGTTAATTCATAGAGCAACCATCCCTGGCCAATCATAAATGGTTGAAATCCGGCTGCTCCAGCTAAACTACTAGCCCATATCCAACGAAATGCTGGTATTTTGAAGGCTAGAGTCAAGCGGTTCCAGTTCATGAGAAAGGAAGATTAACAGGAATTAAGTTTCATTATCAATTACCTACTAGGGAGCAGGTCTCCAATTTCGACACCAAACCTAACGTGTAGTACTAACGAGGTGTGCCATCAAGCTAGGCCTATCCTTTAATGTCACCACATCGTAGCGTCGTACAATCTCTTCTTGTACGAGCCTAAAACATATAAGTTAGGCCCTCCAAAGTAACTATTGTTAAAATTGGATCTTTTAAGTGGCTAGTTTTGGTTTTCACGGCTGCCATTCCAGATTGGAACACATAAGCTACGCTGCAATAGCCTATTTGGACATTCGCTTGCGTGATCCCCATTTAGCTTTAGAGATCAATAGCGTGATTCCAATGACCATAATAGTCAGTGTGATTATTTGGGCTGCATCCAGGCCTGCCATGTAGATCCGATCTTCTCGAGCGAAACTAATAAAGAACCGTCCAAAAGAATATAGAGTTGCGTAGAGTGCAAAAAGCATGCCGTCAGGTTTAAGTCGATCGCGAAAGATAAACCATAGGATCCCCAGTGATATCATATTCCAGATCATCTCGTACACTATGGCTGGATGTGTAGGCGTTTCAGGATAGCGGCCTGCGTTGAGGTATAGAGCTTCAGTCTGAGGATGTTGGTAAACAAAAGCCCATGCTACTTCTGTGGCTTTCGCGAAATGCTCTCCGTTGATAACGTCTCCGATCCTACCAAGAGTTTGGCTTATCAGTAAAGCCGGTGCTGTTATATCCGCCAGTTTTCCAATTGACGGCATGTTGATTTTCTCTAATCTTCCTAGCCAGGGGAGAATTTTGTTCCAAGAGTTTATAAGAACATCCGTGTTTCTGATCAACATATAGCCAGCACTGAATATGAATCCACCGGTTATTGCTCCGATGATTCCTATTCCTCCCTGCCAAACATAGAAGATTCTTATAGGGTCATGTTGGTAGATACGATCCCAGAAATCTAAAACGTGAAAAATTCTAGCTCCAATTATTGCACCGAATATACCTATAACGGCAATCGAATGGACTGTATCGGGGATAATGCCTCTCCGTTTAGCCCAATTGGTTACTAGTATCAGGGCTACTAATACTCCTATAAAAGTAAAAAACCCATGCCAAGTAACCGTAAATCCTCCAGCGTCTATTAGATCAGGATCTATATTTATTCTGATGATGTTAAGGATTGTTGTCATAAGGCATTCCTCAATTAGTTAAGATCGCGGTTGAATCCTATAATCAATATTGTTTGGTCTTTGTACATTCTTACGTTAGTCTAGAGTCGGTATCGATAAGGAGTCAAGATAGGGGAAGCGCCTATTGTTTCTAAAAGGTAGGCTTTATGGCCTTTTTGCTTTAATTGGTCTAGTAATTTCATGCCCTGTTCTTTTCCCTGAACAAAAGTGAATAGACCAGGGCCCGTTCCAGATAAGTGGACGTAAGATGCCCCGGATTGAATCATGCTATTCTTGATAATATCGAGTCCAGTGAAAATATCGAAGGCTATTTGTTCAAAAGAATTAGTCATTAGTTTCTGATCAAAACTATTTTTTTCGATGGAGTCCATTAGACGTCTGGTACTATCTCCATTCGAAAACATTTGATAGTTTAGAGCTGAATAAAGTTGTTGGGTTTTATTCTCAATCCCTGTTTCTGGACAAGATAACACTAACCATTTATTTTTTATGGGCTTTAATTCTCTTAGGTTGTTTCCAATACCTTTCCCTAGGGTAGTTCCTCCGTAGAGAAGATATGCAACATCGGCACCAAGATTTGAAGCCAAATAGTGAAGGTCCTTGCTTTTAAGATCGAGATTCCATAGCTGGTTTAATGCTATCAAAGTAGCTGCGGCGTCACTACTCCCACCTCCAAGGCCCATGGAGGCTGGTATGGCCTTTGTTATCTCGATCTTCGCTCCTCCTATGTAATTCGTAAATTGTTTGAGAAGTGTAGCTGCCTTGTAGGCCAAATTGTTTTTATTCGATAAGCTTATTTGAGAACAGGTTAAGGAGATAACGTCAGCCTTATCAAAATATATGGTGTCCGCTAGACTGACGGTTTGATATATAGTTGAAATATCATGGTAACCATCCTGTCTATGCCGAATGATCTCTAGGCTAAGATTAATTTTTGCGTATGTTTTAGCCTTCAGCATTAGTGACATCCGGGTATTCTTCAGATAAATTCAACCATTCATTTATACTCAGGGTAGATGGTCGTCTCGTGGGATCGATATCAGCCTTTTTTAGAAGTTTACCCGACAACACGGGATCCAATTTCAGGCCAAGGCTAAGCGAATTCCTAATCTGTTTGCGGGGTGCGAAAAACCCAGCCTTTACAACTTTAAAAAAAAGGGGAGCATCTTCATATTTTAGTAATGGTTTTGTGTGTAGATCAATACGTACTATTGCTGAGTTTACTTTGGGGATTGGTCGAAAGGCCTGGGCTGGTACCGTGCAAATTTTCCTTGCATATCCGTACACCTGAGTGGCAACGGAAAGGAGGCTCATATTATTTGGCCGAGCGGTTATCGATTCGGCTACTTCCTGTTGAACCATTATGATAATGGAATCAGGTTTACGTGAGGTTTCCAGTAATCTTCGCATGATGGGATTCGCGGCATAATAAGGAAGATTAGCGACTACTTTATAGGACAAATTGATGGGGATAATGGACCACATGTCAGCATAACGAGCATCTGCATTCAGAATTGTGAGGTTCTTTGGATAACCTAATCGGCGATCCAAAGAACTGGCTAGAGTCTCATCTATCTCGATCGCTACAACTTTCTTGGCCTTTGTTAAAAGAGCTTTGGTCAGAAATCCTTTTCCAGGGCCTATTTCTAATACGACATCACTAGGAGAGAGATCAGCTGCCGATATAATTTTGGTCAATATTCTACGGTCTGTTAGAAAATGTTGGCCTAAGGGTGCGCGGGGCATATCATTAATTCTATTTACGGTAACCGAGACTGTGCATCTTCCTTTGACAACGTCCACCAGATTTATCCTATCAATGTGGCTCGGGTTAGGCGATCCCGCGGCACCCAGAGTGGTCTGCTTACCGTTGCTTCCTTCCGGACCTGGCGGGGTTCACAAGTCTCTGCTGCACGGGACCCAACCGTCGACGCCTTCTTGCCAGGACAGAGACCTCGTGTCCGAGCCGGGGGAAGTCTTCAGTCCCGCTGTAGCGGATTGCGGGCGAAGGGCACCGCTAGCTCCCCACTTAGCACAGCCTCGCAGCCATGGTATTCCTAGGAGGTTGTACTGTCAAATTTTCATTTTGGTTGGCATTTGCCTAGTCCATATACCGATGGTAGACTCCTCGAGAGGTAAATTGTGACTATAAGGAAAGCAATCATTCCTTGTGCGGGTCTGGGTACGCGGTTTCTTCCATTTACCAAAGTAATTGCGAAGGAACTTGTCCCGTTACTTGATAAACCTTTGATTCATTATGCAATAGACGAAGCTATAGCCTCGGGAATACAGGAAATAGTTTTGGTCGTATCTCCTGAAAAAGAGGCGCTCAGAAGATATTTTCAGAAAATACCCGGCAAGGGATTAGATCAACAGCAGTCCGGCCATTCCTGTTCGAGTTATTCCGGAGAATATTCTTCTTGGGGAGGGACTATATCATTTGTAGAACAGCAGAAACCCATGGGGTTGGGTCACGCTGTTTTAATGGCTGCAGAAGCAATAGGGCAAGAGCCATTTGCTATATTGCTGCCGGATGATCTTATTCTTGCTACCAGACCTACGCTGGAAGTTATGATCGAGTTGTTCGAGATCCATAGGTCTGGTTTGCTTGCCGTTGACAAAGTATCTATGGAAAATGTTGGGAACTATGGAATTATAAACCCAGAAAAAGTCGGCGACAAAGTATATAAAGTCCATGGCATGGTCGAGAAACCTATTGTAACCCAGGCTCCATCTAATTTGGGTATAGTTGGGCGATATATTATGGTACCAGAAATATTCCAATTTCTGGAAAAGACGAGGCCTGGTGCAAAAGGCGAGATACAATTAACAGATGGTATTGGGCTTATGTTAGAACGGTTTACTGTTCTAGCATATCGTTTTGATGGCATCAGGCACGATATAGGGAATCCAGTCGGTCTTTTTGCGGCTTCTCTTGAACTTGCAAAGAGACGTGAGTTCTATATGGATGTTCTTAATAGTGCTCTTGAGGATTTTGTTTCTGAGAGGGACATGTAGAGGTGCTATGACTGGTTTAATAGAATCTATTCTAAATCGTGCTACCCAATTGGAGCGAGATTTAGAAGAATCTTTAGAAGGAATGGATTGCTACCTAGATATGAAGATGAATCTAAAGGAGTGGAGTGTAAGGGAAGTCTTGTGGCATATCTTAGAAGACCCAGAGGGAGGTATACCAAAGGCGGTTGAATCTATAGTTGATGGCATGCTGCCAGAACTTACTATCGTGGCCGACGAAACACACCTTACTTTGCAACGTCAATCTATGGACCTTCCGGAAATCCGGCAAGAAATTCATGAATATTTTCGTCGCTTGGAAGATGTATTATCCAGGGTTACCGATGGGCAGATTTCTCAGATTACCACCTCCTGTTGGTTCCCGATCAGGAACTATAGAGAAGACAGGACAAGTGAAGCTTTATTAGAGGGGCTGTTCTTGAAGCATTGGTCTGATCATGTTAAACAATTGCGAGAGTTACAGTCCACATTTTCTTCAACCGGATAATATCGACGGATGGAGGTCTAGGATACGTATTCTCAAAACCTGGCGACCCTGCCAGATCTGTTTAGTTATGTTGTAAACCAGGTCGATACGTTCTGATGTCAAGTCTTGCCCTTGATTGAAGGCTATGGCTCTCCATTGGGAGTGACCATCATGAATTTTTAGCATGAGATGTTGTCCCCGATTTCCCACTCGGCGAGTCTCTTGTACGAGGATATTTTTGGCCAAGAATGTTGGAGCTGGATTACCAGAACCAAAGGGCTCTAAACGATCAATAAAGTTAAGGGAATCTCCTATTAAATCCGAGGGTATGACTTCGCAGTCCACCCATAAACTGGGTGTTGGGTTCGATCCGGCTAATTGAGCATTTGCTGCGTCAGTTAGGCGATTGTATAGTTCGTCAAGTCTAATCCGATCCATGACGAAACCTGCGGCCATTGGATGCCCCCCCATTCGTTCGAACAGGTCAGCACATTGATATAGCGATTGAACTAAATCAAATTCGGGAATACTTCTACCGCTTGCCCTCACGGTAGATCCGTCTACGGACATCACTATTGCAGGTCTATAGAATCGGTCTACCAGCCTACTTGCTATTAAACCTGATATGCCTGGAATGAAATCTTTGTCTGCGACCAAAATAATTGGAGTATTATCAATAATGCCTATCTTTTCCAATGCGATATCGAGCAGTGTGTCTGTCATACTTCTACGTTCAGCGTTATATTTCTCCAATTGGATCGCCAACCCCTTGGCCTCTTCAGGATTTGAGGTTGTCAGAAGGTTGAAACTGGTTTCCGCGTGGCGAAGCCTTCCAGAGGCGTTCAATCGTGGGGCCAAACTGAACGATACGGCTTCAGTGTTTAGGCTTTCTGGAAACAAATTGGCTGTTTCGTACAGAGATTGCATGCCTTCAGATGGGGCAGATTTAAGCTCCATTATCCCTTGTTTGACAATGGTTCTGTTCTCGTCAATTAGTGGAGCGATGTCGGCTATAGTCCCCATGGCAGCTAACCCACGGAGCCCTGGTGGTAGGTCTATCTTTAGGTGTTGATAGAGTGCATCCATAAGTTTTAGGGCTAATCCTGCTCCGGTAAGTTCTGAAAACGGGTAGTGGGAATATTCTAGTTTTGGATCCACCAAACTATGAGCAGCTGGCAAATTGGGAGGAGGGGAATGATGATCTGTGATTATTACGTCTATATTGAGGTCAGAAGCCTGCGCCACTTCTGGGACGGATGTAATTCCACAGTCCACGGTGATAAGTAGTTTGACATCTGACTTATGAAGAACGCGTATGGCATCTGAATTTAGGCCATGGCCCTCTTCCACCCTGTGTGGTATATACGGAGCGAGTTTTGCTTCTAATGTTTTAAGTCCATGTACGAGAATTGCGGTAGCGGTGATACCATCGACGTCAAAATCACCAAATATTCCGATTCTTTCGTTGTCATTAATGGCCTGAACTAAACGTGTGATTGCTTGACTCATGTGGGGGAGCAGAAATGGATCGTGATATGGTCCAGATGAGGCTTCTAAAAACTCGCTTTTCCCCTGCAGGGTTCTGATTCCGCGGCCAAATAGGAGTTGAGCTTCTAGGTTATTAGTCTCCAGGGCTAATCGGATATCTGAAGGCACCTGTTGTCTAAGTTTCCATTCCTTCTGAATTCTCGGCATAATGCACGACCCCGGTGAAAGATTCAATGAGTTTTAGTTATAAGTTTTGGGCCTGAGTAAAGATAAGAACAGAATTGTGTCCTCCAAACCCGAAAGAAGTACTCATAATGGTTTTTATTGGTTTCGATACTGACACATTCGGAGTGTAGTTTAAATCACAACGTGGATCAGTATTTTGTAAATTTATCGTGGGTGGGATTACATTATTTGTCATAGCCATAATAGATATTACAGCTTCTAACGCCCCGCTAGCTCCTAAAAGATGGCCAGTCATGGATTTTGTGGAACTTATAGCGATATTGTCTACATGTTTTCCCAGAGCCATTTTGAGTGCAATAGTTTCTTGGAGGTCATTCAATGGAGTAGAAGTCCCATGAGCGTTGATATAATCTAATTCATTTGGGTTTATCTTTGCATCTGCTATGGCAATTTGAACGGCCCTAGAGGCGTTCTGGCCACTAGGGGCAGGTTCCGTTACGTGGTAGGCGTCTGATGTGGAGGCATATCCAATTAGCTCGGCTATCGGTTTTGCTCCACGTTTTTTCACGCTGTTGAGACTTTCCAATACCAGAACTGCAGAACCCTCACTCATGATGAATCCATCACGTTTTTCATCAAAGGGTCTACTTGCTTTTTGTGGCTCAGAATTATTTCGAGAAAGTGCCCTCATGTTACCAAAACCGGCAACTGCAATGGGGCAGATCGGTGCTTCACTTCCTCCTGCAATAACAACCTCAGATTCTCCATTCCTTATGAGTTTTGCAGCAAGCCCTATGGCGTCTGCGCTACTTGAGCAAGACGATATTGTACAGAAGTTAGTGCCAAGGGCACCCGTTATCATGGATACATGAGCTGAGGCCATGTCGGCAAGCATCATTGGGATTAGGAATGGAGACACTCTATTGGGGCCTTTCTCAGATAGGACCCCATATTGCTGTGAAAGCGTTTGGATTCCACCAATTCCACTGCCGATTATCACAGAGGTTTCAGTAGCGTCTAGTTTGGATAAGTCCAAAGCAGCCTGAAGTAGGGCCTGATTAGTAGCGCCAACGGCTAGTTGGACAAATCGATCCGTTCTTCTAGCATCTTTTTTATCTAGATAGTCTAGTGGATCAAACCCCTTTATTTCACCTGCAATTTTTGTTTCGAAGTCGGATGGATCAAAACTGGTTATGATGTCTACACCAGACTTTCCGGCTTTGGCTGCATTCCAAGTTTCGGAAACATCCAACCCCAGCGGACTTATAACTCCGAGACCAGTTACGAATACTCTTGATTTAGCCAAATATGCTCCGCTTTTCTAAACGTTCGTAGTTAGAACGAATAAGAATAAAAAGTTTTTTAGAGGGTATACAATCACACAACTGTAAATTAATTAGGGTTTTGTAATAGATTGAGCCGAGCCTTGCCTGTCTGGCCTAGAGATGTTGCTATGGGATTTGGCTCGTATGTTAGGTTCACTCCTTTTTCTGCAAGTGTGGAAGCAACAACTTTTTTAACGTCCCCCAGATTTTGTTTCCTATCTGACAGTTCCCTCCGATCAGCTCGATCATTGGTTTCCTGCATCTTACGGTATCGTTCGGCCATCCTGAAGAGACGGGAGTATAGGGTATCTATTGGATTTAATTTGGATTGATAGAGATCAAAAAGTTCTCTAGATTCCTTCATCGACCATCTTTCGTCATGATGTACAAATTGACGTCCAGTATATAGGTGATAAGGACGCATCTCTTCGTCCTTCAGTATTTCTCCGTCTTCATTTAATGGAACTAGGCTATCCCAATTCGACGTCGCAGGTAAGGGTGTTAGCAAGTTAGCGGTCTGATATTTACTTACAGTAGTGACTCGCTCAGCCATTTCCATAATGCTTTTTTCGGTGTCATTAGGAAGTCCGATAATTGTCATGGCAACAACTGAAAACCCCATTTTGTTAAGAGCAAGTAGATCCTTAAAAACTTGACCAGGCTCCTGCCGTTTTTTTACAAACTCAAGATTCTTAGCATCGTCAGATTCTACCCCTATGTACAGCATTTCCATGTTGATATCTTTAAGCGCTGTGGATAGCTCAGGGTCTTGTCCTATTTCTGCTCTTGATTGACATATAAGATACATGTCATCGGTATAGCCTTTCCAATTCTTTAACCGTTCCAGACGTTCATTACGGAATTTAACTGCTCTTAATGGTGGTGGATGTAGGTCATCCGAGACGAATACACTAAATCTATTATCGCGATTTGTTACTATTAGCCGATCTTCTGCCATTTTTTGCAGTTGTGTTAAGCGTGCCAGTTCTGTTTCTCTAGATATCATACGATAGCCAAGAAATTGTTGAATAACCTGGCAGTATGTGCATTTTTCAGTGCACCCTCTCACGGTCTCTAAAACACCGCCCATTAATGGTTTAGAAGGTGTTAAGTCTCGGATGGAGTAAAAGTCTGGTAGTGGGACAAAGTCTGGGGATACCAATCCTCTCCTGGGAGTTTCAATAAGATGCTTGCCGTCCATAAATGCGATTCCGGGAATTTTACGCAACTCTCGAATTCGATCTGCGTTTTTGTAGGTTAAGAGTACATCTGTCAGTTGGGCTATAATATCTTCCCCTTCCCTGAGGACGATTGCATCGAATTTGCCCTCCCGAATAGCTTCTTCTGCGAGCGGAGTCATATGAGGGCCACCACCTATCGATATGATTTTGGGGTGGTTTTCCTTAGCTATTCGGCCAATTTCGTACGCTCTTGGTGCCTCGTTTATGAGAGCCGAAATCATCAAGACATCGACGCCATCTAGATCTGCTGCTGGATCTAATTTCCCGCTCCGGTCTTCAAAATGGACCTCTCGTTCATAGAGATAATTTCCTTGGGATTGTTGAAGAGCCCCAGAAAGAAAAAGTAAACCTTGGCGTGGTATTGCTACGTATTCGAAGTTCCCACCTGGAGATCTTGGCTGAACTAACATTACTCGTTTAAGTCTGGACATTTTCTACATTATTGCTACTGTGGTATAAGTTTGGGGAAGTGGTGCCAATCGGCAACATTCTGTGCGCTATTATACATACATCAGCGTTGTGGTTAAATAAGTACTCAGATCTAATTCCCTCTTTATACATTTATTTAGTGAGTATAGCTCTTACTGGTGCAGCTTCGGCTGACGATAGCAGGAGGGGCAGACAAATAAGGTTGTATTCATCGGCCGGAATTCCATCTAGGCTAAGCCCTTCTATTAGCAGTATTTTTCTGGAAAGTAGATATTGATGAACAGGAAATGTTTCTGAATGTGGATCCTCAATAGAAAGTTGATCTATTCCAACCAGATTAATAGCTCTTCCTACTATCCATTGAGCTCCATCAATTGTCATGCCTTTACAGCTAGAATTCTTTGTACCAATGAGCAACCTAGAAGTGTTTTTAGGTATGTTGTATTTCTCGAGTATCTTAGCATCAATGTATTCTTGAGTTATTTGAATAAGGAATGAAGGGCCTATCAGTAAGTTTAAAGGCAATTCATCTACGGTTGTTCCTCCTGGAAGAAAGTGAGAAGGGGCATCGATGTGTGTCCCGGTATGAGATGACATTGAAAACGAACTCAGAGAGAAGACATTTCCTTCATCTATTTTCCTTACGTAACTAAGTTTAAACTCAGGATCGCCTGGGTATCTCTGTACATCCCTATTTAATGGCCTAGATATATCGTAAATTAGCATAGTAGCCTTTTTGTGATTGACGTTTAACTTAACTATTTTATTAGTAACTCGGGAGCAAAGCCGTTTATTAATGTTACAATTTTTCGATAATTTATGACTAGCCTAATTATATTTATCATACTGATATATTCCTGTAATATGATTGCACATACGAAAAAAGTTGAGATGATTTAGATGGAACAGACTGTCGCTATTGAAACGCATGGGTGCAAACTTAACCAAGCTGACAGTGAAGAAATGGCCAGACTGTTTAACGAAAAAGGGTATAAGGTGGTGGAGATAGAAGACGATCCAGATGTTATTGTCGTTAATAGTTGCACGGTAACACACGTCGCGGATTCTAAAGCGAGGAGAGCGTTAAGATCTGCCAAAAGGCGAAAATCTAATCCTATAGTTATAGCTACAGGTTGTTATGCTGAACGAGACCCGCGAACTCTATTGAAAATGGAAGCAGTCGACTTGGTTGTGGGCAATCAGCAGAAGAATAAGCTTCCTGATCTGACGCGGTCGGTAATTGCGGATCGGGTTCCCTACCATAAATCCGAGAATAATTCGGCCAGCAAGCATAGACCTAGGTCTAAAGCTATGGTAAAGATTCAAGAGGGATGTAATCAAAATTGTGCCTTTTGCATTATACCCAGGGTCAGAGGAAGAGAGAGGAGTATTTCCGCCGAGTTATTGATAGAGCAAATACAAGCAAGGATTTCCGAGGGATTTCGAGAGGTCGTTTTAACTGGGACTCAGCTAGGATCATACGGATTTGACTTAGAGAATGTTAATCTACCTCGTTTGTTAACTTTGATTCTACAAAAAACATCTATTGAACGGCTTAGACTGTCCTCTGTTCAGCCACAAGAATTAACTCAAGATTTGTTGGATATCTGGGAGAATCCCAGGCTGTGCCCACATTTCCATATTCCTCTTCAAAGCGGGAGTCCATCAATACTGAATAAAATGAGACGTAGGTATTCACCGGATTTATTTGCCGCAAAAGTAAAAGAGATACAGTATCGTTTTCCACAATCATCTATTACTACTGATGTGATTGTGGGGTTCCCAGGCGAAGGTGAACTAGAATATGAACAAACTTTGGAGTTTTGTTCTACAGTAGATTTTTCTGACATGCATATTTTTCCGTATTCGATTAGGCCTCGAACGAGCGCTGCACACCTTGTAGATAAAGTGCATCCTTTTGAACAAAAGGAGAGGATGAATCGTATGTTGAACTTAGCTATTACTAAATCAAACGCTTTTAGGAACAGGTCTTTGGGGCAAACTCGGCCTGTTCTGTGGGAAACAACGAAAACGAAGGATGGTTTTTTTAGTGGGCTTACCGATAATTACTTAAGAGTCTACACTCGTAGTCGCAGGAACTTATCCAGTCAAATAACATTGGCGCGCCTAGAGTCGTTTCAGGATGGAACATTGATGGCCAGACCCATCATATAGGCTGGTTAAATTGTCGCACTAATCCATGTCCCAACCGCTATATTGCCACCTTAAAGGTCAATTGGTCGTAGATATGTTGCACCTTTATAGCTTTCTAAATATCCTGCTTTTCGGTCTACACCGTGGGCAAAAACTAATAGCCATCCATCTTTTTCAGCTCTATCTAGAAGATCACGTTTTCGTTCTAACGTTTCTTCAGGAAATTGATCAAGGGCTGGTATAGACGGCAGGTCTAGGTGATGGGCTGTTGGCACCAGATCTCCCATAAATGCCACTTTTTCTCCGCCATGATTGACTACGACAATTTGATGACCCATGGATGGACCGTTGGTTACAAGCACTGATAATCCTGGAAGGATTTCTTCTTCTCCATCGAGTATTTGCAATTGATTCCATTCCTCTAGCGGCATGAAGTCATCCTTAAAAAATGAGCTTTGGAAGCGTTCGTTGGGATTGAGAGCTGTTTCCCATGCCTGTTTTTGCACAAAATGTGTTGCTTTAGGGAATGTTGGTACCAATGAGCCAGCCCTATCCAGTTTGGTGCACCCTCCACAATGTTCGAAGTGAAGATGTGACAATAGTACGTAGTCTACTTGGTTGGGAGAAACTCCAACGTTTTTTAGACTTTTTACTAGTCTGCTTGGACCAAGTCCATAATTTTCTCTTAGCCCGTCCATTTCTTTGGAACCTACACCGGCATCAACCACTATATTCTTTCCAGCTACTTGTATTAACAGGCAGTTCATGCTCAAAGTCATTCTGTTTCTTCGGTCTGTCACTATTCTACTTTCCCATGTCATCTTGGGAATTTGACCGAACATGGTTCCGCCGTCTCTTTTTAAAGTTCCGTCGCTGAGTAATCGGATGGACGTAGTCATCATGGTTAAAGGGACCTCCTTCCTATCTTAACTATATGCGGTTTCAGTTTTCCGGGAGGTTTTGTTAATCTTTGGCCCATAAAAAAGGATAATAATTCGAATATTGCTTTCAAGATTTCTTCAATAACTCCCGTGATTATTGCCAGGACCTATCCTGGTCAAGAATACATAACATAATGACATAAATAAAATTTTTGTCAAGTAAAAAACAATATTAATTTTAAATTTATTCGAAATTATCTTTGCAACTATGAATAGAGTTTAGCGCAAAAGAATTTGCATGTAGATATATGGATGACTTCCAAACGATGAATCAGTGTCTACAAGTTCAGAATATTACTTCTGAAAGAACGTACAGAAGGTCACAGCTTGTTATTAGTCGTAGTTAGAGGGATTCTCGTGACAATAAAAGGACATGGGGCTCCTATTTGGATAGAAGTCTATTGGCAACCCGTGTTTTGAAAAGGCGTAGAGATTGACTTACATTGTCAGGCGGAATCAAGCCACCAAAATTGGCTTCAATCATAAATCCTGTCAGGCTGTATTCTGTCTTTATGGTTAACAATCTTTCTGCAACGAATTCCGGATCTCCGACAACTCCTTCGGTTCGCAAAAAGTCTTGGTAGCTCATATGTTGCATTCTTCTTGAGCGTTCGATTCGTTCTTTGTTCTCTCTATCTGAAAGGCCGGGAACTGGTTCGTTAAGATTAGAAACAAAATTACGATAGAAATTCATAGCACTGTTTCTAGCTATATTCTCAGCATCTTCCTGTGTATCTGATACGAAAGTGGGTATGCGTGCGCAGATATTGGGTTGCCCTTTATGGCCTGAGGCTATCCATGTTTCCTTATATATATTTATTCGTTCTTTTAGAGATGATAGACTACCTCGCAAACTCACAAATATCGGGAAGCCCTTCTTTGCGGATGAAAGGAAGGTTTCCGCAGAGGTTGCTGCGTTTCTTATAGGGGGATGAGGGGTCTGATAGGGTTTAGGAAAAACACATACGTTATCGAATTTGTAGAACTCGCTGGTGTGAGAAAAACTATCTTGACTCCAAGCTTTAACAAGGATTTCTAAACAATCGTTAAATCTGGCTTTACTCTCTTGATAGGGTATTCCGTAGCCCACGTAACCTCTTGGAGCGCCGCTTCTTCCTATTCCCAGTTCGAACCTGCCTTTTGACAGATGGTCTAATGTGGCGACGTCTTCCGCTATACGGACAGGATTATTTAATGGTAATACACTAACGGCTGTTCCAATTCGGATCTTCTTGGTTCTGTGTATAGCCGCGCAGGCAGCCAAGAAAGGAGATGACATAACCGATCGTTCCGGGGAAAAATGCAATTCTGCCAACCAGGCGTAGTCATAGCCTAGTCTATCCGCTAGTTCTATATGGGCTAGATCCGTTTGGAAGGCCTGTTGTTGGGATCCATCGGGCTGAATCTGGAATTCGAAATAGACCCCTAGTTCCAAGTTGGCCTCTCCAAAGATCCTGAATGAATTGATTCTATCACCGTCCTATTACTTTATCCAAGTGTTAGTTAATGTATACTAGTCGCGGAGGTACCCAAACGGGATGGACTTTCTATTAGATAAGAAGCAACGCGATATCGTATATAGAGCTGGGAAAGTAGCCCGAGAATGCCTAGAACCCAGGGCTTATGAAGTTGATCAAAAAGCTGATCATCCACGGGCAAGCTGGGCGGATGTCTGGAAACACGGTTTATTGGGCATGACCATACCGCAAGAGTATGGGGGGTTAGGGTTGGATCCATTAACGTATGTGCTTGTAATAGAACAACTAGCAGGCGGTTGTACTAATACCGCAATGACGGTCCATATGCACTCAGTTGTCATGAGATATATTGATGCTTTGGGTAGCTCGGATCAGAAGGCAAACTTTTATCCCGAGATTGTAGAACAAGGCAAACTCTTTGGTAGTTGGGGAAGTGAACCAAGTCGAAGGGGAGGAACTGGCTCGGTTCAGACGATCCTAAGCCGGGACGGTGACGAATATGTGATCAACGGGGATAAGCATTTCTGTACCATGGCTGGAGGAGCACATAGATATATGGTTCATTGTAATGTGCAAGGGCTTGATGGAGGCCGTAACATAGTTATGGCTCTAGTCCCACATGATAATAAAGGCGTGACTATTAAAGGTGAATGGGACACCCTTGGCATGCGGGGAACGGTCAGCCCGGGGGTATCTTTTCAGAACTGTAAAGTTAAGGATAGTTGGATACTTGGCGAGATGGGTCAGGCTGAAAGATCAGGCATTGGCCAGATTTTTGGATTAGGTTATGCGGCTGTTTATTTGGGAGCTGCTGGAAGAGCAGTGGAATGGTTTGCCGACTATGTCCAATCCCACCAGTTTGCCCCTGATCCTGACCCAATGGCCATGAACGCATTGATACAGAAGCCGTTAGCCGAGATGCTTTTGGTCTTAGAAAGTGCTCGTAAGGTTTTATATAAATCAGCGTGGATGTGGGAATTGAATGCGGATCCGATTTATAGAGCAGTTTTGGCCGCACGTGCTAAATATTTGGCAAGTGAGGCAGCCATAATGATAACCACCAATAGCTTGCAATTACTTGGAGGTAGAGTGGCACAGAAACGATATCCACTAGAGAGAATATATAGGGATATCCGCACCTGCACCTTAATGCCACCAAGCCCTGATAGATGCCTTGAGATCATAGGCAAAATGGAACTTGAGCTTGATGATGAATTACTGATGCTTCGACATTCCTCTTAAACGCAACCAATCATGGATTTTTCAATAAAAAAAGAACAACAAACGATTCTGGACACTGCTGGGAAATTGGCCAGAGAAGAGCTCCTGCCAAGAGCAGCAGCTATTGATCTAAAATCCGCTCATCCTACTGAAAGTTGGGCGGCCATTTGGGGGAAAGGGCTTTTGGGGACAACTATACCAAAGAAATATGGAGGGTTAGGACTAGGCCTTCTCGAGTCTACCATGGTTTTGGAGAAACTGGCGGCAGGTTGTGCGAGCACTACTGCAAGTTTTCATATGCACACCGTAGTCCAACGATATATTGACGCCCTGGGTACTGTGCAACAAAAAGAGGAGTTATTTTCCGAAGTTATTAACGAGGGGAAACTTTTTGGAAGCTGGGGAAGCGAACCAGGTGCACATGGAGGCGCGGCACCCGTTAAGGTGATAGTTAGCCGAACCTCAAAAGGATATGTAATCAATGGGCCTAAACATTTTTGCACAATGGCTGGGGCCTGCCATCGTGCTATGGTTCACGCGAATATTCCAGACAAAGATGGAAATAGGCGCACGATCATGGTCATGGTCCCTACAGATGTCCCAGGAGTAGATATAGCAGGGGAATGGAATACTCTTGGTATGAGGGGCACAGTTAGTCCGGCTGTTACATTCGACAACTGTTTTATCGTTGAAGATGCCCTGTTGGGGCGGCCAGGTGAGGTTGAGGAGAAAGGTATAGAACAAACCTTTGCCTTGGGAGATGCGGCGATTTATATTGGGATCGCTCAAGGAGCATTGGATTGGTTTAAAGAATATGCTAAGTCTCATACTTTTGACCCAAGTCCCCAGCCACTTTCACACGATTTGCTTCTCCAACGACGAGTGGCAGAAATGACCCAAAGGCTAGAAGGTGCTCGTTATGTTCTTTATTCTGCATGCCAAGGATATTGGGAAGAGAGTAATATGGGTAGATGGTATTTGGTTAGTAAAGCCAAATATTTAGCTTCAGAAGCATCCGTTTTTGTTGCTAACACGGTAGCTCAGGGATTGGGTGGTCGCATTGCTCACAGAAGATATCCTCTAGAAAGGATGATTAGAGATATAAGGACGGCTACCTTGATGCCCCCTAGTCCTGATAGGTGCCTTGAAGTGGTAGCAAAGCATGAGCTTGGCATTGATGATGCGCAGTTGGCTTCTAGGTGGGGTGGGCTAGGACTGTGATCGCATCTTAATTACAAGTGAAGCAGTCATAGGGATGGATGGAAAGATAAAGGATCCAAATTTAAGAACAGATAACCAAAAGTCGACATTTTTTAAGGATTTAAAATGTCCACAAGAATGGCGCCCCGTAGAGGATTCGAACCCCTAACCCCTTGGTCCGAAGCCAAGTGCTCTATCCATTGAGCTAACGGGGCACAGCTATATCGTCTAACTGGGGTGAGCGGAGGGATTCGAACCCTCGATCTCCTGGGCCACAACCAGGTGCCTTAACCACTGGGCTACGCTCACCGTGGGGAAAACCTTAGAAGTTTTCAGTACATGATAGCGATTTAGGAGGAGTCCGCCAAGGCCAGGTTTACCAGAGTTCTCACCGGTCCGCCGCTTGACCCTTTCACGTGCCATCCTTTATCGGCGCTCATTCTATAAGATCCAGCAATGTCTAAGTGGACCCAGGGAACATCTTCAGTAAATTCGGACAGGAATTTTGCTGCTGTTATAGATCCTGCCTCTCTGCCACCTACATTCATCATGTCTGCGAATGTACTTTTCAATTGATCGCCATAATCGTCGTCCATTGGGAAAGGCCACATTCGCTCTCCTCCATAGTTACCGGTTTTTACTACCTGGTCAATCCATTGTTGATTGTTACCGAACACACCGATTCTTACAGTTCCTAGAGACACGATTATTGCGCCAGTTAAAGTAGCGACATCGACCATATGGCTAACACCAAGTTTTCGGACCGCGTAAACCATTGCATCTGAAAGTATTAAACGTCCTTCTGCGTCAGTATTAATAACTTCAATTGTTTTATTGTTCATCGCACGAACAATATCCCCAGGTCTCTGAGCGTCTCCACCGGGCATATTTTCAGTAGCAGGCACCACCGCCGTGACATTAACTTTGGGTTTTAAAGCGGATATCGCTTTCATTGCCCCAATAACAGAAGAACCACCGGTCATATCACCTTTCATGTTTTCCATGTTTAGGGCGGGTTTTAAAGATATGCCGCCGGTATCAAATGTAACGCCTTTTCCTATTAAACCTAGGACATGTTCTGGTCTATCCGGATCTCCCTTATATTCCAGAGCGATTAACTTTGGAGGTTGGTGACTTCCTCGGGCTACTCCGACTAAAGCACCCATCCCTAATTTTTCCATGTCAGAACGATTTAGCACTGTAATTCCGAGGTTCCCTTCCTTCGCTACGGTCGTGGCTATCTCAGCCATTTTGGTGGGAGTTAAGTCGTTTGATGGGGTGTTTGACATATCCCGAGAGAGGGCTACTCCACCGGCTATAATTGTTCCTTTGCGTATTCCAATATCCAATTTATCAAGCAGATTTGATTCAGGGGATATTACAGTAATTTCATCAGTTTTTTTGGTGGATTCTTGATTGCTGCGATAATCATGGAATTGATATGTGCCTAGTATGACTCCTTCGGCAATAGCCTGTCCGGAATCCTCGGGTTTTAAAATCCCGGCTTCGATTCCATGTGGTACAGTACAGAAAGACGAAATCCCCCTAGTTCTGAGGTACCGACCTGCATTTCCCATAATAGCCCGCACTGTATTCAAGTCAAAATTATTTTTTCGTCCCAATCCAGATACAAGTATGCGTTGGGCAGGAATCCGACCTAAAGTATGGATAAGAGTAAATTCCCCACTTACTCCTTTAATTTCCTGTTCATTTCTTAGCTGAGTAATGGCTCCGTCCATGACTTCATCCAGGTTTTTTGTTATTCCGTCAAGTTCATCTGAGCCTTCATATAATCCTACAATAATAGCGGGAGTATTGATTTTTGAAATGTCTCCAGCGACAACCTTGATTTCCATTTTGACTCCTTTTTATCTGATTTCAGGAACGAGCATCATAATCCATTTAAAGTGGGGAATCTAGTTGAACTTCATTTGATGTCAGCATCAGATAAGGTCACGCATATTTTTATCCTAAATGAAGGCTTGATCCAGAATATGACACATTTGGAATTACTGTATCGTTTTAGTGTGAAATGCTAACCCAAAGAGCCCAGGGCCAGTATGAGCTCCCATTACAGGTGTAAATTCGCTAATAATGATCTCTTCGCAATTAAAAATAGCTTGAGCTCTCATACACATAGCATTCGCCGTATCAGGGGCGTTCGCGTGCATTATATTTAAATGGACTGGCTTATTTCTCACGTTATTAGAGGTTGTTCGAAATAGAAGGTCTATTGCCTTTGGTTTGCCCCGGGGTTTTGCTAGTAAAGATGGTTTACCTTCGGTAAGATCAATAAGTGGTCTAATGCCCAGCAATGAAGCTGCCCAAGCCTTCGTTCTCGGCACCCTCCCTCCTTTCGCGAGGTAGTATAGTGTGTCTAGGACAGCAAGTAAGCGCACTCTAGGAATCAGAGCTCTAACACTTGCGACAATTTGTTCAATGGATTGGCCTGATTTAGCAGCTCGAGCAGCTTGTAATGCTATCAGGCCCTCGGCGCCGGCAGCATTATTACTATCTATAACCTCGATTCTGGTTCGAGGGTAGCTGTCGTGTGTTAATTGAGCAGCTAGTGTAGCTGCGTTTAGAGTGGCACTACTAAATTGAGATCCCACTGTTATACAAACTATACTCTGGTGTTGTTGGGCAGCCAGTTGAAACTTTTCAAAAAAGTCTGTGGGTGTAGGACCCGAGGTGGTAAATGTCGCCTGCGTGGATTGTTGAAGGGTATAGAATTCTGAGGGAGTTATATCGATTCCGTCTCGATAAGATTTGTTTTGGCTGATCAAGTGGTGAGGAACAACCGATATGTTGAGATCTCGGACTATATCTGTAGTCAAGCAGCTACTACTATCTACTACAACTGCTACTTTTTGTTGTTTTAACACTACACACTAATATTTGAAGAATCTCGATTAGCTGAGGATGCCCTGAATCAAGGCAAGGACGATTATGGCTATCATAGGTGTAAAATCAAACATTCCTACTCTAGGGATCACTTTCCTTAAAGGGCTAAGTAGGGGTTCTGTCATTTGGTATATGATGTTTATTATGGGATTGGTAGAGTGGCTCGGAGCTATCCAAGAAATGATTACTCTGGCGAATATTGCTAATTGGAGAATAGTAAAAAATAATTGAAGCAACTCACGTATTGATTCAGTCACTAGGGAGCTCCTAGATTAATAGATTTTTCATAAGCTGCTGTAACCGCGTTTAAAATAGCAGTTCGAAAGCCAGCTTCTTCTAAAGCAAGAAGTCCTTCGGCGGTCGTGCCCCCAGGCGAAGTAACCATATTCCTCAGTTCCGCGGGATGCTTGCCGGAATTTACCATCAATTGGGCACTTCCTAGGACGGTCTGCAGGGCCAATTTATGAGACATATCCCGAGTTAAACCTAGGTAGACACCAGCGTCTATCATGGATTCTATAAACGTAAATACAAATGCAGGACCACTTGCACTCAGGGCTGTGGCCATGTCGATATAGCGTTCGACAGAGACTTGGATCTCCAGTCCTAAGGTTTGTATGAGACTTTTCACATTTGCGGTTGAACCAGATTCTACCGAAGAAGACGGCATCCACACGCTTATGCCACTACCTATTTGTGAAGGGGTATTTGGCATAACACGAATTATTGATTTATGAGATAGATTCTTTTCCAGGGAACTGATGGTAATTCCGGCCATAACTGAAACTACTGTTTGATCTTGTGTCAGTAGAGGTCTTAATCCTTCGGATAATGCGTAGAAGTTCTGAGGCTTCACCGCAATAATGACTAATTCCCCTCTGGTCATCACTGAACGCAATTTCGTCTCAGCAGAAACCTGATACAAATCAATGAGTGTCTTGCATCGTTTTGAAGATATGTCACATACCGATATGTTGTCTGGGCCGATAAGTTTATTGGCGAGTGCACCACGTATCATGGATTCTGCCATCGTACCGCCGCCTATGAAGATCAAATTCATGTATATCTCCGCGGTTTTGTTTTTCGAGCTATTGTAACTAGGTGCAGCAAACCCTTCGATCTAGGTTGCCAAAGTTGTAACGATCGTTCCATTCAAAAGTGCGGAGACAAGTTGAGTATGTTATTTGCAAGGACGGGATTAATTTTCAAAACGTTATTATGGCTACTCGCATTTGTTCCATCCACAAGACATACATGCCAGGCAACCTTCCTGAAAAATTAAGTTTCCGTTACAGTGAACGCACTTGGTTTGCGAGTTGTT
This sequence comes from uncultured Dehalococcoidia bacterium, assembly GCA_964439905.1. GTDB lineage: Bacteria > Chloroflexota > Dehalococcoidia > Lucifugimonadales. The sequence continues at coordinate 66,975 of CAYTPK010000022.1, forward strand.
TACAATCCCAGTCGTTGTTCCATTACCGCTATGATGATTACCGTTGCCGTTACCATTCCCAAGGTTGGTAGAAGGCTTCGCAGGAGCTGTTCCAGCAGTGAATCCCAGACCTAATTGTGCGGCCTGTAGCGTATCTACTTTTCTACTTGAAGTATTTGTTATGTGTCGTTCTAGTGCTAGGGCCACGGCATCCGCGGGCGATCCCACTAAAACACCTTGATCCCATGCGGGCACACTGGTAATGCCGCGTAACTGCTCCACGATAGAATTAGGCTCGACCCCTGACCTTAAGGCTAAAGAAATGAGCCTAGAAACGGCCTCCAGGTTAGCTGACTCACTACCGCCAGCTTTGCCTAAGGTAGAAAAAACTTCAAACGGAATGCCCTCCTCATCAAAATTAATAGTAATGTATAAATTCCCGTGACCAGTTCGAATACGTTCGGTAACGCCCCTCATGGATTGGGGCCTTTCTCTAGGAGTCAATTTGCCCGATGGCTGATCATTGTTTGTGGTAGCCGCTTTTGCTGAAGGAACTTCTAGTACCTGTGTGGGTTTCGATCCATCACGATAAACAGTAATTCCTTTGCATTTCAGATCATATGAAAGCTCGTATGCAGCACGAATATCATCTCTTGTTCCACTGTGAGGCATGTTAATAGTTTTGCTAACTGCTAGATCGGTGTGTTTCTGAAATACGGCTTGCATCTTGATGTGATATTTGTAATCAATTTCCATGGCAGTTTTAAACAGTTGCTTTACGTCATCGGGAACGTTTTCAATGTGTTGAACAGAACCGGTTCTTGCTACCTCTTCCATTAACTCTCCGCTATGGAATCCACGGTCCTTTGCCATCTGTTCGAAGTATGGATTTACCTCAGTTAATTGTTTTCCATCCAATACGTTTTTGACGAATGCCACGGCGAATATTGGCTCTATACCGCTTGACGCTCCAGCGATAACACTTATGCTCCCTGTAGGCGCAATACATGTTCTAGTGGAATTTCGGACAGAGGTTTTTTCTTTACAAGCTGGATAAGGGCCCCTTTCTACAGCCAAAGCCTCCGATGTATCTCGGGCAGTTTTATCTATAAGGCTCATGACTTCCTCTGCTAAATCTAGCGCTTGAGGAGAGTCGTATGGTATACCCATCTTAACCAATAAATCATGCCATCCCATAACCCCTAGACCGATTTTTCGGGTTGCGTCTACGGCCTCTCTTACCTCTTGAACAGGAAACTGGTTGATTGTGACTACGTTATCGAGAAAGCGGACACACTTTTTGGTAAGATCGACTAGGCCTGCGGAATCCAATATTCCATTCTCTCCAAATTTAGCTAGATTAATAGAGCCCAAATTACAAGCTTCATGAGCTAGCAAGGGGACTTCCCCACAGGGATTTGTACTGTCCAAATCGCCGAGATGAGGGGTGGGATTCGACCTATTTGCTTCATCGATAAAATACATACCTGGGTCCCCGGTTTTCCATGCGGAGTCTATAATTTCCTCCCAAATATCTCGTGCCATTAGGGTTGCTACCACCTTTTGTGTAGCGGGATCAATTAAATCCCAGGAGCTGTTATCGGCAACAGCATTCATGAATTTATCTGTAATAGCTACAGAGACGTTAAAATTTTGGGCTTCCTTGTTTGTATCCTTTAGATGTATGAAATCCATTATTTCGGGGTGGGATACGTGTAATATGCCCATATTGGCTCCGTGACGCTTGCCACCTTGGGTTATCATGTCGGATAGGGAACTCAGCATTTTGAGCACTGAAACCGAGCCGCATGCATTTCCTTGTGTAGTGGATATCTTTGACCCTCTGTGGCGGAGTTTCGAAAAGGAATAACCTATCCCTCCACCGTATTTTTGGATCATGGCAGAGGTTGTAGCGGCTTTCATAATGCTGGTCATGGTATCTTCTACGGGGATTACGAAGCAGGCTGATAAAGTTCCTCGTCCAGTCCCCGCATTAAACAGCGTGGGGGAGTTAGGCATGAATTGGCATGATGTCATCATTTCATAAAAGGTGTTGGTCCACATTTCCTTATCGGTTTCAGGTTCAGACACTGCGCTAGCTACCCGTGCAAAAAGGTCTGCCGGCGTTTCATTCCCTATTAAGTACCGTGATTTAAGGACGATCTCTGCGTTTTCTGTTAATTGTAATGTGGTCACCTTTTATTCCTCCTGAAGCATTAAAGAAAATTACGTCTATCAAGCAAATGATAGATTGCCTGCCATCACCGTCCTGGCACCAAATTTAGTATGTTTAGAGAACATTACCACAATATCTAGTATGCCGAAAAGGGTTTTTGGGCAAAAATTTTGACATTTGCTTTTTTCATAGTATTTCAGACTCTCTGTACCAGATGAAGTTTGCACTTCTTTATTAAATCTAATCTCATAATAAACCTTATTTACCTTTCTTTAAATGGTTGCGACTATCTTCTTCTAAACTGTCCAAAAGCGGTCAGAAGACCCAAATTTAATTAAGACAGAATGTTCTTGAGGCGCTTACTGTAAGGCACTGCCTAGAGGCAGACAACCTATAAATATACTGGGATTGCCGAATATGTCTTCTAACGAGTCGTTTCTCTCGCATGCGTTCTAAAACCTGAGTGGCTTGAGAGTACGAAACTTTAAGGAGTTTAGAAAGTTCTGTACGAGTGATACCGTCATTAGGGGTAATCACAGGGATCATCGTGTCGATTATAGCCATTCTGTTTTTATCCATTTGATCCCAGCTCCTAAAATTATAATTATTGGCTTAACGAGAAATTCTGGCCCGTCTCCTTGGATTGTGTTTAGCAGGCGTAGGATCGGGGAACTCTACCCCCAAGAGAGAAAGTTGCGCTGAATTAATGGACGACTGACTCTTCTCGTCTTTAAGATCGCGTACTACTCGTTCAAAGCTCTCCAGATCCTGGAAATCCCGGTATACACTGGCCCATCTTACGTACGCTACTCTGTCTAAGAGACGGAGCTTTTCCATAACCATCTCTCCAATTATAGAGGAACTAACTTCAGCTTTAGCCAATGACTGAAGATCGTTTTCAATGTCGGACGCTACTTTTTCGATTTCTCGAATTGGTATTGGCCGTTTGGCACATGCTGTAATGATTCTAGACATAAGTTTATCCCTATCGAATTCTTGTCTAACACCATCACGTTTGACTACCAATAATACTGAAGTTTGTAGGCGCTCGTAAGTTGTGAACCGCAGTCCACATCTTAAACATTCGCGTCTTCTCCTGACGCCGGCACCGACCGATCGAGAGTCGGTTACCTTGGAATCTGGACTGGTACAATACGGACAACCCATAACAACAGCTCTAGATATCTCCCTCCCTAATTTTTGTATCCTTTCTTGCCAATGCCACTACATATAGTAGTTGACCTCCCTAGTGTATATCCCTTTGAGTTCTATCTGTCAAGGTTGGTTAAACGATAGGTCATCATTGATAGTTAAAAAGGAGGCCCCGAATTTTCGGGGCCTCGTGCAGGTTCCTGGAGCCAAAAAGTTCTGTCATTGAAAAGGAGGTACAATTGCCCGACTCCGGGAATATTACTCAAAGTTTATCCGAAGTAACCTTTAGTACGTGTAATTGCCTCTTTACGTAGAAAACTGGGTACATCGAGCTCGTCGCCATTTTGTACCACGCTATCTCGAAGAAGACTTCTAAGTTCTTCCTGTCGTTGTAACAAGTTTTCGTTTGGAACTGGGAAGGATGCTGCTACCAAGGTGATTTTTACTTCGTCGTCCATCTTGGGATCTTTCACTGTGCCGAATATGACGTTTGCTTCTGGATCCAACAATTCGTGTACTACTTCAGAAGCCTGTTGAACCTCTTTGAGACTGAGTGAAGGTCCCCCAGTCATGACGAATAATACTCGTTTCGCACCGTCGATTGCTATGTCTAAGAGAGGACTCTTTGTCGCTTCTTTGGCTGCTTCAACGGCTCGATTCTCGCCTTTGCCTTTACCTATTGCTAGCCAAGCGGGTCCCGCATTGTGCATTATGGTACGTACATCAGCAAAATCTACGTTGATTTCGCCGGGAACCATCACTACCTCGGCTACCGCTTGTATGCCTTGCTGTAAGACAGAATCCGCTAGGCGCAAAGCGTCGTCCCACGATTTTGTCTGTTCATTATGATGTTGGGTTTCCAAAAGTCTATCGTTGGGAATTGTGATCAAGGTATCTACATGTTCCACAAGTCGACCTATACCGTCATCCGCATTTTTTCTCCGAGTAGCTACTTCAAATCCGAAGGGTTTACTAACTACAGCTATGGTTAGTGCGCCAGCCTCTTTTGCTATCTGAGCGACTAGAGGAATAGATCCAGTGCCGGTCCCGCCTCCCATACCTGCAGCGAGAAAGACCATATCAGCCCCGTGCATCATTTGTTCTAGTTGTTCTCGACTTTCTTCTGCTGCTTGCCTTCCTATTTCTGGATTACCGCCGACTCCTAGGCCTCTGGTTACCTTTTGTCCAATTGCCAGTTTATTGGGTACGTCACAACGGGTTAGATGTTGAGCATCTGTGTTTACCACGTAGTATTCCACCCCGCTAATCTTTTCCTTGAACATACGATTGACTGCATTAGAACCACCACCACCAACGCCTATGACCTTAATCACCGGATTTCCATAGGGTTTAACCGAACCAGGTATAAAAGCGTTGATTTCTTCTTCGTGTTCCTTTTCTTGAAACTGCATGATTTCCTCCTTTTTCTTTATTTGTTTTTTCCTTAAGTTTTTACTTCCATTACTTTCTTAATCCGAGATACGAGGGCCCTGTGACTCCAAGGTCGGCCACTATCGTTGGTAAAATTATGTACTCCTGGTGATGGCTGGAGATTCCATAACAACATCCCAAGGACGGTGGAAAAAGAGGGCTGGTTTAGTTCTGGTGATAGTCCTTTAATTCCGCTCGGAGTTCCGATACGGACTGGGCAATGAAATACTGTCTTTGCCAGTTCATCTAGGCCTTTTGTCGCAGCTACGCCCCCCGTGATTACAATTCCCCCTACGGGCATTTTGGTTAATCCCGCACTTTGGATTTTTAACATACACAACCCTAGGGTTTCCTCCAATCTGTCTATGATTGGACGACAAACCGTGGACCTTTTAATTTCCTTTCTAGGTCGGCCATTCAGGCTTGGGACCATACCCTCGGACTCGCATTGTTTGCTATTAGGATTAGCGTGTCCCCAAGCTACTTTGACTCTTTCGGCGAACTCCCATGGTATGTCGAGTGCCACAGATAGATCGTTGGTTATTTGATTCCCACCTACTGGCAGGCAGCTGTGATACCAGAGAGAGCCGTTATTGAATACAGCGATTTCTGTGGTACCTGCACCTATATCTATTAATACAGACCCTAATTCTTTTTGGTTTCTGGAAAGAGATGATTCAGCTGCAGCCAATGGACCTAAGACTAAGGGCTTGGCCCGTACTCCCGATGATTGAACGGCTCCGAGTAGACCGTTCACTTGTTCTTGATCACCGAATACGACATATGATTCTACCTGTAGCCTACCTGCATGATAGCCGACAGGATTTCTAACCGATCTGGACCCATCTATTAAGAAACTAATAGGTATAACATGTATTACCGATTGATTTTGATGGGGTGTTGGGTAAGAAGTCTTTACTAGCTCCTCTAAATCTTTCGATGAAATAGATCGATCCAGGGGGTTTGGGTATGTTAGGCCTGTTGTCTGGCTACATGAAGTGTTAATTCCAGATATAGCTATTGATATAGGTGGAGGACGTCCTTCCAAATATCTTGCTGCTTGAGATATAGATGTTTTGATTGCATCCTCGATAAGAGAACTGTCCGATATTTTCCCCTTTTTCATTCCTCTATTACTTATTACACTTGACCCTACAATTTTAAATTCCCCGTCGGTGCCTACCCGCATGATAACTGTCCTAATTTTGCTAGTGCCTACGTCGATCACCGAGTAAAAATTGTTTTTTGACATAATGGTTCCTCTTTATTTAGCTTTTGTGTGTAATTTCTTTCGGAAGTTTTTGGACAATCCTTAGTTTTGCGCTACGACTACGAGGGTTGGATAGAACCTCATCGAAAGTAGGCCTGACTACCTTGCGAGTCACCAGTTGTATAGAGGCTTTGTGTTGACAGCCGCAAACGTCAAGATCTGGAGGACAGATGCAATTACTTGAACCTTCACGGAACACAGTTTTCACCATCCTATCTTCGAGACTGTGATAACTTATTACCGCCAATCGTCCATATGGAGATAGCAAGGATATCGCTTGATCTAATCCTTGCCTAAGATTATCAAGTTCGTGATTTACCGCGATTCGTAGAGCTTGGAAAGTACGGGTAGCGGGATGAATATTTTCTTTGCGACGGCCCAGAATTTTAAATATCAAATTGCCCAACTGAGACGAGGAATGAATAGGTCGATTATTGATGATCGCTCTGGCAATCACTCGTGATTTCCGTTCTTCGCCGTACCGATAGATTAGAAGAGCTAGTTCTTTCTCTGGCATATTGTTGACTAAGTCAGAGGCCTTGGGGCCTGTTGTATCGAAGCGCATATCGAGAGGTTCGTCTTTTAGGAAGCTGAACCCTTTCCCCGAAGAGTCAAGTTGGATGGAAGAAAAACCAAGATCCAGTAAAACTCCGTCTGCACTTCCAAAATCTATCGAGTGGGCGTGGTCTCTCATATTTGAGTAAGATCCGTGGATAATGCTCAAATTTGACGTGAACTGTTTGAATCGGTCTCTTGCTGCCTTAATCGCTGTTAGGTCTAAGTCAAACGCAAGGACTTTTCCATTAGGGGCACAATGTCTGAGTATCTTTTCGGTATGACCTCCCCCTCCCAATGTACCATCGACGTAGGATCCGCCGCTTTTTACCATTAATCCATCGATAATTTGTTGTACTAGTACGGGTGTGTGTTTGGGGTTACAAGATATATCACGCTTCTCAAAACCATAATTGGTGGTCGAGTGGTCCGGAAGAATGGACGTTAACGTTGTCACTAGGCCCCCTTTAGATTAAATTTCCTTTCGCGTGCTAGAAAATATCGAAATGCACGCATCCGGTATGCATCCGGTTAATCTATAGGCCGTAAAGACCTTTAAAGGGCCAAGAAACGAACCGTTTTGGGACGAATCTCGAGTTTCCCTGGAAATTCAATTCTTTCGTATATACAAAAGAGAGATTTACAGGTTATGTTCACTAGGCTATCACTAAATTAACATAAATACAATATTATTTTTAAGTTTTTTTAAATTAAAATTAAAATTATTGTAAATTGACGATTTTGTAACAGCTCCGATTCGCAATAGGCGGTGTTTTGTTGTGAGTTAAACTAGGCGGGCGTAAATGCCTTCTCTAATGAAGAACACACCGGTTGGAGACGCTAGGATTGTTCGTAAGAACGTATGAAAGAAGAGACGGGAGGGATTTCTTGGTAGTTATGAGAGAGACTGTGATACCATCTCAGGTGCAATGATTACGTTAGGAATTTTAACGATAAGTACTAGTGCCTCAACAGGGAAACGGGTTGATTTAAGTGGTGACCTGATCAAAGAAATGTTGGCTCCACCTCTTTTTCGTTTGGACAACTACGAGGTTGTTCCAGATGGAATTGATTGTATAGAAGAGAAGTTGAAGTATTGGGCTGATGGATTGAAGTTGAATTTGATAGTCACGACCGGAGGCACGGGATTGGGGGTAAGCGATGTAACACCAGAAGCATGTAAAAAGGTGTTTGATAAAGAAGTTCCTGGGCTAGGAGAGGTAATGAGAGCACAGACATTTTCAAAGACACCACTGTCTATGCTTAGTCGCTCGGTTGCTGGTATAAGGAAGACCACGTTGATCGTTACGCTTCCAGGTAGTCCCAAAGCAGTTAAGGAATGCTTAGAAGTAATTAAGCCGATTATACCCCATGCTATTCAGATATTAAGTAACGATCGTGGGCATAGTAGATAGCCTTAAAGCATAAATATATGAATATCCATATTCTAAGTATTTTCCCAGAGATGTTTGTGGGACCTTTCGATCATAGTATTGTTCGGAGGGCCGAAGAGAAGGCTCTGGTAAATGTATCTATACACAACCTGCGCGCATTCAGTAATGATCAAAAGGGTGTCGTAGATGATTATCAATTTGGAGGGGGGCCAGGTATGGTTATGAAACCCGATCCAATATTCGAAGGTGTTGAGACTATTCTGAATGATCTTTCACAGATTGAGATGGCAAAAACTCGTGTCATTCTTACGTCCCCACAAGGCAAGAGGTTGACTCAGGGCCTGGCAGCAGAATTTGCTAGACAGTCCCATTTGATTATAATCTGCGGCCATTATGAAGGAGTCGACGAGAGGATTAGGGAATATCTGATAACTGATGACATAAGTATAGGAGACTACATTTTGACCGGAGGAGAAATAGCTGCTATGGCTATTACAGATTCAGTTGTAAGGCTATTACCTGGAGCAATAGGTTCTCAAGAGAATTTGCTTGGAGATTCCATTTCAAGTGGTCTTTTACAACATCCAATTTATACGAGGCCGGCCCAATTTCGTGATATGGAGATACCAGCCGTATTATCTTCAGGCCATCACGAAAATATTAAGGCGTGGAGGAGACGAAAAGCTTTGGAACGAACTTTAGAACTAAGGAAGGACCTATTAGATAGCCTAAATTTGAGTACTGAAGATCGGGATTACTTGGAGTCTTTAGGCTACAATCCAAACGAATGACAACTATATCAAGGAAGAATTTGTTGCTTAAAGCTTGTAGTAGCCATACAATTAATGACTGCTAAAGTTCAAAGGAGAAAGAGAAGGTAATGGACGCCCATCAATTGATAAAAGTAGAAAGTAACCCGAACATACCTGGGTTCGGTTCAGGCGATACGGTTAAAGTTAATTATCGGGTAAGGGAAGGAGACCGGCAACGAATTCAAGCATTTCAGGGCGTTGTGATTAAACAGAGGGGACACGGCCCCGGGAAGAATTTTACAGTAAGAAGGGTAACGCAAAATATCGGAATAGAAAGGACATTCCCTGTTTATTCACCTTTAATCGACTCTCTAGAAGTAGTTCGTAGAGGCAAAGTTAGGCGAGCACGGCTTTACTATCTCAGAGGAAGATTTGGTCGGGCGGCTAGGATCAAAGAAAAGAGTCGCTTCAACAGAGGAAATTAGTAGTATTAGAAGAAAATAGAACTATTCAAGATCCCCTCAGGTTCCGATTAGGGAGGGAGTATGGATTTTGCTGAGGTTGCGGTCGACGCTCCCCTTAGTCTAGAAAAGACTCTTACTTACTGCATCCCTAGTCATATGGTGGTCAGACCTGGGCATTTGGTTTGGGCTCCGTTAGGCCGCAGGCCTGTACAAGGTGTAGTTTTTTCAGTTTCACGATCACCAAGAATTTTAGATGCTCGCCCAATCATCTCCGTGATAGGGCCATACCCAGTTCTTTCTATCCAGAATCTGAATTTGGCAAAATGGATAAGTAACTACTATCTTTGTTCGCTATATCAAGCAGCGTCTCTATTTTTGCCTCCTGGATTTAAAGGACAGGTTAACGCCTTTATTTCTCTTACGCAGGGGAAAAATCTTAAAAACGTGATTAAGGACGATGAAGATGAAAAAGAAGTTGTCCAATATATAGGTCTTAATGGATCAGTACCTGAGACAATCATAAGGCGAAACATGGGGCCAAAAAAAAAGGCGATTCTGGCAAAACTTCTTAGGAATGGAGTATTAAAAAAGAGTTGGGTAATTTCACGTAAAAGAAGTAAACCCAAATTCGTATTATCGATTTTCAATGGAAGGGTTGAGGATAACGTGTTGTCTAAGTTGGAGCTAACTGCTCCTAGACAGGCAAGTTTATTACAAAGATTAATTGCTACTTCAGAATCCATTTCGGCAAAGGAGATCAGGAAAAATTTTGGATCGGCATCTTTAAATGGGTTAATAAGGAAAGGTCTGGTCGTTCAGGAATGGTCTAGGGTTGCTGTTTCCGGGTGGCTTGAGAACGTGACCGATAATAAGGTTAGAATGGTCTTGAGTACGGAACAAGAAACGGCTGTTCAGGAAATAGGGAATGCATTAGGGGAAGGGCAGTCAAGCCAGAGTTTTCTATTATATGGCGTAACCGGTAGTGGCAAGACAGAAGTTTATCTCAGAGCCCTGGAAATGTGTGTTTTATCCGGTAGGCAAGGTTTGCTATTGGTTCCAGAGATATCCTTAACCCCACAGATGATGGATCGAGTTAATGAACGATTTCCCGGGCGCACCGCAATCATACATAGCGGCCAAAGCCTCAGGGAACAATTTGACACTTGGTGGGGTATATGGGATGGATCCTTCGATGTAATAGTGGGGCCTAGGAGCGCTCTATTTGCCCCCGTCTCTAATTTAGGATTAGTTATCATAGATGAGGAACATGAGTGGACTTATAAACAGCAAGATAAATCCCCGCGGTTTCATGTTAGAGAGACGGCTCTTAGATTAACGCAACAGGCCAATATACCTTTAGTTTTGGGTACAGCCACACCGGATGTCACCACATTTAATAGAGCCAAACGGGCTAGGCACAAACTTTTGATGTTGCCTCACAGAATCGGCCATAATCAAACCACAAGAGAACTGGCTCGGGTCCACCTAGTAGACATGCGAGAAGAGTTACGAGAAGGGAATAGGAGCCCCTTTAGCCGTAAATTATCAAAAAGTTTAAGAGAAACTATTGCGAATGGTAAGCAGGCGATGCTTTTTTTGAATCGGAGAGGGTCGGCGACTTTGGTCCAGTGTCGTGAATGTGGCGATATATTACGTTGCAAAAGGTGCGATGTTTCATTGACTTATCACAGAGATAGAGGGCTTGTATGTCATCATTGCGCTCGCCGAGAATTTCCGCCGAAACGATGTCGAATTTGTATAGATGGTCATATTCGATACTTGGGATTGGGGACTGAAAAAGTTGTGTGGGAATTGGAAAAATTGATCCCCGGTGTAAGGGTCAGCCGTTGGGATAGTGATACTAAATCGGATAAAGGCAACTATTACAAAATGATGGAGGAATTTTCCAGCGGCCTCGCACAAGTTTTGGTTGGCACTCAAATGATTGCGAAAGGATTGCACTTTCCGAATGTCAGTGTTGTAGGAGTTGTTCTGGCAGATATAGGATTGCATTTTCCGGATTTCAGGGCAGGAGAACGAACTTTTCAATTGTTGTGTCAGGTTGCTGGAAGAACGGGACGTGGTCTAGATCATGGGGAAGTAATATTTCAAACGTATCTACCAGATAATTATGCCATTAGAACTGCATCCGAACAAAATTACTCCAAGTTCTATGCAAGAGAGATCGAGCTACGGGAACAGCAGAGAAATCCTCCATTTAGTCGCTTGGTCCATATGATATATGTTCATACAAACGAAGAGGCATGCAAGAAAGAAGTTACAACCATGGCCAGGACATTGAAGTCTGAAATTTATAAGGAAGGTATGGGTGACTTAGAAATTGTTGGACCTGCACCAGGTCATCCTACACGAGTTAGAGGAAGATATAGGTGGCATATAGTTATCAGAGGATTAAACCCGCACCTTTTGCTAAATGAGAGGACCTTTTCCAAGGGATGGAGCGTCGATGTAGATCCAGTAAGTGTGCTTTAGAGACATGTTTTACCTAGAGCACTATAGATCAGATCCTGTTTAGTAGTTCTAATAATGTCCATTGTTTTGGTGTTAGCCTATGTTTAAGGTAATCCTTTGTCTGATCGAATTATTATTAATTACACAATTTTTGGCTTGAGTTCAGATTGAAGGCTCCAAAGTGCTGGATTTGTGCTAATAAATAGCGTGAGGATATAATTTGATGTAATTTTTATCGTAAGGTGTGATCATTGTCCGTTCTACCACTCATCTATGCCCCACATCCAGTTTTGGATCGTCCTACCACGAGAATAGCAAAGGTCGACTCTAACATATATAAACTTATAGAGGACATGATCGAAACTATGCATGCCAACCAAGGTGTCGGGCTTGCTGCAAATCAAGTTGGGATTCCTTTACGGATTGCTGTTATTCAGGGGCCCGATGACGTGAAACCTCTGATTCTTATAAATCCAGAAATAGTGAAGAGGGAGGGTAGACGTGAGTTGACAGAAGGTTGCTTGAGTATCCCGGGTTATCAGGGTGAGGTTGAGCGGTCTGTTATGGTTAAAATCAAGGCTTTGAACATTGATGGGAGATCCTTTCGAATTAAAGCAGAGGATAATCTGTTGGCTCAGGCCTTGGAGCACGAAACAGACCATTTAGATGGAAAACTTTATGTTGAACGGTTGTTAGCTAAAGATAGGATTTATAAGATAGAAAGAGATGCAATAAATGATGGAGAAGACTGCGATCATGATGCAACCTCTACCGAAAGTCGTTGATCATTTGATGCTTTCAGGTTCCTTCATACGTCCAAATATGAGGACAGGTTTCGAATTATTTCTTATGGATTTTCAACGCTGGTTGATTACTAGGAATTTGAACATATATGTTGTAGGAGGATCTGTCAGGGATCTTTATTTTGATAGATCTCCTAAAGATTTGGATTTACTTGTTGATGGTGATGTCGAGCGCCTTGGCAATGATATTGCTAGAACTTTTGGAGGAGCGATTATCAAACTGGGGGACAAGCATTCTATTGTCAGGGTAGTGATCGAGAAGCATGGGTTATCCGTCGATCTAACTCCCTTAAAGACTACGTTAAAAGAAAATTTGATGGCTCGGGATTTCACAGTAAATGCCTTGGCTTTATCAATAGGTTACTCAACTAGGGATAACTGGCAAGATTTTGTTATTGACTTTACGGGTGGCTTGGAAGACCTGTCCCAAAAACTTATTAGAACCATTAGTGAGGGTTCAATTACTGCAGATCCTTTACGAATGTTGAGGGCAGTGCGGTTTGCAAAGGAGTTAGATTTTACTTTAGAAAGAACAACCGAAAGTTATATAAAAAAACATGTAACCTGTATAGACTTGGTAGCGACTGAGAGAATTCGAGATGAGTTTTTGGCCATACTCTCTTTAAATGGCTCGAAAGATAGTTTATCTAAACTAGACGATTTAGGGCTCCTATGCCGTATAATTCCTGAGTTGCATTTCACAAAGGAGGTGGAACAGCCTAGAGAACATTATTGGGACGTGTTTAACCATACGATAGAAAGTGTTGGGGAAGTGGAACTTGTTACATGCCGGCACGAAACTGAGCAGTCGGTGTGTGATGTCTACTGGGATAGTTGGATAGAGAAATATTTCCGATGTCCCCTTACTCTAGGTTACGACCGACGAACGTTTGTTAAGCTCGGGGCTCTTTTTCATGATATCGGTAAGCCACATACAAGGACTAAGGACAGCTTTGGCCGGACCCGTTTCCTGGGGCATGGGAAAAGAGGAGCAGTGATAGCAGGTAGACGTATGAGACTTCTTGGATTTAGTTCTAAAGCGATAAAATTTGTTCAGACGATGGTAGAACACCACTTAAGGCCATTTCAATTGAATAATAGTTCTAGTATGCCAACAAAAAAGGCGATCTATCGTTTGTATCGAGATCTCGGTAGTGAAGCCACTGGAATTTTATTCTTCGGACTGGCAGACTATCGTGCGGCTAGGGGTCCTCTTATGGATATTGAAGAGTGGCTACAAAAGGTAGAAGTTGTAAATGGGGTACTATCTACATACAAGGAATGGAATGAGAAAACAAAAAGATCCCGGTTGTTAACTGGCCATGATCTGATTAATATATTTCGGATCAAGCCTGGTCCCCAATTTGGACGTTTGTTGGAGGGAGTAGAAGAAGAATGGTTATCTGGGACAATTCGGACTCGTACGGATGCCGTGGAATGGGTGAGGGGTAGGCTAAACATAAAATGAGTAAGAGCTTGTAAATTGCGTAGAAAAAATTTAAGAACATTATTTTTTATTGGTTTGCTGATAACCCTTGCAGGATTGATTGTTGGATTCGAATCAATAGATTTGCCAGGGAATCAGCTAGATAGAGATAACAACGGCCCCGCAGGCCTGCTTCTTGGCCTTGATCTGAAAGGGGGAGCCCATCTCGTCTATAGCGCGGAACAGACCGTTAACATCAATATGATTTTAGATGAGCCAAGATCCGAACAATCAGTTAGAAGTGCACTTAATTCCCTTGGTATAGATAATGCTAACATCAACACGTATCTCAGAGAACGATTTTCTGTGGAGGTTCCTGACCTAGAAGATAGCGAAATTGACGAGCTGGCAGACGCTATGAAGGAAGAGATTGGACCTATAGAAGACTTCGGGCATAATCGTGAGGAGAGGACTAAGGTTTCCTTAGTAGCTAAAGTAGGCCCGACTAGACAGGAAATAGCCGAGGTTCTTATTGCCCTGGGATACAGTGACCACGAAGTAAATACTAGTATGAGTACAGTGTTTACTGTTACAGGCCTTCCAGACGATATAGATCCCGAAGAAATCGAGGAATTACGGGATAGACTCGATGAGATATATCCTGTTAATGATATACAGGTTTACCCAGATAATCGGGAAACTCAATTGGCTCTGTTCTTTCATCCACTATTGTCCGAGGGCATTATCCAATCAGCTATGGCTAAGTTGGGCCATACTGTAGCTGTAGTGTTGACTCAGGATGGAGAAAAGTTTTCTACCACGATAGAAGCATTAGATGATCTGCAGAAAGAGGAGTTAAAGGAACAAATTGGCGATGACGTTTATGGAGTAGAGTCTGTTGATGCTGTTTCTGCTGACGTTGCCGTACTCGGAATCACCTTTGCGGAAGGTCAAGACCAGAGCAATCTGGAAGAATTCTTTGTTAACCAAGGACGGATTGATCCACGAGTTACTGCAACTGAAGGTAAGGATTACCAGCTAGAATTGGCAAGCCTTGATTACAACCGAGACCTTTCCCTGCAAGGAGAAATGATTGGAGAGCTTGGCGGAATGGAATCATTTGATCTAATTCGACAAGATACTACTGACCTACTTATGGATGGTGTGGTAGATACCATTGAAAGACGTGTGGATGCCTTTGGTATTACCGAACCAATTGTTCAGCGATTAGGAGAAGACCGAGTGATAGTGCAGTTGCCCGGGGTTAGCGACTCTAATGTAAATGTCACTTTCAGTAATACCGTCCAAGAGGCAATGTTAGTTAAAGTTATAGAGGAAGCTGGAATCGAAGATATCTCTGCTGATTTGTTAGATCCAGCACCAATTCCTAATGGCTTTGAAATCCTCATTCGCAATATGACGGTTGACGAGAATGACGGTATATTGGCGAGATATGAGGAAAAGGTTGGGAAAATTATAGATTCAAGCTTTGTTGCAGTCCCAGGTACTATGAGGGTTATTTTTCAAAATCAGACGTCTAGTGAAGATTTGAGATCTGAACTTAGCGATATGGGATATGAAACTCCTATAATTACACCGGCTATGGGGAGCAAATATAGAATTAAGATCCCCTCGCGGTCCGATGATCAAAATGACGAATTGAAAGCATTGTTATCAACGGAACTATCTACAGAGGACCGACCGATTTTCGTTGTTGACTTTGAAATATCCGGAGGAGCTGAGGGAGCTAAGAAACTTATAGGCGAGACAGCACAGCTTTTATTTAAAGAGCGCACGTGTTTAAACCAGGACTGTTCGATTTTTGAAGACAGGGCTGCAGTAGGAAATAATGGGGAGTCGTTGACTGGAGATAATTTATCACAAGCGTTTGCAAGCACACAGCAGACTACAGGAGAACCCATAGTCAACTTTGTTTTTGACGGTGATGGGACCAGAGTATTTCGAGATCTTACAACACGTATAGCCGGAGATCCTACAAAGTGCATTTCGCATTTCTTGGATGGAGAAATGATACTTTGTCCTGTCGTGAACCAGCCGATTATAGCAGGTTCAGGATTCATTTCTGGTGGCTTTACCCTGGGCGAAGTCAGAACATTATCGATACAACTACAGTCGGGTAGTCTGCCAGTAGCCCTTGAATTGGTGCGCGAAAGTACCGTAGATTCTTTATTGGGTGATGAATCGCTTAAAGGAAGCCTTAAAGCTGCAGGAGTGGGCCTAGGGTTGATTGGTTTATTTATGCTTTTGTACTATCGAATTCCGGGCATAGTTTCTTCAGTGGCTCTTTTGTCGTACGGCGTAATGATTGTGTCCGTATTTAAAATGGTTCCCGTCACTCTAACATTGTCAGGGTTAGCTGGCCTGGTGTTATCCATAGGAATGGCTGTGGATGCCAACATTCTCATTTTCGAAAGGCTTAAGGAAGAGTTGAGGTCTGGGCGGAGCTTAATGTCCGCGATAGAAATTGGTTTTCGTAGGGCTTGGCCAGCGATACGTGACAGTAACATATCTACTTTAATAACATGTGGAATTCTGTTCTTTTTCGGCAGAGAATTAGGGGAACCCAGAATAACAGGGTTCGCTGTTACTCTAGCCATAGGTGTATCGTTGAGCATGTTTACTGCGATCGTAGTAACGAGAGCTCTTTTAACATTTCTTGTCTATACTCCATTGGGGACGAGGCTTAAGTTTTACTCTCCTGAAGGACTAAGAGATGTAACCAATAACGGGATGGAACAAACGTAATGATGAATCTGGTTGCTAAAAGAAAATGGTACTTTTTGCTCTCGGCTTTTGTCATTGTGCCGGGTGTTATTTCCTTAATAATTCCACCAGCCTTAAAAGCTGGAATAGACTTCTCAAGTGGATCTGCTATAGAAATGACCTTTATAGAAGATGTAACTGAGCACGAGATTCGATCGGCACTTGGAGAAATAGACCATCAAGCTTCTAAAGTTCAACAGATGGATTCTCGTACAGTTTTTATTAGAACTAAAGAATTGCAGGAAGGGGAGCTTCAATTAATTCAGGCTTATCTGACTGATGAAGTGGCTGAAGTTACCAGTGTACCCAATGTTGATACAGTGTCACCAGAGGTAGCTGGTGAGACTGTGAGAAACGCGATTATAGCTGTCTTAGTCGCAGCGTTGGCCATTCTTTTGTTTATTTCGTGGGCGTTTAGGGGCATACCAAATCCTTTACGCTATGGTGTTTCAGCCTTGTTGGCACTTTTCCATGATGTTCTAATTATCATTGGTATATTCTCAATATTAGGTAAGGTCATAGACTTCGAGGTCAATGCAATGTTTATAGTGGGATTGTTGGCGGTAGCTGGCTATAGCGTTAACGACACAATTGTTGTCTTCGATAGAATTAGAGAGAATGTAGCTCGAAACATAGACCGTCCGTTAGAAGAATCAGTCAATGTCAGTATTCTGGAAAGTATGGGCAGATCTTTGGGCACCAGTTGCACCACACTTTTTGCCCTTCTGGCCTTATATTTTATTGGTGGTGACACACTCAAGGAATTTGTGCTAGTACTCATTATCGGGACTGTAGTGGGCACGTATAGTTCTATTTTCATCGCATCCCAGTTTTTGGTTTTATGGGACCAGGGAGAAGTAGGCCGATTTTTCGAATTCTTACGTCTAAGGCGTCGTCGGGCGCGCTCTTCAACCAACTAAATTCCTAAAATTTAGTCCTATACTTGCCATTGTTCTTGGCACTGAATGTCATGAATTTTGGTTGTGGCCAGTCTTTTCATAATTCCAAGTTTCACATTTTAATATGGCCCAAACAGTAGTGGTATCGGAATGTAACAACTATTGTTAACATGGGTTTATACGAATGGAGGCGAACCCAGTGAAAATTGGAATTAATATCACTCATTTTAAGCCAGAATTACAGGTCGTTGATGTAGCAAGAAAGGTAGAAGAGTTGGGATTTGATTCGTTTTGGCTACCTGAACATATAGTCGTCCCGTTAGGGGAAAAAGCTTTTAATATTCAATCTTCCTACTTTAAGACTGATGATCCTGCTATGGTGGCGATAAAAAGTGATAATGTAGATCCCTATATTGGCTTAGCTATGTCGGCTGCTGTCACTAAACGTATAACCATCGGCACCAGCATTTCCCTTGTGCCACAGCATAATCCCTTAGATTTAGCCCAAAGAATTTCTACACTAGACCATTTTTCAGGAGGAAGATTTCTATTGGGGGTAGGTTTGGGATGGCTCAGAGAAGAGGGCGAGATAATGGGAGTAGATTACGACCATAGATGGAGTCAAACTAAGGAATGCATTCAAGTTATGAAAAAGCTATGGGGCAGTGATCAGGCAGAATTTCATGGTGAATACTATGATTTCCCCTTGGTTAGATCTTATCCCAAGCCCGTCCAGAGACCCCATCCGCCAATTTATTTGGGTGGAACGACTCAAAAAGTGTTTAAAAGAATAATAACCTATGGAAATGGGTGGTTTCCCACTGTTAAAGAATCTTTGCAAGAAATTAGTGCAGGTCGAACTATCCTGGATCAGCTGGCTGTTGAGGCAAATAGAGATCCAGCCACAATTGGTATGACCATGCTTGGGTTACCACAGGATCTCGATGCCATAAAACAATATGAATCGGCTGGTGTTGATAGAGGTGTCATAGGATTGGTTGCACCTTCCGGAATCGAGGTGTTGGATGAGCTGGAGAAGATAGCAATTAGAGTCAAAGAGCATTTGGTGTAAAAGGCTGTACCGTGGGCAATAATCTTTATCCGGATCGTGTGGATTACCTTCCTATTAACGATCGACCGAATATAGTTTGGCCGAACCAGGCAAAAATCGCATTATGGATTGCTCCTAACGTAGAATATTATGAGTATATTCCCGAAATTGTCCATGGGAGGAACCCCTGGCCGCGAGTGCCACATCCAGATGTTCGAGAGTTTTCTTACAGAGACTACGGGAATCGAGTAGGATTTTGGCGAATGTTGGAATCTTTGGATCGGTACAGGATACGTTGCACAGTTTCTTTAAACATGGCTGTACTAGAACATTTTCCCGAAATTGCCAGTGCCATAGTTGATCGAGACTGGGATGTTATGAGTCACGGTATCTACAACACTCGGTATATGTATGGTATGACGAATGATCAGGAAATGCAGTTTTATCGTGATAACATAGAAACTTTATACAAACACACAGGAAAAGAATTGAAAGGGATGCTGGGTCCAGCTTGTTCAGAAACCGAAGACATGCCAGATCTGATGGCTAAATCTGGATTGGTATATACTGCCGACTTTCTTCATGATGATCAGCCAGTACCAATTAAGGTGAAAACTGGCAAATTGGTGTCGGTGCCATATTCTATTGAACTAAATGATCATGTGATATTTACCTCTAATTTTGATGGGGATGTTTTTGTACGACGATGTATAGATCAGTTTGATAGATTGTATTCTGAGGGCTCACAAAGTGGCAGAGTTATGTGTATACCACTTCACCCGTTTTTAATTGGTCAACCGCACAGGATAAAATATCTGGACAAAGTTTTTCATTATATTTCTCGTTACAAGAGGGTGTGGCAGACAACGGCAGACGAAATAGCAGAATACTTTATAGAACACTACTATGACGATTACGTGGAAAGAGCCATTAGTTTAAAGAAGGATTTCAATCATGTCGGCTAATCGGAAATATGGTATGGATCATCCGCATCATGCTTGGTCAGCTCTTCCCAGTAGGCCTCCTTTGCTTTGGCCCAATGGGGCAAGGTTAGCCATTTGTATCATAATAAATTTGGAGCATGACGAATGGGACGTACCTTCTAAGTCCTATGTATCACCTCAATTGTCAGGAGGTTTATCTCCCAGACCATGGCCGGATTACATGAGAATGACACACCGGGAGTATGGTCATAGGGTGGGTATATTCCGTGTGCTTGATGCGTTGGAGCAAGCCAATATACCCCCAACTATAGCTATTGACTCTTCGACTGCAAGGAAGTACCCGTACTTGATCAAATATTGTCTGGAAAGAAAGGCCGAATTTATTGCCCATGGCATGTCGGTTAATTCTATGGTGACGTCAGGGATGTCATGGCATGATGAGAGAAAATATATTCGTGAAACAATGGATGCGTTGATAGAATTTACAGGCCAAACGCCCCGAGGCTGGTTCGGTCCTGAGTTTGGAGAGTCGGAGCATACACCTAGAATACTTGGCGAACTAGGATTTCGATATGTTTGTGATTGGCCCAACGATGAACAACCCTACATGATGACAGTTCCCGTGGGAGAGATTACTAACTTACCCATCATGTTGGAGTTAGATGATGTTAATGCCTTGTGGGACCGCAAAATAACCATAAAAAATTATTCTAAGATGCTGATAGACGCTTTTGATAGAATGTATCGGGATGGACTCGATAATGGCAGATTATTGGTTTTGAACTTACATCCCTGGTTGATTGGACAACCGTTTCGTATCGGATATCTGGAGAAAGTTTTGGCACACGTTAGATCAAAAAAAAGAGTGTGGGCGGCCACTGGTTCAGAAATTATTGAATGGTATCGTGAACAATCACAAAATGGAGAAGGTTGAATGACGAATTCTAATATAGCTTACTATACGGCAAGGGAACTCTCTAAGAAGATACAATCGAGGGAGATATCTCCCGTCGAGGTAACCCAATCATATTTGGATAGGATTGCGACACTAGATCAGAAACTTAATTCGTATATCACTGTCTCTGGCGATGAGGCGCTATTAGCGGCGCAGCAAGCGGAACGTGAGATACTTTCTGGTCAAAATCGTGGGCCATTACATGGAATTCCCGTAGCTGTTAAAGATCAATTGTTAACTAAAGGTATCCAGACAACAGCTGGGTCGGAGATCCTACGAGGATGGATTCCAGAACATGATGCAACCTGCATAGTAAAGTTAAAGAATGCAGGAGCTGTTCTAATTGGTAAGACTAATATGACAGAGTATGCGATAACGACCAACCATAATTTCCCTTACGGTATTCCTTTAAACCCCTGGGACACGAGTAGATATAGTGGGTCATCTAGTGGAGGATCCGCTGCAGCGACCGCAGCCTTTTTGTGCTCTACCTCACTCGGAGAGGACACGGGCGGGTCTGTTAGGGGGCCTGCTTCGCTTTGTGGGTTAGCTGGTTTGCGCCCCACCTGGGGACTGGTAAGTCGTTATGGCTTACTTGCCGCATCCTGGTCTATGGACACTGTAGGGCCTATTTCTAGAACGGTCGAGGACTGTGCTATGACTCTTCAAGCGATTTCTGGATACGATCCTTTAGATCCGTACACCTGGAAGACCCCTATTCCGGACTATATGTCTGCTCTAAACGAGGATATACAGGGCGTAAAAATCGGGATTGTGCAAGAGAGACTTTATACAGATGATGTTGATCCAGAAGTAAGAACAACAGTAGAAACAGCCACAGGGGTTTTGAAGCAGCTAACGAAATTTGTGGAAGAAATTTCACTTCCTGACATAGTTCATTGTGCTACGTATTCCATGACTATAGGATTGGTGGAAGGGGCGGCCGTCCATCGCGATATTATACGCAAGCATTCTCACATGTATCAGCACGAACTCAGGCTTGTTAATTTGGTTGGTAGCCTAATTCCAGCTCAGACCTATTACAAGGCTCAACAATTGAGAGCAGTTTGGCGGGAACGACTATTAAAAGTTTTAAGTTCTTACGATGTTTTAGTATATCCAACGTCACCATCCACGGCTCCTACGGTACCGCCACCTACGGGTCTTCAGAACAGAGCTGACGCAAAGGCCGATTTATACGGGCGCCGTAGTTTCACGCATCCAGTCAACTTAGCGGGCTGTCCTGCTTTGTCAGTGCACTGTGGGTTTAATTCTGAAGGATTGCCGGTGGGATTGCAGATTATTGGCAGACCTGGAGAAGATGCTACTGTGTTGAAAGTGGGATACGCTTATCAGCAGGCCACTGATTGGCATAACCAACGGCCAGTTATATCGTGAAGTAGTCGTACGGATTATAGATTCAAGAAATAGGTGGCCGTTGGTTATGCCAATTTGTTGATTGTTCATATGCATAGCTGGCCTTTAAAATTGTTGCCTCGTCCATAGGACGTCCAATGAGTTGCAGGCCTATAGGTAATTTCCCACTTGAAAAACCGCATGGTATCGATATGGAAGGCGTTCCGGTTAGATTACTTAATGAGGTTAAAGTTTTCTTGGGAGCGAACATTTCATCTAAGAAATCGTTCTTAGAACCAAGACCCGGTTGGTCAATAATTTTGGGTGCTGGTGAGGCTGATGTGGGAAGGGCGATTAGATCAACGGAATCAAACAGCTTTAGAAAGTCTTCCCGAACCGTTTGTCTAAGTTGTTGGGCTTTGTAATAGGTCTGTGCAGGAATTAGACTCCCTACGAGTAGAGTGATTCGCATGTTATGATCGTACTCATGGATGTGGGCTTGCATCAATTTATTATGTGTACAAGAGCCCTCGGTATAGGTGATTGCCGATGTGATAGCCCTAGCGTTGATGGAATCCAAAAAGGATATCTCAGAAATCGTTGCACCTAATTCACCCAATTTGTTAATCGCAGCCAGTGTGGATTTTTGCACCTCTATATCGATGTTATCGGAGTAAGTGGATTCTTTAAGTATCCCTATTCGTAAGCCCTGTATACTTTGGTCAAGGGTCTCTCGGTATTTTGGAACGGGAACCTTCCAAGTATATCTATCTTTATGATCGTACCCAGCTATAGCCTCCAAGGTTATCGCACAATCCTCCACCGTTCTTGACATAGGACCGATTGTGTCCTGTGACCAACTAGAACCCAATAAACCATAGCGGCTAACCCTTCCTTGAGTCGGGCGAAGCCCAACGATTCCGCAATAAGCCGCTGGACCTCTTATTGATCCACCAGTATCTTCACCCAAGGAAGTAGCGCAAGTGTATGCCGCCGTGGAAGATGCCGATCCAGCACTTGAGCCACCGGGCATTCGAGTCAGATCCCAAGGGTTCGTCGGGGTTCCGTAAGGGTAGCGGTGAGTGTAAGCCATGGCGAACTCTGTCAAATTCGTTTTTCCTATTAATATACCTCCAGCACTCTTTATTTTAGCCATTACGGTGGCATCTTGGTCAGGAACAAAGTTTTGGAGGATGGTAGAACCTCCAGTTGTTCGTACGCCCTTGGTCCACCATTGATCCTTACATGCAATTGGGATTCCGTGTAAAGGCCCTATATAGTTACCAGCGACTATTTCCTTTTCGGCTTCTTTTGCTAATGATATGGCTTCATCTCCACAGACCGTAATGTAGGAGTGGAGCAGAGATTCAAGAGACTCTATTCGTTCCAGATAAGATTCAACTACTTCTACAGGGGAGATCTCTTTGGATTTTATCTTTACGGACAATTCCTTAACTGTTAAGAAGGGCAAATCGGATGTTTTCATAATTTTTCCTGTCTACAAAGTATACTTTTCCTAGCCTGGCATCAGAATTATCAGGCTAGATATCGGGGCGCATGGTGTGCCATGCCGTAGCTTTTTCATAGGCATGACCTATCTTGAGGATTGTTTCTTCTTCCATGGGTCTTCCTATTAGCTGCATGCCTATTGGTAGCATTGCCTTTGAGAACCCACATGGAACCGATAAAGAGGGGGATCCCACCAGATTTACAGCGTTACCGAAGGCTCTTCGACCCCTCAGATCCGCGAGAATACTATCCTTGGTCCCGAATCCCTCTTTCTCAATGATTTTCATGGCGGGTGTCGGTTGAGTCGGGTAAAGGATCGCATCGTATTCCTCAAACAGTTTCAGGAAACTGATTCGGAAAAGGTCTCTTAATCTTTGAGCTTTATAATAAGTTTGTGCGGGGATTAGAGCCGATGCATAATAAGTAAGTCGCATATTACGTTCGTATTCATCGGGGCGTTTGGTCAAGTTGTCCCACTGGTTGGCTGCCCCCTCTACCATGTATATCGGACTTGCTATAGAACCAGCGTTGTTTATCGATGGAAATGATACTTCTGATACTTTGGCTCCGATTTCTTGAAGGACATTAGCCGCCGTTTTAACAGCAGCCCTTACCTCTGAATCCAATGAAGGATCGTCCATCATATCGGTAATTATCCCTATACGCTGGCCATTAATGTCTCCATCCAGCATGGAAGAATATGTTAGGACAGGTGCCTTCCATGTGTATTTGTCCTTAGGGTCATGCCCTGCTATAGCTTCCAGAACTAGAGCTGCGTCCTTCACCGTTCTCGCCAAGGGGCCAATTACATCCATAGAATAGCTAGATCCGATGAGTCCGTATCGGCTGACACGTCCTACGCTTGGTCGTAAGCCTACGATTCCACAATAAGAAGCTGGTCCCCTGATTGATCCAGCTGTATCTTCTCCTAGAGTAGCCGGACATAGGAAAGCTGCAGGAGCTGATCCAGAACCGGCACTCGATCCACCGGGCATGTGGTCCAAATTCCATGGATTTCTAGGAGTTCCATATGGATAGTACTGAGTGTAACCCATAGCGAACTCAGTCATGTTAGTTTTACCTAAAAGGATCCCACCGGCCTTTTTCAGATTAGCTATAACAGTTGCGTCTTCATTGGGAACGAAATTTTTAAGAATAGTAGATCCGCAAGTCGTTAAAACTCCTTTGGCCCACCATTGGTCTTTTGCCCCCAGCGGTATTCCATGAATTGGTCCCTTATAAATCCCTTTCGAAATATCTTCCTCAGCCTTTCTTGCAGCTTTGAGCGCATCCTCACGACAAATGGTGATGAAGGCGTGGAGTTTTGAATCAAGCTTATCGATGCGGTCAAGATGCGCTTCTATTACGTCCACAGGAGATACATCCTTGCGCTGGATGTAGTGGCTTAACTCGGAAATAGACAGAAAAGGCAGATCGCCTTTCTTCAACTTATTACTCTTTTTCTACAGGGGGCAGAATTATTGGTAATGGCTCTACATTTTCTAGGCCGGGTGGATTAATTTCGTCCACTGCCTCAATAATTGCGTTTAAGACCTCTGTAACTTCGGATAAATCTGGTTCCTTTATGTCAAGGCCTACGGCCTTACCCATGGCTATCACGTCTTTTGGAGACAAGTCAGTCATCAATAACCTCCTGGGTATCGTGTATGCTTGATTGTCTGATCCCCTGCCAAAAAAGTCAACATGACTCTAATGCAGTTTGGTTAATCTCGCTTAAACCTTTAGAAACTCTCTAGTAGCTTCGATAAATTCCAGTGGTTTATCCACGGTAACTACATGCCCTGCACCATGAACATCTATGGAGGAGAATAATTTGTTGCTGTCTCTCATCTTTTTAATGGTTTCGTCGCCTACCGTTATACTTTCTTTACCCCGAACTTCTAGGAAGGGGATACGAACGTTTTCGACTGCGGTCCAGTAGCGTTGAATATATTCAGGTTCAACGTTATCCGGCAAGTGGTAACTTGTTATAGCGGGATCGCATTTCCAGCGCCACATTCCGTCTGGGTGCTGACGAATTCTGTTGGCCACGTCTTTTTGTCTCCGTGCGTCAGTGGCCCAGGGATCATTACCTTTTGCCCACTCGAGAGCTTCCTCAAACGTGTAAAATTCAAGGGGATTGGGAAGCCAATTCTTCCGTTGTTTTTGGAGTTCCGGACTGCCTTCTGGCGCTATGTCTACCATTATGAAACGATTAACTTTATTGGGATTAGCTTCTGCGTACAAAAGAGAATTCCAGCCCCCCATTGAAAGACCTACGAGTACGACCTTTTCAATTTCCATAGCGTCAATAAAAGCTGTTAAGTCTGACACGTAGTGGTTTCGATGATATCCGTCCGGTGCCCAGCTGCTTTCTCCATGTCCTCGTTGATCTATAGCATACACATGGTAGTCTTCTGCCATTTTCTCGGCGAACTCATCCCAAATGTGCGCTTGACCGGAATTGCCGTGTAGGCAAATTAAAGAAGGTTTGCCTTGGGTACCCCAATCCAAATATCTCAGGTCGACACCATTTAAGTTTATATACCGGGACACGTATAAATTCGAGTTAGCCATGATAGTTACCTGCCATTTGTTATATATTTATTTTACCAGTAGTCTGACTTCCCACCAAGAGTGAGTATTCAGTTGGTCCGTTTTGTTAGCCACATAGCTAGGTTTCGTCGAGATATCTATAGCCAATTAGGTTTTAACACGATTCTGCCGATCTGATCTTGGCTTCCAAGCAACTTTGAAGCAGTTAGAATGTCCTCCACGGGAAAAGCCTTCCCCACGATTGGATTCAACAGTTTTTTGTGAACCAGATGCAAAGACTCGATGACACTGTTTTTGGATACTCCTGCGTGACCAACAATCGTCCCTCCACGAAAAATCAATTCTGCTAGATTTAATTGGATTTCCTTTCCCGTGACCTCTCCCAGAACGATAAGTTGACCGTGTTTCGAAAGTGAGCGGAAAGTTTGAGGCCATAAAGGTGATCCCACTGTATCCAAAATCAAATCTACCCCCTCGTCGGATGTGATGGCGTTTATGATCTCAGAGAAACCGATATCTTCGTTGACAGTTACTTGATCTGCCCCCATTTCTTGTATGATTGATTGCTTTCTAGCATGGGATGTTATAGCTAGTACCTTATACCCTTTTAGTTTAGCCAATTGCACCAGGTGAATACCTAGACCCCCACCAGCTCCTGTTACCATTGCTGTTTGTTTTGTTTCGGTTCTTTTTACCATAGATAAGGCCTCTAAGCCGACACCAATCGGGCAAGCCAATATTGCTGCTTGGTCCCATCCAATATTGGCTGGTATCTTCACAGCACTGAATTCCCGTACTTTAACAAATTCAGCTAATCCACCCTGGGCATTATGTCCTAGAGCTATTCCATTATTACACTCTTTAGTTTTATTAATCCCACAATTTTTACATAAGCCGCAGGCATCTATGGGGAGACATACTACGCGATCGCCTGGAAGCATGGATTTAACGTGGCGACCCTTTTTTACCACTAGTCCAGAAATTTCATGCCCAAGAACTAATGGAAAGGTTACACCTCTTCTGAGATGACCTGAGATTATTAAGCGGTCATGGTAGCAAAACCCACAAGCTTGTACTTTTATTAGGATTTCATCGGATTCTAGTTTAGGTAATGGAATTTCTTTCACGTCAAACTTTGGGTCCTGACCAGCTGATTCTAAGAACAGAGCTTTCATAGCGTTGGAATGGCATCTTGCTGGTGTTTGTGAGATAACAGATAATCACCGGATAAGCTGTTATTGGAGAAAGGTAAATGAAGATAGGTGCACATGTTTCAACCTCTGGCGGGATTGAAAACGCAGTAGATAGGGGAATAGAAATAGGTTGTGAGACTATTCAAATTTTTGGGTCATCTCCCCAAAGTTGGTCATTTAAAACCGTTCCTGTAGAAAATTTAGTTGCTTTTAAATCTAGAGCCAAGGAGGCAGGTATTGGTCCTATTTTTCTCCATTGTATATATCTTATCAATCTAGGCAACCCAGATCCCGTAAAAGTCGAGAAAGGTATCGGCTCATTGGTTAACTATATGCAACTGGCTGCTGATATAGATGCCCAAGGAATTATTTTTCATCCGGGGAGTCATAAAGGGGTTGGCTTTGATGCTATTTTAGACCAAACAGTGCACAGTATTCTATCGGTCTTAGAGAGCTCTCCAGACGGCCCATGGTTGACCATAGAAAATACGGCGGGGATGGGGCATCATATAGGGGCTAAATTCAGTGAGATAGGAAGAATCGTAGACCGAGTCGGTAGTCCAAGAGTTAAAGTATGCTTGGATACTCAACACACTTACGCAGCAGGATATGATATTGCTTCTAAACCTGGACTAGAAAAGACTATGGAGGAATTTGACAGGGAAATCGGTTTAGAAAGGTTAGTGGCCATCCATTGTAATGATTCAAAATACGAACTTGGGGCCGGGGTAGATCGCCATGAGAATATAGGGCAAGGATATATCGGGAAACAGGGATTCGAAAATATTATGAATTATCACCCTTTTCGCGAGATTCCCTTTTTTTTGGAGGTTCCTGGTTTTGAGGGTAATGGCCCCGATCGTAAAAACATAGATATTTTAAAGGAAATAAGAGATCAAATTATTTGACGGCTTGGTTAGACCTTATCTTTGACATCTCAGAGGCCACTGGTTGGACTTCAGGGTCTCCCACCATTGAACTTTGAGCTTAATATTGGGTGATTTGAGTAAGATGATATTTTTGCTGCACCCAGGTTCTTATATAAAAACACTCAGAAATTACAGAATTATTTTCCGCCTCCAAACAAAGCATCAAGGTCTCTCTTTGAGCCTTTATCATGCTCGGTACTCAGGGGAGTCGTTTTCCAAGATGGTGCTGTCAGGTCCTGATAATGTTGATTATCACTGTAGGACCGGGTTCGAATCAGTATGGGCATAGGGATCGCATCTCCAAAAAATAGGGCTTCTTGTTTGGAATTCAGTCTAGAAAGCACCGATTTAAGTTCACGGCTATTGGGGCTACCCGATAGCACAGCATCTACATCTCTCTCGTCGTTTAATAAGCAAGATATTCGTGTAGCTATCTGGCTCATGATTTCAGAGTCTATTCCGGACGGCCGCTGATCTATAACCATAAGTGTAATGTTAAACTTTCGATCTTCCCGGGCTATTTGGCCAAAAATGGTCTGTGAAGCTATACCGGGAGCAAGAAACCTATGAGCCTCCTCTATGCATATTACTAAAGGTTTTGGCCCGGTACTTCTTTCAGCATCGGACTCTTCCGTAAGTTCTCTATATCTATTATGGAGACGACGTGTGAGAAGGTTGGCAACCAAAATATAGGCCGTGAGATCGTTTCCATGGCGTCCAAATTCCAATACCACATGCATTCCATCGTTTAATTTATCTAGAAGGCGCTGTAGAGAATTATACTGGGGATTTTCATCGACAAAATCGAAACGGGTTAACCTAAGCAGACGGTTCCTTAAGGCGCGCAGAGCTTGGATCTGGACACCAAGCTTCTCCGCAATTTCCTTTACTTTTTCACCGTCGGCCAGGACTAGTTCTTTGAACCAGTTATTATAGTATTGGCTCTTAAGTGTAGAGGGAATCGAGGCAGCCACATCTGATAGATTAAGTGTTTGTGCCAACGATTCTATATCCTCTGGTTCGATATCGCTGTAGCCAATTCTCACGACTTCGTCGTATCTGGCTTTGCGTGCCTTTGAAGATTTTTCATCTAAGGTAAATATAGATACCCGACCTGGGAATAGGGTTTTTAAACCACTAACTGTACCTCCTCTATCATTATCTTGGCCGCTTTCACCATATTCATTATGCATGTCGAAGATTAAGCTAGATGCCTCTGTGTGTTGAAGCACTCCGATCATTAGTAGACGAGCGAGAAATGTTTTTCCTGTCCCACTTCTTCCAAAAACACCGCACGATCGTTTGACTAATTGCTTCGGGTCGATGCAGATCTTGGTATCCATATCCAATGGATGCCCTATAAAGAAGTTGTTTTCATTTTCTTGTCCAAATATGGATTCCATATCTTCTTGAGACGCGCGAAAAACGGGGGAAAAGAACTCAGGAATAGTCCGTGCCTCTGTAGTATTAGACTGATCTCCTCTGACTAGAGGTAATATCTTTCCTGGCCGCACAGAAAGGCTATTATAGGTCAGGCTTTCCGTTACTATTCCTCGTATCAATGGGTCCGACATATCAGGTAGACTAAATTTTAAATTTTGGTCTGTAGTACCTAAAGTTAGGTCAGTAACCATAGCAACAAACCGGTTGTGTTTTCCTTGGATTACAACGTAAGTTCCATTATTTATGTCTTCGATTGATACCGAGGATTCAAGCTTGATTTCCATTCCAAGGATAAGAGATCCATCTACTACTCGTCCAATGATTTCATGTTGCAACGGGTCTAGTTGATTAGGCATTATTGAGCTTCTTAGTTTTCAAAATGATGTTTCCCTTGGGAAAAACGGGCTCATTGCTTGAGTTTCCGTAGTATGGCATTTAGACGGGCCATTTGACCAGTTAGTTCCAACGCCAGTGTTTTTCCCGCTCTCATCAAGAATTCATCACGATTGGCTGTTTGTTTGGCAATATTGGCGAGACCTGCTGTGAGAATTTCATCTTTCACTTCAGGGTGCTGTAGTAGTAAGTGGATGAAATCTGAGTTGGACGATAAGTCCGATAATTCATTGGGTAGGCATTCATGGACAAAAGCGTGTATTTTAGGCGGTTCAAAGGGATATCCTTGGACCAAAATATTATCGTGAGAGTATCCCACGGCTATAGATCGGAACTTTGTACACAGCAATTCCATTAATTGAGGATTTTGTGTGTAGATTTCCTGTTCTGTTGTAGCCGAGGATCCCCGGGCTACGATAGGCCTTGATGGGTCCAAACCTTCAGTAGTTATATTTACGACTATGCCGTAAATCGGTATGTCCCCAGCCTTTACGAGAGATCCGAGAGGTGGAGGCCTGTAAAGTTCATAGCATTGGGATGTGAAGGTTTCAATATTCGCTTCAATTACCTCTGCAATAGGTCGAGTTACTGGGTTAATCATGGATATATTTTAGCTGTTGAAGAGGCAGCTCGAAAGGGGCTAGTAGATCAGATTGATATTAAAGCCAGGGAAGACGTTTGGATCTATTCTTTTGGGAAGTGTTGTTTAAGGAAACAGCATTATCTACCTGAGCTAGTACCATATCTTGAAACGATCTTCGATCTGATGCTGTCAAAACAGCCTGCTCGTGGGCCTCGGATATGGCGACTGGATACCCCATACCCTTCCTACATTGATCTAAGATTAATGTGTGAGTAAGTGAAAGTAGATCCTCATTCCTGGCTATCCATTCAGGCACTTCTACTCTTCCTATTTCCCATCCATTGTTAACATAAAAAAAGAATATACGATGTTTACCATAATCTTCCATTATCACTGATGTGGAACTAAACACCGTCGATCTTTGTCCTTGCTTTAACAGTTCAGCAAAAACGTCGCGGTCTAGGATATTGTTAACCAGGCTACAGGGAGATGACAGGGACTTACGAATAGAACAAAGCCCAGCGCACTTTTCGTCGGCTTCGTGACACAGAAATAGTCGCAGAGTATTCACAACATCAGTAGAACGAGGCATACTGATATAGGATGCTATTGCTAGTCGCTTCGTTCTAGATAGGTTTTCTAGTCTGTCCATCGCAGGTAGAAAACTTTGATTTATCACCCGGTTTTTTATGAGTTGTTGAACACCAGGCCCTGAAACCTGCCATAGTATCAGAGACCCATCCATGAGGCCCAAAATAGGTGAATCATCTTGGTCTTCCGAAAGTATTTTACTTAAGGTTTCTATTTCACTAACAGTTCGAAGCATACTGAGTGGAGAACCTTCAATGTAAACCTCGTCGACCTTGTTAGTTTCGCCTTTAAGGTAAAGACCTTCTCCATGATAAACTTCTGGTTCGCTAAAGAATTCCGTTTTTGATCGAAGATTGTAGCGTATTATGCAGCCCCCAATGTTAATAAGCGCGCAAGGTATAGGCAGGTGTCTGTCTATATCTATGTGAGAGCCATCTGTAGACGCGACTGAGAACATTTCTGGCAGAGGGCTTGACTCATAGATGCATCCCAGCCCTTCGGCAGTTTCGGCCCATAGAAATGGTCGATTAGTTACAGAGCGGAGTTTCCCTGCGACCTCTTGTCCTGTAGATCTCTTCATGTGTTCTACGCTTAGTCGAATCCGATCTACCCGGTCTTCGAATTCCTTTTGGTGTCCCTGTGTTATTTCCTTGATTTTCTTTATTGCTTTATTTAGATCTAGGCTCATGGTTATCGTAGTTTCCTCTCGTCTCCAACTCGTTTAGTTATCCGTTGTTCATCCATGTGTTCCAGTAGAGGTAAAACGTATTTCCGACTAGAATTGAAAAGGGTACGTGCGTCTGAGACGTTTATCTTCCCGTGTTCCTTAATGTATTTAATTATTGAGTCTTGCATCTGAGTATAGGCAGAAACTGAGAAGATTATATCTGGACTGACCCTTACAATTTCTTTCCTATCTACCAGTAAAGACAGCAAATCTTGATCCGGAGGGTCATCAGTCGATGGGCTAAAGGGTTTAGAATTGAGCATTCTGATATAGTCGGCCGCGATTTTACATTGCTTTGTATTCAGGATTGGTTTATGGTTCGGCAACTGTACAAGCCCAAGTTCTTCAACCAAGATGTTATCTGCAATTAACTTAGCTGCCACAAGATTGAACGTAGATCCTGATAATTTAAGGCGGCTTCGGAGTTCTTCCTTGGAACCACCTTTCCGAAGTGGAAATGTTTTATGGTATTCCGCAAGGAAAGTTTTAGTGAGCCTTTGAATTTCTATCCATGCATGTAATGAGTATATTACTTGGAGTGATGGATCTGGTGTGGTCCCCAATAAAATGAGCTTATCATTCTCGGAAAGGGCCTTGGCAATTAGAGTTATATCCGAAATGGTTTTGTTGAGGTGTTGCGCTATGACTTTGACTGTGGCACATCCAGATTGATTTAAGACACCTAGAAGAACTTCTTCAGGTGAGTCGTCTTGGGTTGTTTCTAGTGCTGTCAGAACTGATTCTACGAAAGGTTTATGGCGCTTGGGGTATGGATCAACTATTCTCCCACCACCCAGTGTTGTCGTAGTGTCCCTAACTACAAAAAAGTCGCCTTTGACTAAACCAACGGGGTCTTCCAGATGAATCTGAGCCCATCCTTCTTCTCCAGGTAACAGTTGTTTTTTGTCCAAAAGGCGTACGCGAGAGAAAGTTTCCCCAGCTAAAAGATGAAAAGTTACTCTGGCGTTGTGTTTTAGGGCCCGTACTGACGATTTAATCAATTTGATTTTTACATCTACTAATGCCGTTTGTCTAAACCATCCGGGGTTAGTTAGCATGTGACCCCGATTCACATTATCGTTGTCTATACCGGATAAGTTAACGGCTACTCGCCTACCTGGGTTAGCGGTTTTGACCTTTTGTTTGTGAACTTGAAGCCCTCTAATCCTAGCTTTTTGGTAGGATGGTATTATCTCTACTTCTTGTCCTACTGTAAGGCTACCATCAAGGAGAGTGCCGGTTACAACCGTCCCAAACCCAATTTTTGAAAATATACGATCTATGGCTAGCCTTGGCCTACCCAAATCCTCTCGGGATTCTGTATTCGATAGACTGGCATCTATTACTTGTTTTAATTGTTCCATGCCATATCCAGATACTGCTGAAACTTTCACTGTTGGTGATCCATCAAAAACTGTACCCTTAAGGGCATCTTCGATTTCCATCTGAACAATTTCCAAGAATTCTTCATCTACTAAATCTGCTTTTGTAACAACTACTACGGTTTTTTTAACCTCTAGTAGATCTAGGATTGCTAAGTGCTCTCGAGTTTGAGGCATGATGCCTTCGTCAGCCGAAATTACCAATAAAGCAAGGTCGATACTTCCGACACCGGTAAGCATAGTACGAACGAAACGTTCGTGGCCCGGCACATCTACAATACTGACTTCTCTGCCAGATGGTAAGGTTAGCCATGCGAATCCCAGCTCGATAGTCATACCACGCTCTTTTTCTTGAGGCAGACGATCCGGATCTATATCGGTTAATCTGTGGATCAGAGTGGATTTTCCATGATCCACATGTCCTGCTGTTCCAATAACGTACATTTTTGCCTCTATGGGATGTTGTTATAAGAATATCAAGGTCGGCGGCAGTAGGGCAATTTCCATTAAACCAAACATCCCATTCACTTAACCAAGATTAAGTTTTCCCAATAGGGATCAATAACTGAGATTATTAAACGTTAAAGAGGTAGTTGATAATATCCCCGTCTTTTACGGGATAGGATTTGCCTTCGGAGCGTACTAATCCTAGTTTCTTTGCTGCTGTCATAGAGCGGTGGTACATAAAATCTTCATAACCGATCACCTCCGCCCTTATGAAGCCGCGTTCTATGTCCGAATGGATTTTTCTTGCCGCGGAGACGGCGCTTTGGTTGTTTTTTATTAACCAAGCTCTAACTTCATCACTTCCAACCGTCAGGAATGTGCACATGCCCATTATATCTAAGCTAGCCTTGGTAAGTTGGTGAAGACATGAATGACTCAGCCCCAGAGATTCTCTAAATTCTTGTTGTTCAGGCTCAGGTAACTGTATTAGTTCGGCCTCGAGCTTTGCGTTAAAAATGACACAAGTTTGCCCTGTCAGTTCTTGGGGAGCGGTTGTTATTAAATCAATATTGTTGTTATCTTCTAGTTGATCTTCGTCGACGTTAAGAACTGTGAT
Organism: uncultured Dehalococcoidia bacterium; assembly: GCA_964439905.1. Taxonomy (GTDB): domain Bacteria; phylum Chloroflexota; class Dehalococcoidia; order Lucifugimonadales. The sequence goes on from CAYTPK010000022.1 coordinate 101,207, forward strand.
CAAGGGTTTTGCCGCGAGGAGGTTGTAATTTGCTATAAATCTATTTTCCTCGTTGTTAAGCGATTCCGTCATGTATGGGGTTTTGTTCTCCAGTCCTTTCTTGAGTTTGTCAAGAAATACTTGTTCTTTTATGATTCTTTCTCGTTCAGCTCCCTTAGAGCTTTTAACTGACTCTTTGACTTTATCTAAACGCTTTTCCAAGATTAATAAATCGGATAAAATGAGTTCCTCGCGGATAATTGCAATATCACGATTTGGATCCACGGTCCCCTCAGGATGTGGAACATGAGGATCGTCGAAAGCCCTTATAACTTGAACAAAAGCATCAGCAAGTTGCAGTTGATTTAAGTATTGCCCATTAATAGTTAATTTATCGGTTGATGCCGAGTCTGACATTGGGATATCGAAGTAAGTTATTTCTGCTGGAACGATTTTTTTTGGCTGATAGATTTTGGCCAATGCGTCCAATCGTGGATCTTCCACTTTGGCCATGCCTACTTCCATCTTGCCCCTATCTAAACCTGTTTTTTTTAGAGTTTGATTGGCTCCAGTCAAACACTTAAATATTGTGGTTTTTCCACTCGAATTTAATCCAATTAATCCTATTTGCATTTCATATGACAGGATACATGTATGAACACCTTGTTGCTATCCCACTAGATCCATAGTTCGACAAAAATATTGTGGCCGGTGAGAAAAAAATTGGTTACTATTGGGCTACTAAAATAGTGTAGAGGTACTGTGTCTAGTGTCGTAATATATGGGGATGCCTTTTTGGTAGAAGAAGCTTTAGCGAAACTTGTAGCGGATAAGGGATTAGGAGATTTGGTGGAATCTAATTGTCATCGGTTCGCCTACCCAAACTTGACGCTGGAACAATTGAAACTAACCTGTGATGCGATACCCTTTTTGTCTACTACCAGGCTAGTGATTGTCAGGGATTTGTTGAGGAGTTTTGAGTCCAGATCTAAACATCGAAATCTCAATAAGGTATCTGCACACTCCTGGGAAGGATTGAGTGACTACTTGGGAGTCATGCCGGAGTCAACCGAACTAGTACTTGTTGATGGATCTTTACGACCTGATAATTGGATGTTGAAAGAACTTACCGGGAAGACCAAGATAGAAAATTGCCTTGCCCCTAGACATGGGGATTTGGCCTTATGGATCCGTCAGAGAGTTGGTAATCGCGGGTCCAAAATATCTCCTTCAGCATTGAGGCTTTTGATACATCACGTTGGTATGAATTTGAGGGCTTTAGATGGTGAAATTGAGAAATTGACTTTGTTTGCAGGGGAAGGTCCAATTAATGAAACCAGTGTTACAGAGTTGGTAACGGATGTGAGAGAAGCGAGTATTTTTGCGGCGGTAGACGCAGTTGTTGAAAGTAAAGGTGATTTGGCACTAAGGTTAATACAAAGAATCCGGACAGGTGGTGCTGGTGCCACATATATTTTAAATATGCTTGCTCGTCAGTTGCGGCTTGTAACATTAGCGAAAGAATTACATGAAGCTCAAACGCGTTACCCAGATATGAGAGGACGACTTAAAATAAAATCAGATTTTGTTTTAAGAAAAACGATTGATCAAGCTAAATCAGTATCTTGGAAAAGAATAACCTTTCTATACGACCAAATTATTGCGGCTGATCAGGCTATCAAGCAGGGAACATTGAATGAAGAGTTGGCCTTAGATCTTTTTGTCACTCAAGCGATATCATTAGACCGAGCTAGGCATTAGTGAATCCTCTAGTCAGTCCCATTACTCCTGGTTGGTGTGTGGAGCTAAATCCCACAAATTAATACATTGTTTTGTTTCATCCCACATTAAATAAACGCGTTTGAGTAGGCGAATGGTCCCGTCTACCATATTTTATTGAAGTTTTGGCCCGTTTTTTGCTTGATAACACACAAAGCCTGTGCTATATTCCAGCGTGTCCCCTAGAGGGGATTTTCTATGCTTGAGGACTATTTCCGACAGTACGGCCTAATTGCGATATTTGCGCTAGTCGCTATTATCGTACCCAGCAGCATGTTGCTGCTTTCCCTGTTGTTCTCGCGAATCAGAGTACGTCCCATTAAGCCCAATCCCGTAAAGTCAGATATATATGAATGTGGAATGGAGACTATAGGAGGACGTTGGGGGCAATTTAACTTCCGCTACTATATGTATGCTCTGCTTTTTGTGATATTTGATGTAGCGGTAGTCTTTTTGTATCCATGGGCTGTTCAGCTAGGTAAGTTGGGATTGTTTGCTTTGCTTCAGATGATAGCTTTCTTAGTAATTTTGGGTTTTGGTTGGGTTTATGCATGGGGAAAAAAGGATCTCGAATGGAGGTAGGCTAATATGACATTAGACATTCCTGAGGATATGGATATAAAAGAAGGAAATGAAGTGGAGACTCTGCGACTATCGCATAGCAAACATCCATTCGCCGATCCAATTATCGAGGTACCTGATGATCTAAAGAGAAACTTGATGGTAACGTCTGTGGATGCGTTATTGAATTGGAGCAGGAAATCGGCCCTCTGGCCGGTGGCGTTTGGTCTTGCTTGTTGTGCTTTCGAAATGATGGCATCGGCTATGTCTCGGTTCGACATTTCTAGATTTGGAATGGAGGCATTTCGTGCTACCCCCAGACAAGCCGATTTGATGATTGTAGCCGGCACAGTTACCTGGAAGATGGCAGTTCCAATCCAGCGTATTTACCATCAAATGGGCGAACCCAAATGGGTTATATCTATGGGTGTGTGTGCGACTAGTGGAGGACCATATTATTCAAGCTACAGTGTTGTTCCCGGTGTTAATCATATAGTCCCCGTAGATGTTTATGTTCCCGGATGTCCACCACGGCCTGATGCCCTTCTCTACGGGATTATGCAACTGCATGAAAAAATAAAGAAATACAGTCTTTCTGGTCCTACTGCAGGAGCATAATGACAAGATCTCTTACTGGTAAGGAATTGCACGGTTATTTAGTAGATGTGTTTGGAGAGTATTTGTCGAATTACGGGGAACAAGAGATTCTGATAGACCCGCAGAAAGTAGATGCAGTATGTGAATATATGAAGACCAATTCCGAGTTGGAATTTAATTTCCTAAACTCTATAACGGCTGTAGATTACGTAGAATATTTCGAGGTTGTTTATCACATTACGTCTTTTTCTTACAATCACCAAGCTATATTGAAAGTGCGTGTTTATGGTAGGGATGAACCCAGCCTACCTTCTGTTTGTAGCATATGGCCCGGGGCAAATTTTCAAGAGCGAGAAATATTCGATTTAATGGGATTAAGTTTCAAAGGGCATCCGAATCTAAAAAGAATCATGCTTTGGGAGGGATTTCCAGGTCATCCACATAGGCGCGATTTTGAAGATGTGGTCAAGTATTAGTTATGGCTTTTAAAACTGAGCCTATGACCATAAACATTGGTCCCCAGCACCCTAGTACTCATGGTGTGTTTAGATTGCGAGTTACTTTTGACGGTGAGGTGATTGTTGATATTGAACCGATCTTTGGCTACTTGCACCGAGGCTCCGAGAAACTAGCAGAGGAGAGAAATTACGTACAAGTTTTAACTCTAACGGATAGACTGGATTACACAGCCTCTATGACAAATAACCAGGCCTATTGTCTAGCGGTAGAAAAATTGTTGGGTGTTACGGTCCCGGAAAGAGGCAAATATTTAAGGGTTATGACTGCAGAATTGCAACGGGTTGCCAGTCATTTGATTGCAATTGGGTTTTTCCTGCAGGATTTGGGGGCGTTAGCTACTCCTCTTATGTATTGTTTTAGGGTACGGGAATCTATCCTAGATCTATTCGAAATGCTCTGTGGGGCTCGTATTACAGTCAGTTACATGAGGCCAGGGGGCGTGTTTGCCGAACCTCCGGAAGACTTTTGGCCAGAATTGATGCGTTTTATGGATGAAGCGCCCGGTCTTATTGAAGAATTGGAAAATTTGATCATGGAAAATGAGATCGTTGTTGTACGGACAAAGGGTACTGGTATTCTACAAGCAGAATCTGCTATTGCTAATTCAGTGTCTGGACCAGTTCTCCGTGGTTCGGGTTTTGCATGGGATTGGCGTAAAGCAGACCCTTACGATATATACGATCGAGTTGATTTTGATATACCCGTTGGTAATAACGGGGATAACTACGATCGCTTCCAGGTTAGGATTGAGGAAATCAAACAAAGTTTGAAGATAGTCTCGCAATGTGTGAAACAAATACCTGCTGGCTCCATCAGAACCGAGCTTCCCTTAGTTTTGCGCCCCCCTGCGTGGCAAGAGAGCTACGGCAGAGTTGAATCTCCAAAAGGAGAACTTGGGTTTTATTTAGTTAGCGATGGTAGTGTTGCGCCTTACAGATGTAAGGTAAGGTCTCCTTCTTTAATAAACCTACACGTTTTGAAGGAATTATTAGTGGGCTGGAAATTAGCTGACATGATTGTAACTTTAGGCAGCATAGATATTAATATGGGTGAGGTGGATAGGTAGTGGATTCCTTTCTTGAAAATAATGGTATGTATCGAGGTATTTATTGTTATTTTGCGGGTAACGAGGGAAATGCAGCGTGGTGTGAAGGTGGCAACGGGATACTCCCATTGGGCTGGGAATGGCTTGGTTATTTTATAGCTGGATTCACAATCATGTTTATACTCGTAAATGGAGCTCTTCTCGGAGCTGCTCTGTTTGTGTGGGGCGAGAGAAGGATCTTAGCCCGGATACACAAGAGAAGAGGACCCAACAGATGGGGACCCTTTGGCTTGCTTCAGCCTATAGCGGATCTTCTTAAGCTTTTAATCAAGGAAGATTTGGTTCCGACTGTTGCCGATCGTGTGGTATTTACGCTGGTTCCAGTTGTCATGTTAATGTCACTACTTTTAAGCCTTGCGGTTATACCATTTGCCCACAATACATATCTCGCAGATTTGAACGTTGCTATCTTGTACTTTGTGGCAGTAGGGTCTCTAAGTACGATCGCCATCTTCATGGCTGGCTGGTCATCGGGGAACAAATATGCAATTTTTGGTGCGATGCGTAGCGTCGCAATGCTTATAAGTTATGAAGTCCCTCTGGTAATGTCTTTAGTAGGGGTCGTATTGATTTCCGGATCCATGTCGATGGTAGATGTGGTCAACGCTCAACATATACCGTTTATATTGGTGCAACCCTTAGGTGCTCTGATCTTTTTACTTGGGATATCTGCTGAACTAAATAGGACTCCGTTTGACATTATGGAGGCGGAATCCGAGATTATCGCCGGATACCATACTGAATATAGCGGTATTAAGTTTGCTCTTATTCAAGCCGCTGAAATGGCTGGTGTTTTAGCCGCATCGGCCGTTCTTGCAACTCTCTTTCTGGGAGGTTGGTCAGGGCCAGTCCTTTCAAGTCAGCTCGGAGCTTTATGGTTCTTATTGAAGCTGACATTTTTTGCTTTCTTGTTCATTTGGATTCGAGGTACGTTCCCCAGGTTAAGGATTGATCAGATAATGGCTTTTGCTTGGAAGTTTTTATTGCCATTGGCCCTGATTAATCTGGTCAGCACAGCGGTTGAAGTATATTTCTTTGGTTTCTATAATGCCACTGCCGATAATTTAGGGGTAATTACTGGGAACGAACTGTGGATTATGGCAGCGATCAATTCTGGAATAGCTATGGTCGCGATAATCTTGTTTGGGAGGGCAACGAGAAACAGGATGGAGCCTAAACGAGCAAGATTACATAAGTTGGAAGCGGCTGGAACCGTCGTGGGAGTGAACTAATGTACGGTAAAGGATTAATTAAAGGACTTTTTGTGACACTGAAAAATTTAGTCCGACCTCCCTTTACGGTCCAATATCCTGAGGAAAGACTGGTTCAACACCCCAGGTTTAGAGGACAGGAATTTGCGTGGTATGAGGAGAGATGCACTGGATGCGCATCTTGTGCTAAATACTGTCCGTTGGGAATTATTCGTATAGTGACTGAACCGAGCCGGACTTCTTTCGAACAGGGAGATAAGTACAATATTGAGACATTTGATATTGATATAGGCCGGTGTATGTATTGTGGTTTATGCGTAGAAGCTTGCCCTTATGATGCATTGTTTATGGGTAGTGGGTTTGAAAGAGGCAAATATCAGAGAAAAGATTTGTTAATTAGTGTGGATGAACTAAGAACAGCAGCGAAACGACCTAGTACTTGGTTTCGGCCGCAATTGGAACGCAAAGGTTATGACCCGCATTCAGGGGTTCCTATTTCCTGGAAAGATGTGGGAAGGGAAAAGTGGGAGTGGAGGCAGAAGGATAAGGCCGGATCAAGATTCTATGTAACAAATATGGATAACCAAAACAAAGACGGCAAAAACTCCGTGGATGAGATTTACTAGATGCTTTTCCAAGACATCATTTTTTGGAGTTTAGCTTTGTTAGCCGTTACGTCGGCTCTTGGTGTAGTGATGATGCAAAACATATTTCGTTCTGCACTTCTTTTGATTGTGGTTTTCCTTGCAATTGCTGCTCAGTTCGTTTTTCTTGCAGCAGAGTTCGTAGGTGTGGTTCAGCTTTTAATTTATGCGGGAGCTATAAGTATACTTATCATTTTCGCCATAATGTTGACGAGAGATGTGCAAAGAGGGAATCTGCCAAACAAAATGCAAATTCCTGCAGTTTTGATATCTTCACTGTTATTAGTGACCTTTGTTTTCGTTTTTATAGATACGGATTGGCATTTAATACAAGACTTCCCGCAAAATAAAGAAATCCTTGACCAAGCCTTTGCTAATACTCCAGTTCGCCTAGCTGTTTTGTTGATGGGAAATTATTCATTGGCTTTTCTATCCGCGGGACTCTTGCTTTTAGGGTCTATTATTGGAGCCTTGACATTAGTTCGAGAGAGATCGTAATGGATCTGGAACGATTCTTAATATTGTCGGCAATATTATTTTGTATAGGCCTTTACGGAGTATTGGCCAGGCGTAATGCCATCACGGTGTTAATGTCATTAGAGATAATGTTTAATGCAGTCACGTTGGCCGCAGTTGCTGTATCTAGACATGTGACTAGCTATCAGGTTTTGTCGTCGACGGATTTTTCCGAGAGCGCTATTAATTCCATGTTGACGGGCCAGGTTTTTGCATTATTTATCATTGTTGTTGCAGCGGCTGAAATAGCCTTGGGATTGGGAATCGTGATTTCGTTATATAGAAGTCGTGAGACTGTAGATATTGACCAAGCCAATCTTATGAGACGGTGATAGATTATGTGGGTTGATTTCATGAAAGTTCCTAGTTTAGTGGTGGGCGAGATTTGGAAGGAAGCTATTGAGGCCGAAGGGCTGCCAGTTAGGCTGCTTCCAGAATCTGGAATATTGGATTGGTCAGAAAAAACCTCGTATAGGCTCATGGTACCTCGGGGTCGTGAGCATGTGGCGGAGGAGATCTTGAGGAAACTCTAGTTTGATTTCTGAAATTGGCACATGGTTAATATTCTTTCTGCCTGTAATGGGGTTCTTAGCTATTGGTTTATTAGTTAGACCATTTCTTGGGGGCCAGAGCCGTGTTTCAAGCCTTATATTGATAGGGGCCCTCTCTGGTTCGTTTATTCTCTCTGTTTGGGCTTTGAGGTGTGTCATCCAGGAGGGTCCGCTAATCTTTCCCGGGCATGTTTGGATGACATTAGGTGGATTGGAATTCGAGATTGGATTGATTGTGGATTCTCTGACTGCAATTATGCTTGTGGTGGTTAGCGGTGTCAGTTTGGCGATTCAGATTTACTCTCATGGGTACATGAAGGATGATCCTGGATACGTTCGTTATTATACCTTCATGGCGTTGTTTTCCAGTGCAATGCTTGGGCTAGTCGTAGCTAGCAACATAATTCAAATGTTTGTGATGTGGGAACTTGTGGGTCTAGGCTCGTTCCTGCTCATAGGGTTTTGGTTTAATAAACCAACAGCAGCAGCTGCTGCTAAGAAGGCGTTTCTCGTCACTAGGATAGGAGACTTCGGATTTCTTTTGGCCATTTTATATCTATTTTCGCATCGAGAAGCTTTTATAGGACAAGGACTCAATCCGCTCAACATAGAAGATATAAACAATGCAATACCAATGATCAAGAACGGGATTATTGTAGGAATTAGTTCTCTCGGTCTTACATGGCTTGGATTGGGTATTTTTGCGGGGGCAGCAGGAAAATCTGCTCAGTTCCCTCTCCATGTTTGGTTACCAGACGCCATGGAAGGACCAACTCCCGTTAGTGCTCTCATACACGCAGCAACAATGGTGGCTGCTGGAGTATTTCTTATAGCCCGGTTCTTCCCAGTGTTTCAAAGTTCTGATACGACTATGACTATATTGGCAATCTTAGGCTCTTTTACAGCCATATTTGCTGCCACAATGGGGATAGTAAATAATGATATTAAGAGAGTTTTGGCTTATTCCACTATAAGTCAGTTAGGGTATATGGTAGCAGCGTTGGGAATTGGTGCCTACGGACCAGCGATATTTCATCTTTTTAACCACGCGTTTTTTAAGGCATTGCTTTTCTTGGGAGCGGGAAATGTTAATCATGCAACTGGAACATTTGACATGAGATATATGGGTGGCCTGAGAAAGATAATGCCGTTTTCTTATGCTTTTATGGTTATCGGTGGACTGAGTTTAATTGGCATGTTTCCTCTTGCGGGCTTTTGGAGCAAGGATGAAATTTTGGGTTATGCCTGGCACGGAAATGGTTTTGTGAATGGATGGGTTTTTTGGATGTTAATGGTAGGTGTGATATTAACCACCATATATACGACCCGTATGGTGATCATGACTTTCCATGGAAAATATAGAGGAGATTCTCTCATTAATGATCACGAACAAAAAAACGTAGGTGCGGCAGAAGAAAATCACCATCTCACCGAATCCCCCTTGGTCATGTTGGCTCCTATGGGATTGTTAGCTGTCGCAGCTATCATTTCCGGGTATATAGCAAATCCCCAGAATGAAATGTTGGGAATTCCCGTTCATTGGTTTAGTGAATTTATCGCACCGCTTGGAAGTCATGGGCACGTGCTTCCGTTAAACCAGGGTTTGGCACTCGTTACTATGATGATAATAGTAATCCTCGTAGGTTTGGTCAGCCTATTTTATTCAAAACCCTGGAAGGGCGGAACAAGATTTCAGGGGGCTGTTACGGTTGGCAGAAACGTGTTGACCGAACGGTATTACATTGACAGGATATTTGAAAGAGGCCTTGTTAATCGCTTGTTTTACCGATTCACCGGAGGGCTTTTGGAATGGATTGACCAGCAAATAATTGATGCGATTGTGGATGTCGTTGGCTGGATCTCGCGGTCTTTTGGTGTTGTAATAGCTCGCTTTCAGACGGGCCAGGCTCAGCTATATGGCATTGCTATAGCGGTCGGTTCATTTGTTATTTTCGTGTCCTATATTATGTGGGGTTAAGTAAATTTGGAACCATTTACAGGCATATTAACACTGGCAGTTTTCACCCCACTCGTGGGTGCAATACTAATAGTTTTGGCAGCCCGAAAAGATTCGGCCGTACGCCTAATAGCTTTATCGGTTACGTTATTTAATTTCATACTATCTGGAATAATTTTCGTTATATTTGATAGTTCAAGTTCCCAACGCTTTCAAATGGTCGAACGAATCGAATGGTTCAATAGTCAGGCAATTAATGTCACATATCAGATGGGAATAGATGGGATTAGTGCCCCCTTAGTTTTACTGACAGGACTTCTTGGGTTTATAGCCGTCTTGGCCTCTTGGAAAATAGTACTAAGGGTCAAGGAATATTTTGTATGTATACTGATTTTACAGACTGCCGTAATGGGAGTCTTTACGTCTCTTGATTTCATATTGTTTTTCGTCTTTTGGGAACTAGAATTGATACCCATGTATTTCTTGATCTCCATATGGGGTACGGGAAGAAAACAATATTCCGCAATGAAATTTGTGATATTCACGTTCTTGGGCTCCGCTTTTATGCTTGTGGGAATAATTGCTTTGTATCTTTCCCCAGATGTAAGGCATTTTGATATGATCATCTTGGCTGAAAATGGAGTAATGGGCATTCAAAGCCTAGTTCCATTAACACTTATCTTCTGGTTTTTCTTGATCGCATTTTTGGTCAAACTCCCCGCTATACCTGTACACACATGGCTCCCTGATGCCCACACGGATGCTCCAACAGCCGTTAGTATATTGTTAGCCGGTGTCCTTTTAAAAATGGGTGGATATGGGCTCCTGAGAATAATTGTTGGGATGTTCCCCGATATAACTATTGATCATGCAGGAATTTTTGCAATCTTAGCAGTCGCATCAATACTGTATGGAGCCGTACTTACGATTCGTCAAACGGATCTCAAGCGGTTAATCGCCTATAGTAGTGTGAGCCATATGGGATTGGTGCTTCTGGGGGTGGCTTCGGTAGGATTTATCAATCGGGATTTCATTAGCGTAGGGCTCACAGGGGCGTCTATGCAGTTATTTACACACGGTACGATATCGGCCCTGCTGTTTCTCACAGTTGGCTTGATATATGAACGAACAGGAACTCGATATATACCGGATCTGGGTGGGCTTTTAAGAACGATACCAATTGTGTCGGTATCGTTGATTATTGCGGGCCTAGCTTCCTTAGGTCTACCAGGCATGAGTGGATTTGTATCAGAGATTCTAGTTTTTCTAGGTAGTTATAAGGCTTTTCCAGTCATTACAGGGTTAAGTGTTTTTGGCGTAGTATTAGCAGCAGGATATATTCTATGGATGCTAGAGAGATCCTTATTTGGGCCTGCTAAGGAACGATTTTCTCAAATCAAAGATGCTAGTCTTGTTGAATGTATTTCTTTGGTGATTTTAGTTATTACCATTTTGGGTATAGGAATTTATCCGGCAATTATTGTTGATGTATTTGAGTCTGGAATAGATCCTATTACGGTGTTGATTACACGATGAACGTTAATGATATATATTTAATTTCCCCTGAGATCAGTTTAGCTGGCCTTGGTTTATTACTACTTTTGCTGGACTTGATCTGGAAGAAAAAAGAATTCTTTCCATATGTAGTATTTTTAGGGCTATTCCTTCCAATTATTTTAAGCGTTTGTTTGTGGTACGACATCAATAAAGAGATTGGTGCTGAATTAACTGGTATTAATGGCGCTCTAATCGTGGACAAGTTTTCCATATATTTTAAGCTTATAGTTTTAGGTGCCCTGGGATTGGTTATTTTAACCTCGACAGATTATCTGGAGAGATTACGAGAGCAGAGCGGGGAATTTCTCCCGCTTTTGATTTTTTCGGCGACTGGAATGATGTTTTTGGTGTCAGCCAGTGAATTGATAACCATTTATGTGGCTCTCGAATTAACCACTCTGCCGTTAGTTGCTCTAATCGGATTCCTGAGACATGGTAGGTCGAGTGAGGCGGCCTTGAAGTTTTTGATTCTGAGTGGAATAAGTTCCGCTTTGTTGTTATATGGCATGGTATTGGTCTGGGGGTTTTCTGGGTCCACCTATCTAACTGTTATAGCCAGTGTAGTTGATAACCCAGCCAATTTAGGGGTTCCATTTGGGAGTTATGCTTTGCTTTTAGGCATAATACTTATAGCTGCTGGATTTGCTTTTAAAATTTCTGCGGTGCCTTTTCACATGTGGGTTCCAGATATTTATGAGGGTGGAACTACTCCGGTCGTAGCGTTCCTGTCTGTGGCCAGTAAATCGGTGGCTTTTGCAGTTCTCTTAAGAGTTTTTTACGTGGGATTTGGATCGCTTGAATTAGAGTGGTCAATCATTTTTGCTGTTCTGTCGGCGGCTTCTATGATCTTGGGTAATCTGGTAGCAATGGTACAGACAAATGTGAAGCGTTTATTGGGATATAGTACTATAGCTCACGCAGGCTATATGCTTATTGGGCTCGCCGCGGTCGCTTCGAGGATTGATGGGGACTATCTTAGTTCTGGTCCAGGAAGTCTGTTGTTCTACCTTGCTGCCTATTGTGTTACCAACTTAGCTGCATTCTTTGCAGTAATATCGATCTCGAGAGGCATGGGTAGCGATCGATTGGAAGATTTTGCGGGTATGGGCCGCAAAGCCCCACTTCAAGCTATAACCTTGACTATGGCATTGATTTCGCTAATTGGGCTTCCTCCAACCGGCCTTTTTATCGGAAAAATAATGCTTTTCACATCTGCAGTCGATGCGGGACTTATTTGGCTAGCAATACTCGGAGTCGTTAGTAGTGTTGTTTCTGCCTATTATTACCTGAAGATAGTTCGTATCATGTATACATCTGAAGATAGAACTGAAGGGACTGTTGTGTCTACTATGAGCGCTAAGTTAGCGCTAGTGTCTTCAGCTGCTATGGTGGTTGTCTTGGGCATGATTCCAGGCATTCTCACACATGTTACTGACGCTGCGGCTATAACGTTACTACCGTAGGTCTCGTTGACAGTAATAATACCCGATGCTAGACTCGGCCCTCATCTCAATGTAGTACGAGGACGCTGTGAAAGCACCTAAGGTAATAGGGGTAGTCTATAATCCCCGTTCTCCAGAGGCCGTGTTGATGGCCAAAAAAATTAAAGATGATTTTTGTCCTGATGAGAATTCGTGGATTGAGGAAATTCCTAGTGACGGTACGTTGATATCAAATATGCTCACTACTGATCTGCTGATTACTGTTGGCGGAGACGGTACCATCCTACGAGCTGCAAGGGCAGTCGTGGGTAAGGATATACCAATATTGGGTATCAACTTGGGTCGATTGGGATTTATGACAGAGTTAAGATCTGACGATGCTTTTGAAAGAATCCCATATTTCCTGAAAGGTGGTGGTTGGACTGAACAACGATCCACATTGGAGGTTATTGTTTCGCGCCAAGGTAAAGAAATTACTCTAGGCAAGACGGGGTCTCAAATAGCTTTAAATGACGTTGTTATAGCGAGGGGAGCAAAACCCAGGTTGATGCGAGCCAAAGCATTTGTCGACGGAGCGGTATTCACTTCGTACAGAGCGGATGCAGTGATAATTTCTTCCGCAACAGGGAGTACTGGTTATAATTTAGCTGTGGGTGGGCCTATTTTGCATCCCACTGCCGATGAAATGATTCTTAAACCAGTAGCGCCTCACGTGGGCTTGGCGACTGCAGTCGTCTTACCAGCTACTTCTGAAGTGGAATTGGTCATTGAATCTGACCATGATTCTGTCCTGAGTGTGGACGGATTCCTGGAATTTCCGTTACAAATTGATGATGTAATAAGAGTTAAACACAGCCAGCAGTTAGTTTCTTTTCTACGTGAGGGAAGTCGACGAAGGTTTTATGATACTCTAATGCGGAGATTAGGGTTTGAGTCAGGTATAGGATCTGGCAGAGCGATATTTTATTAGATGACATCCTTAAATGATCAGATTATTCTAGGTCAAAATTGGCCGTACACGGGAAGGATGCTGAATCTCAGAGTAGACAAAATACGGCTTGGGACTGGCTATACCTTAACTAGAGAAATTGTCGAAGCCAGAAATAGTGTTTGTGTAGCAGCCTTAGATGGATGCGGGAATGTGGTTTTGGTCAAACAATATAGGCAAGCTGTTGGGGAGGTTCTCTTAGAGGTTCCTGCGGGGGGGATAGAATGTGAGGAAGAACCATTAGACGCGGCTCATAGAGAGCTGGAGGAAGAGACAGGATTTCTAGCCAAGCGTATGACGTTTGAGTCTTTCTTTTGGGCTACCCCAGGGATCTCCACTGAGGGAATGTATGCTTATTCAGCTGAAGGTTTAGAATTGCGCAAACAAGTGACGGAATATGACGAGAATATAGAGGTTGTTTGCGTCAGTTTAGATAACGTCATGAATTTAATTTCTACAGGAAAGATACGGGATGGTAAAACTATCGCTTTACTTAGTTTAATCCTCATAAAGAAGAGTTAACTACAACTTGGAATCTGTACTTTTAATATCATCAAGCAATGAATTTTGTCCAATAAAATCCCGCGGTTTCGTATAGGTAATTTGCGCTAATATAAATTGATAATGATCAACCTATTTGATAGTATGTCTGACTGCTGGCGACTCAATCTTGGAGGGAAATGTCCTTGTTAGAGCATGATGTTTTAGTTATAGGAGCAGGATTAGCTGGTATGCGAGCAGCACTTTCGGCCCAGGAAATGGGAGCGAATGTAGCCGTTGTGAGTAAGGTCCATCCAGTAAGAAGCCATTCGAATGCCGCACAGGGTGGAATTAATGCTGCCCTCACGGATAGGGGCGACGACTGGAACGATCATGCTTATGATACGGTTAAAGGGAGTGATTATTTAGGCGACCAAGATGCAATAGAAATTATGTGTTCCGAAGCAGGCCAAGAGTTAATCAACCTGGAACACATGGGCGTAATTTTTAATCGAGATGAACAAGGGTTATTAGGTACTAGAGCTTTTGGTGGGCAGCAAAAGGCGCGGACTTTTTTCGTTGCAGATTTCACAGGTCAGGCAATGTTGCATGTACTATACGAACAACTTATCAAATCATCTATTAGAGTTTATGAAGAATGGTTTGTCTTATCCTTGATTATCGAAGATGGTGTATGTTGTGGGGTTACTGCATTAGAGATTGGAACTGGTAGAGTTTACGTAATTCGAGCAAAAACAGTAATCATGTGTTCAGGCGGGGTAGGGCGAGTTTTTGAGCCGAGCACAAATGCTTTGATCGTTACCGGAGATGGGATAGGACAAGCGTATGCTTCGGGTGCAGATTTAATGGACATGGAAATGATTCAATATCACCCTACAACGCTCAAAGGAAGTGGGGTGTTGATCACTGAGGGTGCACGTGGCGAGGGTGCTTATCTTCTAAACAGTGATGGAAAACGCTTCATGGAGACATATGCACCAAATATGATGGAATTAGCTTCTAGAGATGTGGTATCACGGGCAGAACAGACAGAAATTGATCAGGGTCGGGGAGTCGACGGATGTGTGTACTTGGATTTGAGGCATCTGGGAGAAGACCTTATACGTGAGCGGCTTACTCAGATTGTAGATATTGGTCAGGATTTCGCCGGGGTAAACATCATCAATGAGCCTATACCAATCAGACCTGGCATGCACTATATAATGGGTGGTATTAAAACTGATGTAAATGGACGCACCAATATTCCAGGTCTTTATGCGGCAGGCGAATGTGCGTGTGTAAGTGTTCATGGAGGAAATCGACTGGGGGCAAACTCGCTCCTGGATACGGTCATTTTTGGCAGACGTTCTGGTGTCCACGCAGCAGCATACGCTAAAGAACAAGGCTTTATAAAATTTGATGTCCAGAGTTATATAAAAGGATATGATCAGAAATTAAACTCAATTGCAGACCGGCAAGAAGGAGAAAGGTGGGCTCAAATTAGGAACGATTTGGGTAAAGATATGGACCAATATTTTGGTGTATATAGAGAAGAAAGTGGTATGCAAAACCTTTTGAGTAGAATAGAGGATTGTAAAAGGAGATATGAAAAAGTGGTTTTACAGGATAGAGGAACCATATTCAACACGGATCTTGTATTCACTTTGGAATTGGGTTTTATGTTGGATTGTGCGGAGACCATTGTTACGAGTGGTATAGAGCGTAAAGAAAGTAGAGGAGCACATTCTCGTACCGACTATCCTTTGAGAAATGACAAAGACTGGTTAAAACACGTAGTGGTATCAAAGACGGATAACGGACCCACACTCTCCCATCTCCCGGTTAAAATCACGAAATGGATTCCTGAAGAGAGGAAGTATTGATGCAAGTAATAGTTTCTGTTAGTCGATTTAATCCGATAGATGACTATGGTAAATATTGGCAAGATTACAATCTTGAAGTTGAAGACAACTCCACCGTCCTTGATGCTTTGATAAAGATAAGGGAAGAAATAGATGGTAGTCTGGCAATGAGGTGTTCATGCCGAAGCGCAATTTGTGGTTCATGTGCCATGCGAGTTAATGGTCATGCTAGATTGGCTTGTAACACGAAATTGGCCGACATGATCGATGATACAGGTATGGTCAAGGTTGAGCCTATGACAAATTTGCCATTGATAAAAGACTTAGTAATAGATCAACAAATGTTTTGGGACAAGGTTAAGCAAGTATCTCCTTGGATCCAATCGGAAGGTCCTGAACCGAAAGGTGAATACGTTGCATCAAATGAGTCTATGAATAATTTGGCTGGGGTAATGGCCTGTATAATGTGCGGAGCTTGTGTATCTGATTGTTCTGCTTTGGAAGTAGACAAAAATTTCATTGGGCCGGCTGCTCTTGCTAAGGCATATAGATTTGTGGATGATCCACGAGATTCTAAGGCCGTAGAACGGTTAGGTATGCTAAATGAATATGGTGGTATATGGGATTGTACTAGATGTTATGAATGTGTGGAAGTTTGCCCTAAGGGAGTAGCCCCCATGGATCGTATTATGGCTTTGCGTGAGGAGGCTATCAAGGTTGGATATGACGATACTATGGGAGCTCGTCACGCTGATGCGTTTTCGGATATAGTAGAGAATAGCGGCTGGCTTGACGAATTACGTCTCCCTATTAAAACCGTAGGAATCTTTAATCTACCTGCTCTGTTGAATTTTGCTCCTGTAGGTCTTAGGGCTCTAGTAAAAGGTAAAATGCCGGCTATTTTCCATCATAATGTTCCAAATGTTCAAAATGTTAGGAATCTATTTAAGAGAATTAGAAACGACAAAAATAATGACGATTAAGTCAAGTTAAAGTATTAGGAGGCTTAGGGTGAAATTCGCCTTTTTCCCGGGTTGTGTGTCACGGGGCGGCTGCCCGGAACTTTATCCAGCTGCGAAGAAAGTATGTGCTCAACTTGGGATTGAATTAGATGAGTTGCAGGACAGAGGGGCCACCTGTACAGGAGCTGGAGTCCTTCAGGAAAAGAACCAATTTCTTGGTGATGTCCTGAATGCTAGAACTTTTGCTATAGCAGAAGGACTAGGATTACCAATTATGGTGATTTGCAGTACCTGTCAGGGAGTCATGAGCCAGGCTAATAAGAGACTGAAAAATGATCCGGCCTATCTTGCCAAAGTTAACGAACAACTGAGCGAAGAAGGATTAGAATATAAAGGTACTGCGAGTCCTAGGCATTTGTTGTGGGTGATGGTGGAAGATATAGGAATAGATAATCTAAAAACGTACGTGAGAAGGCCTTTAAGTGGTTTGAGATTAGCACCTTTTTATGGTTGTTACATAATTAGGCCCAGTGATGATCTGGAGTTTAAATTGTACAAGGATAGGGAGGATTCCCTCGAGAAAGTAATGGAGGCTTTAGGTGCTGAACCTGTAGATTTTCCGGGTAAAACTCGCTGTTGTGGTTTTCCAATACTTACGATAAACGAAAAGAATTCCGTCCAAATGGTAGCTAATCACACGACATCAGCCAAGCAATTAGGTGCCGATGCGTTAGTTACACCGTGTCCTCTTTGTCATTTGAATCTGGACGGTTATCAACCAAGCGCCATGAAGCAGACGCAACAGGACATTAACATACCAATTATACATCTTCCTCAGCTTGTAGGGTTGGCTATGGGGTTTGATCCTAAGGAGCTAGGGCTCTCTCGTCATATCATATCCACGAAGAAAGTGTTAAGTAAGATTCAGGTCTCCGCTTAACTCGCCAGTTTATCTATTACATTTGCAAAGGCATTGATAGTGTCAGAAATGTCTTTCCTGTCGTGCGCTAATGAAGGATAGAATTTTTGTGGCCCTTGGAAGATACCCTCTTCTTGCAGTAAATTACGAAAAACAGTCTTCATCTGATTGTTGGCGTTCAGTGTCGAGCGGTAGTCTGTTAAAGGATCTAATGTGAACATTAGATCAAAAACTGGGTCCTCTCCACTTGTTTGAGCAGGGATCTCTGATTCTAGACAGAATTTATCAAGAGATTCTCTTAATTGCCTTCCTGTTGACCATAATTGTTCATATGTCCCCTCTTTGCGAAGTTCTGCCAGCGTAGCCAATCCGGCTGTCGCGGCTATAGGATTTCCATTTAGTGTACCTATTTGGGACACGTGATTTAGTGAAGAAGTTTTTGATATATCATACATATCCATAATTTCTTGTCTACCGCACACAGCGCCGAGAGGATACCCTCCTCCCATAATCTTGCCGAGAGCAGTGAGGTCGGGTGTTACTCCGTATAGTGTTTGTGCTCCCCCATAGGAAAGCCTAAATCCAGTCACTACCTCGTCAAATATTAAAGGAATCTCGTAGTGCGCTGTAACTTCTCGGAGCGATTTAAGAAATCCAGGGGACGGAGGTATCATTCGTTGCATAGGTTCGAGGATTACACCGGCTATCTCATCGTGATGTTTTTCTATTATTGAAGTGGAAATGTCTGTGTTGTTGAAGGGAGCGATCAGCACGAGATTTTGGATAGATTCTGGAATTCCTCCCGTACTGGCCTGTGATGTAGGAAAAGAATTCAAGGTTCTTGGTTCCTGGCTCATTAACGCATAGTCGCTTGTTCCGTGGAACCCACCTTCAAACTTGAGTATTTTATCCCGCTGACGGAAGGCTCTCGATATGCGCATGGCTTGAAATGTTGCGTCGGTACCGGAGGTAGTAAATCGTACTTTGTCTGCGCAGGGTATGGCTTTGACCAGTTCTTCTGCCAATAAGATTGATGGTTGGTTGTTAGCAAAGAATGTGCTACCTAACGATATAGCTTCGGATACAGCCGTTACCACACTAGGATGTGAATGCCCTAAGACCATGGGGCCTGAGCCCATGAGGTAATCAATATAGGATCTCCCAGAGATATCCCATATTCTTGAGCCACTACCTCTCTGTACAATCAAGTCGTGTTGAGAGTCCAGCGTTACATTTCCTAATCCTCCCCCTGATAGGTAGCGGTGGGCTTTGTCAATCAGCTGTTTTTCTTTCAGGGTATCAGAGTTATTCATCGGCTGATGCTCCTTGGTATGACTTTTCTTTTATCATAGAGTTGGCTTGTCTTGATCTCAAGGTAATTAGATAGAAATGTCAGTTACGCTAGTTAGGATTCTTTTTGTACATTACGTCGACTAATTCCTTGACGCTTGCGATAGACCGGCTTAGCATTGAACTCTCGTCTTTCGTGAGTTCAATGTCCATTATTTGCTCTACTCCATTGGCTCCAAGTTTTATCGGCACGCCTAGAGAGAGACCATGAACCCCGAATTCTCCCTCTAGATAAACACATGCAGGGAAAATACGTTTTTTATCTAATAATACCGATTCGGCCATTTGGGCTACTGCGGCTGAAGGAGCATAATAGGCACTTCCAGATTTAAGAAGTCCCACGATTTCGCCTCCACCTTGGCGAGTACGCTGGACGATCGCATCAATCTTTTCAGCCGATAAAAGTTCTGTTATTGGAATTCCACCTATTGTTGTGTATCTGACCAAAGGCACCATATCATCTCCGTGGCCTCCAAGAACGTATGCCTGAACGTCGTCGACAGAAACGTTCAGTTCTAGAGCAATAAAGGTACGGAATCTGGCGGTATCTAATACTCCAGCCATGCCAAATACCCTATGTTTAGGGAGCCCGCTGACTTTGTAGGAATGATGGAGCATGGCGTCTAATGGGTTACTGACAACCATTAAAAGACAATTTGGCGAAAACTTTACGACTTCCCTGGTAACGTCACCTACTATATTCATATTAGTTAGTAGTAAATCATCCCGACTCATGCCGGGTTTCCTGGCTATTCCTGCTGTAATTATAACTAAGTCAGAGTCTTGAGAGTCCTCGTAGCTATTAGATCCTTTTATCAAGGAATCCGATCCCAGAATTGGACCCGATTCTAAAATGTCTAGGGCTTTTCCCTGAGGCATGTCCTCCACAATATCCAGAAGAACTATGTCAGCATATCCAAGTTCGTGAATGCGTTGGGCAGTTGTCGCACCAACGTTCCCAGCGCCCACGACGGTAACCTTTTTTCTTACCATATTCCTCTCCGTTTTATCAGAATTTGTTTGTATAAAAATTATGTTCCCCAGGGAATTATGACTTCTTTTAATGCCTTATATCCTTCCAAGAACCCTGGACGAATACCCGAATAGACATCGTCGAACTTGGCCAATGCTGAGTCAAGCCAGTTCCGAAGGTTTGTGTTTCCAGGATTTGCATCCAAATAGGCATCCCGGATGAGTACGAAATGAATGCGAGGATCGTATGGGCTCTTAGTTCCACCCATCGATTCATCACCATCAAGAAGTCGTAACAACATTGCATCCGCGGATCCTAAAGTTTGTTCATGGATGGGTGGGCCGTCCATACGATACATTACTGAAGTCATATCTCTGCCGTTACCGGTAGTGTATCCCATCTCCTTCCACATTTTGCTGTCGAGGTTTTTGTCTGATCCTACAAACTCTAGTACTTTTTGGCCAAAAGCTCGTAGAGGATCCGATATGTCTGCAAGTAGGTCAGTGAGACGATCACCATCTAGATCAGTTGCTAGGACGACATTAGGCCGTCGTTCGATCAAATCCCAAATTAAAAGACCATAATTCGTGTCAGATATATGTTGTTCTATTTGTCCGTTCCATTCTTCCATCCCGTGTTTGAAATTTTTGGGTAGAAGGGAAATAATTCTGTCTACACGGTCCTTATGTTCTTCATATCCATCCACAGCGTATTTGCGACCGATGGTAAACTTTGTGTCCCTTAGAAGCCAGGAGAGCAGGCCCGAATTGATCCCATCCTCCTGGGCTTGAGTTGGTTTCATAGCGACTCGGCCAAATTTAGTGGTCTCATGAACCATCTTTAAGAACAAACGGCACGAGTAGGCCATTTGAACACCCGGAGTATTCATTTCCGAGTGTATATTGCCTGTTTCTGGGCTGACATAGAACTTTTTCTGATCTTGGGAATATGGCAAACAAGGCATACAACGCACAACCGTCGTAGGGCCATAGGGGCGAACGTTGCAGTATACCCCAGCTTGCGTCCGTAATGGAGCATTGCCTGATTTTCCCATCACTACAACCTTACCTCCCTTCCCGTCGTTTACATATGCATCACCAGCGGTGGACCATTTGATCGATGTGCAGGGGATGTTACCGAACCAGCTAAGTGGTTCTAATTTCATATCATGTCGATATTGTGACCACATTGGTACGGCATAAAAAGGCAATCCAAGAATGTCTATAGCGGCTATGGTTCCCAAAAGAGCGTATGCATCGGTAAGAGAATGAGCTACGGGATTTATCTTTCCATCGTGGTTACCTCCTTTCCAAATGACCGCATTTGGATGCCCAACGGGTCGGATGTCTCCAGGCGTAAAGATACTGGAGAGCAGTCCAAATAAATCTCCACCATCGGCTTCAATCCGTGCAATTTGCTTTAGGTCTAACATGTCAGTTCCTTTCAACCCTTTAACAGAGAATTATACCGAAGAATGCGGTCACTCTACAGTGTACGTACCACTCCTACAACTTTACCCATTGTTTCAACATTTGATGCGTTTACGAGTATTGGCTGCATTGTAGAGTTTTCTGGTTGGAGGCGAACGATTTTACCTTCACGGTATATGCGTTTTAGCGTGGTTTCCTCTTCCAGTTTTAACCAAGCTATTACCATGTCCCCATCTTGAATTGAAGATGTTGGGTCGATCAATATTACATCTCCCTCGTCGATCAGGGCATCAATCATCGATTGGCCTTTTACTTTGAGGGCGTATATGTGGTTCCCTTCTTTGTTCATATGCCTAGGGATTTCTATTGTCTCAATAGGTTCTGTGTGGGCGGAGCCATCTCCTCCAGGGCCGAGTGCGGGTTCACCTGCGGATATATAGCCAAATAGGGGGATTTTTGGAAGAAAGCTTGCCACTTCCCCATTCTCGTTAAGCAGTTCGATTCCACGAGCCACATCAGGGTGCCTCTTTATGTATTGCCCTTTTTGTAGCAGCTTCAAATTATAGTCGACAACTGATGTAGAACTTATACCGCAAGCTTTTTGTATATCTCTTACTGTAGGTGGGGACGGATTATCCTCCAGAAAAGCCTCTATAAAGCGCAACATCTTCAACTGGCGGTCTGATAATTTTTTATTTAATTGCATTTGTTTTGTGGATGGTTCTAACCGGGTTCACACCACCGAGTCGAATGTCCACTGGAATGCCTAGTCTGGCTATCTAAGGTGTCGACTTTTCTGATACGGCGTTTAGACGTTTCATTAGGCGTGATTTACGGCGTGAAGCATTATTTTTGTGGATAACTCCCTTTTTTGCGGCACGGTCTAGTCCTTGAATTGCTCTTTTAACAGATTCGTTTGCTAAGTCCTTGTCTGCTTGTGATATCGCATCCAACGCCGTGGCTATACGAGTCCTGGTTGAGGACCGGTCAATTCTATTTCTTGCACGCCTCCGCTGAGAGACTCGAGCCGATTTTTCCGCAGGCAAATTAATTCCCCTTTTATGTTTCTTAGACTAGACGCTATTGATTTCGTGTCCGGGTCCATTATAGCGCCAGAGGATTTTCAAAGAAAGCCCTAGGTCTTTTGTTATTGACTTGAACTCGGGTTATTCCTTACTACACTCAGAATACCCTTTATACCTTCTATTTTTCCGAACATCCTTCCTAATTGATGAACGCCTACAGTATAAATCATAAGAGTTATAGTAGCAGTTCCGTCGTCGTGTTCGTCGGTAACGGATGACCCGATATTTATGCCTTCCTCAGAAACTTTCGCGCTGATGTCTCTTAGAAGTCCTACCCGATCTTCTGCTTCTATGGTCAATCTGACAGGATAGAGTTCCTGTTCTACACCCCATTCAACTGCCACCAATCTCTCCATCTCGTCTTCGTTTTCTATGACGAAGCAGCCGGTTTTATGTACAGTAACACCACGTGTCCTTGTTATATAGCCAACAATCTTTTCACCAGGTATTGGATTGCAACACTTAGCGATCCTGGTTATTAGGTCGCCAACTCCGAGAACCTTTATTGAATAGCTGCTGGAGACTGTAATTGGGTTAGGTTTACTTGGATATTCGTTATTGGGCTTAGATATTATCCTATTGATGATTTGATTTATGGTTACTTCGCCAGCTCCAAGAGATACAAGAAGCTCATCTCCAGTTTTACGTTTGAAGATAGTTGCTATCTCTTCTGGGTCCATCTCTATGTCTAGCCGTCTCGATTCTTTTTTCAGCAGGTCACGTCCTACTTGAATATTTACCTTTCTACTCTGTCGTCTGAACCATTGCCTTATACTAGAACGAGCGCTAGCTGTTCGTGTGTAACCAAGATTCTGGTTCAGCCAGTCAAGGCTAGGCCCCCTGGGCGTTTTGGTAGCCATGATTTCTATTGTATCCCCGTTTTTCAGTTGATAATCCAGAGCGGTCAGCCTTCCATTAACCTTAGCTCCGATACATCTATGTCCCAATTCCGTATGGATTCTATAGGCGAAATCTATTGGGGTGGCTTCGGCCGGTAGCTCGATTATTTCTCCTTTTGGTGTATAGGCAAATACCTGATCCTTGAAAAGATCAGTTTTTACAGATTCCAAGAATTCGTCTGTTCCGATCATATCTCTTTGCCACTCAAGGAGCTGTCTTAGCCAGGCCATTTTTTCCTCAAATTTTGTATCATTACTCACGCCTTCCTTATAGCGCCAGTGGGCAGCGACACCGTATTCGCCCATTTGGTGCATTTCGTACGTGCGAATTTGAACTTCCAGTGGAATGGCATCTTTACACATAACGGTTGTGTGTAAAGATTGGTACATATTCTCCTTAGGGCTACCTATATAATCATCAAATTGGCCAGGGATCGGCCTCCATAAGTTGTGGACGATGCCCAAAGTGTTGTAACAATCCGTTTTATTCTCTACTAGTACCCTAATCGCGTAAAGGTCGTGAATATCACTAATATTCTTGCCGAGTTCTGCATATTTTATGCTTTTTTGGTAAATACTATAAATATGTTTAGGGCGGCCTATAACGTGTGCTCCTATGTTTTGACCTTTGAGTTCTGTCGATAGGCTTTTACATATATTGGATATATAGGATTCGCGCTCAGTTCTTCTAGCGGATAGCATTTTCGAGATTTGTTTATATTCGGTCGGTTGGAGGTAGTGGAAGGACATATCTTCTAGCCGCCATTTTATATCCCAAATCCCTAATCTGTGTGCCAGTGGAGCATAGATGTCGAGGGGTTCCTTTGCTATCTTGTCACGTTTACTTTTGGGCAGAGCACTCAAGGTGCGCATGTTGTGGAGACGATCAGCTAGTTTAATCAATACCACTCGTACGTCCTCGGCCATTGCAACGAGCATTTTTCTGAGTGTTTCAGCCTGGAGTCTATCTTCAGGCTCCAGAAGTGAATCCGGGATTTCTTTTACTTCCATCCGGGTTAGTTTGGTTACCCCATCAACAAGCCTGGATACATCTCCGCCGAAACGATCTGTCAGTTGCCTGAGAGTTACTCCACAATCTTCTACGACATCATGCAAGAGAGCTGCTGATAATGTTGTTACATCTAGGTTCAAGTCGGCAAGAAAAATTGCCGTGCCCAAAGGATGTTCTATATATGGGCCACCGGATTTTCTTTGTTGGTCTTTATGGCAACTTGCTGCAAACTCGTATACGTCTCGTATCTCTAAGGCCTTCTCTTTAGGAAGATATTCGCCAACTCGGATTATCAAATCATCTATATTTGGAGCAGTATGAATCAACTTACCTCACTGTACAAATGATATGATGAGTTAGACCTATAGTCCAGACCGTTCATGTTGATTGGCTACAATTGCTTTTTTTTGGGCTAGCTCGGTTGAGAGGGATAGGTTATGTTAGATGGAAAGGAGGCTTATAACGTGTACAAGGTTCCTCGCGGGACTAAGGATATCCTACCGGATGAACAGCGGTATTGGCGCTTAGTAGAAAAAGAAGCATCAGATTTAGCCAGACTCTACGGATTTCGTCGGATAGACACACCCGTTTTTGAGTCGTCCTCCTTGTTTCATCGGACAGTCGGGGAGCATACCGATTTGATAGGGAAAGAGACGTATGATTTTCAGGACCGTGGTAATGATATGCTCACTCTTAGGCCTGAGGGAACAGCTCCCATTTGTAGAGCGTATATAGAACATGGAATGCAGACTCTGCCTCAACCTATCCGACTCTTCTATTTCTGTCCTGTATTTCGATACGACAGACCACAGGCCGGTCGTTTCCGTCAACATCACCAATTTGGCGTAGAGATTATAGGAGAGTCGGATGCGACGGTGGATGCAGAGGTGATCCATTTGGGGTGGACCCTCCTATCCAATTTGGGTCTTCAAAATATGAAGTTGGCTATAAATTCTATTGGAGACTATGAAGAACGGAAATCATATGTAGAAGCTTTGCAAAATTATTATAGGGAACACTTCGATTCACTGTGTAGCGACTGCAAATATAGACTAGAAAAGAATCCACTCCGATTACTGGATTGTAAGAAGAATGTCTGCCAGCCTTTCCAAAATGATGCTCCACGATCTACTTCTTATTTAGGGAGCGAATCTGGATCCCACTGGGAAGAATTGATAGCATATCTAGGAGCACTAGGGGTTAATTACACAATAGATCATAAGTTAGTAAGGGGATTAGACTATTACACTAGGACAGTTTTTGAAATACAACCCAGTACAGAAGGAGCGCAAAGCACTCTGCTTGGAGGTGGTAGATACGACGGATTGATAGAGCAGTTAGGCGGTAAGCCTACACCTGGTGTGGGCTTTGCTTCCGGTATGGAACGCCTAATCCTAAACATGCAGCGAGATCAGGTATGGGTTGGACATTCAACTGGACCAACATACCTGATAGCCACGATAAATGACACAGGGACCAAAGACGCTATGAAATTAGCAAGCGAACTTAGATCCTTAGGTGTGGGAGTATTAATTGGCGCTAAAGGTAGAAGTTTACGATCACAAATGCGAAATGCCCACTCCTTGAAGATACCATCAGTAATCATTCTTGGTGATGATGAAATTGCTAAAGGCACTGTCATTATCAGAAACATGATAAGTGGAGAGCAAGAAGAGATGTCAATGGAGGAATTTTTAAAACAAAGTAAAAGTTAGGGTTTCCCTTTCCTACTACTAGCTATTGCTGCTCCTGCGGTCCCCAATACGCTGGCCCAAAAGAAAATACCTAATAGGGGTACCAATAGAGTGTCTCCAATAAGGCCGAAGAAATTGGGTTGAAATGTTCTAATCCCATACAAAGCAAAGACAGGAGCGGTCCAGAACATAGCTAGGGAAAGGCCGATTGCAGGAGCATGGATTTTTCTCGCAGATATTGTTCCAGCACCCACAAAGCCCCCTATCGCAGGTGCCAATGGTCCGGAGACCAAGTGTACAATTGGTATGATTAAACATATCAGACTGACTCCGAAGGCTATAGATGCGGCTTTTAGTATCACGAATTATGTTAAAAGGCTTGGCATGTATGTCTGCCAGAGGGCCGGCGGTTCCAAAACATCCATATCACTGTCAAATACTTTGAATCCGCGTTTAGTCATTACGATATTTCCAAGAATTTTGGGATAAGGGTAACTTCGAGGGCCAAAGTTGTAAAGCTAGAATGATTGAAGGCTGACCAGCCTGGGTTATTAGAATTAGAGTTATCCAAAGTTTTCAAGAGAATTAATATATTCCGCAGGTCTTAGGAGAATTAATAAAACTTGATATACTGCCCCTAGCAGAGTTAACATGGCCCAGTCCTCTCTAATTTGGGTGTAGATGTGCAGTTGTTTTCTCGAGAAATTCGTTGCCGGGAAAACGTTATATTCAATAACATGCTCACTGGTGAATATATTGGATTTGTTAACTAATTATAGGGAAATTCTAGGTACGGACGAGAGAAGAAAGGTGATCCTGGCTCTTGCTTCCACGTTCCTTTTGGTCCAGGTGGCGAGCTTCCCCATATCTCTCACCCTTCCAAGTTTGGCAAGCGATTTTAATATAACTATAACTACTGCAGCCTGGATTATGGTGTCAGAACTACTTCTCTTAGGTAGTACCGTGTTTCTTGCGGCTAAACTAGGTGGACGATACGGCCACAATCAGGCCTTTTTTATAGGTATAATTGTGGCCACGGTTGGTGCGGGTGCGGCGGGTTTTGCTCAGACATTTGATCAGCTTTTGCTATTTCGAGGAGTGCAAGGTTTAGGGGCTGCCTTCGTTACGGGGAATGCTAATGCCATATTGGCAGGTTATTTTGAGCCAAACGAAAGGGCTCGAGCATACGCTCTTCCAATATCAGCTGCTCGATTTGGGACGTTAATGGGCTTGGTAATTTTTTCTGTTTTCCTGCAGTTTTTGGGTTGGCGTGCCGTATTTTTCACATTCATACCGCTTGGCATCGTAGCTACAATCCTAAGTATTCCGCTTCTTACATTGAAGCAAGGCAAGTCTACTCTTACTAAACCGGCTATAGACTATATAGGTGCCACCTTATTTGTAGGAGCAATCGCCATACTGATATTATCTGGTCTACACCTACATCAAGGCGAAGAATCTTTCACCAGCAGTGACGGAATTCGATACCACCTACCAATGCATTTGGTTTTCTTGGCTGTTTTTATTATATTCGTAATTTTTGAACGACTAGTTAAGAACCCATTTATGGACTTTAACCTATTCAATAATAAGCATTTTTCTATGGCTCTGTTTTCCAATACAACCTTCCATCTTTCCATGTTAGCTATTATGACAATGGTTCCAATATTGGTAGAGGAGGGATTTGATAGATCTCCAATGTTTATTATATATGTGTTGCTTCCTCACCAAACCTTAGGATTGGTTGTACCCGTATTCGCTGGATGGTATTACGATAAATACAGTCCCCGTTTACTCCGTCCGTTAGCTATGTCGCTAATAGCTTTAGGCATTTTCTTAATGGGGATGTTTGCTTTAAAAATATCCTTTTGGTTTATACCGTTGTTGTTGTTTCCTGCGTCAATTGGCACATCGATTTTTAATACAATCAATAATGCAGTAATTTTGAATTCCATAGGACTTCAACACAGAGATTTTGCTTCGGGAATGATAGAAACCACACGCCATGTGGGTCATACTCTCGGGGCAACTATAGCAGCCTCGGCCATGGGGCTAGCGTTGCCAGCCGGCATATTGATTCTTTCATTTGAAGAGAGTAGAGAATATTATGTCCGAGGCTTTCAAATAGGGGCCCTTTCAGTTATATGGTTGATATTATTAGGAGCCGCCGTTGCTTTTAAACACAAAATATTACCTGACTCTCGCTGATCTATATTAATTTGGCAAGGCGGGATTGAGTGTTTATTATTGGGTGAGCTATTACCATTCCGATCTGATTTTGGAGGAATAATGAAAGCAGGACAGTTGACAGGTCCTCGTAGGTACGAAATTATAGAAACCGATGAGCCAGAGATAAAAAACGGTCAAGTAATGGTCAAGGTAGAGAAAATTTCCATATGTGGTAGTGATATCAGGCCATTCAGTAGAGTATATCCTGAAGAAGCCTACCCTATGCCCATTGGGCGTCCTACTCATGAGGTTGTCGGTATTATAGAGGATAGTATGGCTCAAGGTTTTAATCCCGGAGAGAGAGTTATTGTGTTTCCCTATGAACAGGGAGGGTTTCGTGAACGGATTGCTGTTACACCTGAATGTTTGGTTAGACTGCCCATAACTGGTTCCCTGGACACATGGATTTTGTGTCAGCCAATGGGAACCGTGCTATATGCCGTAAGCCGTATGGGGGATGTCATAGATAAAAATGTGATAATCCTAGGACAAGGAGCTATTGGTCTGAGCTTTACTAAATTTCTTAGTGGTATGAATTGTAGGGAGTTGATAGTTGTTGATCTGGAAGATAATCGTTTGGAACTTGCAAAAAGCCTAGGTGCTACCATAGCGATTAATCCTAAGACTGACGATGTAGAATCGATTTTAGGGGAAATTACAAAAGGCATTGGCCCTGATATTGTGGTCGAAGCCGCGGGTGAACACGAAACCGTACAACAATCGGTGAGGTTAGCAAAGAAATTTGGAACAGTCATATGGATGGGAATGACGCATGAGGAATTTTTCCCCATAGACTTTGAACAGGTGAGAAATAAGGATCTAACTATGATAGGGACGTCGAGTGCTAGAGCTGGAACCATGCCACAGTATGTTACTCAAGTAGTCCATATGGTAAACCAAGGGCGGATTGACCCCATGTTTCTCTTAACCCATAAAATGGATTCCTCTGAAATCCAAAAAGCACTAGAAACCTATGAAACCAGAAAAGATGGGATGATCAAAGTTATCTTGGATATGTAATGAGGCCCGAGAGTTTGATCCCAGAAGGACTGATGTCCAGTGGTTTTGAGTTTGGATTATACCGATTGTTTAATTGTGGCTGGAATAAGCTAGCTTATCCATGATGATCCACTGGAGGCAGCAAGGAATTCTTCTAAGAGATATTGATTGGATGCTATAATACTTTGCTCTTCAGGGTGCGATTGCCTATGGTATCGATCTTGGCATATTCCACCTGCCTCTCTCACCATAAGTAGGCCCCCGGCCACGTCCCACGGAGAAAGAGTTTGGTGAAAATATAGATCCAGCCTTCCGCACGCGGTGTATGCCATTGCTAAAGCTGAGGATCCCATTAGTCTAAAACTTTGCATGTTGGGCCAGATATGCGATATAAGATGAATGGCTTTAGCAGCTTCCTCATCAGAATATCCTAAATCGAAGCCTATCATCGAGTTCTCAATCTTAATCTTTGTGCTTACGTTGATTATTTGTTCGTTTAAATAGGCACCTTTCCCTTTTTCAGCTGTGAAAAGTTCTTTTCTAATAGGATCGTATGTTGCTGCTACAATCACTTCCTTATTGTTTGCTAGGGCAATGGCGGTGCAAAAATGAGGTATCCCTTGAACAAAATTTCGAGTTCCGTCAAGTGGATCAACGTACCATTTATATGATGAGGATCCTGTTGATAGACCCGATTCTTCGGCCAAAATGGGATATTCTGGATATTCTTTCTGTAAGATATCCAATACTGTAGCCTCTGCCTCTAAATCAGCTTGGGTTACGGGGTTGGTCCGGCCTTTGTATGAAACGTCGAGTACTTTGGTGAACCAATTTAATGTTATATGTCCGGCACATTTCGCGGCTTTGGTGGCTACTTCTAGGGGAGTCATTCCGGAAGCCGAATATGGAAACTTTTCGGAGTTAGATTTCACAGACCCATTTTCCCGCGAACTTCACTAATGACTGATTTTGCGATTTTCCGAGCTCTTTTCGCTCCATCAGTTAGGATAGCTTGTACTAGGTCAGGCTGGTTCTCAAATTTAGTTCTCTGTTCTCGGAAAGGTGCCAGATATGTATTTACATTAGCTGCAAGATTTAATTTGCAGTCAACACATCCTAAGGTTCCCGAAGTACAACCGTTGTAAATTTCATTAAGGTTTCTTTCGTCGAAGATTTTGTGCAGGCTATAAACATTACAGACGTTGGGTCGGCCTGGAATGGTTCGGTGAGTTCTTTGAGGATCGGTAACTGCGGACATTATTCTTTTTCGCGTTTCGTCATCAGATAGAGCTAATTCCACATGGTTATCCAAGGTCTTACTCATCTTGGTTTTGCCATCGAGCCCCCTAATGCTGGGAGATTCTGTAAGTTTAACCTTTGGTTCAGGAAATGTGTTACCAAAAACTTTGTTAAACCTTCGCACAATTTCCCTAGATAATTCCACGTGGGGGACTTGGTCTTCGCCAACGGGAACAGTATCCCCTTTGTAGAGAATTATGTCAGCAGTCTGTAAGACAGGGTATCCTACTAGTCCATAGTTTACGGTTTCATCATTAGCTTTCATTTGTCTAAGTTTTTCTTTAAAGGTTGGCACTCGGGTCAGCCATCCTAATGGAGTCACCATACTTAAAAGAGTGTGCAATGTCATTACTTCTGGTACCTGTGACTGGACGAAAATAATGCTCTTTTTGGGATCTATGCCAGCCGCGAGCCAATCAAGGACCATTTCATTCGTGTTTGGAGATATATCTTTAGCGTCTTGCACAGATTCGAGTGTTGTTAACGCATGTACGTCTACTACACAATATATGCACTCGTAATCGTCTTGTAACTTAACCCAATTTTGTAAAGCACCTAGATAGTTGCCTAGGTGCAGTCGTCCCGTGGGTCGCATGCCCGAAAAAATCCGACCTTTTTTTTGTGCCATAATGCTCGCGTTATTAGGCTTAGAGGTGACGACAGTCTAGCATTGGAGACCTGAAAAGGACAACGAAAGTTTGCCTCGTAAAATGAGATATTTGAATCATGATTATCGTGTTATACGTATTAGAATAGAGGATATTTTTAATAAACCATGTCCGTATGGTCATGACGTTTGAGGGTTATGGTTAGAGATTAAGTCGCTAGCACCGAGAGAAAGTTTTGGAAAAACTCCTTACAGTCGCGAAAGAATAGGATATAGTTGCGTTATTGTTACGATGACTCGAGTTCGTTGTTCACTAAAGAGGGAACGGATCTTTTTATTGGGATCATGAGGAGTAATAGAAATGCTCCAATGCTGAGAACGGCTTGGTAGTAAAAGACATATCCTAAACCGTACGAGTCTACGATCCAGGATGCCAGTAGAGGAGAAAACGCACCCAGCACGCTATTAAATCCAAAAAGTATGCCTATAGCTGAGGCTTCTGTTCCTGTATCAACTTCATCTAGAACAGCCGCTTGAATAATCTGGTGAAGGGCGTAGCTAAATAGTCCCATACCTGCTATCAAAAGGGATAGACTTAATCCAGTCCCAATGTGTAACACGAATGCTGATAAGACTCCGCTTACTAGAAGTCCTGGTAGTAGTACGGATTTCCTGTTGAACCTATCCGACAGGTTCCCCAATATGGGCGTTGATAATACTCCCATGCCAGACAAAATAGCCATATGGAAACCGATGTTGAAACTACTTAACCCTACAGTTTCATCTAGGTAAAATGGAGTCCATACGAACATAGAATTCAGTGCCATGCCTCTTAGCAAGGCTACACAAACCAATCCCATGACTATACGATTTCGCAAAATCGGAAAGGTCATATTGAGTTGCCCTTTCAGAGTCCTTGATTGTTCTGATTTTAAGTCTTTACCTATATTTTTTAGGTAAATCCAAACGAATATAGAAGCTAACAATACTGGGCATGCATAGATAAATAACACACCTCGCCACATCATTAAACTTAACAAAGCACCCGCAACCAATGGGCCAGCAATATTACCAACATTGGCTCCTAGGCCGTGAATGGATATTGCGAAGCCCCTCCATTCGGGAAAGCGTTGAGAAATGGCTGCTGCAGCTGGCAAATGCCAGAGTGCCCCTGGTAGAGCGGTTACAAATACAAGTGCTATGAAAACGTTAAATGATTGAGAGAATCCCATAAGTCCATAAAATACTGCGGCCCAGATCAGGCAGGCGGTTAAAATTAAGCCCCATTGCCTCTTTACCATATCTACTACAAGACCACCTGGCAGGTTAACTATCCCGAATCCGATCTGTCTGATGGAAGCTACGGCACCTATTTGGAAATTGGTTAAGCCTAATGTTGTTGTTATATATGGGAGCAAGACGTTGAAGCTTGTGTCTACCAAGTGAGTAACTCCATGCCCGATAGACAACACTCCTAGGGTTAGTTTTCGGTTTTGAGTGGGGATATTACGACTAAATATATCGTTCTCGTTCTTTAGCATACGTTCATGAAGGATCCAAATCCTAGTCTATCTAATATCGTCAAGACACTATCACAATGTAAGGTTAATATGCCAGGGTTCTTTGTATTATTGATATTTTCATTTGGAGATTAAATTTTAATTTGAACTTTTAAGTCAACTGTGTTCATAATAACTCCATATGTCGTGTGAATATTAACGCTTACAATGAACTGGGAACGTTTAACCCTAGCCTTTAGGGTATCAGCATATCGCTGGGTCTGGGCGAGCAATTTTGCTGCAGCCGCGGGATTTCAACCCTTTATGATCGGCCAAGGATGGTTATTATATGACCTAACTGGATCACCGTTTATGGTAGGCCTTGCTCCTGGTTTGGGAGCGGCTTTCAATCTTGTGTTAAGCCCCTTTTGGGGTCTATTGGCGGATAGGTTTGACCGTCGGAAGTTAATGATGATCTCTCAGACTGCCATGGGTTTATCTATCATAATGATAGGTGCTTTAGTAGTAATGGATCGTATTGAAGTTTGGCATGTATTGGGATTATCCGGCATCCAGCGTATGGGGATGTCTCTCCAGCGGACTGCACGGAGCACTCTTATGTTCGACGTAGTGGGAAGCAAAGCTTTCATGAATGCAACTGCTGGGCAATTTTTATCGTCACAGGGGGCTGGCCTAATTGGCCCCGTGGGTGCCGGCTTTATTATCAAATCTTTTGGAGCTGGGTATTTGTTCCTGATACTAGGTTTCATCATCCTTATAGGCGTATTGATGTTGCTTAAAGTGGAATCAGTATTAGTGAAACGCCTACAATCCAAATCCATAATAGACGACCTGAAAGAGGGATTTAGGTTTGTGAGAAATGATAAACCGATTCGTACGATCTTATGGACGGTTTTGGTTACGGAAGGGCTAGGTTTTTCCACTTGGTCCATGTTTCCGGTTGTGGCTATTAGTTTGTTAGGTGGAGATGCTGTTACTTTAGGGTTATTGGGTACCTTCAGAGGCTTTGGAGGCGTAATCGGTGCATTGTTTATATCAAGCTTTGGAGACATTAGGTTTAAGGGATCAATTTTATGGGGATCAGCGTTTCTTTTTGGACTTTTCTTGATAGCTTTCAGCTTCAGCCATAGCGCTCTCTTATCGTATGTCCTTATATCTACTATTGGTTTCATGGCCATTATGTACAATACCCAAGCACAGAGTTTGCTCCAGATACTAACTCCAGATGAAATGAGAGGTCGAGTTATGGGGATCCATAGCGTCCTCCTAACGGGTATAGGATTTGGTGCTATGGGCATGGGCGCCATTGCTGGCTGGCTGGGTGTGAACTGGGCCATATTTGGTGGGGGAGGATTGGTGGCTACTAATGCCGCGATTAACCTTCCAATCGCCCCGACCGTTAATAGAAAGGCGGGTGGTAGTTAACTAATAATCAGAAATTAATCCACTCTGGGATTTCCTGTGTTTCCGGAAAATCCTCTTTGCCACAATGACTAGAAGTAGAGCGATGTAATAACTTGATTACTATTTTAAAATGGACCATAATCCCCGTGATCCTATCTCTGGAGAGTGATAATTTCTGAGTCCTGGCGGTGGTTGATTCTGGCATCTGATTGGCCCCTATGCCACTTGGTAACGAGAGTGAATTAACATCATTTTTATGTAGAGGAAGCACAATGGAAACGTTAAAGTATATTTCTTCTGACTCCCATGTCAGAGAGGATGATAATTTTAGGAATATGGTGCCGGTCGAATATCGTCATAGACTTCCTCATAAAGAGACAATTAATGGAGCAGATTATTCTGTTGTTGAAGGTCGAAAAAAACGCAGATCGGATTTAGCAGAATCTCGAATCAATGATGACGACCTGAACCGTCAATTTAGATCAGACCCGACCGGAGGAAGAGATATAAGCCGGCGGTTGCAGGATCACATTAGAGATAACGTTGTAGGAGAAGTTATATACCCCGATGGAATGCTTGGATTGATGGCCAGTCCGGATATTTCTTTCCAAATGGGGGTGGCCAAAGCATATAATGATTGGGTCCATGGCATTTTTGGCCGACATCCAGGCCAATTCGCTCCCGCTGCTATTCTTCCATCGAAAGATGTAACGATGGCTGTGGAGGAAGCAACACGTCTGGCCGGAATGGGATTTCGAGTGGTGAGTTGTCCAATAAGCGTGGAAGATCAAGCTTATAGACATCCGGTTTATGAGCCACTTTGGAGTACTTTGGAAGAAACTGGTATGGTACCGAGCTTCCATATTTTTACTGGCACAAAGGATCATTTACCGGAGGGAGCTGGTGAAGAGGATTACGGAGGAATACTTTCTTATATGATTGAGGCGATGGCTGAAGCTATTCAGCCTACAGCTCAATTACTCAGTTCTGGCGTTGCTATGAGACATCCTGATATGAACTTTGTAATGGTGGAATGTGGAGGGGGGTGGTTGGCATGGGTTCTCTATGCTCTGGACGAACAATATGAAAGGAAGCACATGTGGATCGAACCTAAACTTGATATGAAGCCTAGCGAATATTTTAGGAGACAGGGACATGTCACATTTGGTGATGATCCTGTTGCTCTAACTAACCTTGGATATACTGGGGAAGGGGCGTTGCTTTGGGGCAGTGACTATCCTCATGATGAAGGTACATTCCCCCATTCTGAAGAAGTAATTAATCGGATTTTCCAGGGTGTTTCTGAAGATGTAAAAAGAAAGATCGTTTTTGAAAACGCTTCTAATCTCTATGGTTTCTTCTAGCCATTTTATAGAATACAGATTGGTAATAGAAGATTGTAAACAGGGATTTTCTTTGATAAAAGCTATATAAGCTTCAGTGTCGGCTGGGACCAACGTTACATATTTTCTGGTGTACCTAGGCCCATTAAGGTTAGGCAGCGTCCAAGAACGGTTTTCGATGCCGCTACAAGTTTTAGGCGCGCGAGCGTAATATCGTGGTCTTCAGGATTACTAGACAACACGCGGCAGTTTTCGTAGAAATGATGGAAGGAAGTTGCTAATTGAACCGCATAGTACGGGAGGTGATGCGGTTCCAAGTTATCAGAGGCTTTTATTATTAATTCTGGGAATTTTAACATCTCTCTGATAAGGGTTAGTTCGGTGTTTTGGGTAAGCAATGATACATTTCCGTCTAGCCAGCTAATCTTCTGCTCACTAGCGTTTCTCAATATGCCGGACATTCGAGCATGGGCATATTGAATGTAATATATGGGATTTTCTGAAGATTGCCTTTTCGCGAGCGACATATCAAAATCCATTTGACTGTTGGCTGAACGAGTTAGGAAGAAATAACGGCAGGCATCAACCCCTACTTCATCGACCAGTTCCCGAAGGGAAATAAAATCTCCTGAGCGTTTTGAAGCCTTTACCAATTGACTGCCGCGTTTTAGAGTTACCATTTGGGAAATTAAAATATTTAGTCTAGACGGATCTATTCCTAGCCCTAGCATGGCAGCCTTTAGTCGTGAAACATGGCCTTGGTGATCGGCTCCCCAGACATTAATTACTTGGTCAAAACCGCGACTGATGAACTTGTTGTGATGATAGGCTATGTCGGACGCAAAGTAAGTTGGGGCTCCGGTCGATCGTACGACTACATTGTCTTTATCTTCCCCCAAAGAGGTGGATGTAAACCAGCGAGCTCCGTCTCTCTCGATTAAATAACCATTGTTTTCAAGTTTATCCATAGTTTGATGGTATTCCCCGGATTCATATAGGGTTCTTTCTGCAAACCAGACATCGAAATGTACGCCGAGTGTCTCGAGATCATCCCTTATCATGTCCACCATTTTTTTTCGTGATAAATCTCCTATCTGTTTTACGGCAGTCTCACGATCACCATCGGAGAATTTTAGTCCTTCCTGTTGCAGTATTTGTTTACCTAATTCAGTGACATATTCTCCTCTATATCCTCCTGCTGGAAATTCCGCTTCTCTGCCTGCAGCATCAAGGTATCTAGTGTAAACAGATTGATAAAAGAGATTCATTTGGGTTCCGGCGTCATTTACGTAATACTCGCTAGTTACGGTATGTCCAGCTGCCTTTAAAAGGGCTGCTAATACCGAACCTATTACAGCTCCTCGAATGTGTCCTACATGGACTGGTCCAGTAGGGTTAACGCTGACATATTCCACCATGATCTTTTTCACCGCGGATCCGGTGATGTTTCCATAGGTATTTTGTTCGTCCAGAATAGTGTCGACTTGGTGTGCAATCCACTTTTCGTTAAGACGGAAATTAATAAATCCCGGGCTCGCAGTATATATTTCTTTGATTATATGATCTGTATCCAACTGATCCGCTATCAATTTGGCTAGATTCATGGGTGCTATGCGAGTTGATTTAGCAAGGCGAAGTGGAAGACTGGTTGCATAGTCACCATGTGATGGGTCAGCAGGATGTTCCAAGGAGATTTCTGGTAATGTCTCCAGAGGCAAAGATCCCTGAACTTTGAATTTCTCCAGGGTTGCCTGAATTCTATCTTTAATGAGATTTCTAATTAAGGAGGGCACGGGATCTACCTATTTTTGGAAAGGGGTATAGTAGCATAACAGTGTTTAGGCTTCTATACTTGGAGAGGCCAGTTAAACTCCCTTGTCTACCTGACTCATGGTTATTCCCATCTGCTTGTACTAAATTATCCGATCGCTCCTTTTAAATCTCCTTTAAACCGTTGAACCTCTTTTGATAATAGGACGTTGGTTTTGTCCATTAGAAGAGGATCGGTTGCTAGAATATTGGATGCTTCTTCTCGGGCGAGCACTAATAGATCTTGATCAGTTAATCGTGCTAATCGTAGATTAGGAAGTCCACTTTGCCGAGTACCGAATAAATCCCCGGGGCCTCTAAGTTGGAGATCTATTTCAGCCAATTTGAAACCGTCATGGACAGTTTCCATAGCTGCCAATCGTTCACGGGCGTTAGTGCTAGGATTATCTGAAAGAAGGAGACAATAACTTTTGTGAATACCTCTGCCGACTCGCCCACGGAATTGATGGAGTTGGGAGAGACCGAATCTATCAGCCGTCTCTATTAGCATGACTGTGGCATTTGGTATATCAATTCCTACTTCTACTACAGGAGTAGAAATTAGGATGTCAATTTCCCCTTGCTTAAAAAGATTCATGACATCTTCTTTTTCTTTAGCTCTCATCCGACCATGGAGTAGACCCAAATTGAGATCTGGGAATATATTAGATTGAAGGTGATCAAATCCTTCTATAGCTGCACCAGATTCAATGGTGTCTGATTCCTCTACTAGGGGGAAGATTATAAATGCTTGTCGTCCAGAATCGATTTGGTTACGAATGAAACCATGTGCCGCATCTCTTTTACCGTGGGGTACCCATTTGGTTAGCACTTCTTGTCTTCCAGGTGGCAATTCATCTATTGTGGAAATATCCAAGTCGCCAAATAGGGTTAAGGCCAACGTTCGAGGAATTGGTGTGGCGGACATAACTAATAAATGGGGTGTGGTTATACCTTTTGCTCTAAGTTCCGACCTTTGCATAACCCCAAAACGTTGTTGTTCGTCTACTATAGCTAATGCTAAATTTGGAACGTTGATAGTATCTTGTATAAGCGATTGGGTGCCAATTATGATGTCAAGCGATCCGGAGTTTGCTAAGTCCTGAAGTTTTGTTCGAGTAGATTTTTTTGTACTACCAGTAATTAATCCTATAGATATGGGACTAGAATCTGAGGATATTTGAGTTTTTATCAAATTATCGTGATGTTCAAGTTTTGGAGTATCGGATAATAATTTCAATGATGTGGCAAAATGTTGTTCTGCCAATATTTCGGTAGGAACCATGATAGTACCTTGGTAACCATCTGATACACACGCTAGTAGAGCAGCTAAGGCTACTACCGTTTTGCCGCTCCCTACTTCCCCTTGTAATAATCTACTCATTGGAATAGTTCTTTTTTTCATATCTGTTAAGATTTCTTTTACACATCTTTGCTGTGCGGGTGTGAGATCAAAAGGCAATCTTTTTAAAAAGGGTGAGACGAATTCCTTTTCGTCGTTTATGGGTATGCTTTGTCCCGATTGTTGCCAGTCTTTGCGCTGCATGTGTACGGCAAGTTGTAGTAGTAAAAGTTCGTTGAATGCTAGGCGACGACGGGCCTGTTCGAACGAATGAGCGCTGTCTGGAAAATGAGCTTGACGAATCGATTCTGTTAGAGTATTGAGCCCGGTTCTTTTCAGTAAATCCTTGGGAAGAAATTCTTTGATAGACGAAGACCATTCATCTAAGGCTTGCCAAACGATGCGTCTCATGTTTCTGGCCGTTAGCCCTTCTGTCAGTGGGTATATAGGAACTAGGCGACCCGTATGTATTAAAGGAGAACTATGCGAGAGAATCTCATAGTTTGGAGATTCCATTAGGCGGTCTCTATTGAAGAAATCGAGTTTGCCACTCAAGATTATCTTTGAACCCGTAGGAAATTGTTTGGCTAGGTAACTTTGACCGAACCACATGATTTTGATGTTGCCGGTCTCATCTCCCACCAACGCTTCAGTTGCTTTGAGTCGGCCACTTTTGCCTAAAGAAACGACTCTCGCCTCCCACACTGTCACTTCAACTGTGGAGTGTTCTCCGGGTATGAGTTCTGAGATCTTCGTATGACGACTGTAGTCTAAATGACGGCGAGGGAATAAATAAAGAAGATCCTTGACTGATTCCACATCAAGCCGTGCGAATTTTTGAGCGGTTTTAATATCTACCCGTCGAAGACTAGATATTGGTGTTTTTTCAGGTGACGCGGTTCTAGAGATCGGCTTTTTGGTCCGGGTAGATGTTTGTTTCGGTTGGGCACGTTTTGTATTAGATTTTACTTGTTTATTTGGGAAATGCTCCAACCATCGGTGAGTCCATTCGCGTCTACTACTGGGAGTTAACGACGAATAAGTCTGTTCAAGGAGCCTCTTAGCTATAGGGCTCCTGGGAAAAGCTGATCTTAGATCTTTTCTCCAATGTTCTATGAAAAGGTCTAATCCTCCTGCCACCGCCTTATTATCAAAACCGCGTTTTTCTTCCAGATTCAGTATATTTTTTAGAGTCGTCAGATCCAACTTGTGGGCAGGGTTTTCCATAGTTAAAGTGTAGCACGGTGACAGTTAAGACCCAAGAATTAGGTTAATCTGATAGGCAGTTGCTTATTCAGTTAGGATTTAAGAAGTCCTAATCCGAGTGCGCCTGGGCCTGCATGAGTTCCAACCACTGGCCCTAGCTTGCATAGGGTTATGGTTTTAAGATTCAGATGTTCAGATAAAGTATCTTGTAAAGACTGGCAATCATCAGGAGTAGTATTGTGAAAAACGAACAGATCTTCTATATCTCCTCCAGAGATTGCCAGCTGGGCTAGCCTATCTATTGCTTTGATTCGGGTCCGTACCCGTTCTAGAGGACGTACTTCACCTTCTTCCATAGTAAGTATTGGTTTCAGTTTAAGCATCGAACCTAGAAAAGCCTGAGCCTTACCGATACGCCCACCCTTTTCCAGAAATTCTAATGTGTCTACAACCACGTATACTTGAATTCTATTTACAACGCTTGGTATCAATTTCAGGATATCATTCAATCCTCGAGTTTCCTTTATGGCTTGTGCAGCCTTTAATACGGTTAAACCCAGTCCCACTGATACTTGTTGAGAATCCACAATTTCTATAGGCGCATCGGGACCAATCATGGCTTTTGCTTGTAACGCTGCATTATAGGTTGCACTGAGTTTTGATGAAACATGTATAGAGATGATTTGTGAGCCCGCATCTACTATTGGTTTATAGACTTCATAGAAGTCTTGTACGGAAGGTTGTGATGTTGTTGGCAGATTAGCGTCATTGGCAAGAGTTTGATAGAAAGTAGTGTGGTCTATGTCTATGCCATCCCTTAGACTTTCAATTCCATTAGCTGTTTTTATGTTGACATAAAGTGGTACAACCGAGATTTGATGTTCTTTGACTAAATCCGCCGGTAAATCTGCTGTGCTATCGGTAACTATTTGAATTGGCATAATCACTCCAAGGAAACTATGTAATTATAACGGGGTTGTCCTCCGTAAACCAGTTCTACTTCTAGGTTTGGAAGTAGTCTTTGTAGTTGGTTAGAGGTTTCTTTTGCTTCGTCTTCGTTTGTTGTGTGGCCCCAATACAAGGTCGCAAGACTGCACGTATGTAGCCCACACTCTAGTATGCCATTTTTTAGCACCT
The DNA here is from genome assembly GCA_964439905.1 of uncultured Dehalococcoidia bacterium. Taxonomy (GTDB): domain Bacteria; phylum Chloroflexota; class Dehalococcoidia; order Lucifugimonadales. The sequence continues at coordinate 142,174 of CAYTPK010000022.1, forward strand.
TTAGTGTAGTGTCACCTGTAATTATTTTACTGCCTTCAATCCGTCCAATTATTTGACCTTGTTTAATATCCGTTCCGTAGATCCTCGCATCTCTCGACGCCCTAGTAATTTCTAGAGTTTTTACGCTGGTAATGTTTTCTTTCATGGAATTTAGGACGTCTTCAACAGAGATTTCAGGGCTATACCCCAAAAGTGCTGAAATACCCTGAGGAATGGACTTTGTAGGAATGCATATTAGTTCCACTTTAGTCATAGTTGCAGCTTGTAGAACGGCTGGTATTACGTCAGAGCTGTTGGGAAGTACCGCTACTTGTTTTGCTCCAATGCCCTCAACTCCAGTAATGATTTCTTGAGCACTTGGATTCATTATGTCGCCACAATTGATTACAGAATGACATCCCAGTTCTTTAAGAACATTAGTAAACCCAGAACCGAAACATATAGCAAGTAAACCTAACGTGGGAGGATGATGGCGAAGCCCTTGAGATTTGAACTGCTGATGTTGAGAATCTATATCGTCCATGTGAAATTGGTCAGTTTTACCGAATCTGGAACAGGAGTCAAAAGTCTTCCTTGGCTCTGGAGTGTGTAAGTGAACCTTTATCAGAGATTCATCGCCTATAACTGTTACAGAATCTCCAAACTCTTCAATTGTGAGCCTTATCTGCTTCAGATCCATTAACTGACCTTCGATAATAAACTGCGTGCAATAGCCATAGGTATTCCCTTCAGTTTGTGAAAGAAAAGCTGGATTCACTTTAGGATATCCAACGAATTTAATGCCAGCAGGGGAGGCCATATCAATTCTTAGTTTATTTGGGTCGTCACCTTTGAAGTGGCAAATGAGACCTTCTAGTATTACTATTATCCCTTGCCCTCCTGAATCAACCACTCCTGCTTCTTTCAGTATCGGGAGAAGCTCAGGCGTTCTTTCGAGCGAATGTTGGGCCTCTATAAGAGATGATTCAAGGAGATCCATGATATCAGTGGAATCCAAGGCTTGATTCAGAGCTCTATTTGATAGATCTCTTAGGACTGTTAACATTGTTCCTTCTACGGGCTTAGATACAGCGTTATATGCCGCCTTAGATCCGGATTGGAATGCTTGCGCTAGTAGCGAGGCGTCACAATACTCATGACCTTCAAACCCTTTAGCCATTCCTGACAAAAATTGAGATAAGATTACTCCACTGTTGCCACGAGCTCCCAACAAGGCTCCCCTTGAAATCCGTTTTGATGTGTCAGATAAATCTGGATTCTTATGGCCTTCAGTCTCTTTAATAACGGATTGCATGGTCAATAACATGTTTGTTCCGGTATCTCCGTCAGGGACAGGAAAAACATTGAGGGCATTTATAAGATCCGAATAGCGTTGGAGGCACAGTGTGGCCGTTGCAAGGCTATCGACAAATCCAAGTCCGTCTATTCGATCTAGTATTTTGCTTTTAGGATCTGGTATTGGATTCTCCTTGTCTTAAACCTGGGTCATCTGATACTATTCTATTCCAAATTCTAAGCTAATAGGGAAAGTAGGGTCAATTAGAGGGAGTATCCATGAAATGCCAGTTCTGTGACAAAAAGGGCATGTCTGGTAATAATGTCAGCCATTCCAAGAGACATACCAAAACCCGATTTCTGCCGAATATACAAAAGTTGACTATTGAGGTGAAAGGGGTTTACCAACGAGTAAAGATATGCACTCGTTGTCTAAGGACGACCCATAAAACTTCAAAAATGATAACTAGTTAACCGGCTTTGATAACCTCGACCTGAGGTCATCCATAGCCTGGCTTATCGTGTTCTTGTTGTTGAATATAGCGGAACCTGCTACTACGGTGTCTGCCCCTGATTGAGCCACGAGGCTCGCAGTTTCCGGATTTACTCCTCCGTCCACTTCTATTTCAACGAGGTAACCCTTATCTTGTATGATGTTTTTAAGTTTGGTGGCTTTATTTAGCGCTGAGGGAATAAGGGTTTGACCGGAAAACCCAGGATTAACTGTCAGTATTAGAGCGATATCAATAAATGGCAAGACCTCTTCGATTGCGGAAATTGGAGTGGAGGGATTCAGAGCAACGCCTGCCCTTAGGCCGGCTTCCTTGATTTCGTGTATTACACTGTGCAGGTGATTAGCAGCCTCGACGTGAACAGTTATGTGATGAACTCCTGCTTTAATAAAGCTTTTGATATGACGATCCGGATCTACAACCATTAAATGGGCGTCCAGAGGCAAACTTGTGTATTCATTCAGATTTTCTATAACTACAGATCCGAATGTTAGATTGGGCACATATTGTCCGTCCATTATGTCGAGGTGAATGTAGTTTGCACCTGCGGAAGTGGCTTCACGGACTTGTTCTCCAAGACGCGAGAAGTCTCCAGATAAAATAGAAGGCGCTATCTTAATATTTGTGTCATTCATAGGGCACATCTAATTCCTGTCTGGCCACTTTTATGGCTTTATTGACTCTGTTAGGTGCTGTGCCTCCAGGGATGTCCCTGGATTCCACAGAGCTTTTTAGATTAATAAGAAGAACGTCATGATCAAAGGCTCGTGAAAACTGTTTATATTCTTTTAGCGATAGTGTATGGATCTCTTTTTTGTTTTCCATGGCGTAATCGCAGATTTTGTTTACTATCGTATGCGCTTCCCTAAATGGTATACCTTTAGAAACCAAATAGTCAGCGACGTCGGTTGCCAGCATTTGACCCGTCTCGGCAGCCCGGGTAATGTTGTCGGTATTTACCGTCATCTTTCGTATTATCGCAGAGAAAACTTTTAGAGTTTGGTTAAGAGTATCAACGGAATCAAAATAACCCTCTTTATCCTCTTGCATATCACGGTTGTAGGTGAGAGGTAGACCTTTTAGCGTTGTGAGTATTGACATCAAATTACCGTAGACGCGGCCGGTTTTGCCTCTGGCAATTTCTGCGTAGTCCGGATTGCTTTTTTGTGGCATGATACTACTACCAGTAGTGTGGGCGGGATCCAGAGTTATGTATCCGAATTCCTGTGATGCCCATAGGATTAATTCTTCCGCCAACCTGGATAGGTGCATCATACATACTGAGGCGGCCAATTGATATTCTACTAGGTAATCCCTGTCAGAAACAGCGTCCATGCTATTAGCGCTGATTCTCTTGAATCCAAGCTCTGATGCCACAAACGCTCTATCGATAGGATATGGTACTCCTGCGAGTGCCCCACTCCCCAAGGGAAGAATGTCAGATGTATCGTAACACCTACGAAATCTAAGTTTGTCTCTCTCCAGCATTTGAAAGTAGGCAAGAATGTGGTGTGCAAAGAGGACAGGTTGAGCTCTTTGTAGATGGGTATATCCAGACATTATCAGGTCGTTGTGTTCTTCCGCTTTATCTAAAAGGCAATTTTGGAGAGCGGTGATTAGCTCTACACTTTGCGTACAAGATTTTTTGCAGAATATTCGCATATCTGTTGCGACTTGATCATTACGTGAACGTGCTGTGTGGAGTTTCCCGGCGATGTCTCCAATTTTCTCCTTTAGCCGTGCCTCTATATTCATATGGATGTCTTCTAGATCGGATTTCCACGGAAATGTTCCAGCCCGGATTTCGTTGATAATTAAGTCAAGGCCCTCGCAAATTATCTCTGAGTCGCGCTGATCAATAATTCCTTGTTTGGCCAGCATCTTGGAATGAACCTTTGAACCAAGAATGTCTTCTTCATATAGGCGCATGTCATAATGAATGGAGACTGTGTAGTTAGCAATATCGTTGTTCACGTGTAAACTTCTATGACTCTGTCTGGTTTCTCGTTTCAGTTCTAATGGGTAACCCATAAATGGATATGAACCCTTCGGAGGCCCTGTGGTCGAATGTATCTCCTCGTTCGTATGTTGCCAAAGTATGACTGTACAATGCTCTTGGAGATTTACGCCCCACCACGATGCAGTTACCTTTGTGTAATTTTATTCGAACAGATCCAGTCACATTTTGTTGAGTACTTTCCACGTAAGCGTCCATATCGCGCCTATGGGCAGAATACCAAAGTCCATTATAAACCACGTCTGCATACTCTTGAGCTATTTGTTGTTTCATTCGGGATTGGTTTTTGCTTAATGTAAGACTTTCCAGGGATTTATGTGCTGTGAAAAGAGTCAAACCCGCGGGAGCTTCATATACCTCCCTGGATTTTATGCCTACTAGGCGATTTTCGATATGGTCAATCCGTCCTATTCCGTGTTCTCCGGCGATCGAATTAAGGTGGTTTACTAGATCTAGGGGAGACATATCTTCACCGTCTATTGAGGTCGGGGTTCCTTTGACAAACCCTATTTCTACATAGACTGGCTCATCTGGTGTTCTCGATATTGATTGGGTCCAGGTGTAAGCTTCTTCTGGAGGTTCTTCCCAGGGATCCTCGAGTTCCCCCGCTTCCACGCTACGACCCCAGAGGTTTTCGTCGACAGAAAATCTGCTCTTCTTTACCTCAACTGGGATGTTATGTTGTAGAGCGTATTCTATTTCCTCGTCTCTTGACCAGCCCCACTCTCGTACGGGCGCAATAACCTTTAGGTCTGGAGCCAAAGCCCCTACACTTACATCCATCCTAACCTGATCATTTCCTTTCCCTGTGCAGCCGTGAGCTAATGATGTGGCTCCAAATTTAATTGCTGCCTCAGTCATATATTTTGCTATAAGTGGCCTTCCTAGGGCTGTAGCTAAAGGATAACGTTCTTCGTAGATTGCTCCGGCTTTGAGAGCTGGAAATACGAAGTTTTCTATGAACTCTCTGCGCCCGTCTACTATTAGGGCTTCGGTAGCGCCTATCTGGAGCGCCTTTGATTTAACGGAGTCCAGATCCACCATGCCGAGGTCTGCAGTCAAGGTTATAACTTTGGCATTATGATGTTCTTGAAGCCACCGTACGCAGACTGATGTATCTAATCCTCCACTGTAGGCTAATATAATTGTTTCCTTATCCAATTTTTACTCCGGTCATATTTGAGTTAGAGCCTTCTCTATTCTTTCGACTCCCTGGGTAATTTCTTCTGTAGTGATGTTTAGTGCGGGCATTAGCCGTAGGGCATTGGGCTTAACCGCGTTTAATAAGACACCGGCCTCGTTCGTTTTCTCCAGGACTTTAGCCGATATATCGTCATCGAACTGTATCGCGATTAAAAGCCCTTTACCTCTAATCTCGTTAATGAAATTAAATCTAGATTTAAGATTTTCTAATAAATTCATTAGATAGTTGCCCTTAGTTCGAGCATTAGTCGCTAAATCGTTATCTATTATGTGTTTGGTTACAGCGTATGCTGCTGCGGAGGTAAGAGGGTTGCCTCCAAATGTTGATCCATGATCGCCGTACGTTAACGACATCGCATTATTTGTTGACATAAACGCGCCAATAGGTACTCCTCCTCCCAGTCCCTTTGCCAAAGTCATAACATCTGGTTGTAGATCATATTCTTGATATCCGAAGAGGCTACCTAAGCGGCCCATGCCGGTCTGCACCTCATCTACCATGAAGAGTATGTTGTGTTGTTTGCACCAAGTTTGGACATTTTTGAGGTAATCGTCTGACGGTAAGTTCACTCCGCCCTCTCCCTGGATAGGTTCTAGGAATACTGCAGCGGTTTTGTCGTTTGTTGCTTCCTTGATCGCTGATAGATTGTTAAATTCTACGTGAACAAAACCGCTCGTTAGAGGTTTAAAATTTTCTTGATAGTGAGGTTGGCCAGTTGCCGCTATTGTCGTTAGGCTTCTCCCATGGAAAGAATTCAACGCCGTAATTATTTCATAAGCGCCATCTCGTTTCGTCATTCCATAACGCCGAGCTAATTTTATAGCCCCTTCGTTTGCCTCTAAACCACTGTGGCAAAGGAATATTCTGTCTAGGCATGAGTTTTCGATTAGAATTTGGGCTAGTCTTAGCTGAGGTATCGTATAGTAAGCATTTGAGGTTTGGATGAGTTGTTGGGATTGCTCTTGGATGGCTTGAACAAGAGCGGGGTGGTTGTGTCCGATGTTGCACACTGCCCAGCCAGCTGTGAAATCTAGGTATTCCTTGCCATCGACATCCCAGACTGTCGATCCTTTGCCACGTATAATCACTATTGGTTGTCTGCGCACAGTTTGCGCGTAATATGTTTTTTCAAAGTTAATCCAGTCAGTACTCACTCTATCCTCTCTATTTACGGTTGAATTTTCACTATATTATGTTGTTGGGTTAATGTCCAATAAAGAGTGCAAAAACCTAGATTATTCATAAGATTAAAGACTTCCTAATCTCCATAAACGTTGAGTGAGAAACAAGTGATCTCGCATACTGATAAATGGACCCATGAGTCTTGGATAGGATCCTAAGAGTTTCCTCCATAAAAAAACCTTTAACCACCAGGAAATCTTTAGGCAGACTGTTTATTACTTGTGCTTTGACTGGATCGCATAATATCTTCTCCTTCAGCAACTTCCATGGGGCCCTTGATAAAGCGTAATCATTCACGATGTTTCTATTGGATACATTTAACAGGCCAAGAATTACAGCAGCAAAAATTCCGGTTCTGTCTTTCCCTGCCATGCAGAAAAACACACTTGAATGATCACTGTATCGGGCTATGATATCTAGCACTCTACTCATCTGATGTACAGATGTGGAATCTTCTAGGATAGAAAGATATGATTCTATTGGATTCGAAGGTATATTCTGCCAAGTCTTCTCTCCAACTAATGGAATATTAAAGTAGTTGATACTGTGATCACAAAAATTTTCCAACTCGAACCCCTTAATTTCAGACGGGTTTCTAAGATCGATAATTGTCTTTACATCCAGAACTGACGTTATATACGATATATCATTTGTAGTGAGGTTCTGGAGTTCATCACTACGGAAAATCTTGTTGAATCGTGTAGTTGTACCGTCGTGTGTTTTATAACCGCCAAGGTCTCGAAAATTGAAACATCCTTCTAAGATAATGTCTTGTTGTCTATTAATGTGATTCATAGTTTTGTTTGGGATTCTACTTCGGGAGTTAAGGGATATTTTGGGAATAAGGCATACTGCGATGGACTAATCTAGACTCAATTCAATTGAATTCTAGTTCCCAAATTTTCCCCATCTATACATTGACGGAGAGCTCCTTGTTCCCTTCCATCTATTATATTTGCATGAGATAAACTTTCTGAAGCTTTTAGGCAGGCCTCTATCTTTGGTATCATTCCACCTTTCACAACGCCTGCTTCGATTAACATTCGAGCTTGTCGTTTGCTTAAACGTGGAATCAATCGTCCCGAGTTATCCATGACTCCTGCTACGTCAGTAAGGAAAATTAATCTGGAGGCATTTAGGCTACTTGCCACATCACCAGTGACGGAGTCTCCGTTAATGTTCAATAGCGAACCCGACAATTCAGAACCATCCATTGAGTGGAATCCAATCGGTGCGATCAGAGGCATGAAGCCTTTCGAAATTAGTGTATCCAGTACAATTGGATCTACAGAAATTACCTCTCCAACAAGTCCCAGTTCTGGAGTTTCGGACAATTTGCACTTGAGTAGACCTCCATCGACCCCACTAATTCCTATTACATTTGCTTTTAAAGAAAGGAGTGAGGCAACTAATTGTTTGTTTATAAGTCCGGTAAGAACTGCGGTTACTATCTCTAAGCTTTGCGAATCCGTTACACGGTTCCCACGCACAAATTGAGGTAAAACGCCCTGTCGTTCCATCCATTGGCTAATCACTTTGCCGCCACCATGGACAATTACGATAGGGTAACCTTCCTTTTGTAGGTTGGCTAAATCTTTAAGTGTTGTGTCGTGATCACCTAGGGTACTACCACCTATCTTTATGACGATAGGACCATTCACTTTGTTCATTTTATGGCTTACGTAGTGTAGGCAGAGTTGAAGGTGACGTATTCTTCACTTAAGTTACAGCCCCAGGCCGTAGCGCTTTCACTGCCCAAGTTTAGATTAAGTCGAATTGCCACCTCTTCTCCAGACATGATAGCTACGACTGAGTCTCGCGGAAATGGTGTAGGTATGCCAGATTCCATTATGCATATATCGTTTATGTAGAGGCCTATTTTTTCTTCTATGATTTCGCATTTACTTCTGCCCAAAGCGGCTACTATCCTGCCCCAGTTGGGGTCATTGCCATGTATAGCCGTCTTTACTAGGGTGGAGCTGGCTACAGTGATAGCACCGCTTCGAGCTTCCTCCATCGAATTCGCTCCTTCCACCTTAACTTCAATTATTTTGTTGGCACCTTCCCCATCTCTTACAATCTCTTTAGCCAAAAATATGCAAACTTGATCTAGTGACTCTTGAAGTAGAGTCTGTTCTGGAGATCCCTCTAATATTTTCGAGCAACCTGATTCACCGTTTGCAAACACTAGAACCGTATCGTTTGTGCTAGAGTCTCCGTCTATAGTGATCATATTGAAAGATTGATCTACAGATTTATTAGCCATCGTTCTTAGGAGGTCTGGAGAAATATCTGCGTCCGTTGTAATAAACGCTAACATCGTGGCCATATTGGGATGAATCATTCCAGATCCCTTGGAAATTCCTCCAACCGTTATAAATTTTTCTCCATGCTTGAAACTAAAAGCTATCTCTTTAGTTCGTGTATCCGTGGTAATGATAGCTTGGGCCAGGCCGTGCCCTCCGTCTTCTTTTTGTACTATGCGGTCTATTCCAGTCTTGATTAAGGATACCGGAAGCTCTACTCCTATTAGTCCTGTACTGCAGATAAGGACATCGTCTTTGTCTAGGCCAAGGTGATCTGAAACCTTTTTGGTGATATCGCTAGCATCTATGTAGCCTTGATGTCCGACGCAAGCGTTTGCTATACCGCTATTGATAACCAAGGCTTGAGCACGACCGTTCATAGTTCGTTCTTGGTCCAAGGTGACTGAGTGCGATTTAAGTTTGTTTAGAGTATAGAATCCGGCTACAGAGCAAGGAGAGACAGACATTAAAATACCAAGGTCTAGCTTATCTTCTGCGTAGGTCTTGAGCCCTACAAACGTTGACCCTGCTGTAAATCCTTTCGGGCTAGTAATAGTGCCTTGGTCTAATTTTGTTAGTCCTGAAATCATGTGTATTTCCTTAGTAACGGTTTGTTCTGTCGGGTTTTGTGGCAGTAAAGGGTATGGTTTCTGACAGTTCCCGCATTTCTTAGGATTTTCTACACGGGGAAAAAATTGATACCCGCAGTGCTTGCAACCACGCTTTTCCATAGTTCGCGATATATTACAACATGTTGTAGTAATCGTCAATCTGGCAATTCCATTCAATGACTAGAAGAAGGTGGAGGGATGGCTTATGATTGATTCTATTCTATTAATGTTTGTGCTGGAGATAGAGTAGATGATCAGCATTATAGGTGGTACCGGATCAGAGGGCCGAGGCTTGGCAATTAGATTAGTTGTTGCTGGTAACGAAGTTATGTTGGGATCTAGGAACAAAAATCGTGCTGATATGGCTGCAGAAGAGATTCGACGAATGTGTCCCGGGGCCAAGGTAACGGGTGCAACCAATTTAGATGCAGCACGTAAGGGCAATGTAGTATTCCTGGTGGTGCCATTCGCGAGCCAGATGGATATTTTGTCAGAGCTCAAGGTGTATTTAGCAGATAAGTTGGTAGTTACCGCAATAGTACCCCTTAAATTTCAGGCAGGACGTGCTATCTATATGGATGTTCCCGAAGGTTCAGCGGCTGCTCAGGCTCAAAAAGTACTTTCTACTTCCAAGGTAGTGGCGGCTTTTCAAAACCTTAGCGCCCACGATTTGATCAATCACACTAACGACATAGAAGGTGATGTTGTTGTATGTTCAGATGATAGCGATGCTAGAAGACTAGTAATGGAAATGGTGGGCACTATTCCTTTGCTTCGGGGTATAGATGGGGGAGAGCTTGAAAATGCCAAATATGTCGAACAACTAACAGTATTGCTTCTGAACATCAATAGAAATTACAAAGCTAATGCGAGCATCAAATTGATTGGTATGTAAACGTATTAGGATTTGACATGGTTTTGATTTAATGTGAATATGATCGACTAGAGTAGCAAGATTTGTCCTGTAGGGGAGCTCGGAGAGCCGGGCTGAGAGGGCGGACCTAAATTCCGCTGACCCTTGCGAACCTGATCTGGGTAATTCCAGCGGAGGAAGCCATGATGTTTGCGATAATATTAAGAACCGCCTTTGTTAACAAAACAGGGCGGTTTTTTTCATGAGAACATGAAACTCGAAGTCCGTAATCTAGAAAAACGGTTTAGAGATAATGGTACTTGCGTCGAAGTTTTAGACGGTGTAGATCTTGATGTAGGTGATGGTGAATTTGTTAGTGTGATAGGTCCAAGTGGATGTGGTAAAACTACTCTTTTGAATTGCATTGCTGGACTAGAAGAGCCGGATACTGGATTGATTAAGATCGAAGGTGAGGAATCTCCATCAAGATTGGGAAGAGTAGGATATATGCCTCAAAAAGATCTACTGTTTCCCTGGAGAACTGTTTTGGAAAACGCACTTATTGGTATGGAGGTTAGAGGCCATTCCCAGATCGAATCTCGTAAACAAGCCGGAGAGTTGATGGAGAGGTTTGGTCTAAATGGGTTTGAAGATAAAACCCCATCAGTTTTATCAGGAGGAATGCGGCAAAGAGTCGCCTTTATGAGAACTTTGATGACCGATCAGGAGTTAATAGTTCTGGATGAACCTTTTGGTGCACTTGATGCCTTCACCCGACATCAGATGCAGGAGTGGTTGGTGGATATTTGGGGTTCGATGGGTAAAACCATTATTCTCATTACTCATGATATCGATGAGGCGTTACTTCTTTCAGATAAGGTCTTCGTTTTAACAGTTCGACCAGCCTCGGTTAAATTGATTGTGAACGTTCCACTTCCCCGACCACGACGTTATAGGATGGTTACGGATATGGCGTTTATTGCGTTAAAGGAGCAATTGATACAAGCGCTTTGGGACTCCGAGGTCAAAGAGTGACCAAATTCATTATGAAGATATCCTCCTATTTAAAACAGGAAGACGGTTTTGCAATTACTCGTATAGATGTTAGTCGCTTGGCCTGGTATCTAATTCCACCGGGCATAATTATCTCGGTGTTTGGAATTTGGGAGATAATTGTAAGTGTACTGGATGTTCCAGTTTGGTTATTGCCAGCCCCATCCGATGTTATCGTTGAGGTAATAGAAAACTATTCCTTGCTTTGGGATCATACCTTTGTAACGCTAAAGGAAGTCGTGTTTGGATTTCTCGTAGCCTTGACGGTTGGTTTGGCTTTGTCTTTTTGCATGGTATTCTCACGGGCAATTGAGCGGACTGTTTACCCATTCGTTGTTGGTTCACAGACAATTCCTATAATAGCGATTGCTCCATTGTTGCTTATTTGGGTTGGATATGGAATTGCCCCCAAAATCATAGTTGTTGCTCTTATTTCATTCTTTCCAATAGTTGTGAATACTATGGATGGATTTAAGGCAGTCGATGCCGACGCAATAAACATGATGCGTACTTTTGGAGGAACTCGATGGCAAATATTTACCAAACTACAACTGCCAAACTCATTACCTTATATGTTCACTGGTATGAAAATAGCTATTGTTGTTAGTGTTATAGGAGCTGTAATTGGTGAGTGGGTTGGAGCCAGTGAAGGGTTAGGATATTTGATGACTAGATCTATACCACAATTCCAGACAGATAGGGTTTTCGCTGCAATGTTTATTCTTTCTTGCCTAGGGATTGTTCTTTTTCTTTCAGTAATAGCGTTGCGACGAATTGTTGTGCCATGGCATCAATCGGAGGGATATAAACCTTGATAGTTATGAATGGAGTAAAAAAATGAGATTGACCACGATTATCTGGCTACTTGTATCATGTTCTATATGGATCTTCTTAATTGGATGCGAAGCTCGTTCTGGTACTGATCAAGAGGAAATGAAACAAATTAGCTTGGCATTGGACTGGTTCCCCAATGCTAATCACGCAGGCCTATTTTTAGCCATTGAGAAAGGATATTTTGAAGAGGAAGGGCTAGAGGTTTCAGTCTATACCCCTGAGGATCCCGCATCCATTCTTCAAACTGTGGGAACAGGAGCGGATGAATTTGGCATAAATTATCAACCGGATCTCTTGTTAGCACGAGATCAGGGTGTTCCAGTATTGTCTGTGGCAAGCATCGTTCAGAGCCCCCTCAATTCTGTAATGACGCTTGATACCTCTGGACTGAAACGTCCAAGGGATTTAGATGGCAAAAAGATAGGTTATCCGGGTATCCCCCTTAACGAACCAATGTTGGATACTATGCTCAAGTATGATGGTGTGACCGAAGGTTTAAAACAAGTAGAGCTCGTGAACGTAGGGTTTAACCTGGGAGCTTCATTGATTAGCGGTAAAGTTGATGCATGTGTAGGTTGTTTTTGGACGTACGAATCGATAGCTATGAAGAATCAAGGATTTCCGGTAGAAATCATGAGAATGGAGGAGTGGGGTATTCCTCCTTACTACGAATTGATTTTGGTTACCAATGAAGATATGCATCAGAAGAATGGTAAAACCGTACAAAAATTTGTGAACGGTATTACACGAGGATATATGGAAGCCGCTAGAGATCCACAAGCTGCGGTAGATAGCTTGATAAGGGCGCATCCAGAAATAGATCCTCAAATAGATAGACCAGGGGCAGATTTATTGGCACCACTTTGGAAGGGAGACGCCCCCAGTGTAGGATGGCAAAGTCAGGCAATATGGGAACAATTTTCTTTATGGATGCAGAATAATGGATTGCTAGATAACAATGTAGATGTTTCAAGAGCGTACTCAAATTCCTATGTATCAAATGTGGTTCCTGCCAAAATAGATTAATATCAAAGATTTTGACGGTTTGTTTTTTATAGATACGTCTATGGCTTACTAATAGAATCTGTGAAATCAGGAGTGGTTGTGGTTAAAAAGTTAGGCATACCAAAAGTATTAACTATTGCGGGTTCCGACTCGGGTGGCGGAGCTGGAATCCAAGCGGATATAAAGACTTGTTCAGCTTTTGGGGTTTACTGTTCAACGGCGATAACTGCTGTGACGGCTCAAAATACCATTGGTGTCACCAAAATTAAGGAAATGAGTCAAGAAATGATTGATGCTCAAATTGATTCAGTGCTTGGGGACATTGGTGCTGATGTAGTGAAGACCGGTATGCTAGCAAATTCAAGAATTATTCAGACCGTGGTAAAAGCTTTAATGGTACATGGCGTTCAGAAATTGGTTGTTGACCCAGTTATGGTAGCGAAAAGCGGGGATAGCCTGCTTCATCCAGACTCTGTGAAGGAGCTGTGCACTAAGTTGTTACCTTTAGCAACTATTGTGACGCCCAATATACCAGAAGCGGAAATAATCACTGGTATGTCGATAAAATCTAGTTCTGATTTGGACAAAGCTGGATTAGTTATACTATCTATGGGTGTAGAGGCTGTAGTCATAAAGGGAGGGCATAGCTTGGGTGCTCCCATTGATAGATTATTTACGGTTGACGGCAAGATGGAATTTCCTGGTCAGAGAGTGAAAACCCGGAGCACTCATGGGACTGGTTGTACTTTTGCAGCCGCAATATCAGCGTGTCTAGCAAAGGGATTCTCGTTGTCCGAATCTGTCATGGAAGCCAAAGTATACGTAACAGGAGCGCTAAAATCGGCATCTCCGCTGGGCCATGGATTTGGGCCACTAGACCATTTTTTTAGACACGATTCTTAGTCGCTGTTTTTTACGACCTCAGGATTGGCACAATGGATAAGGGCGTCTCCTCTTACTCCCCGGAGAAGGTTATGGGCGGCTATCATTGTCATCTTTTTCCTCGTGGCTTCTGTTGCACTTCCCAGGTGGGGTGTGATAAGGATGTT
>CAYTPK010000023.1:0-51605 GCA_964439905.1 uncultured Dehalococcoidia bacterium
TCTTTGTATCCGGAAATTCTAAACTAGGGGGATCAATCAGTTGAATTCTTACATTCTCAAATTGAATCATTCCAACGTTAGGAATCTGTGTAGTAAATTGATAGTCTCCCACCTTTGCGTGCATACCAGTTAAAGCATTCAATAATTCGGATTTTCCTGAATTAGCTAATCCTATCAAAACACTTTGGCCAATTCCTTCCTTTCGTATGTTAAAAGGTTGGGATCCACCCCCAACACCACCCTTGGGATTCTCAAATTCATGTACATGCCTAGACATTCTTGATCGCAACCCAGCTCGCAAATGTTCAGTCCCTTTATGCTTGGGAATAATCGCCATCATATTGCGCAGGGCATCAATCTTTTCAGACAGAGTAGTAGCTTGTTTATACCGTTGTTCTGCCAATCTATACTGGGGTGTAAGATTTGCTGGCATTTCCGTTAGTCTTTCTCGCTGTTAGGTGATTTCTTTTCCATAAACACATTTATGCCTTTCTATTTCTTAAGGGTTGGCTCTTTAAATTAAAGGCTCTCTGATCCCAAGACTTGTTAATGGCACAAGAACGGTTTCTCCTTGTTTGATTACCCCGCGTTGCCTTAATAATTCACTTCCAGCCAATGTCGCTGCAGATGCGGGTTCCACCAGTAATCCTTCAAGACTGGCTAATCTTTTATGCCACCATAAAATTCTGTTCTCTGCTAGAGCTATTACTTGACCTCCTGTCTCTCTACAGTTCTGAGCCACAACTTGGGGTCTAGGGGGTACTTTAACAGTAATGCCAGTAGCACGGCTTTTAGGATCATCCCTAGTCGCCGTCCATTCCCTCCCTTCAAAAGCTGCAACCAATGGTTGTACTTCCTCAACTTGCACTGCATGAAGTGCCGGGATTTTATTTATGCGACCATCTTCAAGCATATCCCGAAATCCCTTGTAAATACCCATTAAAATGGATCCATTGCCCACTGGTACAACCACATGATCTGGCATCACATCCATTTGATCGGGCAATTCGTAAGCTATCAACTTTTTGCCTTCAATAAAATAGATATTCTCTCCATACCGCAAATGAAGAATTCCAGCTTCCTTAGAAAAGCTTCTGGTAGCTTCCTCGACATCCAACTTATCTCCATCAATCCAATGGACTTTTGCACCATGGTAAACAATTGCATTAGCTTTCTGGGAGGATTTTATAGAAGTGCTCATGAAAGCGTGGTATACAATCCCAGCTCTTGCGCAGTATGCCGCAGTAGAGTTGCCGCCGTTACCTCCAGTACTTTCGGCGACTTCAGCTACTCCTGTATCTTTGAGAACCGACACTTGCACACAATTGCCTCTATCCTTAAATGTCCCAGTAGGGTTAAAAAATTCCATTTTCCCCCAAACTGAGTCCAACCCGAGTTCATCAGAAATTTTGGATAACCTGACTAAGGGCGTGTTGCCTTCATTCATAGTAACCAAATTCTCACTATTTCGTATGGGCAGCAACGGTAAATATCGAGCCGTACCAGTAGCTCCAGAGGCAACGCGGGCCGCCACAGTTGGGGCTATATCATATCGAGTATCTAAAAGCCCCATGCACTTGTCACATAAAATCCTATATTGGGAATTATCATGAGTATTACCACATTCAATACAGACAAGTTTAAATGACATCATTGCTCCATTAATTTTTATTACACTTCATAACCCAGTGACCCAACCTATCAATCGCCTTTTGGATGTTCTTTACTGAAGTAGCATATGAAAGTCTGACAAAACCTTTTCCATAACCCCCAAAAGATTCACCAGCCAAAAGAGCTACCCCAGCTTCTTTTAAGCCTCTTTCCTGAAATTCCCAACTTGTAATACCTGTTTCCACAATATTTGGGAAAACATAAAAAGCACCTTGCGGTTTAGGACACTCAATGCCCGGAATCCCTCTCAATCCTTCAACTATTACGTCACGCCTTCGTTTCAGCTCGCAAACTCGTTCTGCCACGATAGATTGAGGCCCATCCAGAGCGGCTATTGCCGCTTTCTGAGTAAATGCGGCAGCACAAGATACTGAATTCGCCGCAAGTTTATCCACATGCGGAAACACTTCTTCAGGAAAGATACCGTAGCCCAATCTCCATCCAGTCATAGCATAGGATTTAGAAAATCCGTCTAAGATAATAGTTCGCCGTTCCATGCCAGGTATTGACGCAATGCTGAAATGTTCCCCCTCGTACAATATATCTTTATAAATTTCATCAGACAGGATATAGATATCCTCTCTCTTTTTAAGGATATCAGCCAAATTTGCGACTTCCTGTCTAGACATTACGGACCCTGTAGGATTGTGCGGAGAATTAATGATAACCATCTTAGTTCGTTTTGATATTTTTGCCTCTAAATCTTCTAAGTCTAAATGGCATCCTTCTTCTTCTCGTAATCTTATAGGGACTGGTCGCGCCCCTAGAAATCTAATCATAGATTCATAAATTGGAAATCCTGGGTCCGGATACATTACCTCATCACCATTCTGAAGAAGAGCAAGAGCAGTAAAGAATATTATTGGTTTCCCTCCAGGAGTGACCAAAACTCTTCCAGGGTCTATATCAATTCCCCTTGTTTCTCTAATATTTCTTCCTATAGCCGCTTTTAAGTCCGGCAACCCTGCCGTCGGGCCATAATGGGTATATCCTTCCCGAATCGCCTTAATGCCAGCTTCAATTATGTGGCTGGGAGTATCAAAATCTGGTTCACCTATTTCAAGATGAACTATGTCCCTACCTTGTTCCTCAAGAGCCTTCGCTTTTGCCAATACCTCGAAAGCCATTTCACTTCCGAGATCTTGCATCCTCTCCGCTATTTTCATTTCTACTCCAACGGGAGATTATCCAACATCAATACAAAAACAAAATATAATTACGTTCGTCAACAGGACCATGAACACTTTGACTGATGGTAACATAGCTCGTAACGATGAGAAAACAAAAATCAGATCCCATCAGTGATGTAGTAATAGTAGGGGGCGGAGCCGTAGGAAGTGCCACTGCTTACCTTCTCTCTAAAGAAGGAATATCGGTAACACTAATCTTAGGAACTACTTTCGGGAAAACCGCGTCCTGGTTTGCTGCAGGCCTATTGAGTCCTCTTTCCCAAACAACACATAATCAGAATACGTTAACATCATTATCCAGCCAAGGATTTAACTTGCATCAAGCTCTTGCCCCCGAACTCCTTGAAATTACGGGCTTAGACTATCAGGCTCGTCGCCAAGATTCGATTTATCTATCAAAGACCGACGAAGGAACGACTCAGTTGGAAACACTCATGAGTCTCTCCAAAAAAATCAAGGGCATTTCAGGCCACTGGCTAGACCAGAATGATCTTCGCTCTTTAGATCCTAGAATAAAATCCGCCAGTCCTACGTCCCTGTTAATAGAAGGCACCTGGATTCTCGACTCACGTGGCTATACGAATGCACTACTCGAGGGGGCCCGTAGAAAAGGCGCGCGTATAATTAATGGGTCCGTAACCGGTATAACAAAGAGTGGCGCTAGCTTTCAAATTATGATGGGTGGAAACTGCATTAATACCGAAAAACTTGTTCTGTCCATGGGTCCTTGGACTAACCTTGCAAAAGAATGGTTAAACATAGCCATACCAGTCTCACCCTTGAAAGGCCAAATTTTGCGGATTGAGCTTTCCGGTCCGACTTTGGTATACAGCGTCCACAAGGGGAATGATTATGTAACGAGTAAGGCAAACGGATTAGTTTGGGCAGGAACAACTGAAGAAGATGTTGGTTTCTCAGACAATCCAACGGAACAAGGTAGGAAGGACATTATTTCCAATGTCTCTCCTTTTTTCCCCGCTATATCTACCGGACCCGTTAAAAGCCATACGGCCTGCTTAAGGCCCGTTACACCAGATGGTCTACCTATTCTAGGTAAGACTAGTAAATCGGATGGTATTTATATAGCCACAGGTGCAGGAAGAAAGGGAATCTTGCTAAGCCCATCTATGGCTACAATAATTTGCCAATTGATAAGCGATGCTAAGCCCAGTGTTAATTTATGCTCATTCTCTCCTGACAGGTTTATCTAAAATCGTACTATGGCCAGTTATATATCAAGGTATAGACACATCTGATGAGTAAGCCGAAGTTTTTCTATGGTTGGTGGGTGGTATTCATATCTTTTGTAGTGAACGCTATTCTACAAGGAGTATTTCACTGGAGTCTGGCCATTTTCTTCCTACCAATTAGTCGCGACCTTGGGGTTAGTAGAGCCGCGGCTGCTCTCCCTGTTTCAATGTCTCGATTAACTGGAGTTTTTCAAAGCCCTATATTTGGCACTTTGACTGATAGATTTGGTCCCTCCCGAGTTCTATTCCTATCTGCGCTCATTGCTGGATTAGGATTTATTTTATTAAGCCGAACCCAAAGTTACGGTTTATATCTTTTCATTTTTGTAGGGGTAATAGGTTTAGGTATGGTATCCGGGTTTGATGCCCCAACGTTGGCAGCCGTAAGTAAATGGTTCAATAGAAAACGAAGCATTGCACTATCATTAACTGCGGTTGGCTTTGCCACGGGAGGAACATTTATTACACCCATAGTCGCATTTAGCGTAGGCCATCTGGGTTGGAGAGACACTTCTCTGCTATTGGGCATATTAATATGGCTAATCGTACTACCACTATCTACTCGCCTATTTAGTAGCCCTGAAAGCCGTGGTTTATTGCCTGATGGAGAAGAACAAGATTCGTCAACGCCATTCGTCCGAAGACCACAAGAAGTGACTCAGCCATTGCATGATTTCAATATTCGGGATGCTTTCGCTACCAGAGCATACTGGCAATTAGCATGCACGTTGGGAATCCGCGCATTTGTATTTAACACTATGATGATACATATGGTAGCCATTATGAAATGGAAAGGCATAGACGAATCAACGGCAGGAATTTTGATTGGTGTATTCGCCTTCGTAGGCATACCAACCGCCCTATTCATGGGTTGGCTTGGAGATAGGGTGCCGAAACACAAGCTCGTATCAATTGGCGACGCAATCGCGAGCCTCGCACTCATCCAACTAGCTTATGTAAGAATAATACCGGTTTGGTGGATGATCTCTATATTTGTTTTGTGGTCGCCGAATCAAGGGAATTGGCCACTCAGTTGGTCTATACTTGCAGAAAGCTTTGGACGAAAACATTTTGGCGCTTTAAGGGGGTATTTAGTAGCAACTATGCAGGGATTTAGTTTTGCGGCACCTCTTTTCTCGGGTTGGGTTTTCGACCAAACTCAAAGCTATCAGTGGGCCCTGATCCCTACCGTATTCCTCACGTTTATTGCGGCGATTTTATCCTGGACATTGCCTAAACCAGTTTTAGGCAGGCGCTCTTAGAACACACATTCTGATAATCTTCTGTGTGCATCAAACACGAATAATCCCCACATCTCCCTCGATTTCTATATTTGTTCCGTACGGGCTTGACACATCTTGTAACCATTTCAATACATCTTGCGCGACCTTATGCTCTGCTAAAACAGGTCGGCCTCGTTGGCTCATAGGTTGGCCAAACCCTAGGTCTATAGGATATATAGTCACATCCTTTAATTTCCCTTGGTCATACCGACAAACAGGCAACGCACTTCTATAAAACACTGGATCTGCCGCAAATCCTAGAGTTTCTTCCCGTGACCGTTCTAGACCCCAATCTCCGGGAGTATGATCATAAGACAACCCAAGACCTTTATAGGCCGGATCTGGTACACGTTGAACCGTTTCGTTCTGAAATACAAAATTTCCTAGACTGTAGAAGATTGGTCTATCCTTATAGATTTCGATTCCTCTCAGAAAATGGGGCCCATGGGCTAGGAACATGTGGCACCCCTGATCAATCGTAAAACGCGCAAATTCACGCAAAAATTCAGGCGGCGATATTCGTGAACCCCCATGATATTCTCCTTTTGGTCCACTCTCATGACAATGAGTTCCATAAATAAGAAAATCCGCTGCTTTTCCTGCTCCTCTTATCCAATGAGCAATTCCCTGAAGATCTTCTTGATTGCAACGGGTTTCTATATCAAATTGTTGATTTTTCTGAAATTTTCCTCCAAGGAATTTAGTCTTATCCTTTCCAACATACTGCTCTCCCAGAAATGGTGTAAATTTGATTTTGTTATCTTCTTCTTCTTGGTAACCCAATTCTATTTTTGCTCTTTCCAAGGTTTCAAAAACGCTCTCAGGAACATGATGGATAACGTCATGTCGCAAAGCATTCAATCCTGGTTTGCCTGGAAAGTCGGGTCTACCTCTTCCAGCCCTAGATTCATCTGAAAATGTCGTCGTAGCCCCCATAATCGCCACTCGTCCGCCAGACGTATCGAGATAGGTTGGAGCTCTGGCTTCATCAAGGTTTCTACCTCCTCCTGCATGTGATATTTTAAACCTGTCGCACCACTCCAGCGTTTTGAGAAATCCAGCCTCAGAATAATCATAACTATGATTATTAGCCGTTGTCACGGCATCAAATCCCATCCATTTAAGTTCGTCTAAATTTGATGGTTCTGAGACTTGAAATGAAACCGTATCTTTCATATTCCAACTCATCTCGAAATTGTGGAATAGCATTTCTATATTCACAAGGCTCGCATCAGCCTGTCGGATCAAATCTACCAACTCTAAAAATTTCTTTTCCTTAAATGGAGACATACGACGCGTGATCATAGCGTCTCCGGCTACAGCGATCGTAATGTTGCCCGCGGCTGATTCGTATGGCATATCAACCTCCACCTGATTAAGGATACCTACCAACTCAACTATTAGGGGAATTTTATAACAATAGCCTGAGAGAGATAGGTAAGCAAGGTCAAATTGAAAATAACCAAAACTTAGCCTCACTTGGACCTTGGAACAAGTGTGGTGATAAATGTATTATCGTATCAATGGAGATACCAGTTAGATTATTAATGGAAGGTAAATTGCAGTGAGTTATCTCGTTTGGGTTTTTATTGGCCTCTTTTCTTACGGCTGCATGACCGGGGTATTAAAGATTGCACTGAGAGATATACCCCCAGGAGTAGCCTTGGTTGTAACAAATTCGGTCCTAACATTAGCGGCAATAATATGGGCATTTACTAGAAACGAAAGTTTTGGCCCCTACATGAAACTTGATACGCCATTCATGTTCTTATTATTGGCTAGCGTATTCCTTACCATTAGCGTAATTAGCCTCTATACGGCTTTAAGCCGTGGACCAGTATCTACGGTAGTCCCCATATACGCTATGAATATGGCCGTCGCTGCAATAATAGGATTCGTGCTACTTGGGGAATCCATTAGCCTTACCAGAATCTCTGGAATATTAATGGCTGCTGGCGCCGTGTTCCTTTTGACAAGATAGTTGCCGTATATTTTACTAAACGGAGGTGTAAATATGATCGGAATTCTAACCCACCACTGGGCTAAACCCAATCTGATAGACCAGGCAAGAGCACTTCTTGATACCAATGGAGCAGCACAAAAGCTCGCTAAAGGATTTATATCACGGCAAACCCTAATCTCACTATCAGACGAAACAAAGATATCGTCCATAGTAGCCTGGGAAAGTGAAGAGGTATACGACCTGTGGAAATCCAGCTCACAGAGAGCCAAAATAATGGCACAATCAGGGAACTTCTGGGCTAAACCCCCGGTATCAGAACGTTTTAGAATAGAGTAAAAGTGGTTGAAAATCCTTTATTATCAAATCCAGTTCCAACTCAGAACTCACATATGCCTAAACAAGCTCCAGAAGTGTGGCCAACTATACTTCCTACTGAGCCAATCTTCTAAGTCTGGAACTAACTAAATCAACCATCATCACTAGAATCAAATACCATAATAGAATAAGAAAGACATCTGTATACCTAAACAAGTGCATATCAAGTCTAAATTCTCTACCTAACCCCCCTGCACTGACGAATCCGATAACAATGGTCGTCCGAATCACTACTTCCCATCTATAAGTAAGATATGTCAGGAATTGTGGTAGAAACAATGGAATTATTCCGTATACAAGGGCCTGTACAGGGCTAGATCCGGAACTTTTCATTGCTCTTATGGGTCCTATATCCATATTTTCCACGATTTCCGCCGCTAGTTTAGATAGTATCCCGTAATTATGGAGTGCAAGCGCGATTGCACCTGCAAGGATTCCTGGAGATATAAAGAAAATAACTATCATAGCTACTATTAACTCTGGAATACTTCTTGTTACAACAAAAAATAATCTTAGGGGCAAATATATGATCCCTAAGAACCGCGGCCAACCAGGAACAGTGTCCCCATCCGACAAATTTCTTGCACCCGGCAAAAACGTTAGCAAACAGAATAATCCCGCCATGGATATAGATAGAACACTCATGGCCAAAGTTTGATAGGCTAATTTTCCGGTTTCAATCCATCTATCAACATCAAGGAACGCCGGTGTTTTATCGTTATTGTAGCCAGTCAAGTCTTGCAGAAATCTGAAGGCTCTTGCCCAAGTCTGAGACCTAAACAAATCTGAAAAACCACTATCTCCCGAAAGAATATTAACCCAGGAAATAACAATTATGATCACAATTCCCAAGATAGAAAATTTAAGCAGGCCTGGAGATGTCCAGCGGTTCTGGTCAGACCAATTCCTCCTTATGTTTTTCATTTGGTCAAGTTTTTCCTTATTACCGAACTCCAAACATCCACAACAACTACCAGAAATATCATGGCGTATAATAAGGTCCAAACTTCATTAAAAAGGAGATCGGAAAGAGATAATTCTATCTGCATGCCCAGGCCTCCAATCCCAACGAACCCCATGACCGCAGCTGCTCTTATAGCACATTCAAATCGGTAAAACGTATAGCTAACCAAATCGGGCAATGCAAGTGGTAAATGCCCGTGAATCAGCACCTTTAAATCAGATGCCCCAGTTGATTGTATAGCTCGTATAGGAGGTTCAGGAGCAACTAATAGGGTGTCATAATAAACTCGACCTAACATCCCGCCATATGGAATCGCCAAAGCTAAAATAGCTGCCATAGGAGTGAGCCCAAAGGCAACAATAAATAACCATGCCCAAACTAACTCGTGAACTGCTCTGAGAAATCCTAAAAATATTCGTATCGAAGACACACATAATCTATTGATTACTTTATCTCTTCTCCCTACCCATAGAGCCGTTGTAGCAGAAAAAATCCCTACCAGTATTCCCAAACAAAGGCCCGCAACAGCATAGGTAACCGTGGTCCATGCAGATTGAATCACTAACAGGATGAATGTAGATGATAGCTCAGGTCTAATGGCGGCGGCTAGGAAATCCAGGAGCGTGTCGGCGCCCCCTGGATGGAGAATTGGATCCTTCCAATCAACATTAATAATACCCCAAAGAATCAAAACTAAAAGAATCACAGAAAGAAGATTTCTGTTACTAATAGAAGCCCTTTTCAATCAGCTATCTTCCATTTCATAAAGTGAGTTGATTCTATCATTGGTAAGATTAGCAATGTCTAAATCGAAAATCATAGTTCCGTCTTTTATCCCAATAGCTCTAGAGAAATACTTTCTAGCCAAATACTCTGTATGAACACTACAGATTAGGGTCTTCTGACTTTGTTTCGTCATTTTAATAAGAAGGCTTAAAATATCATTAGCTCGCACTGGATCTAAGGAGGCTACAGGTTCATCAGCAATTACGATCTGAGGATCTTGAACAATAAGCCGGGCTATGGCCACTCGTTGTTGCTCTCCACCAGAAAGATTATTTACCCTTTCCTCTATTCTATCTCTTAATCCCACACGTTCGAGTGCACCTAAAGCCAAATTTCTTTCCATTCGAAAAATAAGAGAGCCAACAGTACGCCAAAAACTCCAGTAGCCTAATCTACCCACCAGCACATTGTGGGCAACGGTAGATGAAGTTATTAAATCTAGTTGTTGATACATTATCCCAATCAAAGAAGCTATCTCTTTGCCGGGTCCTAAATCTAAGATTTTTTTCCCGCCTAAAACCACATGCCCGCTGTCCGGTGTTAATACTCCTCCAATCAAATGTAATAACGTAGTTTTGCCACTTCCGCTGGGCCCTAAAAGTGCTACTCTTTCACCTTTTCCTATGTGCAAGGATACTGGGCTAAGAGCTACAAGAGCTCCGTATGTTTTACTGACGTTTTCGACTTCAATGAAGTAATCTTTGTGGCCCTTAGTCACTTAATCTAATCACTCCAAAAGACCAAGTTCTTTAGCAATTTGCTCTATCTTCGAATAATTACCATTCTCTGTGGAAATAAATTTTTCCGTCTGAAATGCATCCAAAATATCTTTGTATTGAGACTCATCGTGCAAATCCAACAAAGCCTTCTGTAACCGAAGGATAAACCCATTCCCAAATTTATCATCCAGATCGCCTCTAGCAGACCAGTTGTAGTCATAGTAGGCAGGAGTCGTTTCGAGAACTCTCACCTTAGTCTGATCAACGTCGCCATTGGTTACGGCCTTATTCCATACCGAAAGATTTAATGCTCCGGACTGGAAAGCACCCACTTCAACCAATTTCCAGGTCCTATCGTGAGAACCTGAGAAGCCCGGAGGAAATCGAAAATGTTCTTTGGGGTCTACGCCCGCCTCTATCAAAAAGAACCTCGGCATCAAATGCCCTGACGTAGAGCTTTCGCTTCCAAACGTAAATGACAAGTCTTTCAGATCGGTCAGGCTGTTAGCATCAACGTGATTCCCAACTATAAAAACAGAATGGAAGTTCTCATCTTGGGGACGCTGGGCAAGAGCTAATGACCCCGGGACAGACCCTCTGGCCTGTATTCCCGTAAGTCCTCCAAACCAGGCCAGATGAATATCCCCATTTCTAAATCCCGTGACTACAGCAGAATAATCCAGAGACGGTTTATATTCGACGGAGATATCCATGGTTTTACTCAAGTAGTTGGCTATCTCATCGAATCTCCGTACTAAAACTGCAGTGTTTTGATCAGGAATCCCCCCAATATACAATATAGGTTCCTCAGTTTTTTCCGTCCCACACGCTACCACCCCAAAACTAATTAGGATCAAACAAAATAATATAGCTTTTTTTAAATTCATGGCACTTTACACTCTTGGTTACTATGTGATTTAGGATAAATCGAAAGCGACATCTAGACGCTTCCAGGCAAAGCGGGCAGCTGAACTAGCCCCGTCCGGTTAAAAGTGGTGTCAGGTAAAACCGGAAAGGAGTGACGAAAAAAACACGTAATTGCTCATATAACAATGTTGAGCCTAAAGCTACTCGATAAATCCGTCAAGTCTTATTCGGTAATTACTAGATTATTTCAATTGGAAAGTAGGGTATATCAATGGATTTCGATGTTCTGGTCTAACATCAAACATGGCTCGCCCCATTGACATGGATCCTTGATATCCCATGGACGTCCCAATGTTGTCGGTTGTAGCCTTATGCCATGATTCCCACCATAAACTAATAGAACCCTACCTTCACCAGAATCTTCAACCAATACAGCGTATGCAGCACACTCGCCCTCAAAGGACCACCCAGTAATAAAACATTCTACTTCTAATCCGAAACGATCCGGTGCCATTATATTAGTTATTGGCATCGGAATATCTAAGGCGTGAAAAATCTTGTTAACACTGAGCGGTGAATTTCTGCTCTCTTCTACATCCACCTCAATGAACATTCTCATTCTCCTAAAGGCTATGACCGTTTGGTGCATAGGGAGTTGCATTGGGGTCTCCCTTAATAAACTTGCCCTCTGGCTTCTTGGCCACCAACTCCCCGTTTTGTATTATTACCACACCTCTTTGTATAACTACATCTGGCATGCCCAAAAGATCAAATCCATCAAAAGATGAGTAATCCGTATTTCCATGTTGGCCATCGACGAGGTGTATCCTACTGGGGTCCCAGATTACTATATCTGCATCGGATCCTTCCCTGAGCACTCCTTTACGGGGATATAAACCAAATATTTTTGCTGGATTTTCACAAAAAACCTGGACTAATTTTGGAAGTGTGATCCGTCCCTTGTTTACTCCATAATTCCACATCATAGGGATCATGAACTCTATGGTATTCAATCCATATGGGGCTTCAAAAATGTTCTCAGCAGCACTTCCCCCCATTTTACGCTCAACAGTAAATCCACCGGAATCACTAGCTATAACATTGATCAATCCTTTTGCTACAGCTTCCCACAATGCATCGCTATCCTCTTGTTTCCGTAAAGGTGGACCAACTTTAGCCAATGGGCCTTTCTTGATAATTTCTTCGTCCGTTAGTGTAAGGTAATGAGGACAGGTTTCCGTAAAAAGCTCCACTCCTTGATCTATTAGCCTTCGAACCACGGGTATTGATTCCTTAGTACTTAAATGTACTGGGTAAAGTGGTGCACCTACAACCTGAGCAAAAGTGCCGGCTCTATTCAAGGCTTCGGCTTCCAATATATTAGGTTGCGATGGCAAAAAGTGTTGCGGTTTCGTTTTCCCTGCTGATAGAAACCGCTCTGTCAAATATTCTATACAACAACCGGTTTCGGCATGGACTTGAGTCAAGCCACCCTCATAGGAAGCAGCTTCCAATGCGGTTAAAAGGGCTTCGTCGGAAATCATCATACCTCGTCGTTTATATGACATGAAAACTTTAAAGGATGGAACGCCCAAGTTTATTAGTTCTGATATAGATCTACCAATAGTATCTTCATCAGCCGCTGCGTAAGTACCATGAACGCCGAAATCTAGATATGAAATCTCTTCTGATTCTTCTATAAAGGCTTTTACCACATCAGTTGTATATCCGCTAAATCCCCATGATTTTATGTTCCCTACAAACGCGATAACCGTGGTAATTCCACCAAAAGCTGCCGCAATCGAGTAAGAATCCATTCTATCTTCATAAACTGGATGGGCATGGGAATCGATTCCTCCTGGCAATATATATCTCCTTGACGCCACTACCGTATTTTTTGCATCATATCCTTGAAGATCACTTCCTATTTCTTTGATTTTCCCCTGATATACGGCCACATCTTTTTTCGATACATCCTGGCCAGAAACCACAAGTCCACCTTTAATCAAAAGATCAGCTTTTTTAAAAGACATTAATCATCTCCTTAATACTGCAACTAAAAGTACCATCCTATTTTGCTGGTGACAATAACGACATTTTGCTACCATTTTCGTTGACCTAGAGAGCACCTAGTGCTAAAATCCGACGGTTAGCAGTCAGATTCATTGGCTGCTAAATCTTCGTAATACACAAGGAAAAGGTGCCTCGGTACGACTACGAATGCCAGTCCTGTCAGACTATCTTTGAGGTAAAACAGGGTTTTAATGACGAACCTGTGGCTAACTGTCCTAGTTGCCACAACGCGGCCCGTCGTAAATTCCGGGCCGTCCCCATAATTTATAAAGGTACCGGGTTTTATACGACTGACTATGCACGATCGAATGTGAAAGCTAACGGGGCCACTGGAAACTCCACTCCCCCTCCCACTAAGACCAGTGATACGGACAAGAAAGATAGTAAAACGGAATCCTCCACCGGGGACAATAAACCCGATTCAAAGCCGCCAACATCCACAAATAACGAGTAAACAGGGTTGCGCTTTTTAATTCAGCGAGTTACCCAATCACAGGTATACGTAAACAAGAAACTGGTTAGCGGTATCGGGCAGGGACTCCTCATATTCATAGGTATATCACAAGACGATACTGACTCTGATATGGCTTATTTGGTTGAAAAAACCTTAAACCTTCGTCTGTTTCCTTCACCAAAAACCTCTTTTGAGTACTCTGCTATAGAAACATCCGCTGAATTATTATTGGTAAGTCAATTCACGTTATATTCGGATACAAGAAAGGGTAGGCGACCAAGTTTCGTAAAGGCTGCAAGCCCAGAAAATGCCAAGGAGCTTTACCTAAAGGTGGTTAATCTATTCGAACAATCTGGATTGAGGGTATCCACAGGAATTTTTGGCGCAAAAATGATGGTGAGCCTAAAAAACGATGGTCCAGTTACCTTGTTGTTGGATTCTCTCGACCAAACTCGATCAAGGCGGTCTTAGTTTAATCGATTAATAGAGGCCTTAATATGTGGAGACACCAATACACTCTGCTCATTCAGATACAGCTGTTCTAATTGGTCCAAGATGGTAGCATCTCCCAAATTCCCTAAAGCAACGGCAGAATGAATTCGGACCCTTTCGCCCACATCCGAACCAAGAACTTCTAGCAAATATGGGACGCTTTCACTATTTCCAATCCTCCCTATTACTTTCACAACTTCTTCCCTTACATTTTCATTGCTTTCTAAATTCTGATCTAATAGCGGGTAGAGATGTTCAATCATTTCATCACTTCCAAGCTCACCGAATACGAAAGCTGCTTCACGTCGTCTTATGTCGGCTTGATCCTGAAGCATATCTATAAGATGGTCGGTTATCTCCTCATTTCCATATAACGCCAACGCAACAGCAGCGTTTTTTTGCACTTCTGCCTGCGAGTCTTGCAACCCTTCTAATAATAGAGAAACTATTTCATTCCTGTAACTGGTGTGCCCCTTTAAACTTTCTATGCTACGCCACCTAACGTGTGTGCTAACATCCTGTAAGATTCTATCTACCAAACTTGGAATCACTATGGGATTATTAAGTTGCTCCAATGCTTCAACCGCATTGAGCCTTGTCGCCCAATCAGGATGGATAAGTTGGGTCAACAAGTATTCTAACCTACTGAGGTCCGGTGTTGGATCAAGGCTGGCCTCCGAATGCTCTTTAACTTCATCTTCGGATTGGAAAATCGCACCGAAATTTCCCTTCTTATTTTCTACATATAGACTATTATCTTTTCCACTTGGATCTTCGAGAACTCCCCCTTCAGATTGGTGAAAGAGTTGAAAATCAAGAGAGGAGTCATCCAATTCGACCTCTTGCAAAGTCTGCTCTGAAACATCGAAAAAGGAAAACCAAGAAGGAACAACAATACCCAAAACTAAGGTTGATAAACCTAAGATAATGGCTAGGGTTTTCCAAATAAATTGGTCAATCATACAGATAATAAGATATCACAATAATCCGTTGGTTAAGGAAGTTACATTAGACGCCTTCGAATCCAATGTTCACAACTTATCAGAACTAAACGGCATTTTAGGTATCGCTGGTTTCTTCTTAAAAAGAGTCCAAATGTCATACCTGCGGGCTCGAATTGTATTGTACAGCAAAGCTAAAACGAACAAGGTAGAACCCACTAGTACAATTGTGGCCCCCGAGGATACATCTATGTAATAACTAAGGTAAATCCCAACGATGCCACAAAGTGAGCCCACTACTGTAGATAAGACAATCATACGTCTAAAGCTATTGGTTATCATTCGAGCAATAATCGGAGGGATAACTACATTAGCGGCGATTAAAGTAACTCCCAGGACTTGCATAGAAACCACAATAGTGGCAGCCAGAATAAGAGAAAACATGATGTCTACCCAACCTGTTGGTACCCCGTATAGTCGTCCCACTTCAGAATCAAATGCGGTAAACAATAATAATTTATACCCTACAAAAACAGTGCATATGGTTGCACTTAGGACGATTGCCAATGCCAATAAATCGCCATCGGATACACCTAGAACATTACCAAATAGAGCCGCATCAAAGCTACGTGTGAATGTCTTATATTTGCTTATTATTGCGATTCCTAAAGCGAAACTGGCAGTAGTAATAATTCCTATCGCAGCGTCAGCACCTATAGTACGCTTCCGAGCGGTAATCGTAATAAGAAGCGCAGAAAAGACCCCCCACACACTAGCACCCAAGAAAAAGTTAATGGACATCACAAAACTAACGACGGCTCCCCCAAAAATTGCATGGGATAGCCCGTGTCCGATATAAGCCATCTTCCTTAAAACAATATATACACCAACGAGGCCCGTGAGTGCTCCTGCCAGGCCAGCTGCGACAATGCCATTTACAAAAAATTCATACTGAAACGGCTCAAACAATATCTTGATGCTCCAGATCTGGGCTATCAATGTCCTCGCCCTTTCTCGCGTGATATCCAAATCTGTGTGGCCTTTCAACAACTATAGCCATACCATTGTGATGGATCACTGGCATTGGACCGCCATATGTCTCGGTTAAGATTTCGGTTGATAAAATCTTAGAGGGAGGACCATCAGCTATAATACGGCCATTCAAACAGACAACCCTGGGTAAGTGGGCAGCAACTGAATTGATCTCATGAGTCGTCATGATTACCGTTATACCCTGATGATTCAATTCGTGTAGAAGATGCATGATGTCATCTCTAGTCTTAATATCTACCCCAGAGGTTGGTTCATCTAAAAGAAGGATTGCCCTATCTCCTACTAGAGCTCTGGCTAGGAAAATCCGCTGTTGTTGTCCACCAGAAAGATCTCTAATATGGCGCTTTGCGAGACCGCTGATTCCCAAATTTTCCATCATTCGTGCTGCTGATTTTTGTTGCGCGTCTGTGACCCAGGGAAATAGAGGATAGTTCATTGTGCAGCCCATCATAACCACCTCTTCCACAGTCACTGGGAAATTCCAATCGATAGTCTCTAGTTGCGGGACATACCCCACCCTAGGACGTCGCACATTGGTATCTACTCCGTCAACCAAAACTCGACCATCGTAGACGTCCAAAATCCCGAGTATTGCTTTAAGCAAGCTAGTCTTGCCAGAACCGCTAGGACCAACCAATCCCACAAAATCACCATGGCTGATTGTTAAATCTATGTGTTCAAGTACCGATTCTCCGTTATATCCACCTGTAAACCCTTCTATACTCACAATCGGATCAATGAAGCTTGGACTATGTGGTAGAGGATGTAACATTAGATTATTACTGCGGGTATTCCGCCTCACTCCTTTCTGCAAATACCGGTGACACATCCAATGATCCTAAATAACTGGAGTCACCACCTAGAGCATCTACCATAATCGTCAAATTATTCACCATTAGGCCCAAATAGGAATGTTCATCGTCTCCTGGTATCCCTGGTAAATCATCGTCAGATAAATTATCAATAAAAATATCACCGGATTCTTTTGCAAGTTGTTCCATCACTTGACTCGGAAAAACCTTTGAGCCGAATATAGCCGGGACATTTACACTCTTTATCAATTCAATCAGCTCAGCTATTTCTCTAGCTGAAGGCTCAGTAAAATTTGACGGTTGGACTGCACCCAATACATCCATACCATATCGCCTAGCAAAATATGGCCAAGAATCATGGTAGGTGAAAAGCTTCCGATTCTCCTGCGGAATACTTGCTATGGCATCCTTTATGAGTCTGTCCAAGTCTTCTATACGTGCCTTTAGTTTCACAAAATTGTCGTTATAATATGCCGCTTCAGATGAATCCAATTTCACTAATTCATTTCTTATGAGATCGGCGTATTTTAAGGCCAAAAGAGGATCTGGCCATAAATGGGGATTCGGGATTCCCTTCGTTTCAGGAAAACTGAAGTCGAAAATCCAATCCTTCTTACTTACTGCCATATCTCCTAAGGACAAAACTTTTCTGTTTTCATAACTCCCAGTTTCTATAATATTCATAACTGGTTCTTCTAAAAACAAGCCGTTAAGAATTATCAGATCCGATGATTCGATATGCCTTATCACTGAAGGGGCGGGTTGAAAATTATGCGAGTTGGTTCCTTCTGGTACTATCCCTAACAAAACAATCCTATTCCCTCCAATGTTTTCTGCGATACTGGTCAAAGGGGAAACAGTAGTAATAACCTTAGGTTTTCCATTACTCCCGATTTTCTCTGTTGAGGTACACATGACAACACTAGAAAAAATCAAAACTACCATACAGAAAACTCCCAACTTATGGAGATAAACATTCATGTGTTTAACCAGCCTCGTCCAAATGTTCCGCACAAAAAGAGCATTTCCCTTTTATAGTAAAATTGCGAATGTCGGGTTCAAATGACAAGTCACTACGAATTTGTTCACCAAACCTCTCGAGGTATTCTGGAGCCAAGTTAAAGGCCTTTCCACAAGAGGTGCATACCATGTGATGGTGCTTTTGGTCCGGATTCGTTAATTCAAAATGAAGCCGTTCTCCCATTGCTACTTCGGTTACAACATCTATCTTTTTCATTAAGTTCAAAGTTCTATACACGGTAGCTATATCGATGTATGGGAAAGCGGTCCTCGCCTTAGCGTACACCTCTTCTACACCCATATGGGTATTACCTTCCCTCAATATGTCTAGGATAAGCATACGCTGCGGAGTCAGTCGTATACCTAAATCCCGAAGCGTTTTGAATATTGTTCTGCGATCATTCATAGCAATGATTTGTAGATGCAATTGATTGCAAATATAGTAGTGAATTACTGGTTAGAGGTCAACATATGCCTAAGATCTACAGCTTCCACGTAAAGCGAACCTATGGGGCATTAGGAAAGATCTATGGGAGGCTATTTGCTTTAACGGGTAAATAAACTACGAATTGTTCAATATTTTCTCTAACGGGAAACCCCAACCCAACATATCACGATTCAAGTCTGCCAACTTAGACTTTCCACACATGGCCATAGTCATTTCAAGTTCCTCTACCAAAATTCTCACCACATCTCTCACTCCTTCCTCTCCATTTACCGCCAGACCCCAAAATACAGGCCTACCAATAAGCACAGCCCTAGCCCCCAAGGCTAAAGCCTTAAGTACATCAGATCCTCTTCTAATCCCACCGTCTATATAAACTTCACAGTTATCGTTAACAGCATCGACTATTTCCGGGAGAACTTCGATTGTTGAATATGTTGTGTCTAGTTGTCTACCACCATGATTGGAGACAATGATTCCACTAACGCCGTGTTCGACTGCTAGTATGGCATCTTCTGCCGTCATAATACCCTTCACTACCACAGGTAACGATACAGACTTCACAAACCAATCCAGCTGCTTCCATGTAGCTCCTGGATCACGAATATCATTCAATCCAGCAGGAGCATCTGGATTAAAATCCCACGAATATGGTTTAAGTTTTATGCTGTCATAATTAGGTGGCGAAGCACTTACGTATTTATTTCTAATGTTACGCTCCCGCTTCGGCTTTACTTTGGAATCTACAGTTATACATATACCGCTATACCCAGCCTCCGTAGCTCTATTAGCAAATTCTAGAGATAATTCCGGATCTCTATAAAGATACTGTTGAAAAATCTTTGGACCAGAGGCTGACTCAGCTACCTGTTCAAGGGTCAGTCTAGCTGCAGAACTTACAAACATCAGAAGACCTGCCGAGGCCGCTGCCTTCGCAGTCGCTGCCTCCGCTAAAACGTGAGCTCTAGCGTGATCTCCAGCTGGATCAATCATTATTGGAGTTTGCATTTCCATACCCAAGACCGTGGTAGATATATCAATCCTAGATACATCTTCCAACATCCTCGGTCTTAATATAATGGAATCCCAGATTTTTCTAGTACGCCGAATGGTTATTTCATCTGTCGCACCACCAGCTATAAAGTCATATTGTTCGTCTGGAAGTTTTTCCTTGGCCAAATTCTCGTATTCAAAGATATTTACGGGATCCATCGATGCCCACCTTCTTATCATTTTTATATAATCCGCAGCTTATGGGTTATCGAGCGAGTATAAATCTACCAAAAATTTGGGTCAAACTTCAGAACTGATTGAATATCTACAGAACCTAAGGCTCCAAGAATAACACCGCTTAAATCTATGTATAAAGTAAATACACGTATAGCACTATGTTAATTCAGTCTCTGTCCTTTTCGTGCCCTTTGTAAAAGATGAAATAATAGGTGATGATCAAATCCCAAATCTTTAGCCATCGAAAAATCTCCTTTCGCGTCATCTTCATGTCCAAGATTCGCATTAGCTAATGCCCTTACAGCATATGCGGAACTCTGCTTTGGATTCAAAGCTATGGCCTTATCAGCGTCACGTATAGCCATTTCTGAATGGCCCAATTCATATAATGAGGCCGCTCTATTATTGTATGCATCCACATGCAATGGCTCGAGGTCGATTGCTTGATTGAAATCATCTAGCGCAGCTAGATATTCCTTCAAGTGCACATAAGCCATACCTCTATTGTAGTAAACCTCGGCATCTTTCGGTTCTAACGCTATTGCCTCAGAAAAATCCTTTATGGCTGCTACGGGATCAGCCAATTGCCCATAAAGAAGTCCTCTTTCCTTATACAATTCATGGTTGCCAGGTTTATCTACAAGCAGTTTTGTAAGGCGTTCAACCTTGGCCTGAAGAAGATTCAAAACGTCGCCGTGGTCTTGGGATTTGTGGTTATCAGAGCCCATTTCTATAGTAACCAATGATAGGAATCAGGGATCACGTGGTCAAGTCGTACTCTTACATTACAAAACCAACTCGAATAATTTAGTAAACGCATATCCCAAAGTAAAGCAAAACGGATAGGTGATTAACCATGCAACAAAAATCCCTCTAATCACTCCCAGGCTTATTGCGGTGAGTCCTCGAGTAGAACCCACACCCATGATTGCACTGCTAGCTGTATGTGTGGTGCTAACAGGTAATCCAATATTTGAAGCTGCCTCGATTACTGCAGCCGCGCTTACATTAGCGACAAACCCACTGGCCGGTTCTAAGCGAGTAATCTTTGTCCCCAGAGTCCGAATGACCTTCCATCCTCCCATCGCCGTACCAATACCTATCGCTAGACCAGCTGTTGCTTGCATCCAGGGTGATACAGTGACGTCATGGGAATGATACACAGCCCATCCTAATGCCATTATGCCTATAGCGTTTTGGGCATCATTTTTTCCATGTGTGTATGAAAGTAGCGCAGCCGAAAGAATCTGCAGTTTATTAAAAATAAAGTTCACTCTTGGCAGTGCAACATGACGAAACGACCAATAAAGCATCACCATAAGAACAAAAGCCCCTGTGAATCCTAATAACGGCGAAAAGGCCAAAGCCAACAGCACCTTAGTCATCACAGTTTCATTCACACCTGCAATTCCTGCTACTGCAACTCCTGCTCCCAGGACACCGGCTACAAGCGAATGACTCACACTTACCGGGGAACCGATTCGACTAGCTATTACAACCCAAGTCACTGCAGCTAGAATTGCTGCCAACACTGCGCTTTGGGTCATCAGTTCTGGATTTACAATCCCTTTCCCAATTGTCTTAGCTACGGCCGTGCCTGTAAGTGCGCCCAATAAATTCATTGCTCCACCCAAGACTACAGCAGTGAACGGCGTGAGTGCTCGTGTGGAAATAACTGCTGCCAGTGCATTGGCAGCATCATTCAAACCATTGCTGTACGAGTAAGCCAGTGCTAATCCTATGGTAATACAAAGAAGAATTAAGCTTTCATCACCCATGCTTTATTACCACGCCTTCTAAGATCACCGCAATTTCTTCACACCGGTCTGAAGCCATTTCTAACTGCCCATAAACTTCCTTCCACTTGATAATATCAATTGCATCGTGATTCTCAAAAAGCTCTGCCATAGCTTTGCTAGTAATCTGATCGGCCTCATTCTCTAGAGTATGTAGTAAATCTTTTAACGGCAGTAATTCGGACAGGTTACTCTTGCGATTTTGCAAAACTGCTGTTGCGTCGTTCAATACTTCCGCGCACCGGACTATTATGCGGCTTAGTTCACATGCGCTTTCCGTAGGTTTTTCTATTCTATACTCCACCATATATCTGGCCGCTTCTTCTATGCTATCAATCACATCATCTAAACGTTCGGCCAGTTGCCCAATATCTTCTCTATCTAATGGCGTAAAAAAAGTCGTACGTAAGCTGGTCCACGTACGATGTATTATACTGTCGCCAACTTCTTCCAATCTTTTGATCTCTGCTACCTTCTCTTCGACATTATCGTAATTTTCCATTAGATCAACCAGCTTTTTAGCAGCTTCATAGACATTGGCTGAACTTTCACTAAACAATTTGAAGAAAATTTCTTCTCTAGGCAATAAATTAAACCTCATCAATCTCTCCAGCAAAATTTTTATCCAAAAAAAAACCTCTCAGCTGAGAGGCGTTGAATCTAACATATGTAGAGCACACTAGGTGCGAAATTTAAGTTTATAAACTTAAATTTAACGACACCCTTCACTCCATCTCTAAACAAGTATCTAGTTCTAAACTTCTTCATTCTTAATGCTTTAATTCATCAAAAATATATCAGCGTCCGGCGGTTCGGTCAATACCACTTTGCCACAATATTGTAATCGAATAAAAACACTTAATTGCTCTTAACTATAGTGGTCCGTGGTCGGGGTGCCGGGATTTGAACCCAGGACCTCCTGCACCCGAGGCAGGCGCGCTGACCATGCTGCGCTACACCCCGACGGAGTCAATTCTAACCGTCGCATATTAGCATAACAACACGTTGCTCTAGTAAGCATTCTTTTGAAAGCAGATTCCGGAATAGTAACTATCATATATCCTATATTTGCATCTAGGTTTCAAGTGGTTGTTCCCGCCCAAAATAATTAGACTTTACCCACAAGGCGACCGAGACTAAGGAAATCATTACTGGAACCTCTACAAGAGGTCCTATCACGGCCGCAAAGGCCGCCCCTGAATTTATTCCGAACACTCCGATAGCTACAGCAATAGCAAGTTCAAAGTTATTGCTCGCCGCTGTAAAAGACAATGTACAACATCTCTTATAATCAATACCTAATTTGCCAGTTATTAAAAAGGTTATAAGAAACATCAAGAGAAAATAAATAAGTAATGGAACCGCTATGGTCACCACATCCATTGGAATGGTTACAATTAATCTCCCCTTGAGACTAAACATGACAACTATAGTGAATAGCAAGGCAATTAATGTGATCTTCCCTATACGTGGAACAAATTCGTTGTGATACCAATCTTTCGTTACGATTTTTAGCATCAAGTACCGAGTGAGCAACCCTGCCAAACAAGGAAAACCCAAATATATAAAAACACTTTGAGCTATTTGCGACATGGTGATTTCCACCGTCGAACTGGCCAACCCAAAGAAGGGAGGGAGAATCGTCAAGAAAATATAAGCATAGAAGCTAAAAAACAATACTTGAAAAACTGCGTTAAAGGCCACAAGTCCAGCAGCGTATTCAGCCGATCCCTTTGCAAGATCATTCCAAACGATCACCATAGCTATACATGGTGCGATGCCAATTAAGATCAAGCCAGCCATGTACTGAGGTTGGTTTGGCACAAAAATTATAGCTAAAATGAACATAAGCATAGGAGCAACGGTCCAGTTTAGAATCATGGCAATCCCAAAAGTCTTTTTGTCTTTGAAGACATCTGGTAGATCCTCGTATTTCACCTTTGCAAACGGTGGATACATCATAAGAATCAGACCAATCGCAATCGGCAAGTTAGTAGTCCCGATTTGGAATAAGTTAACAAATTCTTCTACTTCTGGAACTAAATAACCAAGGCTAATTCCTAAGCTCATAGCCAGGAATATCCATACCGTAAGATATCGATCAATGAAGGACAAATTCCTTATCATGGCGCCTGCATTTTGATCATAGTTCTGAATTCATGTTTCGAACAGTATTAGCTTTCCAAAAGTTCTATGGATAACAGAGAGCACCCATCCTACCCATCTTCTTCACTAGGCCAAACTCCCCATATAACTTACAATTCTATCGACCCAACAAATTCCTGACAACTAGCCACTTATACCCTCGGATTAATCACATTGCTATGGGGATTCGCTCAAACGGTTTCAGAATTCCAACTGGTCACCAGTTCAACACACTATATATTTTTCTAACACTATATTTTTTTCGACTTACATGGCCGATTAAATCAATCGTAATTAGTTCTCAGCTACAGTAAAGACTTCAACTGGGCCCTCGCAACTGATCACGATAATGCAAGAAATAGCTTTGACACCCGGCTTGGGTGATGTTATATTCCCGGCTATTCGAATCGCCTCCCCTGGAGGGCCCGGTGCCTCTGAATATCATAGTCTTGATAAAACAAGTAATTGACCCAGACATACCTGCGACTGAATTCAAAATTGAACATGCCGCATCCGAAGTTACGACTCCTTTCAACATCCCACCGGTAATTAACGGTTTTGACGAAAACGCATTAGAAGCCGCACTCAGAATAAAAGATTCTCAAGAGGCCACAGTGACGGCCTTATCTTTAGGCAAGAATTTCGCTCTGGACGTGGTGAAAAAGTCTCTATCGATGGGAGCAGATAAGCTGATATTAATTGAAGATAATCATAGTCGGTCCGATTTCGATAGTTCCATCACAGCAAAAATAATTTCTTCCGCAATTAAGAAGATTGGAACCTTCGATCTTATACTTGCAGGAAGACAAGCCTCCGATTGGGATA
The DNA here is from genome assembly GCA_964439905.1 of uncultured Dehalococcoidia bacterium. Classification (GTDB taxonomy): domain Bacteria; phylum Chloroflexota; class Dehalococcoidia; order Lucifugimonadales. The sequence continues at coordinate 24,355 of CAYTPK010000023.1, forward strand.
ACGCTCAGGTTCCACAAATAATTTCAGAACATCTAGGTTTGCCTTGTATCACACTCGCCAAACGTATTGATTTAAACGATACTGATGCCATAGTAGAACGACAACTTCCGAGCGGAACCGAAACGGTACAAACACCTCTCCCGGCGATCATTACAGTAAGCAATGAAATGGGTCAACCAAGATATCCAACCCTTCGCGGCATTATGTCTGCCGCAAGAAGCGAACCAATTATATGGACTCCTGAAGCTATAGGCCTTTCTGAATCTACACTAACATCCGGGCTACAGCTTGAGGATCTCTATATTCCGGCCTCATCCACAGACTGCGAAATTATGACTGGAGACAATGCTGCTGACGCTGGCAAAAACCTTGCACTTAAACTCCGTGAGGAAAAACTTATCTAGTCGCTAAGATGGCAATGAATAATACGAATCTAATTTTAATACTAGGAGAACTCGACGACCAAGGCCTTACATCTTCGACCCTAGAACTCCTTTCTATAGGACTGACCCTAGGGAGGTCCACAGGTAAATCCGTATCTATAGCTCTTTTGGGGTCTACGGCTCAAGGATCCGCTCAGCAAGCGATAAGTTATGGTGCAAATTTTGTGTACATTTTGCAGGACCCTCTACTCAATTCATTCCAAACGGAATTATATCTATCAGCCATGTACCAGTTATGCGATAAACTAGAACCGGATGTCATCCTGATAGGCAAGACATTAAATGGACGAGATTTGGCCCCTCGACTTGCGGCCCGGCTCAAAGTTAGTCTAATCCAAGATTGTGTAAAAGTTGAGTTCAATCCTTCGACGAAAAAGGTTGTAGGGCACCGTCCCGTGTTTGGGGGAAACGTTATGGCAGCAGTTGCTAGCACTGAATCCCCCCAGATTATTACATTAAGGCCAAAATCATCCTCTCCATTAGAGCCAGACGGGACGAGACAAGGCATTATTGAGGAGTTTATGCCCTCAATAAGCAAAGCTTTAATCAAAACTCGGGTAATTAAATCAATTAAGGAAGAAACCGATGAAGTCCGATTGGAGGATGCTAAGGTAGTAGTAGCCGGAGGACGTGGTCTTGGAGATTCAGATTCCTTTAAATATATCCATGATTTAGCTAAGCTTTTGGGAGGAGCTGCTGGAGCATCACGAGCTGCCGTAGATGCCGGATGGGTGCCGCATGTATGGCAAATTGGCCTAACCGGCAAAACTATTTCCCCGGACCTTTACATTACTGTAGCAATATCTGGTGCAAGTCAACATATGGCTGGATGTTATGGGGCAAAAGTAATTGTGGCTATTAACAAAGATTCTAATGCCCCCATATTTAAAGATGCTCAGTTTGGAGTAGTAGGAGATTGGGAAGAAATCCTACCAACATTTATAGAAACTATTCGCGAACTAACAGAGTAGCCTATCACTGACTTAATACTAGATTGTCAATAAGTCGTGTTTCCCCTATCCACAATGCTATAGACATAAGAGCCGACCTATTTATAATTTTTAACTCCTCTAGTGTGCCTGAATCAGCGATGCTGACATAGTCTAAGCTGGAAATCACTGGTTCGGATACAAGCACTCGCTTGGCTTCATTTCTTAACTTTCCTACATCAGTTTCTCCTGATTCAAATAGTTTTTTCACTGCCAATAACGCTTCGTAAATAACACCAGCCTTTTTTCTTTGAATAGGAGTCAATGAAGAGTTCCTGCTGCTACATGCGAGACCATTCTTTTCCCTAACTGTAGGAACAACAACCATTTCAATGGCATAATTAAGATCGAAGATCGTGCGTTTTATCACGAGGTTCTGCTGTGCATCCTTTTGCCCAAAGTAGACTTTATCCGCTCTAGTTACGTTAAATAATTTACAAACTACGGTAGCTACTCCTTCAAAATGGCCAGGGCGAAATTTGCCCTCAATACGGCCCCCAATAGCACCAACATTGACCCTACTTTCCATATCCGAGGGAAACATTTCTAGTCCCATAGGGCAAAACACGAGATCTACTCCAGATTTACTCAGGAATTCCAGATCTTTCACCTGATCTCTGGGATACGCTTGAAAGTCTGCTTGGGACGAGAACTGTACTGGATTCACAAAAATACTTACCGCTACCGATGCATTATTTTGTCGGGCTTGTCGGAAAAGAGCTTCATGCCCTCGGTGGAGTGCTCCCATAGTAGGAACTAATCCTAACGGCCTAGGAATTGTGTTGCAGGCCTCAACCATATCATGGATTTTCGTTATCACTTTCACAAAATGCCCCTTATTTAAAGATGTCTCGAAACATCTCCGAATCCATAGAAAAGCTCTCGTTATCACTTGGGAAACTCCCTTCTTTGACCTCTGTCAAATAGGTTCGCAATGCTTTTTCTATATCCACACCCAGATTCAAATACTGACGCGTGTGTTTTGGAACAAACTTTGGGTACAGACCCATGATATCGTGAAAAACTTGAACTTGACCATCACAAAAGGGGCCAGCTCCTATACCTATGGTTGGCACTGTAACTTCATCGGTTATGAGCTTAGCAAGGGGAGTCGGTATCAATTCCAATACGATCGCATATGCCCCCATTTCTTCTAGAATCTTAGCGTCATCTAATACCTTCAGGGCCTCTGTCTTAATTTTTCCCTGTATCCTATAACCTCCAATGTTAAGTATGGATTGAGGGGTAAGGCCAATGTGTCCCATAACCGGAATGCCGGATGAAACCAGTTTCTTTACTTGATCCGCAACCGATTTGCCTCCCTCTAATTTCACGGATTGGGCGCCTCCTTCCTGGATTAAGCGAGAGGCATTCCTTAAAGTTTCTTCAATGCTCATATTAAAACTCAAAAAAGGCATATCTGAAACGATGTGAGCTTTCTTCGATCCCCTTGTAACCGCCTTGGTATGATGAACCATATCGTCCATGACTACGGGAATGGTATTTTCATATCCCAACACAACCATTCCCAAACTATCTCCCACCAGCAGAACATCACAACCAGCCTTCTCGGCCAAACTAGCCATAGTAGCATCATATGCTGTGACGACAGCCAGTTTATCCTTCAGATTTTTAGTGTCACGAATATCCTTCGCAGTTATTCTGTTAAACAGATCCATTCCTCCTGATAATGTTGTTCTTGTTACTATCCGTATCATATCTCATAACCAATTTTAAGATCTCTTTTCGCTTATCTTTAGAAAGGGTTTCCCGTATCATTGGTAGAGAAGCTTCTGTTAACGCAGTAAACAGTTTCAACAGCCCCGTATCACTGGTAGTTAAAGCTCTAAGTTGACGATCTAAAGTTGTTGTATCACCCCTAGCCACCGGACCTGTAAATGCGCCCATTAACCCAGCTCGTCTAACGGATTGGACAGTTGAATGTGCCATAGTGCCTATCGCATCCAAGGCCTCCACTTCGCTAAGCCCTACTTCCTTCAATAATTGAACACTGCTGTACAATACAGTAACAAGATAGCCACAACTTAGTACTGCTGAACTGTGATAGAGGGCTCGGTGCTTATCATCAACAAATAAAGCTTTTCCACCCAGCCTCTTAGCCATCTCTCGCAATACTTTAAGAAGTACTCCTTGTGCCTCGATAGCAAAATAGATGCCGGCAAACCTACTAATAGCTTCTGTACTAGAAGTCACGTTAGAAAATGTTTGAAAAGGATGGAAAGCTCCGACCGATGCCCCTTGAGCACGCGCAGGATCAAGGATACTCAATCCCCTAGCCCCGCTACAATGGATAACCGCCTGGCCTGCCTTCCAAGGAAATGTATCAGCTACATTCCTGATTAAATCATCCGGCGTGGTAATAAAAATCAAATCGCAGGCTTGAGAAAATTCCGCAGGACTGTTGGAATACTGACTTCCAGGTATTCTATTAATTAAACGTATGGCAGATCGTTCTGTTCTACTGGTAACAAACGATAAATTATAACCTGTCGCACTAAGGCCTATGCCTAATGCCGTTCCCATTACTCCAGCACCAACAATTCCGATACTCATATCGGATTTCATAACGACCACCATGGCTGCCTCGTACGTACTACGGAAGCAATGGTAGCAACTAAACCTAATTCCGTCTTGGTCCTCACGGATCCCAGCGGACTCCCTTGATTCATAACTAATGCTCACATCCCAAACGGGTTAATGGCAAATAAATCATAACATTGGGAAATTCAAGCAGCAACATATTATGTTCTTGACTTGCCCCAAACCCTTTGCTAGAGTCGGGGCTCGTCCCCGTATGGTCCGATATTCTCCCCTAAAGAGGTGCTAAACCGGATGACCCTACCCATATTCAAGGAAATTCGTCCTGCATATGGATTCGATGAAGTCTCCATTGTCCCAGGGCAAATCACCATAAATCCTGATATGGCGTCTACACAGATGGCCATTGGACCACATATTTTTGACATCCCAATACTTGCCTCCGCAATGGATGCGGTTGTCTCCCCTGCCTTCGCTAGCCTCTTAGCCAGTAAGGGTGGCGTAGGAGTATTAAATCTGGAAGGCTTATATACCAGATATCGAAATCCATCATCGATACTACAGACTATAATTTCCTCTCCGCCAGAAAAAGTTACAACTGTATTTCAAAAAATTTATGCTGAACCAATCCAAGAAAACCTCATCGGGGCATGTATACAAGAACTAAAAGCATCAGGAGCTATTGCTGCTGTTTCCGTTACTCCTCAAAATACCAAAAGGCTGGGCCCAATTGCCGTCGAGGCTGGAGCAGACATCCTCTTTGTACAATCTACAGTTACAACCGCCCGCCACAATTCCCGCAGTTATAAGGGGCTAGTACTACCAGACCTCATTTCGGAGACTAAGATTCCCGTGGTTGTTGGCAATTGCGTAGGGTACGATACAGCCCTTGAGTTAATGCGCACCGGGGTGCACGGCATATTGGTGGGTGTCGGCCCTGGGGCCGCCTGTACTACACGAGAAGTGGTAGGAGTAGGAGTCCCTCAAGTAACGGCGACTATAGACTGTGCGGCGGCTAGGGACACATACTTCAAAGAAACCGGCAAGCATGTAACAGTGATAACTGATGGTGGAATTCGTACCGGGGGAGATATGTGTAAGGCCATTGTAGCTGGGGCAGATGGCGTTATGATCGGAACACCATTCGCACAATCCATCGAAGCCCCGGGCGGGGGGTTCAATTGGGGCATGGCTAGCCCGCACCCAGAACTTCCCCGTGGCACACGCATAGACGTAGGCATTGCAGGTTCATTAAACCAATTACTCTACGGCCCAACATCTAAAACAAACGGCACTCAAAATTTGGTCGGAGCCCTAAAAGTAGCCATGGGAATGTGTGGTGCGTTCAACGTTAAAGATATGCATAAAGCTGAAATGGTAATTGCGCCTTCTATTAAAACAGAAGGCAAAATATTTCAACTATCTCGTCCTTAGGCCCCATAAAAACCTGGATTAATTACGCGAGGCTAAAAACATAATCACTGTGTTAAGCCATGTCTTTATATCATGGTCAACAGCTTATAATTCCCCAAGCCCAATACGAAAACGATTCGCTTTTTAACCTAGAATCCTGAGGCGGTGCAAAACTCTACAGAGTTACCATCAGGGTCTAGTGTAAAAAAGAACTTCTGGCCATCGTTACGGACTCCGGTTCGTTCAACTTTGTACCCTTTGTTTTCTATCGCCTTCATAGTAGCCTCAAAATCGTCAACCTGAAACGCTATGTGATTTTCTCTAGGACACGGTGCCTGATCGGACTGTATGAGATGAAGCATAATACCACTCGGCATTTGCAACCAAATAATATGCTTAAGGTCAACCTGGCTAGGTATCTGAGGAATTCCTAAAAAGACATGGTAGTACTCCATGCTTTTCTCTAAATCCTTTACCAAGCAAACAACGTGGTTCACTCCGGTAATCATGATAGACTTGGGCTGGGCAACCATAAAGTTACTCTTCATTAAAATCTGAATTATCGGCAGTGTAGATTTATCTTATATTCCTGTCAATGAAGACGGTTACGTAATCGTGTCTTTGCCTATTACCACATTAAGTTTATTTAATCTAACTCCAAAAGTAGTATAGGCCCCAAACAAGGTACGCTTTTTTATTTATACACCGGCCCACATCAATTATAATTCTACGATACTCCTTTTTAAGGTGCTCCCATGAACTCAATAGACTCGGGGAATAAAGCTACATCCGGAGACATGATAAATCTCAGGGCTAAAATACGACATTCAGCGGCACATGTAATGGCCGATGCAGTAAAACAACTATTTCCAGAAGCTAAATTGGGTATAGGTCCTCCCACAGACGACGGTTTTTATTACGATCTAGAACTAGACAGAGCATTAACACCAAATGATCTAGAGCAAATCGAATCATTAATGCGGAAAATAATAGCGGCCAATCACCCCTTTATTTATACCGAACATACCAGGAGTCAAATCCAGTCTCTTCACAAAGACCAACCGTATAAATTGGAGCTGATCGACGATTTGCCGGACTCCACAACATTATCAACTTATACTCATGACACATTCACCGATCTTTGCCAAGGGCCACATGTAGATTCGACCGGAAAAATTCCTGCAATCAAATTACTATCGATCGCCGGGGCCTATTGGCGGGGTGACGAGAACAGGCCGATGCTACAACGCATATACGGAACTGCGTTCGAAAACCGTAAAGCGCTCAAGGCACACCTTCAGCGGATAGCGGAAGCCGAAAAAAGGGATCATAGGAAATTGGGGCAAGACTTGAACCTCTTTGTGTTCGATCCCATCGCCCCAGCAAGCCCCTTCTTTCTACCAAAAGGAGCGATTGTATATCAACTCCTAATGGATTTTGTCAGAAATCTCTATGTGAAGTACGGATACCAAGAAGTAATAACTCCACAAATTTATTTGTCAGACCTTTGGAAACGCTCAGGTCATTACGATAATTATCAAGAAAACATGTATTTTATTACGGCAGACGATAGAGAATGGGGCGTTAAACCCATGAATTGCCCTGCCCACGCCATGATATATGCAGCTCAACTCCACTCATACCGAGATCTCCCTCTTCGGATAGCAGATTTTGGTCGTCTACATAGATTCGAGCGCTCAGGTGTGACACATGGCCTCACTAGGGTACGTTCATTTGCCCAAGATGATGCTCACATCTTTTGTGCTCCGGAACAAATCCACGATGAAGTAACGAAATTCATAAATATGCTTCTAGATTCATACAAGATATTCGATTTCGACGATCCTCGCGTTATGCTATCTCTACGACCTGAAAAGAGAATCGGATCGGATACTATTTGGGACACTGCCGAGACTGCCCTGAGAAGCGTTCTTGAAAATAGTGGACTTTCATATAATGCGGTGGAGGGCGAAGGTGCATTCTACGGGCCCAAAATAGACTTCTTTGTTCCAGACGCCATAGGGCGCGAATGGCAGTTGGGAACAGTCCAATTAGATTTTTCTCTCCCAGAATCCTTCGATCTTGAATATATCGACAGGGATGGATCATCTAAACGTCCTGTAGTTATTCATCGAGCAATGCTCGGAGCAATAGAAAGATTCATGGGTGTTTTAATAGAACATTATGGTGGGGCTTTTCCCTTATGGCTTGCACCCACTCAGGCAACAATTATTCCTATAACGGACAGGAATGTTGAGTACGCATTAGAGATTGGAAACAAATTAAAGAAAGAAGGTCTTCGGATCGACGTAGACACACGAAACGAACGTATGAACCTTAAAATTCGAGAGGCTCAACTTCAAAAGGTCCCCTACATGTTAGTGGTAGGCGATAGAGAAACATTGGAAAAAACCATCGCGGTCAGAACACGCAACAACACTAATTTAGGCACCATGTCTATAGAACAACTTCAACTGCTACTTCGAAGAGAAATCGCTTCCATTCGCCAAATTGAAACAAGCTAAATCTCATCGTATCGTAATTGACTATAACGAGGGCTCATGTTAGAGTTTTTCCTTCAGTAGTGAACTATAAATTTTGGAGGGTTTCGAACCATAGTCAGAGAGTATAAGGTTAACGCAGGCATTCGAAGTGACCGCATCAGAGTCATAGATGACAATGGCGCCCAGCTCGGAATCGTGTCCCTTACCGACGCTCTGAATATGGCACGAACCAAAGATCTGGATTTGGTAGAGGTCTCTCCGGGAGCAGATCCCCCGGTCTGCAGAATCCTAGATTACGGAAAATTACGGTATCTGCATGCAAAAAAAGTAAAGGAGTCTAAGAAAGCTCAAAAGTCTACCGAGATGCGGGAAATCAGATTCCGACCCAATATCGGCGACCACGATCTCACAGCTAAAACTCGCAAGGCTGGACAGTTACTCGCAGAAGGGGCCAAGGTAAAAATTGCCGTCTTCTTCAGGGGTAGAGAGGTCACCCACCCAGAATTGGGCATGGCGTTACTGAGAACAGTAGCAGAAAAGCTACAAGGAATTGGTAAACTAGAAAGAGCTCCTTCGGCTGAGAGAAATAACGTGTCAATAATATTGGTTCCCCAGACTGCAGGAAAGGTGGAGAAGAAGCCCGTAGAGGTAAAAGATGCCTAAACTAAAAACACACAAGGGCGCTAAGGCCAGAATACATATAACCGGTACGGGTAAAATGCTCCGTATGAAGGGCAATAGTAGCCATTTGAGAAGAAAGAAACCCAAAAAGGTACGCCGTACATACGATAGCAAACTTGGTGTAAGCCCTCACCGAGTGAAAGCCCTTCGACGACTTATGCCTAATAGCTTATAGATTAAATAAAGGTAAAGAATTGACCAGAGTAAAGAGAGGAGTTACAAAACATCAGAGGCATAAGAAGGTTATGTCTCTCGCCCGGGGTTATCAAACGGCATCTGGGCGTCAATTCCGGCGTGCAAGGGAAGCCCTGCTGCATGCCTGGAGTCATGCTTACAGACACAGACGTGAACGCAAGAGAGAATTTCGAAGACTGTGGATCCTACGGATAAATGCGGCGTCTCGTAGGCTAGGTATAACCTACAATCAGCTGATTCGCGGACTTAACAAAGCGAATGTCACTGTAGATAGAAAGATGCTATCAGAAACCGCCATACACGACCCCAAGGGTTTTGAGAATTTAGTGGAAATAGCTAAAAATCAGCTTAGTAGCCCAACAGCATCCTAGTTCGGAGTATATAAACGAAAAAGCCCACGTCCGTTTTAGTTGCTTTCTGTAACCTGCAAAATCGTATCTTTAAAACCTGGTGATTTCAAACCGTAGCATCTAACATTACGCCCGCAAATAACAAAAACAGATAAGCAAGGGAATAAAGATACATCCTTTTCGTCGCTCGTTCTGTCCCTAGCTTAAGCAGATTCCATGCATAATAGACAAATATGCTCCCCAAAACAACAGAAATAATAAAATAGACCCAGCCCATACCTTGTGCCCAAGTAAACATTAAACTTAGGCCTATTAGGAAAACTGTATAGGCGAAAATAGAACGTTTCGTATGCTCTACTCCCTTTACTACTGGCAACATAGGTATTCCTGCCCTTTCATAGTCATCTTTTATCATTAGAGCTAGTGCCCAAAAATGCGGTGGTGTCCAAAAGAAAATTATCAAAAACAAATAAACCGCGGATACGGAAACGGTTCCTGTGACAGCTGCGTAACCAACCAATGGAGGAATCGCTCCCGCCGCACCACCTAACACTATATTTTGAGGGGTATTTCTTTTCAAAAACATCGTATATACGAAGACATAAAACAACGTACCAGTAATCGCCAGAATTGCACTCAATGGATTAGCCCAATATATGAAAACCAGGAATCCAAGAGCGTTCAAAACTACACCAAATATCAGCGCTTCAAGAGGACTTGTTCGCTTGGATGGTATGGGTCTATTCCTCGTCCTTCTCATTTTACTATCGATATCTCTGTCCAAATAGTGGTTTATTGCACTTGCGCCTCCTGAAGCAAAGGCACCACCCAGAAGTACTACAATAAGTAATGTTACGGAGGGAACGCCCTGTTCGCCTAAGAACAGCCCTGTAATAGCGGTCACCAATAGCAACACCATAATACGTGGTTTTGTGAGAGCCACGTATCCTCTAAATTTCTCCTTTATGATCAATCCAGCCATTTTATAGAACAACCCACTTTATTTAATTTCCTACCTAGTCTCAAGTTTCCCCACCACACGAGGGTTGTCCTCATAGTAATAGAATAGTAACAACATTATCACAGTAAGCCACCACATTAGAGTGGCAACAAAAAGATGCAAAATCTTTAATTCTGCGGGCAAATCAAATAATACAGTTGCCGCCCCTATACATATTTGAATTACACCCACAAAACCCAAAACAACACTCGACAAATATAATTTACCGCCTCTATTTTCGGTTCTCCAAGCTAATCGCATACTGAGCACAATTAAAATACCTGCGGCCACGGCTATGACTCTATGGGCCATGTGAATCATGGGCAACTTACTGTTAACCAAAATTGATCCATACTGACAAAGTGGCCATTGATCGCACGCTCCCGAAGCTCCTGTAGTAGTTGTAAATGAACCACTTAATAAGAGAACAAACACAAAAGTGATGGTTGTCATAAGCAACCATTTGTGTTTGTTAAAAATTTCGGCTCCAGACCTGGAACCATAGATAATCACAAAAAATATCAAAGTAAACAATCCCAACAATATCTGCGCTAAGGCAAGGTGAATAGTAACTACATTCCCGGACAATTCGGTGAGAACAGTAATTCCACCTAAAACAGCTTGAGTAATTACGAGAATGAGGCCAGCAAGCGACAAATACAATAAAAATCTTTCAGATCTATATTTAATCCAAACTACGAGGAGTATTCCAAGAACCAAGCCAGCTACCAAAGACGCTATCAGCCGGTGAGAATATTCTACTAATGTCTCGAATTTATATGGTGGAATAACCTCGCCATGACAGAGGGGCCAATCAGGACAGCCCAATCCAGATTCGGTAACCCGCACTACACCCCCCCAAATAATTAAGAAGAAAATCGATACCATTGTGACAAGAGCGAGACATCGCAATTTTGGACCAGGGGTCTTGCTGTTCAATTCAATCTTCAAGTCTTACGTTTCACTAAAAGCCGCGCCCTGACCATAGAAGGTTCACTGGAGGGATTCAAGGTAATCGACTAATTCTTTGAATTCTCCCTCGTTAAAAGATCCCATCAGCTCGGGCATAACTGGGGCGAAACCATCTACGACAAAATCGCTCGGGTTCACAATAGATTCTTCAATGTATTTCCTTCCATTCATGCCAACTATGCGAGTGTCAGCGACAGTTCCTATATGCGTAAGGTTTGGACCAACCTGACCAACAGCTCCCTCGAGTCCATCAATTGAATGACATCCCGCACAACCTTTCCCAATAAAAACACCTTCGCCTCCAATCAAAGCATCAACCACCATCTCAGGCGCTACTTCACCCATAGAATCATCGACAACCATGACGACAGTTGGAGTTGGATAAGGAGTCGGAGTGGCAGGAGGGATATGGGCCACATTTGGTTCACCAATGTCAAAGTTCGTAAATAAGGTGAGAAATGCTAAAGATATCGCTATCGCTAACACTAATCCCCCTAGGAAGAAATAAGTGAATAGAGGGGCTTCGAATTTTAAGTGCATAAAATAGCCAACAACAAGTCCAAACTTCATAATAGAAAGGACAATCATGACAGTAACCATTATCTCGCCCATCACATCGAGGTAGAATAAACCGACCTCAAGAGCCGTTACGACAACTAATATCGCGGCCACCAGCATGTATGCTGGTATACTAGCTCCGTGTTGCCCATTCTTATGATCTGACGACATCCTCTTCTCCTAAAGCCTATCCGACATGACCACAATCAAGTCCATAGGATCCGATAAGATAAACCACCGTGAATATAACAATCCAAACAATATCAACAAAATGCCAATAGAGTCCCGCTATGTCTGTGTTAAGAGGATTACTTGTCGCATCTGGTTTCACATAACTTAGTACCAACATGATAAGTATCCATACGACTCCGAGGGTGACATGAGCGCCGTGAAAACCAGTCAGCGTAAAAAATGTCGATCCGAACAAGTTGGTACCAATCGTCAAGCCTTCATTCACAAAAAGCTGGAATTCATAGGCTTGAAAGCCCAAAAAAACTATTCCAAGCAAGGCCGTCACAAGTAACCACAGTCGTTGTTGCTTTACATCGAACCTATAGGCCGCAGCCACTGCTAGCACCATAGCCACACTACTCATTAACAAAACAAAGGTGCTCGCTGAGGTAATTGGAATATCCAAAAGACAAGCTGGTGAAAGCCCATGAACAAAGTCCGCCTCATTCCGGTTAACCATATGAGTAGCTATTAACGAGCCAAAAAATAGACACTCTGAACCCAGGAAGGTCCACATGAGAAGTTTTCTATGGCCCAAGCCCGTGGAGGTATGTTCTTGATTTTCAGATGTAATTGCCATTTAGTCTAATACGCCTCTGATCTATGATCTCCGTCTTCTGATGGAGCGGTAGGTGGTTCGAGCGCCCATCCAAGTACCGCTAAGAAGGTCAACACACCCCCGAATACCGTAAAGAACAGATGAGATAACAGTCCCGCAGCAATTAGGGTTACTCCTAATGCTACCAGTAAAGGATAATAGGATGGAGTAGGCAAATGTATGTCATGATCATCGCTATGAGTTTTGATAGGATCTGTTTTCTCAAGAACTTTTACAAGATTACCATCTGGCCCCTCAGAATATTTTTGACCCCAAAAGGAGTCCCTGCCATCAACATTTGGAATCTCCGCAAAGTTATATTCCGGCGGTGGTGAGGATATAGACCATTCTAACGTTCTGCCATCCCAGGGGTCTGAACCCGCTTGTTTTCCTTTTCTGCTGGTATGCCAAACATTTTGCATGAAAACAAGGATTCCCAAAGCTATTACAAACACACCTACCGTAGAAACTGCGTTCCATAAGTCCCAACCCATCCCTTCTGAGTACGTATAAATACGGCGGGGCATACCGTCCAGCCCCACAAAATGCATGGGAAAGAACGTCAGGTTCATACCTATAAAGAATAGCCAGAATGAAATCTTGCCCAGCATTTCATTTAGTATTTTCCCTGTCATTTTAGGCCACCAATAATATATTCCAGCAAAAACCCCAAATAGCGCCCCTCCGAACAACACGTAGTGTATGTGCGCCACTATGAAATACGTGTCACTCTGTTGAAAATCAGAGGGAGCTACAGCATGCATAACTCCACTCATGCCACCAATCGTAAACATAGCGATAAATCCTATTGCAAAAAGCATAGGTGTAGTAAAGCTTATAGACCCTCCCCACATAGTTCCCAGCCAATTAAAAATCTTTATCCCAGTCGGTACCGCTATAAACATAGTGGTAAGGGAAAAGGCTGCATTAGCAGTAGGTCCAAGACCTACCGTAAACATATGATGACTCCAGACTCCCCATCCCATAAAACCTATGAGAATACCCGCCAATACCATGGTCGAATAACCAAATATCGGCTTCTTGGAAAAGACTGGTATGATCTCTGAAACTATACCCATAGCCGGAAGGATTAGTATGTACACCTCCGGATGACCAAAGGCCCAAAACAGGTGCTGCCAAAGAAGCGGATCTCCGCCTGACGTAACTTCAAAAAACGTTGTTCCAAATTGACGGTCAAACAGAAGTAATATTAAAGCTACTGTGATGATAGGAAAAGCCAAAATGATCAGGAAGTTGACTACTAAAGTCATCCATATAAAGATTGGAAGGCGCATCATACTCATTCCTGGAGCCCTCATGTTTATAATCGTAACTATAAAGTTAAACCCGGCAGCGAGTGATGCTACTCCGAGTACCTGGAGACCAAGGATCCAAAAGTCTACGCCACTGCCTAACGAGAACTGTATTGATGTAAGCGGAGAATAAGCGAACCATCCCACCGCAGGGGCTCCTCCAGCCAGGAAACTAACATTCATAAGAATCGCCCCAAACAGGAATGTCCAATAACTAAAGGCATTCAATCTGGGGAATGCGACATCTCGGGCTCCTATCATTAAAGGCACAATAAAATTAAAAAACGCCGCACTCATAGGCATAATCACCATGAAAATCATGGTAGTTCCATGCATTGTAAACAGCTGATTGTAGAGTTCTGGGCTGATAAGGTCTCCATTAGCAGAAGTCAGTTGAAGTCTTATCAGTAGTGCTTCTATGCCGCCCAATAAAAATAATATAAAGGCGGTGACGCCATAAAGAATACCTATGCGTTTATGATCAATTGTGAACAACCAACCAAGCACTCCCGTAGGAGCAATTGGCCTTTTTGCTATTACCCCGCCCCACATTCCCTTAGTTGTAGTTACCATAACAACCACCTAGTATTCATTCCAACGTACTTCCTCTCTGAAGTTGATATATGCTCAATTGTTTCCATTTATTTAAGGCTTAATAGATACGCTACTAGTGCATCTATATCACTCGTACTTAGCTCCATTGCAGGATCGTTGAAGGCTCCAGCCAAACTAGACATTCGATTTCCTGGTTTCAAAGCCTCTGGATCCTGAAGCCACTTCTTAAGATTTTCTTCATTCACTTCCATTATAGCGCCCGCAAATACATCTCTGCTGCCAAAATGAGTCAAATTCGGACCATGACTAACCATTTGCCCCGCCAAAAAGGCTCCACTACGGGATTCTCTAATCTCATTACTGTCAGCTCCTCCGACAGAATGACAAACTATACATCCTTTGGTGTTAAAGAGCGTTGCACCTACCTTAGCAAGCTCCGTGGGAATGACCGCAGGTAATCGCTGCTGATCTAGCCATAGATTAAACTCAGTTTCAGGAACTGCTATCACTAAGAATTTCATCAATGCGTGTGCTGTACCACAAAATTCAGCGCATTGCCCGTAAAACACTCCTTCTTCGTCTGCACGAAACCATTGTTCGTTAACTCTTCCCGGTACAACGTCGGTCTTTCCAGCAAGTTTCGGGACCCAAAAACTATGCAACACGTCATTAGACATTAGCTTAACGCTGACGTCGCGGTTAACAGGTATGTATATCTCATTCGCCGTAGTTATAGAGTAGTCAGGATAAGCAGCTTCAAACCACCATTGGTGGGCCCATACCTCTACACGAAGGGGATCAGAAGAAGGAGGTTGATCCAAATCAAACAAAGTTTTAACCGTAATCACGCCTATCCCTATTAGAAGGATAATAGGCACAACTGTCCAAATAATCTCCAAGACAGCGTTACCGTGGACTTGATTAGGTATACCGTCTGTAGGCCTTCTTCGAAATCGGATGATGGAGTACACCATAACTGCCATTACGAGGACAAAAACGATCATTGCAGCCCAAAAAATTATCCAAAACAGCCTTAACTGCTCCCGGGCTACCGGGCCTGCGGCGTCAAACGTAGATTGTGGACTACTGGAATTGCAGGCGGCGAATACCGCCACGATAGTTAGAAGAAAAACTATACAGCAACTCCGGAGAGCGGGTAACCTAACCATGAAAGGATGTCTCCTGCCAAAGACCTTATTTCGAAGTTCTAAGAGATCGTGAAATTTCAAAGGTACTCTACCAAGGCATCATAGTAGAGTCAAGAAAACTTGAGGCCTATTTCCCGCAAACTCCCTCCAGAGAATGCCCAAAAATGCTTGGAAGTTTTCAAGCATGCTCAAAATATCCTTCTCTTAATACCCTGTCTCTATGTTCTTTCACCATCCGTCTATGATCCCTCTCCAACCACATATATATGAGAACAATCGTAATTCCTGCAAACATCATGGATCCAACTAGCCACATTAATACCCCACCCAATTGCTGATCTGCAGAATTCGAAATGCCCCAATGTAGAGGAGAATCAGCATAAAACTGATAAATTTGCGTATCCGTGTAAGTCAATATAGCTGCCAATATCACATTTTGCATTAGCGCCAAGAACAAGTAGAGGAATCGTAACGGAAAGGTTAATTGTTTAAACAAAACCGGAGATCCTAACACCGGCCACCAAAATATTATCCCTATCAAAAACATACTAAGGTGTTCGAAGTTATGTATCCCCTTTGATCCTAAGGCCTTGTCATAAATATCCGGTATATGCCATACCCACATGACAATAGCGAATAGAAACCAGGCTACTAAAGGATTAGTAACTCCGTACAAAAAGGCTCTGATAGCTCCGTTCTTGGCAAGCAAGGTTCCAATCGGTCTTCTTATTGATGCTGGTAAACCCCAGAGATATTCTGCTATTGGATTTGCTATGCGAATTAATGGGGCAGCTACCATAACTAATATAAGATGTTGAATCATATGAACAAAAAATAGATCATTGGAATAAACGTCTACTGGAGAAACCAACGCAATTAATAAAGCAACCAGGCTTCCACCAAATGCCCATTTCTTTATATTTACACCTGACTTGAGATTAGATCTTGATGCTAATCGTCGCGCACCCCATAAATACAGAGCTATAAGTGAACCTAGGCATATGAGAACAGAAAATGAAAAATTCCATTGGCTAATGAACGCCTGAAAATCCGTAGCTCTTTCGAGATGTTGGCCACCGTGAAGAATGTGCATCACTAATTAATTCTACACGTATCTTACTTTCAACCAAAGGATGGAGGCCTATTGGTTAACGTAAGAAAATTCCTATCGGCCGTCAGTTACTTGGTTAAAACCATAGTATGCATCGGAATCCATAATCCTTTTCAAAGCATAAACACTAATAGCCATTGGATGCGTTGGATGAGCCCAATCCTCCGTAAGCCACCAGTGAAGATCGTTTAAAGCCGTCGGCTTATTCCCATTTTTTAAAATCAGCCTAAATGCCAATTCTCTAAGGGGCATGGACGGATCCAAGAATCCTGATTCTTTAGCATCAGTTTTAGCAATTTCCCTTATCTGGCTCTTCAATGTTGGAAGAGCCTTTGTAGGACCCCTGCGTTTTTCAGGTATTCTAGCTAAAAGTAATGCTTCAACTGACCGTCCCTGTTCTTCTAAAATCTTCGGATCCATGATGTACTTCACACCCAAAAAATCCTCATAGCCCTCGGGTAATTCTTTTGTATTCTGTCCCTTAATCAAGTTTTCCCTCTTCATTCCATTCCAGCATTTTTACGACTACTTTCTGCCCTTTGTCCAAAAAGGCCAGATCCTCAGGGCAAATAGCTAGCCCATTGGCCCTAAGCATTGATGTTAATATATTGGAACCTTGCGGACCAGTAGGTTTAGCATAATATTTTCCGTCCACCAACGTTACATGTACCCTAGCATACACTCTTCTACCATCAGGATTATATATTGGTGCCTCTAAATCGGCCAATATGGTAGGTTTGGAAAGCTTTTTCTTGCCCAGCATTTTCAGAATTGCTGGCCGAACAAATTCTTCGAAGGCTACTAACGCCGAAACAGGGTTTCCAGGCAGTCCAATATGCGGAGTGGTTTTCGCTCTCATCCCTCCTCTCAGCATACCCCACGCCAAGGGTTTAGCGGGCCGCATTCGAATAGACCAAAAGTTGACCTCTCCCAACTGGGCAAGCACATCCTTTACCATATCGTAATCACCCTTAGATACCCCGGCACAGGTAACAAGCAAATCGGATTCTAATCCCACTAACAACTTTTTCCTTAGATCTTCCATATTGTCTTTGGCAATCCCTATGATTTTAGGTATCCCGCCATATCTTTTTACAGCAGCCGCTATGGTGTAACTGTTACTATCAAAAATCTTCCCATCCTTCAATTGGCGCCCAGGGCTCGTAAGCTCATCACCTGTCGCAATGATGGATACTCTCGGGCGCCGAACTACTTGGACAGATTTAAAGCCTAGCGAGGCCAAAACACCTATAGAAGATGGAGTGAGGATAGTTCCTTTAGCCAAAACTTTGCTATCTTTCGCAATATCTTCTCCACGTGGCCTTATATGCATGTTAAAGCTTTGTGCTTTCTTAATTCCTATCTCTTTTAAACCTTTACCAGAAGTCTTTCTTTGGTCTTCATCGGTTTCTTCAAATGGTATAATTGTGTCACAACCTTTTGGGACGGGGGCTCCAGTCATTATTCTAATTGCGGTGCCCTTTTCTACAGTACCCTTTGGCATATACCCTGCTGCAACGGTTTCCGTAACCCTTAAGATGACCGGAGAACTGGAGGAGGCTGATTCAACATCCCTGAAGCGAATGGCATAACCATCCATCGCAGAATTTGACAACATGGGAATATCAAAAGGCGAAAATAAATCTTTCGCCATGACCTGTCCTTGAGCTTGCAACAATCCCCTTTCTTCCGATTCCAAAATGTGGAAGGCTTCCAATATCCTGTTATAGGCATCTTCCACACTAATCATGTCTGCATGATGATGTCCTCTGTGATCATGTCTAGTATTGATCAATCTGGATCCCCTGTCCCTCTAAGAATGGCTCCTGTTTCAGCTTTCAAGATTTCTAAGGTTTTATTCATAACATTATTTACCTCACCAGAGGAAAGAGTCTTTATAGGAGATCGTAGATAGACCCGAAATGTAAGTGAACATTTTCGTTCAGGTATTCCATCGCCTTCATAAACATCTTCCAACACCGCTCTTGTGATTAATTTATTTCGTTCAAACACATTTTTTACGATGTCAGACGGCACATTACGATCAACCAGTAACGATACATCTCGTATCGTACTTGGAAATCGAGCCAATGGTTTCATTCTGGGAATCGTTTGTGTCGTCATATCAAACATTGATCGAACATCCATCTCAAAATAAACAACGGTTCCCTCAGTTATCCCAAATTCTCTTTGTACAACGGGATGTATTTCCCCTATCTTCCCCACCTTTTTATCCAATAAATTAATTGAAGCCGATCTCCCAGGATGAAGGAATCCCTCTTCCAAGGCAGTGTAATTCCCTACTAAAAATAATCTTGCGAGTAAAGATTCTACTATTCCTTTTGCGTCAAAAAAATCGAATTGCCCTTCTGATGCTAGCCATCCTTCCTCGGAATATGGTCCATACAGCAGCCCAGCTACTATATCTCTTTCATCAGGCAAATCGTTCTTGCGCTTAAGATACACTCGGCCCATTTCGAACATCGCAATGGGCCCTCTATTAAAACTTAGGTTTGAAATCAATGCCTGTAGCATATGAGCCCCCATGATAGGGCGCATGTACTCAAAATCACTACTCATAGGATTTGCTATGCGAACCAGATTTTCAGAATCGTCAATAAGTGTCGTACGAGAGAAAGCTTCTAGGCTAGAAGCGGAATATGTGACGATTTCTTGTAGGCCTTCTCGCACTAACAAATCTCTAATATTTTCCCTAAATATATAAAAGTCGTGGCTTTTATGGTGAGGAATCGGCCTTGATAGCATTGTAGTAGGAATAGCATCATATCCCATTATCCTGGCTACTTCCTCAACTAAATCTTCTTCCAAATTGATGTCACTGCGCCAATAGGGAATCTTCACATCTACGGAATCATCAGTCACACTACATTGGAATCCCAATCCTTTTAGAGTTTTTTCGACCTTCTTCAAACTGACCCCAATTCCTAACACACGTTTGATTTTTCGGGCTGTCAGCCGCACTTTTCTGGATTCCTCTCTACCTGGGTATTCGTCTATTTGACCTTTAGCGACCACTCCTCCTGCTACTTGACGTATCAGATAGGTGGCTCTCTTCAAGGCTACCTTCACCAATTCTGGCCGCAATCCTTTCTCGAATCTAATGCTGGCTTCTGTCCTGAGGCCAAAATCCTGAGATGTTTTCCTGTTATTTCCAGGATCAAAGCTTGCTGATTCCAGAAAAACGTCCTTTGTAGTACCAACTATCTCGCTATTCTTCCCTCCGATGATTCCGCCGAGGGCTATCGCATCCCTATCGTCAGCTATGACTAACGTATCCGGGAACAACGCCCTCTGAACCCCATCTAACGTATTAATTTCTTCCCCTGTATAACCTTTTCGAATAATTACATGGTGTTTAAGCAGTCTTTCATAATCGAAGGCATGAAGTGGTTGACCATATTCCCACATTACATAATTGGTAACATCAACCACATTGTTTACGATTTTGATGCCCACTTTTTTTAACCGATCCTGCAACCACATAGGGGATTCTTGTATAGAAACTCCTTTTATAAGGCTAGCGGAATATCTAGGACATAAATCAGGAGTCTCTATAGTAACTTTCGCTTGGTGATGGATACTCTCTCCATCCTCAGGATATTCCACTGACGGTTCGTGTATTTTCTGGCCCGTCAACGCAGCGATTTCATAAGCTACACCCAAAATCGAAAACCAATCTGCTCGATTAGGCGTAGGCTCTATATCTAAAACATAATCCCCCATATAATCATCTAAAGACATGCCAGTAGGGGCATTTGCAGACAACACTAGTATTCCCTCATGTTCATCGCTTAACCCTAGTTCTAATTCAGAGCAAATCATGCCCTCAGACGTCTCCCCTCTTATCTTGGCTGCCTTCAAAGTCATTGACTTCCCATTGCTCGAATCAACAAGGCTTGCACCAATCTCGGCAAAAACAATTTTCTGGCCTGCAGCTACATTCGACGCGCCACATACTACCCGGTAAATAGCAGATCCGGTATCCACTTCACACAATCGTAGTCGGTCGGCATTGGGGTGTGGAACTACTGATTTTACCCATCCAACCACACACTTCTTCCATCCTCCAATCCTTTCCACATTGCCTACTTCCAGGCCAGCCATAGTCAATTTCTCAGCCAACTCATTAACGGATACAGGGATATCTACAAAATCTTTTAGCCAAGAAATGGGTATCTTCATCTAGAATTGCCTTAAAAATCGGAGGTCATTGTTAAAAAACAGTCTTATGTCATCAATTCCGTATTTCAACATGGCAATACGCTCCAGCCCTATGCCAAAAGCAAAACCGGTATACTCTTCTGGATCATATCCAACACCCTCTAGAACTTTCGGATGTACCATACCTGCCCCCATGATCTCGAGCCAATCATGAGTACCCGCGCCTGGTGCTAAATAATCAATCGACATGTCAACGCCAGGCTCTACGAATGGAAAATAGTCGCATCGGAATCTAACTTTCCTGTCAGATCCAAATACCTTTCGGGCAAATTCATATAAAGTTCCCTTCATATCAGCAAAGGTGATTCCTTTATCAACAGCCAAGCCTTCTACCTGATGGAAATGCCATTCATGCGTTCTATCTGTGGCTTCATATCTATAAACCTTGCCGGGAACTATCACTCTAATGGGAGGTTCTTCTTGCTCCATTATACGAGCCTGCATAGGTGAAGTATGGGTACGAAGAAGCATATTCCTCTCACCACTTTCGTTTCTATAGTCAACCCAAAGTGTATCCCAAATATCCCTAGATGGATGGTTTTTAGGAATATTCAATAGTTCAAAATTATAGTGATCCCACTCAATCTCAGGGCCTTCAACAACTTGAAAGCCCATTGAAACAAATGCTTCTTCTATCTCCCGTCGGATTTTTGTAAGGGGATGATAACTTCCAATATTAATCAGCCTACCTGGACGTGTCACATCAATTCGATCATTGTTACCAAGGATTGATGTTTCTTGCTCTATCAATTTGCTTTCTGCCAAAACCAATCGTTCTTCCAGGAAAGCCTTCAATTGGTTAGCTTGACTTCCAAAGGTCTTCCTCTCAATCGGTTCCAGATTTTTTAATTCTCTTAATAATGCTGTCACGAGTCCCTTCCTGCCCAAATACTTTATGCGCCATCCTTCCAGATCAATTTTTGACGTGCTCGTTTCCAACTCTTGGAGAGCAGTACTTCGCAATTGTTCTAGGGTATTATCGACCGGCAAGAAGGTCACCTTATTGGATTCTTGACAACGTCGCGTAAAGTTCCCGCGATGTTCATCTAATTATAGATTTACGTTTATTTCAGGGTCAAGAAGTAAGTTTGCAAGGAAAGGACATTACTTCGCTAAGTCACTACGTTGACAAGGCACATACCCTGGCATAAAATTTCCTAAATCCTAGCTCTTCGTTCAAGGATGTATTCAATGTTGAGGATTCGCTTACGTCGGGTCGGAAAGAAGAAACAACCTTCATATCGTATAGTTGTCGCAGACTCTAGGGCTCCGCGAGACGGAGCATTTGTCGAAAGAATCGGACATTACGATCCCCTACAGGATCCTCCCGCTGTTTCACTAGATAAAGACAAGGCGAAGAAGTGGCTAGCGGATGGAGCTCAACCATCGGACGCAGTTGAGAGGATCTTTAAGTGGGAAAATGTCTACGAAATCGATGGCGCAACAAAGTAATGCAAGATCTCATTGAATACATAGCCAAGAGCCTCGCGAGTAAACCAGAAGAGGTCAAGGTTACTTCCGAGATGGATGATGAACGTCTTATACTTCGTTTGGAAGTTGCTGAGGAAGATAAGGGGAAAATCATTGGGCGGCAGGGCAGAGTGGCCCAAGCTATGAGAACATTACTCAGAGTTGCTGCAGTAAAAGACGGCACGCGCGCTGTCCTTGAGATCGTTTAAAAGAGGGAAGGCCTCTGGATTATCCCCAAGAGTCAGTCTTAGTAGCTAGAATAGGTCTACCACATGGCACGGATGGTAGCTTCTTCGCAACCACATTCAGTGACTACGAGCAAAGATTCGATGTGGGATCATGGCTCTCTCTTGATGGGACACAACACAAGATCCTTAAGTCCTCTAAAGTCAACTCTAGGACAAGACTCCTCAAACTTGACGGCATATCTACGAAAAAACATGCAGCCGAACTTAAAAACCAACCACTTTCGATTCCTATATCAAAGAGCCCAGAGATCGGCAGTAATTCATACTATCACTACCAACTAATTGGATTAGAAGTCCGATCAACAAAATCGGAATTTCTCGGCCATGTAAAGGAAATAATCGAAACCGGAAGCAACGATATCTACGTAGTAAATGATGGGCAAAAGGACCTCCTTATACCGGCAATCAAGTCTGTGATCACACAGGTTTGTTTAAAAACCAACATCATGACAATAGATATTCCGCCTGGATTACGGTGATGCTTTTGACCCCAAATTGACCCAGGTGTAATATCTATTGGCAGGTAAGCGCCAGTACATCGGCCAACTATGAGAGGAACTTGAGAAATGTCAGGTCATTCTAAATGGAAAACCATTAAGCACAAAAAAGGAGCTGCCGATGCTAAGCGAGGAATTTTATTTACCAAGCTCGCACGAGAAATCACTATTGCTGTAAAGAACGGTGGAGGCATAGATCCATCCATAAATTATCAACTGCGCCTGGCTATAGACAAAGCGCGTAACAACAACATGCCATCAGATAATATTGACAGAGCTGTCAAACGAGCGGGGGGAACCGGGGACGGAACCGAATCCCTTGAGGAAATAACCTACGAGGGTTACGGCCCTGGAGGAGCAGCCATCATATTGAATTCCGTTACATCTAACCGAAATCGCACCGCTGCCGAAGTTCGATCCACATTCACAAAAACAGGCGCTACTTTAGGCGAATCTGGATGTGTCTCTTGGAATTTCGAGACAAAAGGGATCATTACCCTAGACGCGACAACCAGTAACAGTGAGGAATTGGCCTTGGCGGCGATAGACGGCGGTGCTGAAGACGTAACTATAGACGAAACCTATATTGAGATTTATACGCTTCCTGAAACTCTTCAGGCTGTCAAAGAGAATCTGGAGTCCCTCGGAATATCAATTGAAACCGCCGAACTTTCAATGGTCCCAAAGACCACAGTGTCTTTGAATGAAAAGGAAGCCGAACAAACGCTTCGTCTTCTAGACCTCCTTGAGGAATTGGATGACTCCCAAAAGGTTTACACTAATGCTGACTTTCCTGACGATGTACTCGAAAAATACCGGACGGAAACATAATGCTTGTGTTAGGAATAGATCCTGGGACCAGACATCTTGGCTATGGCTTGATAGAAGAAGATGCCGGAGTCCTCAGTGCTAAGGATTACGGATCTCTGGATTTTTCTCCTTCGCTCCCGATAGAACAACGATTACATCAAATCCATTCTCATATACTGAATATGATAAGTATGTTCAACCCTTCGGAAATAGCGATAGAAGAACCATTCCTCGGCACTGGAAACAACCAATTCGTTGGGCCAGCTTTCGCGATAGGTCAAGCACAGGCGGCCGTGTTAATAGCTGTAGCATCCAATAATCTCCCAATTTTTAGATATGCTCCAACTAAGATCAAGTCCGTTATAGCAAATTATGGTCAGGCGACAAAAGAACAAGTAAAATCGATGATAAGTCTTTCACTTTCCCTTAAAGTCGAACCTGACTCAACCGACGCTAGCGATGCCCTAGCAGCGGCTCTTTGTCACATTAGACACCGCGAGTTAGAAATTATACTGAATCGCCAAATCAAACCTTAAAAGCGAGGATGATTATCATTGATTTCTGGAATTAACGGAATTATCGAATCCAAGGGAGACGGCTGGCTGGATGTGAATGTTGGAGGGGTAACACTCCACATATCTATACCTGTATCCCTAAGCTTTCACTTAGCTCCCGTCGGTAAAAAGACAAAACTTTTTACCCAATTCATATTGAAAAATGAAGATCCTCAACTTTACGGATTTGCAGATCAGGCAAGCCTAAGGGTATTCCAACTACTTACCGGAGTATCTGGTATCGGCCCAAAGACGGCCCTGCAGGTATTATCATCAAAAACTCCCCAAGACATAGCAACAGGCATTGTCTCAGGAGATACTAGTATGTTCACCAGCATTTCTGGAATCGGCAGAAAGGTAGCCAACAGAATCATTTTGGAACTTCAACCTACTTTCGAGAAAGAGGTCTTTGCCACATCTTTGCCAGAACTAAATAACACAGATCCCGAGACATTAGAAGCTCTGATGGCATTGGGTTACACGCAATTTGAAGCCCGACAATCGCTCAGGGCTCTTGGTAACACGTCAGATCTATCCGTGGAGGAAAAGGTCCGTTTGGCTCTCACTCAATTAGCTACAACTTCTTGAATGAACGGCTAGCAACAAAAAATTATATATTAGTTAGTTATTACTTAATCAACAATCCGTGCTTTAAAGGCTATTCATCTTAGAGGAGACCAAAGAATGGCATTGATACAGGAAAGAAAGTTTACGCTCTCTTCAGAGTTTAGCCCTACCGGCGATCAACCTAAAGCAATTCAATCTCTTGTAACAGGATTTAATTCAGGAATCAAATACCAAACTATGATGGGAGTAACCGGATCAGGAAAGACTTTCACAATGGCAAACATTGTAGAAAAAGTTCAACGACCCACACTCGTTATAGCTCACAATAAAACGCTGGCAGCACAACTAGCAACCGAATTTAGGGAATTTTTCCCAGGAAACGCAGTAGAATACTTTGTCTCTTATTACGACTACTACCAGCCTGAAGCATACATCCCACAAACCGATACCTACATCGAAAAAGATGCTGGCATTAACGAAGAAATAGACAAACTGAGGCACTCTGCCACTCGGTCTCTTTTCACCAGAAAAGATGTGCTCATAGTAGCGTCCGTGTCATGTATCTACGGTTTAGGTGATCCAGAAGAATATTACTCTTTTGTAGCACCGATAAAGGTAGGTGATTCGCGGTCACGTAGCGGACTAATCCGAGATTTGATAGCTATGCAATATGAAAGGAACGATCTCACTATAACTCGAGGCAGGTTTCGCGTTCAAGGCGAAACCATAGAAATGCTGCCCGCCTATGAAGAAGTCGCTGTACGTATCCAGTTTTGGGGAGAAGAGATTGAACGCATATTAGAAATCGAACCCCTTACCGGGGAAATTTTGAATGAGCGCCAAGAAATGGAAATATACCCGGCTAAACATTTTGTCACATCCGATGAAAAAATGCGGCTTGCGATTCAAGATATAGAGACGGAGCTTTACGAACGGCTCGCCTTTTTACGAAGCTCCGGCAAGATCGTAGAAGCGGCACGTTTGGAATCTCGGACCAGATATGATCTGGAGATGATGCAAACCGTTGGTTACTGCTCTGGAATAGAAAATTATTCGCGTCATATCACCCGTAGAGCCGAAGGAAGCACTCCATGGACCCTGATGGATTACTTTCCTCAAGATTACTTATTGTTTATTGATGAATCTCATATGACACTCCCTCAAATACGAGGTATGTACCGAGGAGATATATCACGAAAAAACACTCTAGTGGATTTCGGATTTCGGCTGCCCTCAGCACTGGACAACAGGCCTCTGCATTTTGAGGAGTTTGAGAGCCACATAAACCAAGTAATATTCGTTTCTGCAACTCCATCAAGTTATGAACATCAGATGACCCAATCTACTGTAGAACAGATTATCAGGCCTACAGGACTACTGGATCCAATGATCCAAGTCAAACCTACTAAAGGGCAAATAGACGATCTATTACACGAAATCAATTTACGCGTGGATCGAAAAGAACGATGTCTGGTCACAGCCCTTACAAAGAAGATGGCCGAGGAGCTAGCCGATTACCTACAGGAAATGGGTGTTCGCGTACACTATCTTCATTCAGAAATACATACCTTGGAAAGAAGTGAGATTCTTACGGACTTGAGATTAGGAACTTACGACGTTGTCGTCGGCATTAATCTCCTACGTGAAGGGTTAGACTTACCTGAAGTAAGTTTGGTTGCCATACTGGATGCAGACAAGGAGGGGTTCTTAAGGTCTAGTTCCTCTCTCATACAAACGATAGGGCGGGCGTCTCGCCACGTTAATGGGCATGTAATTATGTACGCTGACGATGTAACCGATTCGATGAAAAACGCCATTGATGAAACGGATCGGCGCCGTGTCATACAGAACAAACACAATAAACGCAACAAAATAGTTCCCCGAGGAATAACAAAAGCAGTAAAAGACATCACAGAACGGGTAAAAGGGAACGTAGCCGGAGAAAATATCTCTTTGTCCAACGAATACGAACTTATGTCGGAGACTGATCTGTTCCGGATAGTAAAAGACCTGGAAATACAAATGAAGCGATCTGCCAAAAACTTGGAATTCGAGAAAGCCGCAATGCTAAGAGATGAGGTCGTTGAGATTCGAAAATTATTGGCTATGACTAGAAAATTCCGTTGACAGCATGCTAAATACAGTGATTGACCAAACCGTTTTTCACTGCTAGCATCAATTCACTATTAATTTCCCATTGGAGGAACTGATGGAAGGGTCTCAAGTTAGTTATGATGCTGTGG
>CAYTPK010000024.1:0-8545 GCA_964439905.1 uncultured Dehalococcoidia bacterium
ACCATACTGTCGCCATGTCTCCTAGATTTAACTCTTGTTAGCGCACCATACGTTTCCGCTAACATTTGCCGTTTGGAATGACCTACAGCTACAATTCCACTGGTCTCAACCAAGTTAGAAGCGTTCAACTGATCGACAATCGGACCAATTTCGTCTAAACGGTATGGAGGATCCATTACCACAACTCCATATCGCTCTTTCAAAACCTTCAACGACTGTTCTGCATTCATCCGATAAACTTTCCCGTTACCTTCGAATTTACAAACTTTGAGGTTGGCTCGTATCACTGCACATTGCTTCCCGTTTGTTTCCACAAAATCAGCGTAACCTGCTCCTCTACTTAGTCCTTCAATTCCTAATGCGCCTGTTCCCGCAAAAAGATCCAAAATCCTGGCTCCAGCGATACGGGTGTCACCAAGCACATTAAAAATTACCTCTCGCATCAGCTCCGACGTGGGTCTTGCTCCTTTGATTGCAGGTGGTGCGATACGCATTCCTTTTACTTTCCCACCGGCTATTCTCATCGGAACCCCAAGAGGTATTCTAGTCCTACGTTATGGTAACTGTAAATAGTTTCAGGCACAATTTGAGATCATTTTAAGAATTGTTTAAAATTTCGCCTAAATGGATTGTGAAAATGAGTCCAAACATCTGCCGAATCGGTTAAACTCACCGGATAAACAAATAACTCGCTCTATATTTTAGTCTTGTACAGACTTTACAAAGATGATGGCCATATCCTAGAATTATCTGAAACTTATTCCATTTTTGGACTAGGACATAGTCCTTAATCCCTTCATTAGGAGGGTCTATGAGAAAACCAGCATGCCTAACAATAGATAGCTTGGTAAGACTCAATTCAGAATTTTGGTTGATGGACATTAAATGACCACATCAAATAATAACCCGCGTCAAGATCTCACCGGAGACCATTTATCTGCTCGACAAGAAAAACTACGGAGATTACGAGCACAAGGCATAGATGCATATCCAGCCAAATATAGTCGATCACATAGCTCAGCGGAAGCTCGTGTCCTTTTCAATAAGCTACTAGAGGCTGACGACCCGGACGTCACGAGAACGCAGCCTATTTCCATTGCGGGTAGGATTATGGCAGTCCGCATAATGGGGAAAAATTCATTCCTTGACATCAAGGATGTTGATGGACACATACAAGCCCATTTTAGAGTAGATACCCTAGGAGAAAGCTATGCCCTACTCAAGGAAATTGATATAGGCGACTTTTTGGGCGTAACTGGACCTATTTTTAAAACGCGAACTGGTGAGATCACCATTGAAGCCACTCAATTCACATTCCTGGGAAAATCTCTCCGATCTTTGCCTGAGAAATGGCACGGCCTCAAGGATAAAGAACAACGATACAGACAAAGATATCTGGATCTTATAGCTAATGACGAAATAATGCCTGTCTTCTTGAATAGGAGTAGGATAATACAATCCATCAGAACATATATGCTCAACGCAGGGTTCGTAGAAGTTGACACACCGGTGCTCGTTCCCGTGGCCGCTGGGGCTCTTGCCAAACCATTCGTAACTCATCATCACGCCCTAGGACAAAACCTTTATATGCGTATAGCCACTGAACTTTACCTAAAACGACTAATTGTGGGTGGATTTCATAAAGTATTTGAGATAGGACGGGTTTTCCGGAACGAAGGAATCGATCAAAATCATAACCCTGAGTTCACTCTTATGGAAAGTTACGAAGCATATGCAGATTATGAAGATGTCATGAAACTTGTCGAAAATCTACTATCGGCGGTCGTATTGGAAATTACAGGTAGTCACACCATAAACTACGGCGACCATATCTTGGACTTTTCTGTGCCCTGGAAACGGACGACCTTTTCCACTGCGATACATGAGCACACAGGAATAGATATAGAACCTTATATAGGGTCAGAAAAGAATATAGAAGATCTAATTTCTTGCGCTCGGGATAAGGGGTTTGATATCCAGTCGGGCCCTCCACACCAGATTCTCGACAAGCTTTTATCTTTGGCAGTAGAGCCAAACCTAATCCAACCAATTTTTATCACCGATCACCCCAAGGTAATGTCTCCTTTGGCTAAAACCAAACGAAATAACCCGGAACTTGTCGAGCGATTCGAGGCTTTTATAGGACGGATGGAAATTGCAAACGCATTCAGTGAATTAAACGATCCAGTAGAACAAAGACAGCGGTTTTCGGAACAGGAAGAGATTAGGGAACAATATAGCGATGAAGAAGCAGATAGAACTGACGATGATTTTCTTACATCCTTAGAATACGGTATGCCACCTACGGGAGGCTTGGGCATCGGAATCGACAGAATAGTCATGCTGATGACGAATCAACAGAGTATCAGAGACATCCTTTTATTTCCTCAGATGCGTTCAAGAGATACGTAGATGTTATCTATAGAGCTCATTAGAACTGATCCGAAGGGTGTGTACGAGGCACTCGAAAAAAGAGGTGATTCACCTCCTATACAGACCATCATAGGTTTGGATACAGAAAGACGACAGCTGATCTCTCAGAGTGACATATTAAAAGCTCATAGGAACGAAGTTAGTAAAAAGATTAGTAGAATGAAAGGCACAGAACGAGAATACCTTATCGAAAAAATGCGGAAAGTGGGAGAGGATATTGCAGGGTTTGACCAAAAACTAGGAATACTGGAAACAAAACTTCATAGACTTCTCTTAGAACTACCAAACCTTCCGATGGACGACGTTCCGTTGGGGCAAGCAGAAGAAGATAACATCGTGGTTCGTGAGTGGGAAACCCCCAAAGACTTCGATTTTAGTCCTCTTCCTCATTGGGAACTGGGAGAGCAATTGAAGATAATCGACTTCCAACGAGGCGCAAAATTGGCGGGTTCCAGATTTTACGTGCAAGTTGGTGAAGGGGCAAAATTAGAACGAGCAATAATCAATTTTATGTTAGACCAACATATAAATAATCATGGTTACACCGAGATGCAACTACCATCCCTTGTAACTGAGGCCATAATGGAAGGATCCGGAAACCTACCTAAATTCGGAGACAACCTATACAAAGATGAACCAAGCGAACTATGGATGATTCCGACAGCAGAAGTTCCTTTAACCGGTCTTCATAGAGACGAAATTCTACCTCCTGGATCCCTGCCGAAGTATTACACATCGTTTACCCAGTGCTTTCGACGGGAAAAAACTGCGGCCGGCCGCGATACAAGAGGTATAAAGCGAGTACATCAATTCAACAAAGTAGAGCTATATAAGGTTGTAGAACCAGATGAATCTGCCCAAGAATTTGAGAAATTATTGGCTAGCGCCGAACAAATTTGCAAACTGCTAGAACTACCATATCGAGTCCTCGAATTATGCACTGGGGACTTGGGTTTTGCTTCATCAAAAACTTTCGACATCGAGATATGGGCGCCGGGTTCTAAAGAATGGTTAGAGGTAAGCTCCTGTTCTAATTGTTCCGATTTTCAGTCACGAAGGTCAAATATTCGCTACAGGCCCAAAGACGGAGCTCCGTTAGTATTTCCACACACACTTAACGGATCAGGGCTGGCTCTCCCGAGAATTATAATAGCATTACTTGAGAATGGACAACACGAAGATGGTTCCATTTCTTTACCAGAAGCCCTTCATTCGTATACTGGTTTCAGCAGAATAGCCGGACCCCAAGGGTGATTCTCCTTGCGATAACATAATTCAGGTTTTATAGTAACTACAGTGGGGCTGTAGCTCATCAGGGAGAGCGCCTCAATGGCATTGAGGAGGTAGGGGGTTCGATCCCCCCCAGCTCCACCACTAACTTTAGGCACAATACCGGGCTACTAACTATTTTAATCGGGCCATATTTGCCTACATACAGATTGGAAAAAACACCCATTTTTGATAAAATAGTAGAAAAGGATCAACTTTAGGTAACCCGCGGATAAAGACTGGGTTTCGGTAGAAAACAACATGGATTCACTTCTTTCCACCACACCACTGACTGAATCGCGCTGACCCTCAGGTTCCCAAAAATACTCCGGATTAGGAGCGCGCGCATTCATGCAAGCAACAATAACCCGAGCGTCGAGACGTTCACGTCACATTAAGAAACTCAAGAGCAACTACAAAGCAGACTGTACGTCTTGTGGAGGAACAGCCATTGTTCCGTTCATGCCAATCCCTGGAAAAGACCTGTATTGTTTGGACTGTTTCACGTCCCTTAAGCAGAATGGCTTGCTCACAAAGCGATTTCTGCAAGACGGAAAAGAAGCATACGAAGAGGTTTTCCCTTCAATCAATCTCATGCCTACTACAAGAGGCTCTATTGCCAAGATGGGCATCAACAATCCTACGCCAATTCAAGAAGCAACCATACCATTTTTGCAAGATAACCATGATGTTGTAGGGCAAGCCAGGACAGGGTCAGGAAAAACATTGGCCTTCACCATCCCTATAATAGAAAAATCTGATCCAGCTGCCAGAGTAGCCCAAGCAATCATTCTAGCGCCAACACGAGAGCTTGCTATACAAATAGCTAGTGTTGTGAGACCTCTCGCAGACCGACGTTCTCTGAATGTCGCTCTTTTATATGGAGGCCATTCCTTTCTTCCTGAAAAGAAACAGCTCAATAGAGGTCCCCAAATAGTTATCGGAACACCCGGACGAATGCTAGATCACATTAGGAAAGGAAATCTCGCACCAAATAATCTCAAAATGCTAGTAATAGACGAGGCCGATGCAATGTTTGAGTTGGGCATGGCTGAAGATGTTGAGAAAATCATATCGGCTACGCCCCGTACACGACAGACCGCCCTATTTTCCGCGACTTTACCTAAATGGGTCGCAAAGACAGTTAAACAACACCTCAAAAATCCAAAAACAGTGGCGGTAGATGCTGACTTAACCGTGTGTCCTGATATAGAACATGTAATCTATGAAATAGACCAAGGTGATAAACTCAAAGCTTTGACAACGCTTATATCTAATCAATCTGGCCTAACATTGGTATTTGGACGCACAAAACATGGTGTGAAGAAACTAGCCGCGCGCCTTACAAATGCTGGATATCGA
Source organism: uncultured Dehalococcoidia bacterium (assembly GCA_964439905.1). Classification (GTDB taxonomy): domain Bacteria; phylum Chloroflexota; class Dehalococcoidia; order Lucifugimonadales. The sequence continues at coordinate 5,065 of CAYTPK010000024.1, forward strand.
GCAGAAGCAATTCAAGGTAACCTTAGCCAAAAGGCACGAGAACGGGTCATGCAAAAATTCCGATCCGGAACATTGCCTGTTTTAGTCGCTACCAACGTTGCTGCACGTGGGCTTGATATCAAAGGTATAGACCAGGTCATTAATTTTGATATACCAGACTCCCCTCAGCTATTCACACACCGTACAGGACGTACTGGTCGCATGGGTCAACATGGTCAATCTATAACTTTCCTAATGCCCAATCAAACCAAACAATGGAAAGCAATCGAACGATTCATAGGGCATAAATTTCCCCGAAAAAGATGGATAAGGACAACGCTAAAGAATATCCGATAAGAATCCGAAAGAATATTGCACAGCCAAGGATTTTCTGTTTAGGAAAATGGGCACAACAAACCATTATGCTACTACTGCACTTAGTTTATTCCTACCTTACTAATGGTCGTGGAATTCCTGTTCTTCCTGCAAAACTCTTTTTAGGTGCAACGCGTTCAAACGTTCTTGTTCAAGAACCGCGGTATCATCAAACACCGAGCCCCTCTGTTCATTACGACTAGTTTTGGAGCTCGTCGCCCAAGCGTCATATACAGCCTTAGATATACGTCCAATTACCTCAGTACCTTCGTGTACAGGCATGATGAGACTTTTATCCAGGCTATTATCTGTCATTACACTAATTACATATCGCACTGATCCCGTCTCGATGAGTCCCACATCTGTCCTACCATGGAGCATTGACCCAATTTTGTTAGCCAGCCTGGCCTCGGGTTCTATCTTCGTTTCAGAGGTGAACTGGTTGATAGGGAGATAACGCCCCAAGAAATCTACGCTGTGACACATACGAAGTATGTCGATAATTTGCGTACATGCGCTCCTAGAAACAATTTTTCCATCCGCTATCAATCCAATCAGCCTAGTCATATCTGCCGGCGAGGACACCGCATATGCGTCAATATCTGTGTGCTCCATTTGTTCAAACGTCGTCGGGCCCAAATCACTTCGTAGTTCCATAGTTGCCAGGCCAAGTGATCTCATCCGCTTGTTAACATTTGATTGTCCGATTTTATCCGAAATCAACCAGGTACAGGTGTTGTCGCTGACTGTAATCATCAACACAGCAAGATCACGTAACGAAAGTTGGATAGGAAGGGTCATATCTCTAACGATGCCTGTACCCCCACGTCGATCAGATTTCGTAATAGTAATTTTCTCATCAAAAAATACCATCCCTTCTTTCTCTTGGTAAAACAGTTCCACTAGTATTGCCAGTTTTATTGAACTGAGGGCAGGAAATACAATAAGTTCGTTGATATTAAATTCCTCACCCGTAGTAAGGTTCAGGGCGGATACTCCAACTCGCCCAGAGAAGGTGTTTATAATGGTCCGAACTCTTTTCCGCAATGCCTTCCGCGGTTTAGCTATAACAGCATGCCGATAGCTTTTAATCATCTGTATTCCACCATTTATAAATTTTATAGAAACGTCTAAGTATTATGATTATCACTCCGGTCACGACCAAAATGTATATGTGAAAACCAAATATTTGTATCTGTCGTAGTTCTTCGATTTCTACACCTAATACATAGGCTAAGACGAGAATCGCAATACCATAAATCGACCTAAATAGGATGAAAAATCCGATACTACGTATTATTCCCCTTTTCCTTCTCGTAATCTTGGATTTAAACGCATTTATATTCATTATTTAATAATCTCTCTGCTCTTTATCGCCAAAAAACGCATTTCAACTTTTACCTGTATAATGAGGGAATGCATATCTTAGTCGTCGCCATTTTGATCCTTGTAGTAGGCTTCTCTATGGGATTCTACATGGGTAGATCGACCCAGTAATCAGATTCGGTGATCCCATGAGACTTGCCATTGCCGCCATCTCGATATTGCTTGTAGTAGCATTTCTGTATAACCGAATTTTATAAGCATATTAGGCTATCGAGGTCACGATATATACACAATGACTAGATAAACCCCCAATCGTTATTTCATACGAGCTTGATAATGTTACATCACCATAAAGTTCTAGCGAACTATTCCCCTGAACCGATAAAAGTGCGGACAACACCTAATCTCAATCCGATTTAAAGTGATGACCATCGTCATCACACGTCCCATATATTTCGAAGGAATGATCATAGACCCGCATCCCATGCCTGCTGGAGACATCTTTAATAAGGTTATCTATTAAACCTTCCATTTTGGAATTTAAATCTATATCGAATACCTTTTCGCACGATTGGCAATAGAGGTGATGGTGATGGCCACTAGTCGAAGTGGTAAGTTCAACTAGTAATTTTTTTTCGGGCGAGGAGAAAGTCGTCACAATCTTTGCGTCTAACAAATCCGCTACTATTCTGTAAACCGTGGAAAGGGGGATTTGGTTTGTAGACGCTTCAACTATATTTTCCACAGAAAGGGGCCCACCTGATTCGTCCAGTATAGCCAATACTTTTAGCCGTGGACTGGTGATTGATAATCCTTGTTGTTTGAGCAATTCGGTTAGTTGTTTTTTTGCCATACTTTCTACCTATACTCCGAATTATTAAGAATCATTATCATTTATTGACATTATATCAAATCCAGAGTACTATAGGCCTAATTTGAGAATCATTCCCATTTTTTAGGAGGGCAGCATGTCCCAATTCGTACCGCCCGTCAACTATTTTAACAAACTCCTAGTTATGTTTGTACTTATGCTAGCATCATTAGGGTGCCAAGTTGATAGTGATGTAACATCTGAGGTAAGTTCTAAACAACCTACACCCAATGTTTCAACCGCTATCGACCTTGCAGCAGACTCAAGTCCAAAATTTGCCAGCGCAACTATATTCCCAATATATTCAATCGCACAACAAATTGGCGGAGACAGCATCGAGGTCAGTTTAATTTTATCATCCGGGGAATCCCCGCATACGTTCAATCCAACTCCGGGCGACCGGCTAGATTCCGATAAGTCAGAACTAATGTTTTACATAGGGAACGGACTAGATGAATGGGTAACGGAAATAGCAAATACAAACACTCAATTAGTAGAAGTTGGTCAAGGCATTAAGAAAATAAACCACGAATCATCCCATGACGATGACCATGACGAAAACCACGAATCATCCCATGATGATGACCATGACGAAAATCACGAATCATCCCATGACGATGACCATGACGATAGCTCCATCGAACACCATGGTCATGACCATGGTCCTACTGACCCACATTATTGGTTAGATCCCCGTAACGGTAAGCAAATCGCCCGTACCATAGCTGCACAATACACTCTGATTGATCCCGCCAATGCTTCCAGTTACCAGGAGAATCTAGAGTTGTTCAATACCGAAGTTGATGAACTTTATGCAAACCTTTTAACACAACTTGAAGTGGTCCAGAATATACCATTTATAACGTTCCATGACTCATGGAATTATTTTGCAGATGCATTTACCTTAAATTTGGTCAGCACCTTCCAACC
>CAYTPK010000025.1:0-80871 GCA_964439905.1 uncultured Dehalococcoidia bacterium
TTACCATGAAGTTTAGTCTTGACCCAATCAGCCATTTTCCCCAACGCGGGAAAATCTTCGGTTCTATACATGGTGAGCCCATCGTCGAAGGATAGTCTCTTGCCGCCTCGAACCTTATCCCAAATGGGCATCAGGTCGGCATCTGAAAACATTATTCCCTCATAAAACTTAGTATCGTATATAACACCGATGCTCATAGTCTCCTCCTCGGATTTCATTTCTTAATCAACAAGGCCCCTGATCAATACTCTCCGTAAAACTGGCAAAGTATCTTTCGGATTGACATCAATATCAGAATAAAGCCACTGAATGAGAATTTCATTTATTCCACCCAACCAGAGTTGAGAAGCTATCTTTGTGTTCAACGGCTCTATAATTCCATCGTCAATCGCTGCATCCAAATTTCTGCTAATCAAATCAGAGAATCTGGAATAGATATCCATGCGTTTTTTTTCGAAAGCGTTACCCATACTATATCCTTGGACTAGTAATAATTTGGCAAGACTGCGTCTTTTCCCCAAAATTTCCAACACTTTACTCAATGCCAAATCAATACGCTTCAGTGGATCCGGCTCGAAAGATATCTCATTCTCAATGTGTTTAATTAATCGATTAGCTAGATGGTCTATTACTGCAAAAAAAAGTCCTTGTTTGGTTGGAAAATGAAAGTACACTCCACCTTTAGACATCTGAGTTCGTCGAGAGATTTCTTCTACCGCCGTGGAATGATATCCTTTCTCGCCGAACACCTCAGCAGCTACTTCCATAATTCTTTCTTTTGTCTTTTGTTTCATTTTAGAATAAACCGACTCGCGGGTCGGTTTATTCTAAAAAGTAATTGAACATCATGTCAACAAATCCTCTTAATTACTTTGCCCGATCCTATATCTCTACAAATCAGAACCTAAGTTCTTTATTTCATTCCTAAAGTTCCTGTTTATACATGCACATTAAAACTCGAATTGGTTTGACGAGCTTATCGTCCCAGTTTAAAATTCGTTAGCACGAACGGTTAGACATATAAAATACTATTATGACAATAAAATCTATCTCAAAAAATCCAGAATCGATTAGGCACCTAATACGTACAGGCGAGTTCTCAGGCGTAACTGGGGGTCTCGCACCTGGATATGTTCAAGCTAACCTAGTGATTTTGCCGGCAGCTCAAGCTTTTGACTTCCTGTTGTTCTGTCAGCGCAATAAACGGCCTTGCCCACTGATAGAGGTCTTGGAGCCCGGACAATATGAAGCTCAAATCACAACCCCAGGATCGGACATACGGAAGGATCTCCCACGGTATCGTATATTCCGCCGTGGGAAGTTAGTTGATGAAGTCACAGACATTTCCAATTTTTGGCAAAACGACCTTGTAAGTTTTCTTCTTGGTTGTAGCTTCACGTTCGAGTCAGCATTAATCGACTCTGGTATCCCCCTCGATCATTGGAATAACAATAAGAACGTATCAATGTGGAAAACAAATCTGCAATGTGTCCCTGCTGGCATATTCCGCGGGCCTATGGTAGTTAGTATGAGGCCAATACATCACTCAAAGGTAACAAAAGCGGTCCAGGTCACTTCAAGATTTCCCGATGCTCATGGAGCTCCTCTCCATATAGGAAACCCTTCGTTTCTTGGCATTACCGACATAACCCTCCCCGACTACGGAGAACCCTCAATTTTACACGACGGACAAGTTCCAATGTTCTGGGCTTGTGGAGTCACGCCTCAGGCGGTCGCTTTAGAATCTAAACCGGATTTTATGATTACACACTCTCCGGGCCACATGTTTATCACTGACATGCGAGATTACGAACTGGCATCCCTGTGAAACTCAAATTATCATGAATCATAAGTCAATCGAAGATATATTACTTCAAAAGGATAAGAGAGGGATTGCCAGTTTACGTCAATACTTACCAAATGACTACGCTTCGCAAGCTGCCCAATATGTGCTTAATAACTTAGGCACAACCGTGATTACAACAGGATTCTATATACTCTATGGTGGTACTGTCGAAACCGACGGCCCGCCAGGAGCTAAAGCAATAGGAAGTGCCCTTGAATCTCTAGGCCAAAAGGTTATCTACCTAACGGATCGTTACTGTAAACCGATTATGGATGCTCTAGCAAGCCCCACAGAACAAACCCTTGAATTCCCGGTAACTAATGCTGATAAAAGCAACCAATTTGCTCGCGAATTCCTTGAAGACATTCGACCTTCATTATTGATATCTATAGAAAGATGTAGTCCTTCATCGGACGGGATTTATAGGAATATGTTGTCCAAGGACGTATCCGGATTCACCGCCAAAATTGACACGTTATTTGATATTTTCCCCCATTCTATAGGCATTGGAGACGGGGGGAACGAAATTGGCATGGGTAAGTTGCAAGATGTAATACCAAATCACCCCAAATTACCGCAACAACCTGCTGCAACAGCGACAGATCAGTTACTTATTGCCAGCGTTTCAAATTGGGGAGGATGGGGATTAGTCGCAGGCCTCTCCAGCATTACAGGGAAAAAATTGCTGCCCTCTATAGAAGATGAGCAATACAGATTGAACCAATGTGTCGAATTAGGATTGGTAGATGGTTTCACAGGGGAGGTAAAACCATACGTCGATGGATTCAGCTCAGAAGAGTACACAATGCCACTCCGGGAATTGCACGAATTTTTAGAGAGATAAGGTGCAGAAACAAGACTTTCCCCTTAAACTCCCTTAAGCTCTAAGCTTTTTACTTCACATGTCTCAAGGTTCATCATTCTTACAAGATGGTTGTTGGTATCAGCGACAAAAAGGCTTCCTCGACTCAATGAAATATCACCTGGCTCGTATACCTGTGAATCAAGCCCCGTGCTATTCCTAAATCCAAATATCCCACTTCCTAATATGGTTCGCACTTGGCTGGTCGCTATGTCCAATATCTTGATCTTATGATTATAGGTATCAGCGATATATATGTTTCCATCATAATATTCCACGCCCATTGGATGTTGCAAAAGTGCATTCGCGATGTCCCCATCTTCATCGCCAAAGACAAAAAGTCCCTTACCAATTAAGGTGCGAACATATCCTTGCCCATCGGCAGGGAACCAACGAACTGAACTAGTCTCGCTGTCAACAAAGAAAATATTTTTGCCATCTGTGGTAATACCGCTAGTTTGAGCAAGTTGGGCCTCAGACAACGTATCGTCCAAGATCCCCTCTCGACCAGTACCGACATAAGGAATGATTTTATTTTCCGTCTCTTCTAAGATCCATATTTGATGTGAACCCGCCATTGCTATAAAAAGAGTGGTCCCGATAAGAACTAAATCCCATGGCGAATTTAAACTGGTTGTTTTAGTTTCTCCTCCAAGACTGCCCCATGATCCCTGTTCTCCAATACCCGCCATCGTGGTTACAGTCCTTCTAACAAGATCGACCTTTCTTATTGCATGGTTTTCAGTGTCCGCTATATACAGCCATTCTCCATTCAAGGCTAAACCTTGAGGGTGATCAAAAGTCGCTGACGTGTAATCGCCGTCTAAAAAACCTGGTGAAGATCCACCGATAATGCTATGAGTTTCCCCATCAAAATCTGTTATCAAAATACGATTGTGATTTGTATCAGAAATATACAGGCGCGAATTAACAGAATCTGCTAACAGCTTACCAGGGAATGCCAAAGCGTTGTCATGGGTATTTACCACTTTTTTGTGAAGAGGCTTCGTGTCTAATATTCCACTCTGCGTATACGCATGTATCATGTTTTTCAACAAATCATCAAAAACCTTATATGGCAATTCACCTTCGTGTTTACCAATAACTTTTCCTATTGGATCGATAAATATTAAAGTAGGCCAAGCCCTTATCGCATAATTTTTCCACACCAAAAACTGATTATCATTCACAACAGGGTGACTCAATTCATTTCTTAAAACCGCTTGTTTAAGATTAGCGGTTTCCATTTCCCCGGTAAATTTAGCTGCGTGCACCCCGATAACAACCAATTCTCGGTGATACTTCTCTTCTAGCTTCCGCAACTGCGGAAGAAGGTGAATGCAATTAATTCAACAGTAGGTCCAAAAATCTAAAATCACGATCTTTCCACTAAGCTCTCTAAGCGTTAGTGGTTTATCTGTGTTGATCCATTCTAAGCCCTTTGGAAATTCCGGAGCCGTAATTTGACTCTTAAACCTTGCTTCAGACACACTGTCCCTCCCAGATGCAGAATAGCCCCTATTACCTAGTACCAAGGCTTCCCTAATTGTAGTCCAAATCTTCTCTGTTTGGTCCATAAACAAATTGAGAGGATAAACACTCACACATCTTTTTGGATTCCAGTCGATCGAAAATTAACCTTAATTATATTGATTACTATCGCAAAACTTTACAGAATGCATATATGAAAATGGCATAGTTTGACTTTGTGAAGTAATATTTATCCATATTCTTAATGGAATGCATTTATGCGCAACAAAATCCTGGCCAACTTTAAATTAGGCGTTAAGTCTATCGAGGACGGATCAACGATTATGATCCCAGGCTTTGCTGGTCCCGGAACACCGAGAAATCTAATATCCGCCCTTATAAAACAAGGCGCCAAAAACCTAACTGGAATATCTAATCACCCTGGGGCTGGTCCTTATGACGATCAATTAGACCTCGGCGATCTAATCAAGAATGGACAAGTAAAAAAGATGATATGTTGCTTTACCGCTGCTCCACACCCTTCCCAAGCTACAGACTTCGAAATCATGAACGAGAACGGACAGATAGAAGGTGAAATCTTGCCTCAGGGCACTCTCGCAGAAAGAATTCGGGCTGCAGCTTCTGGTTTAGGTGCATTTTACACACAAGCCGGAGTTGGTACAGAGCTGGCAAAAGGCAGGGAACGTCGGATTATAGATGGGAAAGAATATCTTTTAGAATATCCTCTACACGCCGATTACGCATTTATACGTGCCCATAGGGCGGACACATTTGGAAATCTCCAATTCCGTCTTTCTCAGCGCAACTTCAATCCAATCATGGCGATGGCTGCCAAGACAACTATCGTAGAGGTTGAAACTGATATCGTATCAGTAGGTGAAATCGATCCAGATCAAATTCACACGTCAGGCATATTCATAGATCACATCATTAGAATCCCGGACACTGGTATATGGGATCATCCCATATATAGAGCCTGATTTTTCACGTCGAGGTGTACACGCGATGACCCAGAAAACTAAACTTAATCGTCAGCAAATTGCCAACAGGCTTGCGAAGGAATTTGAAGATGGTTGGTTAGTAAATCTAGGAATTGGCATTCCTACACTTTGCTCAAACTATGAACAACCTGGTAAAACTATCATTTACCATTCCGAAAACGGCGTGATTGGATATGGCCCTATACAAAAAAAGGGAGAGGAGGATATCCATCTTGTCAACGCAGGAGGACAATACATAACGCTGATACCCGGCGCCTCTATCGTAGACCACGCCGACTCATTTGCCATTATCCGCAGTGGCCGCCTGGATTTGACAGTAATGGGGGCATACGAAGTAGCAGAAAACGGAGACTTCGCCAATTGGAAAACCCTTGGCAGAAAAGGCGGAGGGATAGGAGGAGCAATGGATTTAGCCATTGGAGCTAAAAGAGTGTTTTTAGGCCTACAACACACTACTCGAGATGGGACCCCCAGACTGCGCAGTACGTGTTCACTGCCTCCTACTGCAAAAGGAGTGGCAAAATTGGTTTGTACAGACCTCGGGCTTTTCGAAATTACAACCAATGGATTCTTACTGAAAGAAATAGCTCCTGGTTATGCCCCTGCTGAGGTTCAAGCCATGACAGACGCACAGATCATCGTGTCTAATTCACTCAAAGAAATTTCGCTCTAGATCAACACGATGGTTCCTATCTAGAGCCTGACTGCAAATCCTCATCCAAATAGCTTACTGACTTCTCCTTTCCCCTAATATTCATAGAAATGCACAAATACCATACCTGGATAAATAGCCTACAGAATTCTAGTCATATAACACCACTTGACATGTATTGTATCAACTTTTAATATATCTATGCACTGATCATACTATAGTCAGGATAGACAAACGCCATATAATGCAACAACATTACAATCAAACTTCCGTTGGCCCATCATTTTATAGGATATCATCCCGACTCAAGCCTCATGCTTTGGATAAGTCGTCACATAACGAACCCCAAACCGCAGATTCAACCTCAGATTACACAACAGTTGAGGGTGTATATATTATCAGTGTAGCTGCCAGAATATTACAAATGCATCCTCAGACCCTTCGTAAATATGAGAAGTTAGGATTGATACAGCCTTCAAGAACCGTTGGGATGCTTCGTTTATATTCCGAAGAAGATCTGGCTAAGCTGAGATTGATCAGATACCTCGAAAATGACCTTGGAATGAACTTGGCAGGTGTTACATTTACACTAAATTTATTAGAACAATTAATCGAACTGGAAAATAGGTTATTACGTCAAGCCCAAGTACAAGTTCGTAACAATCATATTGAGCATGAAATACAACAGCTTTTTCAAAGACTAAACTTGCCTTACGAAATAATAATGAGATGAAAACCCATGGGAAAAAGTAATCCAAAGGACTCTACCTCAGACCCTCGACCTGATCACTCTACGGAAGGGGAGATTGACCCTATTGTAGGTGAAGCTGCAGAAACAGATGCATCAATTTCTATAGAGGAATCGTCCCAAGAGATCGAACAACTCACAAACACCCTCCAACGTGTTCAGGCTGACTTTGTAAATTTTAAGCGTAGGTCTCAAGAAGATAAACAGGAATCGCTTAAATTTGCCAACGGACAATTAATTCTAAAAATCCTTCCCATAGTTGACGAATTCCATATGGCATTGAAACAGTCCGACTCTGCTGATAGATCTGGGTCATGGAGAGAAGGATTTGATCTAGTCTTTAGAAAGCTACACCAAACTCTTGAATCTGCAGGCGTCACACGCATTAAACCTTGTGGGATGCCTTTCAATCCGTTTGAACATGAAGCTCTATCTCAATTGGAGACCTCAGAGCACAAAGAAGGAATAATCATAGAAGTAATCAGGGATGGGTACAAACTTCACGATAGGGTACTGCGTCCCGCACAGGTAATAGTGGCGAAAGAAGCCTCAAATGAAAATACTAATTCAAGCAAATCTAATTTGCCGTATGAAGAAAAGGAGAACCTATAATGCCGAAGATTATCGGAATAGACCTCGGGACCACAAACTCTGTTGCAGCCGTAATAGAGGCAGGTGAACCTACGGTAGTAGAAAATGCGGAGGGTGGTCGTATTACCCCATCGGTAGTTGCAATCAATACCAAGACATCAGAACGATTTGTTGGCCAGCCAGCCAAACGTCAGGCAGTGACTAATCCAGAAAACACGATTTTCTCGGTGAAGCGTCTTATGGGACGAAAATACGACGATGGTGAAACACAAAATGCTAAAACTGTCCTGCCATATAAAGTTGTTAAATCAACCAACGGAGATACTCATGTTGAAATGAGTGGGGAAAGTTTCGCACCTCCACAAATATCTGCAATGGTTCTGCAAAAGATTAAACAGGATGCCGAAGCAAAATTCGGAGAAAAAATCCTTCAAGCTGTAATCACAGTGCCCGCATATTTCAACGACTCTCAACGTCAGGCCACCAAGGACGCTGGGCAAATAGCAGGGCTCGAAGTTTTACGTATCATCAATGAACCAACTGCCGCATCCTTGGCATACGGTATGGATAAGGGCACTGGGGACAGGACCCTCGCCGTTTTTGATCTCGGCGGAGGAACATTCGATATCACAATACTACAAATGGGAGGCGGTGTCTTCGAAGTGAAGTCAACCAACGGAGATACGTTTCTCGGAGGGGATGACTTTGATCAAAAGATAATGAATTGGCTGATAAAGGAATTCAAAAAAGACAGCGGAATAGATCTTAGTAAGGATCGAATGGCGCTTCAACGACTTAGAGAGGCTTCAGAAAAAGCTAAAGTTGAATTATCAAGTGTTCTACAGACGGAGATAAATCTCCCATTTATAACCGCGGACACCAGTGGCCCTAAACATTTGCTGATGACTCTCACAAGAGCTCAGCTCCAAGTATTAATAGAGGATCTCGTTAAGAGAACAACCGAACCATGTCTTCAGGCGATTACAGACGCTGGATTGAAATCTACGGACATTGACGAAGTAATTTTAGTTGGAGGCATGACTAGAGCTCCAATAATCCAAGAAAAGGTTCAGGAATTGTTCGGAAGGGAACCCAATCGTAACGTTAATCCTGATGAAGCAGTAGCTATGGGAGCTGCTATACAAGCCGGTGTATTACAAGGTGAAGTCCAGGACCTCCTCCTTCTAGATGTTACTCCCCTCACTTTGGGGCTGGAAACTCTTGGAGGAGTAGCAACTTCCTTAATTGATAGAAACACCACCATCCCTACATCAAAAAGTGAGACGTTCACTACAGCAGCTGATAGTCAAACAAGTGTAGAAATCCATGTGGTACAAGGTGAACGCCCCATGGCAGTCGATAACAAGTCAACGGGCCGTTTTATTCTTGATGGGATTCTCCCTGCCCCACGTGGAGTACCACAAGTGGAAGTTACATTTGACATCGATGCCAACGGCATTTTAAGTGTCTCTGCCAAAGACAAGGGAACTGGAAAGGAACAAAAAATTGTTATCCAGCCAAGCTCTGGGCTCTCCAAAGAAGAGGTGGACGAAATGGTTGGAAAGGCCACGGAGTACGCCGAAGAAGACAAACGAAAAAAACTAGAAGTGGAAACTCGCAATCAGGCTGATAATCTCGTTTATAGCGTAGAAAAAATGGTGAATGAGAACGGTGACAAACTTCCAGAAGATCTGAAATCACAAGTTGAATCCGATGTATCAACCCTGAAAGAATCTATAACTAACAATGACATCGCCGCTATGCAAAGCAATATAAACATTGTTAACGAATCACTGCAGAAGATTGGCCAAGCAATTTATTCGCAAGAAACAACACCTGACGACTCCTCGAATGCCGATCCAGAATCGCAACAAGAGGGAGATGACACAGTTGAGGGAGAATATCGGGAAGTGAACTAACTGAATTTCGCATTCTACACTAACGAAATTTGCTCGGTTCTCTGTTATACTGGCTGCAGGTAGAATTTATAGGAGGTCGATATTCCCTAGAATGGACATCATTCCAACAGGCAAAAACCTCCCGTTAGTACTCCCCAATGGAGATCGCCCTCTAGCCCCCTTTTCTAACTACAATCCACTGCAACGCCATTTGCTGGAACGATTTAAATACTACCTATCCCTACAGGAAAAGTGTCACCAAGATCCCGCAACTGAGTCATGGAAGGGAAAATTGGTAGATAGAGCCACATATTCGGCATACCTAGATTGCAAAGAGCAAGGGCTTATCAGTGCCGCCAATCTTTTAATGTACTCCGACGCCCCATCTGAACAGACTTCCCAAAGCCCCTCGTAAGTATATGGGCCCCGCGGGCCCGGGCATGTGAGGCCATACTCAAAGTCTGTGGTAGGGAAATATGGCAGATTTAACCTCACCAGATATTTTAAGGGCATGATTGACTACCTGTTCATGTAGGTCCAGTTCCAAGTGGGGCATATGGTCATCTCTCAATAGGCTGAACCCCTTTTGTCTTGCATAATCCAGTGGTATGTCATTAGGCCAATCTCGATCTATCATGACACCATAAGCCAGTGTCCAACATCGAGCAACTGCATCAATATCATATCCTCCACCTCCCAATGCCAGCCACGGCCTTTCGAAAGCAGCTAATTTTTTAATTATCGAAGAGAATCCTTTGGATGTGAGTTGCAGATGAGTTATTGGGTCCTTGTAATGCGTATCTATACCCAACTGAGTAGTTATAACATCGGGATCAAAAGCCTCCACGATCGGGATAACAAGCTCATTAAATAGTCTGATATAAGTTACGTCATCTGTAAATGGAAATAGAGGAATGTTTACCGAATACCCCTTGCCAGGGCCAAGGCCAATTTCGTCGGTAAATCCAGTCCCCGGGAATAAGTATTTACCAGATTCATGTATAGATATCGTAATTACCTGATCAGAGTCATAGTAGGCGTTCTGTACTCCATCTCCATGATGGCAGTCGATATCAATATAAGCTACTCTCATTCCTTTATCTAAAAAGTGGTTTATTGCTATCACTGGATCGTTAAACACACAAAACCCGGAAGCCCTATCGGGCGCCGCATGATGAAGACCACCACCTATGTTGAATACCCTGTCAACGGAACCTTCACACAGTAGCTCTGCTCCCATAATCGAGCCTCCTGTACTTATTAACGCTGATTCATACATCCCTTGAAAATAGGGATTATCTCCTGTAAGACTGAAATTATACTTGCCTGGATCAAATCTCTGGGAGCCTTTACTGAGGGATTCCACAGCGGAGATATATTCGAAACTATGAAAACTTTGTAATTCTTGCTCAGTTGCTACTCGTGGTCTCACCAGATAATGGTCAAGGTCAAAGGCTCCATAGGCATCTAACAGATCATAGGTATTCTTTATTCGAATAGGTTTCATAGGATGATCCGAACGGAGCACATGTTCGGCCATCAACTCGTGATATATGAAAGCCGTTTTCAATTTTACCTCTTAAAGTTCATAGGAGCTATTTCAAATTTTGGCATAGCATCTATTCAATTTCCACCCACAATGTCACAGGAATATACATATAGATTACCTGTTCAATCAATAATTTAACCGTTGTCTATCACGGTACGAAGACCTGAAAGATTTTTCATTTTGTAGGCTACCGAAGGAATTACACCACAACCTATTTTTACGTACCAATTCTAGGACCAACTCCGCATATTGATTTCAACGCCTCGATAGCAGAAAGTATTGCCAGATAACTTGTTCGTGGATTTGTAATATGCGGCTTGTTTTCCAATCGAAATCGAAAAACTCCAAAATCACCTCTAGCAAAAATTTCGTGTACATTGCCAGGTGCTTTAGGATCGGCCACTACCTTGACTTTGGTTTTCTCTGGACCTATTCCGGCCAAACTTAACGTAACCCCAACGTTTACATTGGCAGGAAATGCTTGAATAGCCTGCAAGGCATTGCCTTCAAAAATGATCCGTGGTTCGACAAAATCTACAGCTTCCCATTCTTGGAACCCGGGAGCTCCAATAAGTCCCCTCGGTGGCTTAGTGCTAGTCAAAACAACTTCTTTCAATAAGTGTCTGACAGCACGAATTGCATCTACTCCACCAAGTGCGCCAGATGGCACAATCAACTTGGATTCATTTTCTTCCGCAATTTTAGAAATCTTCTTAAAAAACTCTGAGTCTGCCAAAGCCCCTGAACTTAACATTAGCAAACTCAATCTCGCCCCAAGAATCTCGGGCCCTAACATCCTTACGGCTTTTGGTGCCGCGCATTCAATTACCAGATCCATCCCTTCGGTGGAAAGAAATTCCTGAAAATCTGAAAATTGTTGAACACGATCAGAGATTTTCCCTTGGATGTGAGTCAGCTTTTTTTCATCCTGATCATAAAGTGATACTAACTCGGCGCCGTCAATCTCACCACGGTCAATAATCATAGCCATTTCTGTGCCAATAGCTCCACACCCTAATACACCTACACGGGTCATCATAAATCCACCTTTCTTCAATTTAATCCTATCAGCGAATTATCTGATAAATAGTCACGGAAGTCACAACCCTAAGAAAACAACGGTTTGCCAATCATAATTACTGATACCATATTAAACATTCAATCGCAACAATTTAAAAAACTTGGCTCATTTATTCTATTGATTCACATCCCTTTAATAATTTCTGTATCCCAGTCTAAAAGATCGGCATCACCTCTGAATTTGTCTATGAATTTTATTACCCGGAGTATGACATCATTAGTAGGTTTAGCCTCACTACCCACACAAGCTATTCCCAATGTTAGACGTTGCCATAAATCTTGATGATCTACCTCGGACACTGAAACCGGGAATCCATCTCTAATTCTCCTGATAATGCTTTGAGAAAGCGCTCTCTTAGCCTTGAGATTTTGAGCCATCGGAAGATGCAAATAAATTCGACACAAGGCAACGTTCAAGAAAACCCCCTTCATACCTTTTCTCAAAAATTTAATGGATTAGCCCGTTTATATAAAGACTTACTTGCATTGGATTCTCCCTGTATGCTCAAATTGGTGACGTTGTGAACATAATTTTCGATCGTGGCATACATCTCCCAGATTTTGATTTATGGTTAGATTCTCGTAGAAAGCGTTCCTATGGTTATATTTCTCATGCGCACCAAGACCATTTTGCCCCTCATTTGAACCCGCTGATGACTCCTGAAACATTTAACCTAGTGCGCGACCGTCTCCATAACACTAAACCACACCTGCTGAATTTAGGAGAGCCATTTGATACCACAAGATACTCCTTGAAACTATATCCTGCAGGGCATTGCCTGGGGTCTGCACAAGTATTAATAAAATCTAAGATTACAAACCAAAGTATCTTGTATACAGGCGATATTAAGACCCGCTATAACCCAACATGCAAGCCAATTCAGCCGGTCCCTTGCGATATTTTAGTCATAGAATCAACCTTTGGTAGCCCTATGTTTCGGTTTCCTGATCAAAAAGATATCCTAAGGCAACTTTTACAGACCATAAAACACTGGCTAAATCGTCACATAACACCTGTAATACTCGCATATAAAACCGGCAAGGCTCAAGAAATACTACACCATTTACTGAATAATGATTTAGATGTCGTGCTAGACCCTGCCATTTACGATGTCACACGACGATACGAAGAATCCGGGATTAAGTTCCCAAGACCCTATAATCAATTCAATGGGTCGATTAATTCTGGGGAAATCCTCATAATTCCTCCGGGCAGAAAATCCAAGGAAACCTTGAAGGTTATCCCCAACAAAAAAACCATAGCCATGTCAGGATGGGCAGCTGATTCTTCTACAAGAAGTCGGGTGGGAGCAAATTTGGCACTCCCATATAGTGACCACGCTGACTTTGAAGATCTATTGGGCTATGTTAAAGCTGTTAATCCTAAAAAGATATACACAGTTCATGGTTTCAGTAGCCTTGCTCAAGAATTAAGAACGTTGGGATATGATGCCCACCATCTGATGGACTCAGCCAGTACTTTTCGTCAATTAAATCTCCTATAACGAGGTATAGGTTAGATCTATACTAATACTCGCCGTTAAACCAATAAAATTCGTATGCGGAGCCATTACTATGATAAGACTTAGTGTTTTATATCCTAACGACGAAGGTGCATTTTTTGACTGGGATTATTACATAAACACTCACACACCATTGGCAAAACGATGTTTCGGTAATACAGTCATAAGGTGGGAAATTGACCATGGGATCCGGGGGGAAGAAGCCGAAGACTCAGCGCCTTATATAGTGGCAGCATTCATCACTTTAACTTCACTATCTGACTTCGACAATGTTATTGCAACGCATGGGGAAAAATTAAAAGCGGACTTCAAGAATTACACCAACGTTTACCCAATTTTTTTGGTTACGGATGTATGGAAAGGATACTCTTAACAAAACACTAAACAATCGTTAAGTTTAAAATCCGAGGCTTCAGTAGACCTTATTACGTTCGACGGGGATTTCCTATCACAGCGTTTGACGGTAGGAATAAAGCTACGATAGCTCCAATCAGCAGTATAACCATGACGAACATGGCGCCAGTACTCAAGGCATTGGCAAACGCCTCCATTTGATTTGGATCAGCTTGACTAGGCCCAAATGCTTGAACGTGAACATAATCTACATCAGGAGCCAATCTAAGAATGTTGTTTCTTAAAGAAGCTAGAAAGATCGCAGATACGGCTGCGACACCTAAAGCTGCGGATACATTCTGCAACATGTTCATTACCCCAGATGACACTCCTCCTCGTTCAACGCCGAGGGCATGAATGCATACAGTAGTAGTTGTAACAAATGCCGCAGCTCCTCCAATACTGCCCAGCACGAGGCTAGGCAAGAGATCCCAATAATCAGATCCACCATTGAGCCTCAACCAAAGAGCTGCTGAAATACATGTCAATGCCGTCCCTAACACCATAGGCATTTTGTTTCCCCATCGGTCACCCACATATCCCCAAAATGGAGTAGCCACAACCACGCAAATCCCCACTGGCAGAAATAACATTCCAGATTCTGCAGCATTTTTCCCGAGGAAATGTTGCATATAGAAATTACTCATCAATATCACTGCCACAAACGCAAAGCTCACAGAGAACCTAACAAAGATTCCAACCAAAAAAATTCTGTTCGTAAAAAATTCCTTGTTGATCAAGGGATCCTTCCCATTTAATTGAGTGATAACGAACAAGGGTATCGTGGCAACTGCAACTCCAAAAATCAATATGGTAATAGGGGATGTCCATCTAGTAGATTCTCCGACCATGAGGCCTAGAACTATCAGCAAAATACAACTGACGCTTAGGCCGATACCCCAAAAATCAATTTTCCAGCTTTTAGGTGGATACATTGTGCCAACAGGAAGATCTTTAGAAAGCAAGCCTGCAATAATCGCTAACGGTAGGTTAATTGCAAAGACAAATCTCCAGCCGAAAAGAGCTACTACAGTCCCACTTATAATTGGGCCTAACACTAAACCCAGAGCTCCAATACTTCCCCAAAGACCTATAGCTAATCCTTGATTCTTGCCCTTAAATGTTTCTGCTAATATTGATAGGGATCCCGGAACAATAAGGGCAGCCCCCAATCCTTGTATAATCCTACCTATCTGTAAGAATTGAACGTTAATGGCGATGGTGGCAACCAATGATCCGACAGCAAAAACAAAATACCCGACCATGAGTGCTTTCCTACGACCATATATATCGCCAACCTTGCCACCTATGATAACTATTGCAGCAAATGTAAATGGCCAGGCATTTATCACCCAGCTGCTATCTTCCAGGCTTACCCCAAATTCACTTTGTATGGACGGCAATGCTAAAACCACAAAACTTATATCGAGAGATATAAGGAAAGCGGCTAGACATGCAACTGGCAGGATGGTCCGTGCGTACTGTCCGTCGTTAGAATCGGTTAACAGCGCTTTTAGATTCAATACTTATTTGCCTAATACGTTCTTGGTCGCCAAGAATCAAAATCACTCAATAAAATACCTTAAGGCAAGCTGTCCATACAATACATTTTCCATAAGTTTACGACTAAACTTTCAAAAAACTTCTCTATCGCAATATAACCATAACTTCTCATGTTAATATATGCCATCGATAACAACGCCAGTTTTCAGAAACATATGGCAGGTACATAAACTTGAAATCAACCCGCATAGATGGTCCGACATTAAAACATTTGGTCATTTATCCAGATAACTATGACGCTACAAAACCCTATCCGGTAGTAATTTTACTTCATGGCTTTGGTTCTAATATGCACGATTTAGCGGCAATAGCACCCCATATCGATGACCAAAAATACATTTATGCTTGCCCCAATGCTCCTGTATCCGTAGATCTGGGGCTGGGTAGGCGAGGGTTTGCCTGGGCTTCGTTAGGTACCCCCCTATCCAAGGACGAATACTTACATTCCCAAGATATTCTTTTGTCCTTTATCTTGGAATTAACCTCTGCCCTTGACACTCCCAAAAATCAAATTGTACTAGGTGGTTTCTCACAGGGAGCTATGATGACTTATGGTATTGGAATCCCCCGTCCTGGATACTTCGCGGGTTTGATAGCATTAGGAGGTTTATTAGATGATGAAACGGTCCCAGCCAATGCGACTCCTGTTCAAACCGATCAACCCATTTTTATAGCACACGGGACTTTAGACACTGTTATACCAATAGAATCTGCTCGGTCTGCCAAAGTACGCCTGGAAAATGTCGGGTTTTGTCCTACTTACAAGGAATATCCTATAGCCCATGAAATCAACCATGATATACTAACCGACCTCAGTCGTTGGTTGGAAAACCTATTTCCAGGCATATCGTCCGAGTAATATCGCTAAAATCTTTCTACATTTCGCCTTTAGGAGACTGCTGGTTCCAAAATGATGATATCAGATAAAAATTGCCCGTATTGCGGAGCAACCGATCAAAGAACGGGTTTTAAGTGCCAGAGTTGCTCTCGTCTAATACCAAAGGCGATTCCTAAGTGGGCCCAAGAACGCGGCAAACGAACGGAAATGAAATTATTCGGAAGAAGCGGGTTGATTTTCATGACCCAAAATAAATGGCTTGCAATTACTCTTATTATCGTACTCTCTTGCGCTTACTTCCTTCACAACTACAAGGTGATTCCCAATCCAATTACCCTAATTCTTAGTTCGCCCACCACACAACTATCCGCTGACCCAGAAAATCAACCAGGGGCTGTAGTCGGATCCAATTTAAAGCGGACCAATGCTATTACAAATATCACATCACAGCCTATAGGACAAACAATGTGGTCATTAGGATCTGGGTCATTAGACGGAGTCTCTAGACCTACTATCGTTGATAATATCCTGTACATAGGCCATAGGGACTGGAGGATTCTTGCCATCAATGCGACCTCTGGAGATACCATATGGGAGCACAAAACAAACGGATTTGTTAACAGTTCGCCTTCTGTGGCTGGAGATTTGGTATTCGTAGGGTCAACCGATGCTTTCATGCGGGCCCTTGATCGTAAATCAGGTCACCTAGAATGGAAATTTAAAGCTAATGGCCCCATTACAAGCTCCCCAATCATAGTGAACGGATTCGTTTTCTTCGGCACACATGCAAACTTAATGTACGCGTTAGATGCTACAACCGGAGAAGAATTATGGTCGTATGACGTCGGAGATGCAGGAGGAATATACGCTTCTCCGTCATTTCACGAAGGAGTCCTATATTTTACTAGTCAAGATGGATCAATTCATTCCGTTAATCATCGTACCGGACAAACAAAAATGAAGTATCGTAGCCGCTCACTTTCTGCTAGTCATTTCCCGGTTATAGAGAACAGCCTAGTCTATAGCCTATCTGGAAATCGCCTCTTGGCAATCGACGCAGAAATGCGGGAAATACCCGCCAGATGGCAATTCGTGAGAACCTGGTACATATTGTATGCGCACAGATGGCCGGTACCCCCTCCTCCAAGCCAGCAAGGATTCAAGTGGTGGTATAGCGCAGATGAGAATTCCTTCTTTAGTTCGCCTCCAGCTGTAACACACGATGGTCTGTACATTGGAGATTCCATGGGGAGATTATTAGCCAGAGACCCCATAGACCCATCCAAGAATATCTGGACTTTTCAAGCCACTGGCCAAATTACTACCACACCGCTGGTCCTCGAAAATATGGTTTATTTCGGAACGAAAGATGGGATTATTTATGCACTAGATCGTGATTCGGGCAATGAGATATGGAATCTAGACTTAGGATCACCAATAATCCTACCTATAACCTACGGGTCTGAAAAACTTCTTGTTAGGACAGAAGATGGAAATCTTATAGCCATACAATAATAATTACATGAACGTCTGAGAAAAAGGGATCACTTCCCTCTTTATATTGAACTTACCAATGCCAGATCCGATCATGTTGATCAAAAAGATTCCCTAATTCACTCCTACTAACTAACGCGACTCCGTCTATTATCTCACCCATACCAATCCCATGATCTTCAAGATCCTCGTAAACAGCATATACACTAATACCTGCACCTATCATTCTTTGCACATCCGCGTCTAATTTAGGGGGATGACTCAATGGAATTCCTCCTATTACCAAACCACTAGCATCCTGACCACGGACTAAATAGTTAACTGCGTTAGCTCTCAGTAATACCGAAATGCATGCTCCCGAATTCTTGAGCATATGAGACAGCCAGAGTATGGTGTCATCCTGCTCTTCAAGAGTGCCATGGTAGGCTCGTTCCACAACAGACAATATCTTGGTAGGCATCTTTTCTATTCCTATTTTAATCCTATAATCAAAGTATTATCACTCTCTTCAAACCATTTGAATAAGTCTGCTGGAGATCCTCTCCTCACACCATCAATCCAATTTATCGCGCCACGCTCATCTGCACACATTCCACAGTTAATCCAATCTATGGCTCCGGTTGCTAATAGACCTGTAATGAATCTTGCAGTACTGGGATGCTCCTCTTCTAATGCATCGGTCCCTTTAACCGGATTTGCATGGGGGGACTGATCTCTGATAGTCATATTTACAGCCCCTTCGTAAGCAAAAATGTTGATTTTGTGCCCTTTCCTAATTGCTGCATCGGCAATTCTTAAAACCGTGGTGGTGGTTTCGGATTCGTAGGGTGCATTCATCAAAGCGATTGTAAGAACTGCCATATAGGACTCCTAGTGCCACAAGACCTTAAATTTGGAATCTACCAACATGTCGACAAGAAAATCCATGCCTGATATTTGCACTCCATCTACAAGGTGTTGCATTTCAATCCCTCTTTCTCTAAGAGAAAATTCATCAGCCATGATTCTGATCTTACCTTGTCTAGATAGTAAAATATCCATGGGATTATTCTTGCTAGTCCGCCTCGCCACAAATACTCCATTTTGAATCAGGAACAAGGTCACTTCATTCCCTTTGTCAATCAGCTGTTCAGCTACCTGATACATGTAATCTATATCAGCATACTCGAACGGATCTCTGGATTCGATTAAAAGATACCTAACCATAAAGCTCTAGGCTAGTTCGGCAAGGCTAATTCGTAGCCTCTTATTTATTTTGCCTTTACTCTCATGACCAACTATCTTGAGTGGCCCAACCTCGTTGGTATTGGATACATGCGTACCTCCATCGGCCTGGACATCCAATCCCTCGATTTCTACGATTCTTACTTCACTGATCCCTTCGGGCAGCAGATTTATTTTGGTTCGCACTAGTTCGGGTTTTTTGAAAGCTTCTTCTCGTGTTACAAACCTCGCATTTATAGGCCTAGAGGCTTTGATCTCGGTGTTTATAAGGCTTTCTAAATTTTGGACTACATCAGATGAGATCGACTCCAGCTCAAAATCTATTCTTCCTTCCATTGGTTTCATATTACTGCCTGTTACATGCGCCTGAAATTCTCTCCAAATTACACCACAGAGTATATGAAGGGCTGTGTGGGTCCGCATCAATTGATATCTCCTTTCCCAATCTATAGACCCAGTAACATATTCGCCTACAGGTGAACTAAATCCGATAATCTCGTGAACGATTTTCCCATTTTTTGCCGACACATTACTTACCGGAAACCGTATTCCATTTGATTCTATATATCCTCTATCAGAAGGCTGTCCCCCTCCCCCAGGATAGAAACTAGTCCGGTTAATAATTACTCCATTTTCGCAGATTTCTTCAATTCTGCCATCAAATTCTCTGAGGTAACTATCCTTGTAATACAATCGTTCCGTCACAATAGCATCCCCTTTTCAATAGTTTTAATATACGTCGCTAATTCTTAGTAAGCTGGGATTTATCTATTCCATTTGCGATCTTCTCATTCCTTTGAAGGGTGATATATTCCTTTGTTATTGTCAATGTGACGTAATAGATTTAACAAATCTCATCCCCAAAAAAACTCGATTTACTTGAAATTGTCGGTTCCCTCGTTGATTTTTCATTAACAACAAATGAATTTGACCTAAAGCGATGGTTGATACAATTGAATTCGCTTCCTCCCCATCTTATTATTTCGGTAATCGTATATTAGAATGCCTTTAAAATCCCGGTTTTCTATAGGCGACAATATAAGAATAAGGAGGATACTCCATGAATAATGGCGACATATCATGGGTGCTGACATCGTCTGCATTCGTGTTCATTATGCTCCCAGGGCTTGCGTTTTTTTATGGCGGTCTTGTCCGCAACAAAAACGTCCTAGCTACCATTATGCACAGCTTTATAGCTCTAGCAATTATTGGAATCGTTTGGGTTCTATGGGGTTATAGCTTAGCCTTTGGACCAAGTTGGGAAGGTATTATCGGTAGTCTTGAATGGTTCGGGCTTCAAGGCGTATCCGCTACTGAAACCGGTCCCTATGCCGACACAATTCCCCATCAGGCTTTTATGATATTTCAAGCCAAATTCGCAATCATAACACCTGCCCTCATAGCTGGAGCATTCGCGGAAAGAATCAAGTTTAAAGCTTTCGTATTATTCATAATACTTTGGTCTACCCTTGTTTACGCACCCGCAGCTCACTGGATGTGGGGCGTCGGCGGCTGGCTAGCAGATTGGGGTGCCAAAGATTTCGCCGGTGGAGCTGTTGTCCATCTGACTTCTGGCGTAGCAGCAATCTCGGCCGCATTGGTATTCGGGAAACGTATGGGTCTTGGCAAAGAATCTATGGAGCCTCATAACATTTCTTACATAGTACTCGGAGCCGGACTTCTTTGGTTCGGATGGTTTGGATTTAATGGTGGAAGTGCACTATCAGCAAGCGGAACAGCGGTTTCAGCATTCGTTGTAACACACATATCCGCCGCTGTAGCAACGTTTACATGGGTCTTGATTGACTGGTTCTTAAAAGGGAAGCCATCGGTAGTAGGAGCAGCCACTGGAGCTATAGCAGGGCTTGCTACAATCACACCAGCTGCAGGCTTTGTTGGACCCATGCCAGCCATACTTATAGGATTGGCTGCTGGAGCCCTCTGCTATTCTGCGGTTTACATTAAAAACAAAATTCAACTAGATGATTCTCTAGACGTTTTCGCAGTCCATGGAATGGGCGGGATAATCGGCTTAATTGCTGTCGCCCTGCTCGGCGGAGTAGGATTCATGAGTCTTGCAGAGATCACGGATCTGAGCCGAGGCGAGTTCCTTGTACGCCAATTGGGCGCGATAGGAGCAGTAGGAGCGTGGTCATTTGGTATAACCACCATCATCCTTCTCGCTTTGAAGACAACTGTGGGTCTTCGTGTAACCAGTGAAGAGGAAGAGATCGGCTTAGACCTTTCCGAACATGGGGAAACAGCCTAACTCAAAAACTACCTATTAAAAATCAAAGAGGGGGCACCAATAATATATTGTTGCCCCCTCTTTTACCGAGTGATAACCTAACGCTAATTGAGTGGAGGGTATCATGGCTGATTCTCAAATAAAAAGATTCCAGAATTTCATAGGCGGACGTTGGCTTGACTCCGAATATGGCAATTCCTATACCGTAAAAAATCCTGCATTTAAAAACGTAATTCTCGGAACAGCGCAAAGCTCCGAAACCATCGACGCAATAAATGCTATAGAATCTGCACATGAAGCTCTCCCTGGATGGGCAGAAACTCCAGCACCTCAACGAGGAACAATCATTTATCGGGCTTTTGAACTCCTTCGTAACAGGCAGGCCGAATTCGCGAAAACTATTACTCAAGAGGAAGGGAAAAGCCTAACCGACGCATTAGGCGAAGTAAAAAGATCCATGAATATCATCGAATATGCCGCCGGTGAGGGACGTCGAATGTTTGGTCAGACTACGCCATCAGAATTACCTAACACTCTAGCGTACACTACCCGCCGACCCATCGGTGTAGTCTCTATTATCACTCCTTGGAATTTCCCTTTGGCTATACCTTCCTGGAAAATCGCACCAGCTCTAATCTGTGGAAATACCATAGTTTTTAAACCAGCAACCTCTACGCCGTTAAGTGGTATAAACCTCGTAAATCTATTTGAGGAAGCTGGATTACCTCCTGGTGTTTTGAATATTATTACAGGATCTGGATCGGCAATTGGGGACACTCTTGTTACCCATCCAATGGTGAACGGGATTTCATTCACCGGCTCCACGGATACTGGATCGAGACTGTATTCAATCGGCGCGAGCAAACTTAAGAAAGTTCAATGCGAAATGGGCGGGAAGAATGCGGTCATAGTGCTCTCCGATGCCGATATAAAAAAGGCCGTTACAGCCGTCGTTTCCGGAGCATTCGGATCGACCGGACAACGGTGTACAGCGACTAGCAGGTTAATACTAGAAGAGGAAATCTACGACGACTTTATATATGCCGTGATAGAAAAAACCAGGGAGCTAAGGATCGGATATGGCCTATTGCCAGACATTGATATTGGTCCTGCATCCAGCCAAGAACAGTTAGACCAAATTCTCCGGTATATCGAACTAGGAAAAAACGAGGGCGCCACATTGGCATACGGTGGTAATAGGATTAACGGACCTGAGTTTGACCAAGGATATTACGTTGAACCAACAATATTCACTGGTGTGACAGAAAACATGTCCATAGCACAAGAAGAGATATTCGGTCCGGTTCTTACTTGTTTTAAAGTCAAGGATTTTACCGAAGCTATAGCAATTTGCAATAACTCTCAATTCGGTCTTTCATCCTCGATTTATACTAAAGACCTTGCCAAAGCCTTTAGTTATGTTAATCAAATACAGACTGGAATGTTGCATATCAACGGCCCTACCCTTGGCGGCGAAGTCCATCTCCCGTTCGGTGGAACCAAATCATCTGGTGTTGGAACACGAGAACAAGGAACAGAGGCTATCAACTTCTTCAGTGAAATCACTACCGTCTATGTAGATTACACGGGCTAGGGCAATCCGGGGAATCATGTGGATTGTAACAATCAATATAGACGAAACCGAAGTGTTTCGGGCTAGTCAAATCCTGTCAGATCTCCGGAACACGGCAGAAACTCTTTTCAACCCCATGGTGACGGTTGGCTTTTGGGATAAACAAGATGGGGATAAACACCTCTGCCCTGTTCCAATGAACCCAGAAACTTGTTCGTATAGCTTATCATGCAGACGAGAAGGACTATCGCAATATCGCCAAGTTATGATAACGGAATACAATGCCAGCCTTGAGGTAATTTTCACACACTGTACACTTCATCTATTTATGCGATGACCATGTATACCATTGGCAATCCCACGAACTCAGGTCTGATTAAGACTGGTATTTCCCAATTACATCTCTGACTCTCTGATCTAAGAGGTCTATCGATTTACCGCTCTCTAGCTTAGCTATACCTAAGTAGGCCTGTCGGTTTAACTCTTCCCAATCGGGATGTTTATACCACTGCTCGCGTAGATCTGAAAACAAACTTTGTATTTCTTTACGACTAAACATTTCAGATATCTCATTCCCTCATATCACAAAGTAAGATTCTCTTTAAATCTTGTCAAGTTTACGGCAGATAAACATCTGGCTCTTCGTATTTGTTCAAATGGCTTTCGTGCAATGAAACAATAAACGAATAAATCAATCTTGCGACATCGTCAAAGTACTCATTTGGACTAGATTACGTAAAAACAGATCACAAAAATTGACCTAATGTATTTTCAAAAGTTATATTGAGTGTGTTGTAGAGAAGCCATTCCAATGTAGGAGAATCCTATGTCACAGGAAAACAGACCCTCAACCTTATCCAAAAGCAAACTAGCTGAATTAAGTTCATTGTTTCAAGAACAGATCGATTCAGGCTTACACCCTGGAGCATCAATGGCTGTTTATCATAGAGGAAAGTTAGTGCTGGATATTTCTGGAGGCATTTCGAATATCTCAACAAAGACTCCTGTTAATTCCGATACAATGTTTGTGACATTCTCATGTACCAAAGCTATCTCTGCGTTCGCGTGGCATATATTGTGGGAGCGTGGACAACTAGAACTAGGACACTTCGTCCGAGAATACTGGCCTGAATTTGGCGAAAATGGCAAGGAAATGATAAATTTTCGGCATATTCTTACGCATACCGCTGGATTCCCCCAAACACCCGATAGTCTGAACCACACAAGCGTTCTCAATTGGGACAATGTAACTAAGGCAATGGAGCAAGCCAAACTACTCTATAAACCTGGCGAAACCATCGCCTACCATTCTTGGAACATGGGATTTGTAGTCGGGGAGATAGTAAAACGAATAGATGGGCGTACCATTGGTCAATTTCTGCAAGATGAGGTCTTTAACCCCATTGAAATTCACGATTTTCACATCGGCCTACCCCCAGGGAAAGAGGGTAGGGTCGCTACGGTTTATGGAATGGAAGGCTTTTCAGATCCTCACAAACTGGATTTTTTCAATACTTCCGAAGCGCACCAAGCTGTCATCCCAGCGTCTAACGGAATTTCTACAGCCCGTGATCTAGCTAGATTTTATGGGATGTTATCAATGGGAGGTTCTTTAGATGGGGTCGACATCATGAGGCCTGGAGTCATCAAAGGTGCTGCCGTTCAACAAGTAGAAGGCTTGGATAAGGCAGCTAATTACCCAAGGTGGGTGAAATTAGGCCTAGGTTGGGCCATAGACGATCCCACTATGGGAGCACCTTTGGGAGAAGGCAGATTTGATCACTCAGTTGGACATGGCGGTTTAGGTAGTTGCGTAGGATGGATGGACATTAATCACAAGCTAGGCGTTGCCATTCTAACCAATGGAGTCAGAGACCCAGAATCGAATGCTAAACGGCTTGGGTCACTCTCCGATGCTGTAAAAGCATGTTTAGGCTAAATCGGTCTTCCTCTTGCCGATGATCCGCCATCGGCAAGAATCGTTTCCCCGCTGATAAAGGAGGCCTCCTCAGACGCCAGAAACAGAATCACATTTGCCATCTCATCTGCTCTACCAATACGTTTCATTGGATGATGTTGGACCACAATATCCAAGGCATCCTCACTTTGACTACTACCACGAGCCTGGGGTGTATCGATGGAACCTGGTGCAACAGCGTTCACCCTGATGCCCTTAGGCGTATACTGACTGGCAAGAACAAATGTCAGATGAATAACAGCGGCCTTACTAATAGAGTAAGGCACAGAACGCGAATATCCCTGAATTCCTGTGATTGAAGCTATATTTACTATAGAGCCACTACCATTTCTAGACATTTCAGACAACGCATATTTACAACAGAAAAAAAGCCCCTTTAAATTAGTATTCATGATGAGGTCCCATTCTCTTTCTTCAACGTGTTCTGCCTCATCAGTTAATACCAATACCCCAGCTCCATTTACGAGAACATCTAACCTGCCAAATCTATCTACGATTGAACAGATCATGTTTTTTACCTGATCTAACTTAGATATATCCGCTTCAATCGCTTCAACTTGAGTGCTAATATTTCTAGCAACGTCTAAAGTTTCCTTAATCGCTCCTCTATTCCTATCGACTACCACGACTGTCGCGCCTTCTTCCAAGAATCTAAAGGTCGTGGCTCGCCCAATACCTGATGCACCGCCGGTGATCAAACAGATTTTATTTTTTAATCTACCAGGCATTTGATTATGTGTTTAAAGCTCCATCAATTATTTCTCTAAAACGATCTTTTTCACTACTATAATCCTCGGGCTCTACTGGAATCGGCAAACTGTCTAATGCCGATTTTATAGGTCCGGTCAGTACACCTGCTTCCTCTGTTGTAAGATCCCACATTGCAACAATATCTCCCGGACTCCATTGAGCTATCTGCCTGAATCCATAGTCCTCTATGGCACGGTTAACAATATCTATCAGTTTATCCATATATCATCCCTCACTAATAGTTTCTTCGACCAGCGTTCTGAGCTCCCCCATCCGCTATATATGTGGATCCAGAGATATAAGAGGCTTCATCAGATGCTAGGAACAACATGACGTTAGCTAATTCCTCTGGTTTCCCTATTCTACCCATAGGATGGCGCGACATAGAAGCTTCTATGCTTTCAGAGCTTTGGGTGCTTCCCCTAGCCTGCGGTGTATCAACTGACCCGGGAATAACGCAGTTAATTCTGATTCCCTGGCCTGTATATTGGCCTGCAGCCACATTGGTCAAATGTTTTAATCCAGCTTTACTCACGTTATATGGTAACGATCGAGTGAATGCATCGATCGCCGCAGAAGAAGCGACATTGATTATCGATCCTCCTCCAGTTTTGATCATATGTGGAATCGTTGCCTTCATAGTAAAAAAACTGCCTTTTAAGTTAATATCCATAATCATATTCCATTGACGTTCTTCGACTTCTACAAGAGGGCCTGTCAACATAAGTACCGCGGCTAGATTTACTAAGATATCTACTCGTCCATATTTCTTAAGGGTCTCATCGACCATGTTTTCCACTTGGTTCCATTTAGAGACATCAACTTCTACCTGATTCACATCGGAACCATACACACGAGAAAGTTCCAGTGTTTTTGCCATTTCAGGCACATTACGGTCTGCGATCATTACCATCGCCCCTTCCTGAACGAATCGTACAGCCGTGGCTCTACCCATTCCAGTAGCTCCACCCACAATAATAGCAACCTTGCCTTTTAGTCTGTCTCCCATAGCACTCCTAGTTTCTTAATGATGGCGGTAACTGCATTATATGGTGCGACATTATGGGTCGCAAGGAGATATATTAAGATATAATGCATGCTATGCTCGAAGAGCGATGTAGCACTATACGGAATTCTCTTCTTAGCCTGAACCTTAGTCTAGCAATTGCAGAAGCAACCAATTGCGGATTAATTAGTTACTTGCTCACGCGAGAACCTGGAAGCTCCCGATTTTTCTACGGTAGCATTTCCGCGTATTCCCAAAAAGCTAAAATAAGCACCCTCGGAATTCCTGAATCTTTACTTAATACCTATGGATCAGTTAGTAGCGAAATAGCCTTAGAAATGGCCTTCAGAGTCAGAGCTCTTTTTGATTCTGATCTGGGCTTAGCAGAGACAGGAATAGCAGGGCCGACTGGAGGGAATAAATCCAAACCAGTCGGCCTCTTTTATATCGCTCTATCACACAAAAATGGCGAAGACTACTGCACGAAACACTTATTCACAGGAAACAGAGTCCAGAATAGGACTCAGTCCGCTGTTCTTTCACTCGAAATGCTCGATCTCTACCTAAGTGAGCTCTAGGTTTACCCCACTTATAATTAGAAAAAATCACTGCCGCCAGCACGAAAGGGAATGGGTATCCATTTCAGATCATATTGTGTGCATTGCTAATGCAGTTAGAATTTCATCTTTTACATCTTGATCTTGTTCAATCTCAACAGCAATCTCTAATGATTGCCAGGCAATGGATCCGCCTATCTGCCCTAAAGCCCATGCAGCATGGCTTCTTACTATCGCTTCGTTATCGCTAAGTGCTCGATTGAGAACTGGGACCGAATTCGTATCTCCAATATTGCCCAATACCACACAAAGATTCCGTTTTATCCCAGTGAGTTTGGCTCTTCTAACTGAACTGCCAGCAAACAGTGTCCTGAATTCCTCTTCATCTATATCTAAAAGTTTCTCCAAATCAAAGCCTTCAAGCACATTGGCTTGGAAACTCTCTTCGTTTGTTGTCATAACTTTCAGGTTAACAGGGCAAACTTCCTGACATATATCACACCCAAAGGCCCATTCTCCAACGAGTGTCCTCATTGTTAACGGAATACTACCCCTATTCTCTATAGTCAAATGTGAAATACAACGTTGATTATCGAGAACATACGGGGCAACTATGGCATCAGTGGGACAGGCTTCAATACACAATGTACAAGTTCCGCAATCCTTTTTTAGGGAACTGTCGGTTTCTAGGTCTAGATCTGTTATCAATTGGCCTAAAAAAACCCATGATCCGTGCGAGGAAGTAAGAATGTTTGTATTTTTACCAAACCATCCTACACCAGATCTTTGTGCAACTGCCCGATCTAACATGGGACCATCATCTACATACCAACGAGCATTTACAGTACGTTCTAAGCGCTCTTCAACATTTCTTGCCAAGCTCTTTAGTTTATTTTTGATGACCTTATGATAATCTTTGCCCCAGGCATAACGAGCAATTTTGCTCCCATTATCGGGCTGCCTAAACGACTCTGAAAGATAAC
This sequence comes from uncultured Dehalococcoidia bacterium, assembly GCA_964439905.1. Classification (GTDB taxonomy): domain Bacteria; phylum Chloroflexota; class Dehalococcoidia; order Lucifugimonadales. The sequence continues at coordinate 27,849 of CAYTPK010000025.1, forward strand.
TGATTCCTACCGATATGATGCTCTTGGCTCCAGGCAACAGCACATTCGGATTTGCACCTCGGCGTACTCTATTTTGCGTATACCAAGGCAATCCATCCATTAATCCTTGTTCAATTCTTTTCTCAGCCACATCCCTTGCCGCTAAAAACGGACTCGCCGAGGTTACCCGAACAATATCAAATCCAAGATCGTATGCGCATGATTTAACTAGATCAGTCAGGTTTTCATTTCTAATCATTTAGAGTGGCCTGCGTGAGCCAAATCCTTGATCTGTCTTGTGCCAAAATTGGATGGAATGTTCTCCTCTTTTCCAACAGAGAAAGACTTCTTCCCCATCTAGTACAGATGGGAAATCCACAAGCCCCAATTTTATATCTCTGATGATAATATTTTCATCATTAATAGACTTAATCGTCTCTTCAAGATCCGATCGTAACCTTTTTTCATCTTCTTCCGCTTTTTTCATCTTTGTGTCGATTGCCGAGTATCCGTTAGTCCTACCTTTACTTTTGATTTCCTCGATAGTTAACAGTACATTTTCGAGGGAATTAGTCGTACGGTCGATAATCGAGAAGCATTCTTCAAGCCATGCCAGATAACCAGAAGCTTCATCTATCGTAAATTGTCTGCGTATCATGGTTAACACTTTAGACGAATCCAGAACATTAAACTAGCACCTTGACAGGTTAATATTAACTCCATACCATTCTTCCCATTCTCATCCAGGAACAAAATATTGACATCATCACTTAATAGAACAGCGCTATACGACACTCACATTAAGCTTGGAGCCCGAATGGTGCCTTTTGCTGGCTTTGAAATGCCAGTTCAGTACACCAGCATACTTGAGGAGTCCAATGCAGTACGAACTACAGGTGGGCTTTTTGACGTCTCTCACATGGGAAGGATTTACCTTAGTGGACCAGATGCAACTCCTTTTTGTGACTGGATCCAAACCAATAAAATTGGGAACCTCAAAATAGGTAGGGCCCGGTATTCTCTCGTTTGCAACGAAAATGGCGGTATTATAGATGACACAGTTACCTATCGCTTGGATACAGATCGATATCTACTTGTCGCTAACGCAGGAAACCGTCAAGCTATCAGAGATTGGCTAGATAGGTGGCAAAACGAGAAATTTCCAAATCTGACGATAGACGATGTCACGACAAAAACCGTGATGATAGCTGTGCAAGGTCCCCAAGCAGCATCTGTGATGGACGAACTCTGTCCAGAAACGCCCTCGAATTTGAAATTCTTTGGTAGTGGCGAAGGCAATATAAGTGATTACAAAGTTTTTTTTGGACGAACCGGATATACGGGCGAGGACGGATTTGAAGTTATATTAGAGGCAGAAAAGGGACCAGCTCTCTGGGACCAACTCACAGCCAAAGGAATGAGTTCGTGCGGTCTCGGGGCTCGAGACGTACTTCGCCTAGAAGCAGCACTGCCATTACATGGATCTGACATAGATCTTACCACCAACCCCCTCGAAGCGGGATTAGGAAGGTTTGTTAAACTGGATAAGGACTTCGTGGGCGTAGAATTACTACGAAAACAACATGAAACGGGAACTGAGCGGAAATTAGTTGGACTCCTACCAGTTGGTAGAAGTATTCCACGCCACGATCATCTTATAAAAAATAACGAGACCCCTGTCGGGAAAATAACGAGTGGCGGCTATTCTCCCACTCTTGACAGGAACATAGCCTTAGGCTATGATTCACAAGATTTTGCTTCTGTTGATCAACACTTAAACATCGATATCAGAGGGCGACTTACCGATGCCGTAGTTACGACTTTACCTTTTTATACGAGGAAGAAGAAAGAATGAATCCTAGCGACAGAAGATACTCGAAAGACCATGAATGGGCTCTAATCGTCGGTAACGAAGTAATAGTAGGAATTACCGATTTCGCGCAAGAACAACTTGGTGATATCGTCTATGTGGATTTACCCGAAGTCGGATCTAATCTTGATCAGTCTTCGAAGTTGGGTGAGGTAGAATCAGTAAAAGCAGTATCCGATATCTTCTCTCCTATTGGGGGAGAGGTAATCGAAGTTAACCAAGCTGTAATTGATAGCCCGGAATTAGTTAACCAAGATCCTTCAGGATCTGGGTGGTTGGTGAAATTGGCTCCTACAGACGCTTCTTCAGAATTCAATTCTCTCCTGACATCAGAAGAATACGATGAACTGATTGAAAACGAGGGCCATTAAAGTGCCAATTCCTGACACTCCCTTTTTCCAATCACACTACATGCCAAACACTCCTTCCCAACAACAGGAAATGTTGGACGCAATCGGCATTAGCTCAGTAGACGATTTGTTTTCAGATATTCCTAAAAAACATAGGCATCCTACCTTAGATATTCCTCACCCCATGTCTGAAATAGACCTAAAGCATGAACTTATGACCTTAGGCACCCAAAACAGCAACCTCGAACAAAATGCCTGTTTTCTGGGAGCCGGTGCCTATAACCATTTTTCTCCCAGCATTGTCAAACCAATCCTGACACGGGGAGAATTCCTGACATCTTATACTCCATATCAAGCTGAAGCTAGTCAGGGAACGTTGCAGGTAGCATACGAATTCCAGTCCTTGGTATCCAATTTAATGGGCATGGATGTTGCAAACGACGGTATGTATGACGGTGCTACCAGCTTCGCCGAAGCAGCATTAATGGCATGTAGAGTCACCAAACGCGATGAGATTTACGTGCTTGATACCATTAGTCCCGTGTACCGCGAAGTGATCGAAACCTATGCATTACCGCAAAACCTCAAAGTTCACAGCTTGCCCTCTAGCAATCCTTCACTACCTGTATCGGCAGCCTGCTTGCTAGTTCAATATCCAAATTTTTTTGGCAATATAGACGATCTGTCTCTGTACAAGAGACAAACTGAAGCTGTAGGGGCTCTTCTAACAGTATCGGCCGACCCGGTTGCTATGGGAATGTTAAAGCCTCCAGGGGAATTTGGCGCAGACATAGTGACTGGAGAAGGCCAAGGACTAGGTGTACCTATAAGCTATGGTGGACCCTATGTCGGATTGTTTTGCACCAGAAAAAAATTTATTCGCCAAATGCCTGGGAGAATTGTTGGCCGTACCAACGATAGTGATGGCAAAACAGGCTATGTTCTAACCCTCCAAACGCGAGAGCAACACATCCGGAGGGAAAGGGCCACAAGCAACATATGCACCAGCCAAGCCTTACTAGCCCTGGCAGCAACCATCACTATGGCCGCTCTAGGAAAAACCGGATTCCGTCAATTATCCGAGTTGAGTTACCACAAGGCCCACTATGCTGCATCTCTTATTGAAACGATTCCTGGGTTTTCACTCCCAGTTCACGGAGATTTTTTCAACGAATTCGTGGTGAAATGCCCAATAAGCCCATCCGAAATTAACAGGCACCTTCTCACTAAGGGAATAATTGGAGGTTTGGACATCAGCTCCTCAATACCTAACTGCATGCTTATCGCCGTGACCGAGATGAATACCGCGCCCCAAATCACCGCATTAGTGGAAACGCTTTCGGAGTTTGGTTCATGAACAACATAAACGAATTCCAAAGGAAATTGCTCATGGATCGCAGTGTACCCGGTAGGATAGGTTCGATCCTACCTGACCTGGATGTACCCAAACAAAAACTGCCTGGGCCAGAGTTGCTCCGCGACAATTTAGAATTTCCGGAATTATCTGAACCCGAAATTGTGCGCTATTTTACGAACTTAAGTCGGCTAAATTTTTCTATAGACACAAACTTTTACCCACTAGGAAGTTGTACTATGAAGTACAACCCTAAAATTAATGACGAAATTGCCTTCGCTCCGAGTTATGGTGGAATCCATCCAAATCAACCAATTGAAGAAGTACAGGGTGCATTAACAATCCTTTACAGGCTTCAAGGATATTTAAGAGAAATCACAGGGATGTCTGGTGTAAGCTTGGCTCCCCTAGCGGGCGCTCAGGGAGAACTTGCTGGTGTCCTCATGATGAGACGATATTTGATAGACAATGGACAACCTCAGCGACTGAAGATGCTGATCCCAGATAGTGCCCATGGAACTAACCCTGCATCCGCAAAAATGGCCGGATTTAACGTAGTATCAGTTCCAACCGACGATTCTGGCAACACCGATCTCGAAGCGCTGAGGAAAGAAGCAACAAACGACCTTGCAGGAATTATGATTACCCTCCCAAGTACTCTAGGCTTATTCGATCAGAACATTGTGGAGATTTGTAACATCATTCACCATGCTGGAGGCCTTGTTTATGCGGACGGAGCTAATATGAATGCACTTCTAGGCCAGGTGAAAATAGGTGAGTTGGGATTTGATGTTATGCACCTAAATCTCCACAAGACTTTCAGTACGCCTCACGGAGGTGGCGGACCAGGAGCAGGACCAGTGGCAGTCAAATCTATGTTAGAGCCATACTTACCTACTCCTGTTATAGATGTCCAGCAATCATCTGATGAAAACAGCTACTATCTAAAAAGCCCGGACAAATCTATTGGGAAGCTGGCGGCCTTCCATGGAAACTTCGGTGTTCTGGTAAGGGCATATGTCTATATAAGATCCCTTGGAGACTACGGCCTAAAACAAATCAGCCAAAATGCCGTTTTAAATGCAAACTATATTAAGGAACATCTAAAAGATTATTATAACCTTCCGTTCGACAGGAATTGCATGCACGAAGCCGTGTTTTCTGCAACCAAGCATAAGGACAAAGGCGTGAATGGGCTTTCCATATCAAAACGATTATTGGACTACGGTTTCCATGCACCTACGATGTATTTTCCTCTAACTGTTGACGAAGCTCTACTAGTAGAACCCACAGAAACTGAAAGTAAAGAGACCCTGGATTTATTCATTGAAACAATGAAAACAATTGACCATGAAGCCCAATCCCAACCAGATCTAGTACATGACGCCCCTCACAATACGCCTATTAGAAGATTGGACGAAGCCAGAGCTGCCCGGCAACCAGATCTTCGTTGGTCACGTTCAGAGGAGTCTTGATCTGACGATAGTTGATCATAAATTCGCCCCGGAATTGCCTTGGAGACCCCGCTACAGGGTATGGTCCGTGACCGGATTCGAAAATGCCAATAATCCTGTAGACTGCACTTTGCATTACAGTAAGATTGAACCCAACGCAGGTGCACCATTGCATACCCATGGAGTCGATGAATTAATAACAGTCATAGAAGGCTGTTTAGAAGGAACAATTGAGGAAAAGACACAAATTGTAGCGGCCAATCAGACTATGGTTATACCTAAAGGAAAGCCTCATGGATTCAAGGGAATTGGACCAGGCACCACAACCACCTTAGTCTTTTTCCCGTGCAAAGACGGATCACAAGACACTAATTACTTAGAAGGCCTCCCCCCCGAGATATACAAGAAATGACCGGTCTCCTCATTTGATTGCCACTCTAACGATGAATTATCCCAAAAATGCACCATTCTTCCGCTGCATAGGTTGTTCGGTGTAGGATTAGAAAACATTATACATAACTTAAGGAGCTTGACTGATGATTATAGAAACGGGCAGCTTAGCCCCAGATTTTAATCTGACGGATCAAAATGGCCGCAATATAACTCTAAGCCAATACAGAGGACAAAAAAACGTAATACTTTCTTGGCACGTCTTTGATTTTACAGGCGGGTGAACTAACCAAGTCTCTTCATTTAACCGAATTATTGGTGATTTTGAAAAGATTTCTTCCCAGGTTCTGGGAATCAGTACTGACAGTCAACACTCGCACCGTGCATGGTCGAACGCATTGGGAGGTATCAAATATCCATTACTGGCAGATTTTTACCCACAAGGAGAAATGACAGAATCATACGGTATATTAAATATCGCTACCGGAGCTCCTTTGAGGGCAGTCGTCATAGTAGACAAAAATGGTATGGTGAGATTCGCCAAAGAATACCCTCCAGGCTCTATTCCAGATCCAAGTTGTATACTGGAATTCCTGGCAACTCTTTAACCAATCGCTTACCTGACTAACCCGTATGCCAAAACAAAGCATAAAAAACAGTTCACAACACGATGTATTCAAAGAGGGTGATCTATTGATGATGATAGATCGCAAAGGTCGCCGTTACATGACGACTCTCAAGATTGGAGCTGAGTTTCACTGTCATTTAGGCTATGTAGAACACAACAACATTTTGGGGCGTGGACAAGGGGAATGGTGCCAAACTACCAAGGGAAATATCCTTCTCATGTTAAAACCTACCCTAAGCGACTACGTCCTGAATATGAAGCGAGAAACACAAGTAATTTATCCAAAAGATATTGGGTTGATTATCATGCTTGCCGACATTTTCCCCGGGGCTAAGGTAGTGGAAGCTGGCTTCGGATCAGGAGCCTTGACCTTGGGTCTGTTGAGATCTGCCGGCACCTACGGATGCGTCACGTCTTATGAATTGAGAAAGGGCCAAGCCACTAAGGCTCTGACTAATATAGCTCCATTCCTTCAACAAACGGATAATCTAACAATAAAATATGGCGATATTTACGAGGCCTTAGACGAAACTAATATTGATAGATTAGTTCTCGACGTACCAGAGCCATGGAACGTTGTATCTAACGCCGCGCAGTCACTTATACCTGGTGGTATTTTCCTTAGTTTTCTACCTACCGTATTACAGGTACACAAGTTGGTCAGAGAACTTAATGATCAAACATGCTTTCAGCTAATAGAAACTATAGAAACTCTCGTGCGACCTTGGCATGTCACTCAGAAAAGCATGCGGCCCACACACAGGATGGTGGCACACACTGGTTTTATTACTACGGCTCGCCTATGTTCTACGCGACCCAGATAGTCTAGCCATAACAATATATTACCATATGAATACTCGATGTTCCGTGTAATATAACGCCCACAGTTTCACATCCATCTATCCGAGATTTCCCATTTCAGATGCGGATATCTACCATAGAGTAAAGGCATATGTGATTCTGTCATCATCGGCATTGGAAGCTCTCCGAGGATTGCCATCTCTTCACACCCCATTTTATGACACCATAGTTCTTCATTCGAAACATTCTTACCTTGAATTAATACCTTGAATTCCCCGAATCCCTCTGAACTCACCAAGTCCAACATGGATAATCTGTTTGACAACTTTATATGCCCATTAGTATCCATTAACTGCAATCGTTTTAGAAAATGCGGAAATCCTAAATTCGTCAAAAACTCCCGTTGCGAAAGATATTCTTTATTAACAAATCCTTCTGCTAACCCACACTGGGTCAGAGTTGTATAGTTTACCTGAGATGTGATGTCTTGGTTGCCGATATGCAGGTAGGGATTATTAGTTTGGGCATGACGATAAAAACATGTCAATGTCCCTTGGTTTTTACTTTTTGAGTAGAGATCTCCCGTTACTCCACCGTAATCAACAGTAACTATAAATCCTCGTTTCAGTATTCGTGATACATCCTTGCTCCATCTGCAAATGTTAAGGTTTACTTCCGAAACATGACCTTCGGGTAATTCAACACCAAGTAGATCAAAGTAAGCTCTTAATTCTTGAGTTGAAAGAGGCCCCGCCTTTTCCACAAACATCCCATTCTTAAGTGTAACGTATATTTCCTGGAGAATTCCTTCCTTCATCCGCACCCTATGGACCGGGAACGAATCAATCAATTCGTTTGACAGAACACATCCTTCTATTTCTCGTCCTTCGAATTCTACTATATCGGAATATGAACTTCTTTTTCGATCGGTGTTTATTCTTGTCTTACTCTGTTCACTTCTATCAATGGAAACATACTCCAAATTATTGTAGAACGCCTTGGAAAGGTGCTGTAGATATTTGGTGACGTCTCGCTTTAACAAACCATTCCCGGACCCAACTTCGACTATAGTAAATGGTTTAGGTTCGCCCATAATCTGCCACATCTGGAAAAGCTGTACAGAAATTAACGCCCCAAAAATCGGATGAGTACTGGGAGATGTGTAATAATCACCTGATGAGCCTACCGGGCTTCGTTTGGTATAATAACCTATCCCTGGAGAATAAAGAGCCTTCTCCATGAACTCAGCAAAAGTAATTTGGCCTTGTTCCTGGATACTTTCGCGTATAACATCCTCAACCGAGCCGTACAGACTCAAACCACACTACCCAACATCACACAACACCATAGGACACACCTGTTTAAAGTTGCCCAAGCACACTATGTTCTCTTCTCAATTGGTATGTATTCTAAATCCATCTCGCCGGTATACTGTGTTAAAGGTCGTATTAATACGTTGTTTTCATACTGTTCCATACATTGCAGCGTCCATCCAGGAATCCGCCCCAGAGCAAATATGGGTATAAACAAATCTTCAGGAATTCCTAACAGGTGATACACAGCCCCGGCAAAGAAGTCCACGTTGACATATATTCCCTTATTTTGGTAGGGCTTCATGACTTCCTGCAATGACGTTAGAATTTGGAACCAATGCGGCTCACCCTTTTGTTCTCCTAATACCCTTGCCCTCTCTCTTAAATGTCTCGCTCTTGGGTCCTCAGCACGATAGACTCTGTGTCCGAATCCCATGATTCGTTGCCCATTTTCTATAGTCGTCTTAGCATAATTCGCTGCATTACTGGGGTCACCAATATCTTGAGACATTTTCATAACGGATTCAGCTGCTCCACCATGGAGAGGCCCTTTAAGAGTACCTATCCCAGTAACTACAGCAGAATGAAGGTCGGACATTGTAGAAGCCGTAACCCTAGCCGCAAAGGCCGAGGCGTTAGACCCATGTTCAGCATGAATGATAAAATCTACGTCCATGAGATTTGTTTCTTGATCCATCGGTTTTTGGCCTGTAAGCATGTATAAGAAATTACCCGCATGGTTTAGAGCAGGATTAGGCGTTACAGGCTCAAGATCTTGCCGAATTCTGTGATGAGCCGTCACAATAGACACGGCTTGGGAGGTTAATCTGATACCCTTCTCTCGAGTGGCCTCTATAGACTTGTCTTCCACGTCAGGATCAAAGGCAGACAATGCAGAAATTCCTGTTCTCAAGACGTCCATAGGATGACAATCCTTGATCAGACGTATTATGTCTACGATTTCCTTAGGGAGCCCTCTATTAGCCCGTAGCCTAGAATCAAGATCGGATAATTCTACTGCTGTAGGTAGTTTCCCGTATAGAAGAAGATACGTCACTTCCTCAAAGGTAGACAGTTCTGCCAAGTCATGTATGTTATAACCACGGTATAACAACTTTCCGACAGAGCCATCGATAAAACTGGCATCGCTGGTGTCAAAATAGACTCCCTTTAGACCTCTGTGGATCTCTCCAGCCTCAGTTCCCATGCAAAGACTCCTTAAAGGAAATGTACGAAATAGCGCAAAACAACAGGGTAGAAAATCAAGCGGGGACTAACCATCGCAGGACAAAATTTTAACATCGGGCCCTGTAGCTGTCAAACCAAAATTCCGTAGGTTCTATATGCCCTTTGATTGCCGATTGGAGTCACTTTTAAGTATGATATAAACTGAAATAGAAGGTTCGGAGGGATGCCGGAGTGGACGAACGGGGCGGTCTTGAAAACCGCTGTCTCGAGCAATCGGGACCGTGGGTTCGAATCCCACTCCCTCCGCCAGACAAGAAAACTGCATTTCTTTAACTCAAACATGGACGTGGAAATGTGATTTGTCTGGTTAAGACTGGAGTGCAGGAGACACTTCTGTGAAATTGACTGTACAATATTACGCACTCTACAGAGAGCGAACGGGTCTCCGTTACGAGGTCTTTGATTTGGAAGATGACTCATCGGTATCCGACATCCTAATGGCGGTAAGGTCACGACATCCAAATCTGGCTCCCGTTGAGATAGAAATTTTAGTAGCCGTTAATGAAGAATATGCATCAAAAGACCAACGGTTGTCTTCCGGAGATTGTGTAGCTCTAATCCCTCCAGTTAGTGGGGGGACGACCTTATGATACTGCTTACACAGGAACCACTTAAGCCTGGGTCTCTTACCTCAGAAGTTACCCGCGATCGCAACGGAGCAGTAATCACATTCCTTGGTAACACACGTCGATTGAACGGCGACAAAGAGGTTCTGTTTTTGGAATACGAGGCTTATGAACCCATGGCTCTAAAGGAACTGGAAAAAATAAAACGCGCAGCCATTGATAAATGGGGCGATGTCGATATTGCAATTGCTCATCGATTTGGGAAATTGGAAATAGAGGAGACTAGCTTAGTAGTCGTTGTCGGTTCTAAACATCGACGAGAAAGTTTTGAAGCCTGCAAATTTATCGTAGATCAAATTAAAGAAACCGTTCCTATATGGAAAAAAGAGGTTTTCGCTGACGGATCAATTTGGGTTGGGTGTCAATCCCACTAGCACTCACTAAACACCATGCACCAGACGGATTGATACTTAGAAACCTCTTATCCAGTCCCACTTCATCGATACTAGGAAAATTCGTGGTCCTCCCCTATTGCACAGAATCCATTACTGCTTCATAATTTCCACCGAAACAATTCCCTGGTGGTTAGAGCGGGGTGGTCCCACCCGTTACCATTCCGAACACGGAAGTGAAACGCCCCAGCGCTGACGATACTGCCTTGGCAACGGGGTGGGAAAATAAGCCACTGCCAGGGTTTTTTCATTGATGCACTTTTAACAATCTTGTTAACTGGTCCCATAACTTACTTAGAGTCCCAGCGCTCACAATACATGGAGACATTAACAAGGTTCCCAATGATGTCACCAAAATTACTTTACACCTCAGACAGGTCAATAATATAATGGTTCACTAATCCCCGCAGACAGAAACCGGCGGGAAGTAATGGAAGGCCGTAACCGCATCGTGCGGATAGGGCCTCGACAGTCAGGGGCATCTGGAGCCTAAAAATCCTGAGGGGCACGGCTATGTCTAGTAGCAGATTTGAAAAATTTTCGGAGCGGGCACGAAGGGTCTTAACTCTTGCCCAAGAGGAAGCTCAACGCTTCAATCACAACTATATAGGCACAGAACATATCCTTCTCGGCCTTGTTAGGGAGACTGAAGGGGTGGTTGCCCGTGTGCTAATTAACCTCGGAATTGACCTCAATAAAGTCCGGGCCGCTGTGGAATTTATTATCGGACGCGGAGAAAATCCCGTTGAAGGCGAAATTGGTCTCACTCCTCGGGCAAAGAAAGTAATCGAACTTGCAGTAGATGAAGCTCGCAGAATGAACCATTCTTATATCGGAACTGAACATTTACTAGTCGGTCTTCTGAGAGAAGGCGAAGGTGTCGCCTCGGGTGTTCTCGAAAGCCTCGGGGTAACTTTGGAAAGCGTACGATCAGAAACACACAGAGTGTTAACCCAAACCTCTCCAACAAGTAATCAGGGGTCCAAATCAACTAATCGAACTCCCACGCTCGACCAACTAGGCATAGATCTTACTGCTGCAGCAAGATCAAATAAGCTTGATCCAGTTATAGGAAGAGACAAAGAGATCGAAAGGGTAATCCAGATCATTAGTAGGCGTACCAAGAACAACCCTGTCCTAATAGGGGAGCCCGGTGTAGGCAAGACCGCAATTGTAGAGGCCTTAGCACACAAGATTGTTTCTGGAGAAGTTCCAGAAACCCTCCAGGGAAAACGTCTCCTTACGTTAGATATGGGCGCCCTAGTTGCAGGAACGAAATACCGAGGGGAATTTGAGGAACGGTTAAAAAAAGTTATAGAAGAAATTCGTGGTTCCAACAACTGCATATTGTTCATCGATGAAATGCACACGATAGTAGGGGCGGGAGCGGCCGAAGGTGCAGTAGATGCAGCCAACATACTAAAGCCGTCTCTATCTAGAGGAGAACTCCAAACCATAGGCGCTACCACTATGGACGACTATCGAAAATATGTGGAGCGGGATCCCGCCTTAGAGCGTAGATTTCAGCCTGTAATGGTAGGAGAACCTGATGTTCAAGAGACGATTCGCATTTTAGAAGGCATACGAGCTCGGTACGAAGAACACCACCGAGTAAGGATCAGCGATGAGGCCCTTCATACGGCAGCAAGTATGGCAGCCCGATTCATTCCAGACAGATTCCTTCCTGATAAGGCTATAGATGTTATGGATGAGGCATCATCTAGGGTCCGTCTGCGCAATAGTAGTACCCCCTTATCCCTTTACGAAACTATGCGTGTACTCGAAAGCGTGAGAAAAGAGAAAGATGATGCCATTCGCGAGCGCCAATATGAATACGCCGCTGAACTTCGCGACCGGGAAACTCGCCTCGAGGAAAAACTACAGGGACAGCGAGATAAATGGGAGGATGAAAAATCTAGAGAGCAACCAATTGTCTCTGACGAAGACGTTTCCGAGGTTATTAGCCTTTGGACTGGAATCCCCGTAACCAAGCTTGCTGTCGAAGAAACCCAACGCCTTCTGCAAATGGAAGAGGAGCTACACAAGAGAATTATAGGACAAGACGAAGCCATTACAAACATTTCAAAAGCAGTGAGAAGGGCTCGGGCGGGATTAAAAGATCCGAGGAGACCTGTCGGCGTATTTTTATTCCTGGGCCCAACGGGTGTCGGTAAAACTGAACTCGTCAGAGCCCTTTCTGAGTTTATGTTCGGCAGCGAAGATTCTATGGTCAGGCTCGATATGTCGGAATTTATGGAACGCCACACAGTAGCCAGATTAATCGGGGCTCCTCCTGGATACGTAGGATATGAAGAGGGAGGACAACTTACAGAAGCCGTCAGGCGCAAATCTTACTCATGTATTCTGCTGGACGAGATAGAAAAAGCGAATCCGGAAGTTTTTAACATTCTATTGCAGATATTTGATGACGGACACCTAGCAGATTCGAGAGGCAGAAAGATCGATTTCCGAAATACCGTCATCATCATGACAAGTAACTTAGGATCAGATTTAATTAAGCGCGAAACTGCGCTTGGATTTACTCTGAAATCTGAAGATGCCAAAACAGACGAGCAGGCCTACCAAAGAATGCGGGATAAGGTGCTAGACGAAGTCAAGCGTTTCTTCCGTCCCGAATTCCTCAATCGGATAGATTCCAATGTGGTATTCCATCAGCTGAACAGAGGTCAAATACTATCCATAGTAGATCTCCTGCTAGAACAAGTCGCTACACAACTCAAGGAAAAACATATTGAGCTCGAAGTAACTAAAGAAGCCAAGGAATATTTAGGTGAAAAAGGCTTCGATCCCAATTTTGGCGCTCGCCCCTTACGAAGACTGATCCAAAATGTTATTGAGGACAAACTATCCGAAGAACTTCTTGGCGGACGGTTAAATTCTGGGGATACCGCTGTAATTAAAATCGAAGATGGCGAGATCGTTGCCACGACCAAGAATCCCGTGGAAGTGGCACCAACGGGTTAATGAATACCCTTTCCTTATTCCTAAAACGATAATTCCAATCCATAGATGGACCGATACAACATTCCTTCTTTTAACATACCCTTTTTTTACGGATGGATTATAGTTGGCACTCTATTTGCCGTTAACTTTTCCACAATGGCTACCGGAACATTTAATTTCGGATTATTTGTTATCCCGATGGGGATAACCCTGGGGGCATCACGTAGTTTGTTTGGTTGGGCCCAAACAATACGCCTCGTGACCGGCGGGATTTCCAGTATTGCCATCGGAAAATTACTCGACAACTATGGTCCCAGATTGTTAATTCCAATTGCTACAATAATAGTCTTTTTAGCAATGTTGGCGTTGGCCTATATTAGCAAGCCTTGGCACCTACTTGCTCTTTTTGGTTTAATTGGCCTCACCGGATTGACAGCTCCAGGTGCTATGATGAGCTCAGTTCCAACCGCTAAATGGTTCATAATAAATCGCGGGAAAGCATTAGCCTGGGTCACAGCCGGACTTGGAATAGGAGGCATAGTCTTTCTGCCTCTAAGTCAACTCCTAATCGACAATCTGGGGTGGAGATCTGCCTGGATCATACTAGCATTTTGCAGTATAACTATTTCATTCCCCCTATCATTAATTTTTCTGCGCCGTCAACCTGAAGACATAGGTTTACAACCTGACGGCATATCATCCAGCTTAGTAAAATCTAAAAAATTACCTTCTCAAACACTAGAATTCCCATGGACCGTCTCCGCCGCTATACAAACCAAAACGTTCTGGCAACTAATTGGGTTCTTTTTCCTTTTGGGCCTAGCATCTGGATTGAGTGAAGTTCATAGAGTCCCATACTGGATAGAGCAGGGATTCAAGCCTCAAATAGTATCCTACGCCATGGCAGCTGATGCGGCCTTGGCAGCTCTTTCGATTTTCACTGCAGGATTCTTACTGGACAGGTTTCCATCGAGAAACATTGCGATTAGCTCTTGCATAGGATTCTTTTTTGCAACCAATTTAATGATTGTGGCAGGCAATAATTTCTTCCTGTTTTCCTCAACTATTCTATGGGGCTTATCCGTCGGAATCCACATGATGGTGATGTCATTCATTTGGGTCGATTATTTTGGCCGGACTTTCGCCGGGTCTATTCGGGGTGTAGTTTTACCCGCCTCACTTATCTCCGCTGGAGTAGGGGCTCCGCTAACTGGATATGTTTATCAAGCAACCAATAGTTATACACCCGTTTGGTGGAGTCTTTTCGTTATTTATATCCTTGCAGCTTGCCTAATTGCTTTTGTGACTCCTCCTAGTAAACCCAAAAACAAACAATCAGTGGAAATGAAGGATCTGATATAATCTAGGCAGTCTCAAGGAGCTCAAGATTGACTAGAAAACCCTTCGGACCCAACGGTTTCTTCTGTTCTGATTGTGGCTATGAGAGCCCCAAATGGATGGGTTTTTGTAGTTCGTGTCAATCTAATCAACCTCTAGTAGAAGCCCCTTCGAGACCTTCTTCTAATAGAAAAGGATGGGTTAACAAAGAATCGTCCGGCCTCAAAGAACTCGTTTCAATTTCCTTCGATAGCGGAGAAAGAATGAGTTCGGGGTTCGCAGAACTGGATCGAGTCCTCGGCGGCGGACTTGTCCCGGGTTCTTTGGTTTTGATAGCAGGAGAGCCTGGCATAGGCAAGTCAACTCTTCTCCTTCAGATCGCGCATCAAGTTTCACTTACCAAAAGGACGGTAACATACATTTCAGGAGAAGAATCCAATCATCAAATAAAACTGCGATCAAATCGTTTGGAGATATCCGGTGAAAATGTCTTCCTTTTATCAGAAACTAATGTGGAAGAAATAATCGATCATTTGGAAGCCACTCTTCCTTCATTAGTTATAATCGATTCTGTACAGACCCTTTCCTCATCTGATGTGGGTCTTGCGCCCGGCTCCATACCTCAAGTTCGATCGTCTGTCCTAACATTACTTGAATGGGCTAAATACAGAAACGCACCTCTAGTCCTATCCGGACATGTTACCAAAGACGGAACCATAGCCGGGCCTCGCGTTCTTGAACATATGGTCGATGCGGTTCTTTACCTCGAAGGCGAATCATTGAGTTCCAACAGGATTGTACACAGTCAGAAAAATCGTTTTGGGTCGACTAACGAAGTAGCAATTTTTTCTATGGAACCGGATGGGCTAAAAGAAATCGCTGACCCGTCTCATACTCTGTTAGCCAATAGAAACCACGACGCAGTGGGTTCCTCGGTAGTCCCAACAATAGGTGGAAGTCGTCCCCTCATGGTAGAAATTCAAGCACTTACATCCCCTGCCTACGGACCTTCGCCCCGCCGAACAGCCAATGGAATAGATCTCAGTCGCTTGGTAATGATTTCTACCGTTTTGACCCAACGATCACACCTGAATTTAGGCAATAGAGATGTAACAGTTAATGTAGCGGGAGGGTTAAAAATCTCCGACCCTGGATGTGATTTGGCCCTGGCTTTGGCAATCGCGTCATGTTTAAAAGACATGCCCATAAAACGAGACCTCGTGCCTCTTGGAGAAGTGGGCTTAAGTGGAGAACTAAGACCAGTGTCCCAGCTAAATCGCCGCCTACAAGAAGCATCTCGCCTCGGATTTACATCGTGCATTTTACCCATGGGAGCTCAGCACAATAAAATCCAGGGGCTGAAACCCATATTCGCTCCGAATATATCCGCAGCTATTAGAATAGGGCTATTTAATTAGAATTGAAACTCTAGACATAAACAATTTCCTTGACCTATAAAGATCATAATTTACTAGAAAACATAGCTTAACTATATAATGTTTTTCTTGACTTAGCTTAACCGCTTCCCTACAATAACATGTCAGGGTGGCGGCTATAGCCGTCGCTTTTATCTTTCTGGGCCAATGCGAGCCCCAGTGGCGCAATGGTAGCGCAGCCGACTTGTAATCGGCAGGTTAGCGGGTTCGA
Organism: uncultured Dehalococcoidia bacterium; assembly: GCA_964439905.1. Taxonomy (GTDB): domain Bacteria; phylum Chloroflexota; class Dehalococcoidia; order Lucifugimonadales. The sequence continues at coordinate 44,203 of CAYTPK010000025.1, forward strand.
ATCCCCTCTGGGGCTTTCCCGCCGACACGCTGGGACAAGCTAGAAAGCCCTTACATGTCTTGGCTGGTATATAGCCCTATGCTAAGCTTAAGCCCAACCAGGAGGGGTGGGTGAGTGGTTTAAACCACCAGACTGTAAATCTGGCGCTCGAAAGGGCTTCGCAGGTTCGAATCCTGCCCCCTCCACCAGTAGGAAAGATAGAAGGCGTAAGCTAATACCTACGCCCACATAGCTCAGGAGGTAGAGCACACCCTTGGTAAGGGTGAGGTCGACGGTTCAAATCCGTCTGTGGGCTCCATCACCACAAAGTATTGTTTAGGAGGAAGGCCTTAAATGGCAAAGCAACGCTACGAGAGAGGAAAACCTCATCTTAATGTCGGAACTATAGGTCATGTAGACCACGGAAAAACTACACTTACATCCGCTATATCAATGGTCTTGTCAAACCAGGGCACTGGCACAACAGGGACCTCATTCGAGAACATTGACAACGCGCCCGAAGAGCGTGCTCGAGGTGTAACAATTAATATCTCACACATCGAGTACGAGACAGAAGCTCGACATTACGCCCACGTCGACTGTCCAGGGCACGCTGACTATATAAAAAATATGATCACTGGGGCTGCTCAAATGGATGGAGCCATTTTGGTTGTTAGCGCACCAGACGGCCCGATGCCTCAAACTAGAGAGCACATTCTTTTAGCTAGCCAAGTGGAAGTCCCTAGGATCGTCGTAGCCTTGAACAAAGTAGATGCAATGGACGATGAAGAATTACTGGAACTCGTAGAGCTAGAAGTACGAGAATTGTTGACCCAATATGGTTTTCCTGGAGACGATACTCCAATTGTAAGGGTAAGTGCACTCAAAGCATTGGAGGAAGTTGAAGCTGGAAACTCAGATGGGGAATACTCCAAAGGAATCTTCGATCTGGTCAAGGCAATGGAAGATTATGTCCCTCAGCCTGAGCGTGCGGTAGATCAACCGTTTCTAATGCCTGTTGAAGACGTATTCGGTATTAAAGGCAGAGGCACAGTTGTCACTGGGAGGGTGGAAAGAGGTACTATCAAAGTCGGCGACGAAGTTGAAATTGTAGGAGCAGGTAGTGTTCGAAAATCTGTCGCTACAGGGCTTGAAATGTTCCATAAACTGCTGGATGAATCAGAAGCTGGAGACGCAGTAGGAGTGCTCCTACGTGGTGTCAACCGAGAAGATATCGCCCGCGGTGAAATCTTAGCCAAGCCTGGCACAATAAAACCTCACGATAAGATTAAAGCAGAAGTCTACGTACTGAGTAAAGATGAAGGCGGAAGACACACTCCATTTTTCACTGGCTATAGACCTCAATTCTACATTCGCACAAGTGATATAACCGGCGAAATAAAGCTGGAAGAAGGCGTTGAAATGGTCATGCCGGGAGATAACACGACAATGGACATCAACCTGATGTTCCCCATTGCTCTCGAAGAAGGAATCCACTTCGCCATTCGGGAAGGTGGTAGAACGGTCGGCGCTGGTGTCGTAACGAAAATTGTGGAATAGTTTATGGCCAAGAAAAAAGGTGACGTCAGGATGGTAATTACTCTACAGTGCACAGACTGTAGAGAGAGGAACTACACATCCTCGAAAAACCGGCGAAATGATCCCGACCGATTGGAGCTTCGAAAATTCTGCTCACGATGTCGTGGATCCAAGATCCATAGAGAGGTTCGATAGTTGGCAGAACGATCTTCCTCAACCGTAATTCGCCGACCTGGACAGGACCAGATGCGTGGGTTCAAACCAGGCAAGTTTATCAACGAAGTAATATCAGAACTTCGAAAATCTGTCTGGCCAACACGGGATGAGGTTATTAGGTTGACTTGGGTAGTTCTAGTAATAGCATCCATTGTGGGGGGAATCTTGGGGTTTCTGGATTTTTCGTATTCCCGAACTTTCACTAAATATATAGTCTTGCCCTAAAGATAATCCTAGCAAAGCATACTTAAAGTTAAGAGTAATAAGTTATGGTAGACATCGTCACAGAACAAAATCAGGACCTCCGTTGGTACATAGTTCATACCTATTCTGGACAAGAAGAGCGTGTAAAAAAGAACTTGGAGTTAAGAATTCAGAGCCTTGACATGCAAGATAGGATCTACCAGGTGATTATTCCCACAGAAGAAGAGATCGCCTTCAAAGATGGGAAACGAAAATCTGAGCGTAAAAAGGTTTTTCCTGGCTATATACTAGTACAGATGAAAATGGACGATGAAAGTTGGTACGCCGTCCGAAACACACCTGGGGTTACTGGATTCGTCTCAACTGAGGACGAGCAAGACAAACGACCGCAACCGATAGCTTTGGAACCCAAAGAGGTCGAAGCGATTTTATCCCAGATAGAATCAGGAGCCCCAAAGATGGCTGTCGGACTAAAAACAGGAGATATGGTCAGAATAAAAGAAGGACCATTCACAGATTTCATGGGATCAGTTAGTGAAGTTGACTTAGACAAAGCAAGGATTAGGGTTCTGGTCACATTTTTCGGTAGAGAGACGCCAGTTGAACTCGACTTCCTTCAAGTTGAGAAGGTATAGGAGTTATCTAATGGCCAAAAAAATAAGGGCTATAATCAAGCTTCAATTACAAGCTGGAAGTGCCTCCCCAGCACCTCCAGTGGGCCCAGCATTGGGACAACACGGAGTGAATATTATGGGATTTGTCAAAGAATATAACGCTCGCACGGCCAAGCAAGCAGGAACAGTAGTTCCCGTTCATCTCACGGTCTACGAAGATCGATCATTCGCATTCGTTACGAAAACTCCCCCCGCCTCGGATCTTCTTCGAAAAGCTGCCGGCGTGGAAAAGGGATCATCTTCAGCTTCACAAGGAAAGGTAGGTACCATCAAACGATCGGATTTGGAAACTATAGCGAAAAGCAAAATGGACGACCTAAACGCCAGAGATGTTTCGGGTGCAATAAAGATAATTGAAGGCACAGCCAGAAGCATGGGCATACAAGTAGAGGAGTAACCAGTGAAGAAGCGCGGAAAACAATATCAAGACGCTCAAAAAACTATATCGTACGAGAAAACTTACGAACTTAAGGAGGCTGTCGACACACTTAAAGGTGTTTCCACGGCCAAGTTTGACGAGACCGTAGAACTACATCTAAGGACTAATGTAGATACTCGACACGCAGATCAAATGGTTCGTGGAGTAGCTCAGCTACCTCATGGCCTCGGAAAACAAATCCGTGTCTTAGTTTTTGCCGACGGAGAAGCCGCCACCATAGCCCGTGACGCCGGTGCTGACTATATTGCCGACTCAGACGTTATGAAACAAATCGAAGACGGATGGACAGACTTTGAAGTTGGACTAGCCGTCCCAGATATGATGAGCAAGATAGGCAAATTGGGTCGTGTGCTGGGACGCAAGGGCTTGATGCCAAACCCACGAACCGGAACAATGGTCCAACAACAAGACCTACCTAAGGCAATCAACGATGCTAAAAAAGGTAGAGTCGAATATAAAACCGATCGAACGTCACTAATACACTGCCCTGTAGGAAAGAAAAGTTTTAGCTCAGAGCATTTGACAGACAATGTAGCTTCTCTTATGAACGCTGTGGTAAAATCAAAACCCACCGGGGTTAAGGGCATGTTCATTAGAGCAGCGTACCTGACCAGCACGATGGGACCAAGTATACCCCTGGACGTGAACGAACTAACATCAATAAAGATAGACTAACCTCTCTACCGCTTAAGACAACGGGGCTCCCGTGGAGTTAAATATCCCGTCGAGGCTGTAACGGTTCGACTGTTGGTATCAACTTGAAGTCGTTCCCCACACCTCTAGTGCGGGGAATTTCTGCTTAAGGAGAAAATATGCCAACAGAACGAAAGATAAAACAAGTCCAGGAACTGAATGACAAGCTGAGCAATTGTAGCATAGCTATAGCTACTGATCCGACTGGTATAGACGGAAATACTATGACACAACTCCGTAGCATTATGGCGAAACACCACGTTGAATACCGAATGGTGAAAAATACACTAGCCTACATATCGAGTGATACTGTAGAGAAGCCTCAGATGCGAGACATAATTCAAGGGCCTACTGTCCTTGCCATTGGATATGACGATCCCGTCATCGTGGCAAAGGCCGTAGCTGAATGCATAAAGAATAGCCAATCTGTGCTAGCAATCAAAGGTGCCCTGATGGGACAGGATATCCTAGACTCAGCACAGGTCAATATGATGGCAAATTTGCCACCGAAAGACCAGTTGATAGCGAAACTCCTTGGACAGCTTCAATCTCCTATCATAAAGGTGGTTACCGTCTTAAATGGACCTCTAAATGGTCTGGCAAATGTACTATCGCAAAGATTAAACCAACTTGACTCCCAACCCACTCAATCTTAACTAAAAAGTCTGCAATTATTTATTCGGAGGAATAATGACAAAAGAAGAAATTTTAGAAGCAGTAAAAAGCATGTCGGTAATAGAATTGTCGGAGCTCGTCAAATCTCTCGAAGATGAATTTGGCGTTTCGGCCGCCCCAGTCGCGGTTGCGGCAGCACCTTCTGCAACATCAGGAGAAGGATCCGGGGAGGCAACAGAAGAACAAACTGACTTCACCGTTAATTTAGACGAAGTTGGGCCAAATAAAATTGCTGTTATCAAAGCCGTCCGTGAATTCACAAGCCTGGGATTGAGAGAAGCAAAAGAACTGGTGGAGAGCGCCCCCAAGGAAATCAAGGAGGGCGTAGCAAAAGAAGAAGGCGAGGAAATAAAGAAGAAGCTAGAGGAAGCAGGCGCTAAGGTTTCCCTGAAATAGGTCGATTATCACCTAATGGATCAACCTAGTTGAGCAAGCGAAAAGATCGAGAACGGTTCCTATTAAAAAAGGAAGCCAATACAGAATATGTTGGTTTCAGGGGTGCGGGCCACAGTCCGTCACGCAAACAGGATACTCCGTTAGAGCCTGTCATTTGTATTAAGTGTGGTCGAAAACGCAATGTTCCAGCAAGCATTGCAATCGATCACACTCACGATTACATATGTACAGCCTGCGAGGATTTCTAAATCCCAGCCTACTACTAAACCCTTTCCTATTTGACGAACCTATACTTGTACGCATCCTATAATAGGACAAGTCATTCGCCCAAGAGACATTCCTTCTATGGGTTATATTGATAATTATCTCGACAATATTTAGAAAATAAATATTCGTCTAAAAGGCTCTGCATATTTAACTCCTGTCTTTATACCAATCCTGCCATATCCTTCCCTAAGCTGTTCTTCAAATTGCCTCAACCTGACAATGTCTGTCCCCATTTGGCTCTCATGCATCTTCAGTGCAGCTAATTTCAATTCGAAGGTTGCTGAAATATCAACCGCAAAATCTTCGTCATCACAATATGCCTCTACTAAAACCTCTTGGACATTATGTGGTCCAAATCCCTCCCTAATTAGGTCAGGAAAGGAATGATAATCACGAGCAGAAGGAAAAACAGCTTCTAATGCCGCAGCAGCTGATGCTCTATGATCGGGATGATTCAGGCCCCAAGGAGTGAAATAATAGACTGGATTACCGCAAACCACGACCTCAGGTTTTAATCTCCTTATCTGCCGTACAATATCCTTCCTAAGGGATATTGTATTCTCAAGCGTATTATCACGATACCTCAAGAATATCACTTCCTTAACCCCGACAACATCCGCCGCCGCCCGTTGTTCCCGTTCTCTAATTGATGCCAATTTTTCTGGGTTCATATCGGGATCTCCAGTGCCAGTATCTCCACTTGTACAGAGCACATAATTGATCTCACGTCCTTCCGAACTCCATTTGGCAGCGGAGCCTGCCATCAAAAAATCCACATCATCTGGATGGGCGACGATCGCCATGATACGTTGGTAGTTAAAACTAGGTTCCGTCATATAAATTCTCCTAAAACTTACTCCTCAGTATTTATAATCCTCTCGCACAGGCGTGAATATATCCAAAACTTGTGCTCTGGTGGAATAAGATTTTGCGTAATGCTCGACGCCTGCAGGAATAATATAGACATCGCCTTCGCTCAACATCTTTACTTCTTTTCCGATACCCATTTCCAATTCACCGTTAAGTATAATTCCAGATTGTTCGTTCGGATGAGTATGCAGACCAACCTCTACACCAGGCTCGATATCCACCAAGGAAAGCAAGGTTTGTTCTCCCCAAAAAGTCCTGATCTGAGCACCAGTTACTATCTCTTTAGCTTCTCTAGTGTTTACATTGAAAAAAGCCATTTCTCCTCCGTGTTCTCTTAAATTAAATTTAACGCATGCGTTAGTATTGTTAAAGTTGCAATGGCATGGCTATATACCCGACCTGTCTATAAATCTCTGTATTTAATCCAATCAAACTAATTATGTGTGACAGTACCAAATATGCAAGTCAAATCCTAGTTGTTCAGCTTTGGCGACGATAATATATCTCTGCAGCAGATCAAAACCAATCGTCTTATTCTGAAGTAGTATCATTGAAACGCCTTACCGAAGTTTCAACTGATTTCATTTCATCTAGTTCCGCCCCCCTTTTACCCAAATATTGTTGTATAGCTCGTGCAGAGGGGAATACTCGGCTTTCGAGAGACCCGATGCTACTATTATATGATTTGACTACCTTATCCAAGTTTGAACCCATCGTCTCATAATGTTTTACCCAAGTTATCATTCTTGTGAACAGTTCCTCCGACTTCGTGGCAATTTCACGAGCATTTTGTGCAAGCTGTTGTTCGTTCCAGCCACGTGAGATTGCATGCAAAAGAGCAATTAGAGTTGACGGGGTTGCTATTACCACTCCAGCCTGAAATGCCTTTTCCAACAAATCAGGGCTTTTTCTAAGCGCGGCACCAAGAAAAGGCTCTCCGGGCAGAAAAAGAACGACAAATTCTGGGGTAGTCTCAAATAGATCTCTATATCCTTTCCCGGCCAGCTCCAAGACTCGAGCCTTCACTTGAGCAGCATGGTCATTAAGGGCCTTATCTCTTTCTTGATCAGATAAGGCTTCTATCGAGTCTAGATAGGCATTTAACGGAGTTTTGGCGTCTACAACTACGTTGCGACCATTCGGTAAATGCACAACCATGTCCGGTCGCTTTAAATTTTTGTCATTCGTCTCTACTGACATTTGTTCATAAAAATCGCACCTATCGACCATACCAGCTAATTCAGCTACCCTTCGAAGCGTAATTTCCCCCCACTTTCCGCTGATATGTGGTACTCGAAGGGCATTAGTCAGATTCCTAGTTTCCTTTTCTAATGTCACCTGCCCTTCTTGTACAGTCTTAATCAATTGTTCTAGGCTGCCATAATCCGCACTTCGGGTTTTTTCCAAAACATGCAGATGATCTCCAAGTGGCTTCAAGATTGATTCTATCGCTTGCTTTCTAGATTCGAGGTCTACCTTGGCCTCAGCCCGATCCTTACCCAATGCCTCTTTAGCTAATTGAAGAAAGCTCTCATTATTCTTACGTAATGCATCAGCCGCCAAGGAATCGAACATTCTGGAAATGACCTGCTCTGTTCTTCCTTGAACACCCACCCTAGAAATAATCAAAATTGACAAACCACACCCGGCAACAGCACCGATCAATATCCATATGATTTCCATTTTAATGCCGCCTCCTGCCTATACCCGGATCTGCAAAACTAGCTTATCACATCTCCACTACAAATAAGGTTGCCGGTAAATCCTTCCTTAATAACCATATTTTGGTCCGTCAACTCAGAGTTTTTTGGAACCTACATTTCATCCCCATAAACCAACCAGCCACTAACTCCCAAAATGCTAACCAATTTATAGTGCCCATTGATACCAATTCGTTAAACACGGCCCCCAGGAAACTAATTGATAAGTCAATATCAGTTCAAAGATTGCGGAATGCTTATCATCTGATTGAACCTTTGCCCAACCCTAGGTATCATATCTCTAAACTAAAAATATATGGGAAAAAACCATGGATTCTATTACTGTTCTTATAGACAAATTCGAAGGCGTGGGCATCCTAACCCTAAATAGGCCTAGTGTCTTAAACGCTATGAACTTGCAATTGGTTGGCGAACTCGGCAAGGCAATTGAGGATATGGAATCTGATGATGAGATACGTGTGATAATACTTACTGGCTCTGGTAACAAGGCTTTTTGTGCCGGAGCAGACATACACGAAATGCGAACAATGAGCAGCCATGATCATGAAATGAGCCAAAAACTACGCTATTCAACCCAATGGAAACTCGCCACTTGTTCAAAACCCGTAATAGGGGCACTAAACGGTCTGTGCTACGGAGGAGGAAGTGTTATGGCTACCTCCTTAGATTTTTTGGTGGGTTGCGAACTAACAAAGTTCAGATTCCTAGCGGCAGCTTATGGTCAACTAAATGCCACATGGACATTACCTAATTTAATTGGATGGCCAAGAGCCAAGGAACTCCTCTACACCGGCCGTGTGGTAACTGCCGAAGAGGCTTACAGAATCGGGCTGTTAAATCACCTAGTTGGTACTGACAAAGTTCTAGAAAAAAGCCTGGAACTCGCCAGCCTAATCGCTGCTAACTATCCGACATCAGTCCAGGGCACCAAATCCCTGATTCTGGAAGGGTTAGGCCATACCTGGAAAGAGCAATGGGACGCCGAACATACAGCTAGAGAACATCGCTTCAGAGGATTGCCAATAGAAGAGGGATTTAAAGATTTTATTTCGAAAAAGGGGCGTAATTAGATACCGTGATGAAAAATGTAGAAATAGCTATTGTAGGTGTGGGAGCCATTGGCGGTACTATAGGCGGCCCACTCACTAAAGCAGGATACGACGTCACTCTTATCGATCAATGGCCAGAGAATGTCAAAGCCATGAAAGAATCCGGCCTTACAATCAGCGGCACACACGGAGAGCATCTAGTGACGGTCAATGCTATACATATCCATGAGCTTTGTACGGCGCCCAAAACATTCGATTGGATATTTATTTGTGTAAAGTCGTATGACACTGCTTGGGTTACAACACTGATGCTCCCATATCTCAAACCGCAAGGCGTCTTCGTTTCAGCACAAAACAGCATCAACGATAACACGATAGCCGAATTAGCAGGTTTTAACAAAATACTTGCCTGTGTACTAACTCTTGGAGGAGGGATGTACGAACCAGGAAAGGTTATCCGTACCAATGATCCCGCAACTCTAGCAATTACCGTAGGAGAACTTCACGGACAGTCTTCCCCGCGACTACTAGAACTGGAAACTCTCATGTCTCACGTAGGGGTAAGCAAAATAACCAATAATACATGGGGAGAAAGATGGGCCAAACTCGTGGTAAATTGCATGGTAAATCCCATGGCAGGAATTACGGGATTAAGCTCTGCAGAGGTTAGGAGGAATCCTGCGACTAGACGCATCCTCATTCGAATAGCAGCCGAGGCAATCAGAGTCGGCATGAATCATGGATTCGAAGTTGAAAATATCAACGGGATTCCTGCAAAATCTTATATTGCAGCCGATGAAGGTGTGGGAACTGATATGGAGAAGGTGGAAACTGAAATGGCGCTCCGTTCAAGTGAAAGAGGGGAAGGATTACCATCAATGCTTCAAGATTTAATGAAGGGTCGTAAGACTGAAATAGATTACTTAAACGGATATGTTGTCGACAAAGGCACCCAACTTGGCATGCCTACCCCTGTAAATGAAACAATTGTTGATCTTTTGACTTCCGTCGAGAAAGGTCTAATAAAACCCTCTATGGACAATTTAGTAAGCCTGAAAAAGTTCAATTAACTGGTCTTATCTCGCTAAATAGAAGAACATATAGCAAAATTGGATGTTTCCGGGCGTTAAAAAGATTGCCAATGTTCTTCAGATACTTATATAATACGCCAGAAGTTTCACTAGCCATATTCTGTTTATCGGCCTGGAGCCACCGGAAATGATCCGGTTTCCTCGCCGGTTGCCGAATAGGAGGTTTAATGTATTTGTCCAAAGTAATCAAAGTGGGCCTTTCACTCTCACTACTGGCCCTGCTAATGCCTGTTAGTCTAGCTAATGCAGAGGTTAGGGGTGAAGCGGTTATCAGAGATTCTGCTCCCGGGCTTTCCGACGAGTTGTCAATTTCTCTGACAATGCCTATTCTCGGATCCGGCCATTCCTATGAAGGTTGGCTGGTAACCGATGATGGGGATGACAGCCTGAGTGTTGGCGAGTTAGATCAAGCAGCTGACGGAAGTGTGACTCACACTTACATCAGCCCAGACGGAACAAACCTTGCAAGCGTGTACAGCGAGTTCCAAATCAAAGATGATTCGGGCGCCGTCTTGTATTCCGACTCGATCTCTGAAGGTGGGCTTTCCCATATCAGAAATCTTCTCTTCTCTCAATCAGGAAACCCTTCCTACGACTCTGGAGCACATGAAGGAGTCGCAAAGGGTACTTCAGTAGGATTGCGAGATCAGGCGGATGCAGCGTTATTGAGCGCTACAAACGGTGTAGGTTCGACAACCCTTGCAGACGTTCAATCGCATGCAGGACATGTGATTAACATCATTGAGGGAGACGACGGAGCTAACTTCGTAGCTGATGTAGGAAGCTCAGGTGACGGTCACGGCTTGCTGAATTACGCGGCAGCAGCTTCTGTGGAAGCGAAAGCCGCAGCTGCCGGTGATAGTGCTGACAACACAATTGCTCAGTATGAGTCAACGGTTGCTTCTTCAGCGGATAACGTGGCGACATGGGCAGCGTCAGCAAGAGACGCCGCTATGAGTGCTCGCACGGCCGCATCGCTTGACGTAGGAATAGCCTTCATTACCAATGCCCAAACTCTCCTTTCGAGAACGGTTAACGGTTTCGATACCGATCGAAACGGATCGATTGGAGCTGATGAAGGTGGAGCAAGTCAAGCTCATACAGGAGCTCAGAATATGGCCTCTTTTGAGCCGACAGTAGTACCAACAGTACTAGAGACAACGGTAGAGGTAGAGGTAGAGGTAGAGGTAGAAGCCCCAGCAACAGGGGATATAAACTACGGCCTCTTCGCAATTATGGCATTGCTTTCTGGAGCCATATTAGTGACTGGTGGAGCATCACTGCTGAAAAGACATCGCTCTGCAGCATAGTTTCAAACTGAATTACGAAAATAAGTTGAGGCCCCTATCATGGGGCCTCAACTTATTTATCAAATCATGATCACTATCAATCACCATGAAAAAAGTACGTAAAAATTATCCAGACATAGCTCCTACAATTGGCAACTATGTGCGTACCATACGCACAGGCAATTTCTTATTCATATCAGGATGCACAGCTGTAGGTACCGATAATGAGAATGGAGATGTTATAGCTCAGGCAGAATGTACCATCCAGAGAATATCAAACATTGTAAGGGATCAGGGCGGGTTGAACTCCGATATTGTGAAGGTAGTAATTTACGTCACCGATATGGAAGAATTTCGGCCTCGACTTGAGGAATTCAATAACATTATAGAAAAATATTTTAGTGGTGAATATCCAACCAGCACCCTAGTTATGACGCCTGGCCTAGCAAAACCCACACTTAAAATCGAAATAGACGCCACCGTAATTTTTTAACATTGACCCTAAAAACTAACCCGTTTACAATATATTCCTGTTAACGAACATGCCTAAACCAACGATCTATAATGCCTAATCAGACTGGCAAAAGATATATTTGTAATCATTGCGGGTCAGAATTTCTGGTGACCCGGGGTGGTGAAGGTGAGATGACTTGCTGTAACTCGCCCGCATTAACAAAACCTTGAAGAGACTTTAAATATTGGCAAATCAACTAGGTAAACGATACGGATGTGGGGCTTGCGGAACGCTAATTTTGTGCGTAAAAACTGGTCCCGGCACTGTGCTATGTTGTGGCAATGAAATGGAAATTCAAACACCACGCAATCTTCCCTCATCAGACTAGCTAGTTTCAGGTTCCAATCGTAATTTCTAAAACGCGATCAAGCCCTCTCAAATCGCGAATAACATCAAACTTTGCTTCTGGATGTTGCTCTTTAAAAATAAATGCTACGCCTTCTATTTGATGTGGATCCATTTCTAAAAGGAACGTCACTCGAGAATTATTACGTTTTAAACTGGATTGCACAGCGATCTTTCTAAAGCAACTCAATCCGTCATGCCCCCCATCTAATGCAATTCTTGGTTCCCATTTAACTTCCTCCTGTAGCCACTCTATATTTCTAGATGGAATATAAGGCAAGTTTCCTATTACCAAATCCGGTAGGGCAAAAATGGGTTCTAAAAGATCACCATAGAGTACAGTGATTTTTTCATAAAGATCGAACCTCTTAAAATTTTGCCGTGCGATCGTCAAGGCCTTTCTAGAATTATCTGTAGCAGACAATCGTATTGTGGGTGCGTTGAGCATTAGGTTTATCGCTATAGAGCCACATCCCGTGCCTATATCTACTACAACTGGAGATTTCCCGAACACTCCGCTATTACATATTTCAATTCCTCGCTCAATTAATATCTCGGTTTCTGGTCTTGGTATCAAGACATCTGGTGAAACAATCATATCAATGGCATACGATTTCCATATCCCAAGAACATAAGCTAACGGCTTTCCAGTTATTCTCTCGAATACAATTTGTTGCACTTTGTCGGCTGTTGAGCTAGTCACTTCGGAGAGTCCATCCAAATAGAGTTCGTATCGGGTCACGTTCAAAACGTGCATCCAAATCAACTCTGCCTCAATTTTAGCTTCAGCTATATTTACTGAGGCTAGATGCTCTTCTGTAAAACGCAACGAATCCCTGATAGACACTATATATCTCTAATCCATATAGGCAGAAGGATTAAGCTATTAATGCTTCCCCAAGGTTTTGTTCCTGCGCGTTGACAATAAGTGATTCGACTAACTCGTCGATATGACCATCAAGAATTTTTGGCATACCGAAAAAACTTTTTCCTATTCGATGATCCGTCACTCTATCCTGAGGTATGTTATAGGTCCTTATCTTTTCCGCCCTTTCAGCTGAACCCACTTGCGCCTTCCTGGATTCTGAAATTTCGCGTTGATGTTTAGATTGTTCTTCCTGATAGAGCCGGGCCCTCAAAATTTCCATAGCTTTACTCTTATTTTTATGTTGAGACCGTTCGTCTTGACATGTGACTATTATTCCAGAGGGATTGTGGACAATGCGTATTGCTGTAGCGACTTTATTAACATTCTGGCCTCCCGCTCCACCAGAATGGAAAACATCGATTCTCAAGTCATCGGGGTTTATCCTTACGTCTACCTCTTCTGCTTCAGGAAGAACCGCTACCGTTGACGTTGATGTATGGATCCTGCCCGAAGCTTCCGTTGTAGGAACTCTCTGCACTCTATGCACACCTCTTTCAAATTTTAGACGACTGAAGACGCCTTTGCCTTTTACAGAGAAAACAATTTCACTAAACCCTTCTATACTAGATTCATGTGAATCTAGGACCTCGACACGCCAATCCTTTAATTGTGCGTACCGACTATACATCCGAAACAGATCACCCGCAAAAATTGCTGCCTCATCCCCACCAGTGCCTTTACGAATTTCTACGATGACATTCCTGTCATCATTCGGGTCTTTAGGTAATAAGGCAATTTTAAGTAGCTGCTCCAGGTTTTCTATCTGCGCCGTCAAGACTTTAGCTTCTTCTTTCGCAAGAGCAATAATCTCCGCATCATCTTCTGACACAATCAAAGAAGAATTCCCTTCTTGTTCAGTTTTAGCGTCCTTGAGTTGCCTATACAATGTTACGGTATCAGATAAAGTCGACACCTCTCGAGCCAAGCGCTGGAAGGCATCATAATCTGACGCTATCTCAGGTTCCGCCATAAGTAAAACCAACTCGTCGTGACGGTCCTCAATTTGTTGCAACTTTTCGTAAAATGATTCCATATTCAATTACATGCGAAGACAATTCTGCCATTATTCTATCATGATAGGATGTTTACAAGATCCAGTTATCTCATCTGGAATTCCTATAAAAACTTCAAGAAAGACTAGGCCTTCTTTTGTGCCAATCTGTCACCTGTTGATATGCATATCCAGCGTTAAGAATTCTCGCCTCTTCAAATGGCCGTCCCGCTAATTGCATTCCTAAAGGCATGCCTTGGGAAAATCCACAGGGTATGGTCAATGCAGGAAATCCAGTCAAATTAAAAGCTCTGGTATATTGGGTCAACGCTGGTATTACTCCCATTATCTCTCTTTTGACGATGATCCGCTCTTCTCTAATCATAGGAGCAATAACCGGTATTGTTGGACCAATTATTACATCTACCTCATCAAAAAGAGCAAGGCTTTGCATTGTATATTTTGTTCGTGCCCTCGATGCTTTGAGATAGTCTGACGCAGATATAAATAATCCTGTTTCCACTCGCCACCTAATGCTTGGATCATACTCATGGGAATATTGTTGAAGAAGATCTCTGTGGTATTCGGCCGCTTCAGCATAAATCATGGGCGTAGAAATATTCGCCGAATGATGATAAATCGGCCAGCTCACTTCCTTAACTTGGGCTCCCAATCCCTTAAACACACTAATTCCATCTTTAATTGCCTTTTCTATGGCAGGGTCTAGAGGAAGCTCAAAATATTCCTTGGGCACGCCAAGGCGAACCCCTTTCAAATCTCCAGTTAAAGAATCGACATGACGATCAACCGGCCTAAACGATGACGATGCATCATTCTCATCCCTTCCTGCTATTACATCCATCATTATTGCCGAATCCCATACATCTTGGGTCATAGGGCCCACATGATCAAAAGACCAAGCCAATGGGACGACCCCATGTCGACTAATACGTCCATAAGTAGGCTTCAATCCAGTAATGCCACATAGCGCAGCGGGAATCCTTACCGATCCTCCAGTATCTGTCCCTAAGGCTAATGGCAGTTGCCCAGAAGCCACAGCAGATCCAGATCCCCCACTGGACCCGCCAGCAAGCCGTTCAACATCCCAGGGATTATGCATATCGCCATAGTGTTCATTTAACCCAGTAGGTCCAAACGCAAACTGGTGAAGGTTTAATTTGCCCATTAACACTGCCCCTGCTGATCTCAGTAAAGCAGCCACAGTGCTGTCGTATGAAGGAACAAATTTATCAAATATTTTCGAACCTGCCGTATTTCTAATTCCTTTGACATAAAACAAATCCTTGAGTCCTACGGGTATTCCATGAAGTGGTCCTCTGTAGTGACCCTGAACAATTTCTGTTTCTGCCAATTCCGCTTCCTTTAAGGCTTCTTCTCCGGGATAGGATATAAAGGAATTTAGTGCAGTGTCTGTCGTGGTTATACGATCTAGATACGCGTGGAACAATTCTACGGGGGAAACTTTCTTGGCTCGAATGAGCTCAGATAAACTGTGAACAGTTTTATAACAAAGATTCTGATTATTCGTCATGACTCTGGAATGCGGAAAAGGTGTTGGACGGCTCACAATCATCCAGGTCCATATTTCGCAATTTGCTTACCACCGTCATAATGTCGTTCACTTGCTGATATACAATTTCCATATGCTCAGCATCCGAGACATCTATACCCAATTGTTTTGCCATTGCCATAAAGGTGTCTTTGGACATGTTGGCGTTTTGCGACATATATTACCCTCCATTTACACATCTAAATACTTTATTTTTGGGCCGTCATATTGGCTCAAACTTCTTTCTCAACAGGGTTCCTTAGAACACCAATTCCTTCTATCTCCACCTCCACAATGTCACCATCTTTCAACTCTGCAGGTTTCCCTGGTGTGCCAGTATAGATTAAATCACCTGGCTCCAGTGTCATAACCTGACTTACATGGGCTATCACCGTTGGTAAATCAAACAAAAACATTTTTGTTGACTCTGATTGAACTTCTATACCATTAACCCTTGCCTTCATTACAATGTCTCCCGGGTCCAGATCCGTTTCTATAAACGGACCCGCCACACTAAAGGTATCGGAGGATTTAGCCCGCCACCATTGACCATCCTCCCTTTGCCAATCACGTGCACTTACATCATTTCCGCACGTATATCCCAAAACATGCTTCAGTGCTTCTTCTTTGGAAATATTTTTGCATCGATCCTTAATCACAGCTACCACTTCTCCTTCTTCATCAACCCGACCACTAAAATTTCTGGGTAAAACAATAGATTCCTCTGGCCCAATTAATGAAGTCGGTGTTTTCAAAAAAATAAGCGGTTCTTTTAATGGTGGTCGTTCTCCTAAATGGCTGCGGTAATTAAGCCCAACCGCCAATATTTTACCTGGTAGGGAAGGAGCAAGTATTTTCACATCAGACAATGGATGGATATGATCAGTAATTACGAAACTATCAAAAGGATTATTCGTAATCTCCCTAACAATATTGCCATCCACCACTCCATAGCTAATATCTCCGTGTGCTAAATAACGAACAAATTTCATGCTTTTCCTCTCCTTCTTCTTAGCTAATTAACCTCTTGGCACTCTACGCTACCTAATTCTAAAGTCCCACGCGGGTTTAATCTAGACCTCCACTATAGGCACGTTTTAGGCACGTTTTCTTGACACACAACATCGTCCTTCCTATAATACGATATTGGCGGCATGTGACCAAATCAAGGCGTGCATGGGTCAATGGAAAATCCGCTAAAAATAATCAATATATAAGGAGATCATAGATGCCAGCAAAGGACATAGCTCTCATGGCACATCTAATGCGTAGGGCCGGTTTCGGGGCCAACTATGATGAGCTAGAAAAGAGAGCCAATAACGGGTACGAACAAACTGTTGAAGAACTTCTCGATCCAGACGCACATGGTGTGCCTATATATGATGAGTATACTTTAGCTCGTTACTATCCAGATATGGAAGTACCCTCAGCCCCAGCGCTTGGAACATCTAACTTCATGTACCATCTCTATACCACGCCTAGACCTCTAGTGGAGAAGATGACCCTGTTCTGGCACATGATCTTCGCGACGGGCAATTCTAAAGTTGATAACCCACCTGAAATGTTACAGCAAATCCAGCTGTTTAGAGATCACGGGATGGGAAATTATAGGGATCTTCTAGTACGAATATCGAAAGACCCAGCGATGATCTTCTGGCTAGATAACAACCAAAACCACAAAAAAGCCCCCAACGAAAACTGGGGGAGAGAACTCCTGGAGCTGTTCTCCATGGGACAGGGCCATTACTCAGAAGATGACGTAAAAATGGCTGCAAGGGCATTCACTGGCTGGACTATTGGTCCTAAAATCCCGAGAACCCCTTACCAAAGACATCATTGGAGTTTTATATATAAAGACGAGGATCACGACCACTCTACAAAAAGCTTTCTCGGCCGCGAAGGAGACTTCAACGGAGAGGATATAATCCAATTTATTCTCGAGGACGAAGCTACTCCCCAATTCATTGCACGACATCTTTATAATTTCTTTGTAGAAGACGATGTTCAAGTCCCAAGTTGGCTTGATGTTCCAGCAAAGAATCCTGATGCAGTAAACGCAATAGCAAAAACTTTCAAGGAATCCGATTTTGATATCCGAACCACCTTGCGTTTTATCCTTAACTCATCTTTCTTCAAAGATGAGTCTGCCTGGTTCGCAAAAGTTAAAAACCCAGCTGAAGTAGTCGCGGGTACGATTCGACTTGTGGGGGATTTCGCCGAACCCAAGCCCGGCGTAATGGACATGGGATTGGAAGGTGCCTATCAAGGACAAGAACTGATCAATCCTCCCAGCGTAGAAGGGTGGCACACCGGCAGGGAATGGATCGACACCGGATCTCTAGTCCGACGGGTAAATTTCGTCGCAGACATGTTAGGTAACACGGATTTCCCAGGAGTACAATCAATCATCAACCGGATAGGGAAAAAGGGAACCCTCTCCCCTGAAGAACTAGTGGATTCATGCCTAGAACTTCTCGGAGCTATCCAAATAGACAAGGGAACTAGAGACGAACTCATAACCCATGCCAAAAGCGGAGGAGAACTCAAACGTGGGTCATCAGAAGATGACGTAGCGGCATTTGGAACCCGTGTAGCGGAAATGTTACAACTAATCGCAGCCACTAGGGAGTACCAATTCGGTTAAGGGATAATCCCAAAACCTGTAACCCTTTTACTGCTAAAATAAATTAAGACTCATTATAAGGAGTACATTATGGCTAAAGATCCTATACTGGTAGTCTTCCAACTAACCGGAGGAAATGACTACTTAAATACTATAGTCCCTCGACAGGAAGGCCTTTACAGAGACTACAGGAAAAATATCGTAATACCCGAGGGAGAAGAAATCCCCATAGACGACAAATACGGATTTCATCCGGAGATGGGAGCACTTAAGCCTTTCTGGGATGAGGGCAAGATGGCCCTCATACACGGCATAGGCTATGAGAACTCCCCCCGTTCTCACTTTCGATCTATGGACATATGGCACACTTGCGAACCCAATAAAGTTGGTACCGAGGGTTGGGTAGGAAGAGCCACAAAGGTAATAGATCCAGGCAAGGAAAATGTCCTTACAGCTGTTAATTTCGGGCAGGGCCTCCCCAGAGCGATGGCCATGCCAGGTGTTCCAGTTGCTTCAGTTTCAGACATAGAAAATTACGGTGTGTTGACGGGAATAAACGGAGAACAACAGCGCCAAAGAGCGCTAGAACGTTTTTCCCGCGTGTACTCACCCGCCATAGGAACAGGTCCAGTAATGGACTATCTAGGCCAGACTGGATTAGATGCTTTGAAGGGCGCTGATATCCTAAAGGTAGCCCCTGAGATGTATTCGTCATCTGTGGAATACGCAGCCACCCCACTCGCGCAAAAGTTCCGCGGAATCTCTATGGTCTTACAGGCTAATTTGGGCACGAGGTTTTTCTACACACAGAGCGCCTCCTGGGACACCCATGCTTCTCAGATGCCCGGACACAAAGGCCTGTGGCAAGATGCAGCAAGATCAGTCTCCGATTTCTTCGCAGACCTAAGGGAGCATGATATGGCAGACAACGTAGTCCTCATAATGTTCTCTGAATTCGGCAGGCGAGTCGTAGACAACGGATCAGGCACTGATCACGGTGCTGCTGGCGTTGCCTTCGCAATTGGGGATGCAGTTCAAGGCGGACACTACTCAGAATATCCATCTATGAAGACCGAAGATCTCCAAGAAGGCGATTTGGCACCAAACTACGACTTCCGTGGTTTTTACTCCACCCTTCTTGAAGATTTTATGCATCTCGACCCGACGGAAATCGTAGGTGGTTCCTTCGAGAAGCTAAGCTTCATAAATAAGTAAACGCCTAAATTACAACTTAGAATAAATGGTGAGGTGAACTGCTGACATGACTGGCGGTTCACCTCACTGGCGTTTTTAATCCGGGAAAATCGCACTGGAGGTGACACATGCCCTCAACTCATATAGCGTCAGGAAGAGCTTTTACGTATGCAACTAACATCGGCAAAATATCCAGGTCCGAAATAGGATTTCGCCACCCAGTTGGTTTAACTAGAGGCAAGGACGATACCCTATATATAGCCAATTGGGGAGATGAAGCATCTCCTAACGCCCGGATCACCAAATGTTCAATTTCCTCGCAGGATTGGATCGCTGACATAGGAGCACCAGGTAATGGCCTTGGTCAGTTTTTATGGCCAGGAGGATTGGCTTCTGATGCTACTGATCGTCTATACGTAACTGACCAGGCGGACCATAAGGTAGTGATCTTCGAGAGTGACGGACAATTCGTTGGAAAATGGGGGTTATTTGGGAACGGCGACGGTGAGTTTAACAGCCCCGCGGGGATTGCACTTGATTCTAATGAAAACGTCCTAATAGTAGATTCAAAAAACCACCGAATACAAAGGTACACTAAAGATGGGAAATATCTTCAAGGGTTTGGGCAATTCGGTTCTAAAATAGGATCCCTAAACACTCCTTGGGGAATTGGGCTAGATACAAAAGATAACATCTACGTGGCCGACTGGAGAAATAATCGAGTGCAAAAATTTAGCCCACAGGGGGACCTCTTACTCTCGATTGCCCATGCAGACACATCTGCTGATCCTTTAAATCATCCTGCCGACGTTACAATAGACCCGGAAGGAGATATATACATCGCCGATTGGGGGAATCATAGGGTGGCAGTCTATGAACCAGACGGAACTTTTCTTTTAACATTACAAGGGGACGCTTCCGATCTATCCGCTTGGGCCAAGGCTGCCGTAGCAGCTAATCCAGATTTAGCCAAAGCTAGAGATCGTGTAAATCTCGAGCCTGAATGGCGTTTTTGGCATCCTGTATCGATAAACATAGGTCCCGACTATAAAATCTTAATAGCGGAAGCTCAACACATGCGAATCCAGGTCTATCAAAAAGACCTTGAATACACGGAAGCCCAATTCACATTGTAGCAGTATCGATTCCTTTTAATTCATCCTACTGAGGATGAGGCCATGAAGGTGTCCACATTACTTTGCGAATTCATTCAGAACACGATATATTAAGACCACACGAGACCATCAAGGAGTTTGAAATGCCTGTCACGCAAATAGCAGGAACCAAAGCCTTCGCTTACGTGGGTAACATTGGCCAAATCGGCGCATCTGGGCCCACGCTGCGCCACCCTATCGGACTAGCCCGCGGGAAGAATGACGTACTATATGTAGCTAATTGGGGCGTTGAAAGCAATCCATCCACACGTATAACAAAGTGCACTATAGACACTCAAGAATGGATTCAGGACATAGGGCATCCCGAAAATGGCGACCCTACCTTTAAGTGGCCAGGAGGACTTGCTATCAATGATCAAGAAATCCTTTTTGTTACAGATCAGGCTGATAGTTGCGTTCACAAATATTCCCCCGATGGGAAATATCTAGGCCGATGGGGAAACTTCGGGGCTCTTGATGGAGAACTAAAAAGACCAAGCGGAATTGCAGTGGATAAAGACAATAACGTATGGATAGTAGATTCTGGCAACGACCGAATACAACAATTCGACGCCAACGGCTCCTTCCTAAGCAAATTTGGTTCGAGTGGATCAAACGATGGAGAATTTAACTCTCCGTGGGGAATCAGCATTGACAATAACGGCACACTGCTGATAGCAGACTGGGGAAACAATCGTGTTCAGCGGATGGATACAAACGGCCAAACCTTACAAACCATTGGAAGGCCAGGCAACCAAAATGGCGAACTAAATCATCCCAGCTTCGCTATAGAAGATAAAGACGGCGACATTTATGTTGCAGATTGGGGTAATCATAGAGTACAAATCTTTGAGGCCGACGGTATTTACATGGCCACTCTGATAGGAGATGCCAATAACTTATCAGAATGGGCAAAAGGAAAAGTAGCTTCCAATCCCGACCTGATTAAAGCGCTAGAAAGAGTTGATTTGGAGCCTATGTCTCGGCTTTGGAGTCCAACGTGTGTCCACATCGGCGATGATTACAAAATACTCATCGCAGAAGGACAGCATATGCGTGTTCAAATATACCAAAAGGATCCTTCTTACCAAGAGGCTCAATTTACACTGTAAAACCCATTCATTGAGATTGCCTTTCCCCAGCATATTCTACAGGCTTTTCATTATCTCCCTTGCGCGTGATTTGGGGCCAACTTATAATGCGCCTAGTCTTGACACATGAGGTATAAGTAATGGCTACCCAATTTATGGCATATTTCAATGGCGAGTGGCTACCGGCAGACGAATGCAAGGTTTCAATTGCTGACCGCGGGTTTACTTTAGGAGACGGTGTCTTTGAGGTAGACAGGACCTTCAACGGGAAGATATTTGATCTCAATGGCCACCTAGATCGACTTTTTAGATCCCTCAAGTACGTCAGAATTGACCCTGGGCTCACCTACCAAGAAGTAGCAGACATCAGCGAAGAAGTGGTCCGCCGCAACTGGCCATTAATCGCATCGGGTGGTGACATGACCGTTACTCAACGTATAACCCGTGGCATAGGACGATCAGTCGCCGATACAGGAGAGCCTACAGTATATATAGGTGGAGCCCCCCTCGACTTCAACCGGTTCGCACATCTTTATGACAAGGGTTGCCATGTCGTATTCGCCAGAACTCGCGCTTACCACCCAGATTCTCTGGATCCCAAAGTTAAACATCAAAGCCGCATGAATTTCGTTATGGCCGACCTCGAAGCAAACGATGTTGACCATGGGTCTTGGCCCGTACTGTTAGATTTAGACGGCAACATCTCTGAAGGCACTGGTTTTAATATATGGATAGTCAAAGACGGAGTCTTAAAATCACCCGAAGATAGAACCATGCTTCAGGGAATTTCGAGAAAAGCCATTCTTGAATTAGCAAAGAATCTCGACATCCCTGTACAAACCGAAGACATTCAGCTTTATGATGCATATAATGCCGACGAAGTTTTTATATCAGGCACTAGCCACTGCATGCTACCTGTTTCAAAATTAGACAATAGGCCAATGGAAGGAGACATGCCTGGACCTATTGTCAGTCGCCTGATATCCGCATGGAGCGAACAAGTGGGAGTAGACATTATCGGACAGTCTCGAAGTCAAGTAGGTCTAGAATAGCAGATTGCGACACTCGTTAATTTAATTTTAGGAGAACACAAATGACGCTGGAAACAAGAACCTTGGGCCGTACCGGCCTACAGGTTACTCAACTGGGTTATGGAGCGTTAGAAGTTCGTGGAGTTTCGTCAGAGGATCCTAGAGCACGAATGCCAAGTGAAGAACACGCGAAGAACATTCTCAACGCGGTTCTAGACTCTGGCATAAACTTCATAGATACCGCTTGGTGTTACGGTAGAAGCGAAGAAATGATTGGAAAATTTATATCTCATCGAAGAAGTGAGTATACACTCGCAGCTAAAAGTGGCCATGGTAATTGCAGCTCTACCAAATACGGATCCTATACGCGAAAAGATATATTGGACTGCATAGAAGAAAGTCTGCGAAATCTTAAAACAGACTACGTTGATTTACTACAACTCCACAATCCAACCGGAAAAGATGTAGAAGAATGTGAATGCATAGAAACACTTAAGGATCTCCAAGCGCGTGGATGGACCCGATTCATAGGATGCTCTAGCGTCAACCCTCATCTCAATGACCATCTCAGCACTGGAGCATACGATGCATTCCAGTTACCATACTCTGCTCTCGAACCAGAACACTATGAAATCATAAGCAAATCCGCAAAAGCTGGAGTCGGTACTATTATCAGAGGTGGCGTAGCAAAAGGAGAACCAGAATCTGCTGCTGTAAATAAGCAACGAGTAGCAAACTGGAAGCCATCCCTGGGAGGCAGTGCGGGGATTAAACGTTGGGATATGTTTAGTGAAGCAAATCTTGGAGACTTAGTAGACGAAGGGGAAACCAGAACGTCTTTTCTCCTGCGATTTACCATGTCTCACCCGGACGTTCACACAATCATCGTGGGCACTCAAAACCCTGAACACTTAACCCAAAACATAGCAGCAGCAGAAAAGGGACCTCTCTCCCCCGACGTCTATGCAGAGGCGAAGAACAGACTAAATAGTGTAGGCCTAGGGCACGGTAAATGATTCGATGAATAGAAATAGTTAAACCTGAGCTTATCAGCGTATCGCCCGCACAGCATACTCCGACACGTCTTCATCTTCTGCGCCGCTACCCCCTGCAGCCCCTATAGCTCCAAGTAACACCCCTTCTCGAAACAGTGGCACAGCCCCCTGTTGAGGAGCAATTCGCCCCTGATGCATATGAACCAATGCCTGAGATACAGGATTAGCTGCTCGGTCCATTAAATCTCCACTTTTCATTCCCCCATAAGCCACTGAAGCAAACGCCTTAGCGCGGCTCGTTTCTGTCCACCACCAAAGCGATCCATCCATACGTGCCGAGGCAATCAAATCACCCCGAGCATCCACCACAGTTACAGCTACTATAATTCCCAATTCTTTAGCCCTTTCAAATCCCCTTTCAAGAGCCTTCTTGCCATCCTCAAGCGTAATTCCAATCATATGGACCTCCTAAGCAATTTCAATGGAGCATACAATTGTGGCCCCAACTTGGTCAACGAACATATCTCAAGTTATCCCACGAGAGCCTCCTCTTAATCATTCTCCCCTTCATTGTTGACACCTTGCCTACTTTTTGATGCAATGGGGAAGTACTACTTTTGTCGAGAGTGGCCGATTTAGGCCAGAGGTAATGATGGCTACAGTTAAACAAACATACATATATGTAGGGTTAGGTAGCGAAGGTGGCCAAGAGGGACATGGACTTTACAGGCGTCCAATTTCCGGAGGCTCATGGGAACTCAAAACCCAAGGGCTTCCAGAAAACCCGGATATCAGAGACCTCGCTCTAGACCCCACAAATTCCGATATCCTTCTCTGCGGTGCCCAAGATGGCGTTTATCGAACCACCGACCAAGCAGATCATTGGGAAAAACTGGCCCTTCCTGGAAGCCCAGGAACAATTTGGGCTGTGAATTACCATCCCAATGATCCTACAACCATTTATGCAGGGGGCGAAGACACCGCTTTATACAGAACCACTGACAACGGCCTCAATTGGACTCGACTGCCCATAAAAAACATAACATTTCCGTCGGTAACTATGAAACCACAAGAAATGCCAAAGCGAATTCTAGAAATTGCCGTTGACCCTCAGCGGCCACAAGATATATATGTTGCTATAGAGGTTGGAGGATTGATCCGTAGTAGAGACCACGGAGAAACATGGGAAGGAGTTAGTGAGGGGCACTACCAAAATGACGATCCTGTAGATCTTCATTCCGTTCTCGTCGATCGATCGCGACCTCGTCACATTTCTATAATTGCCAGGGCAGGACTTTTTCAAAGCACCGATGGGGGAGATCATTGGTCACCTGGTAGTATCCGCAAGCTTGGCAGACAAGGAACCTATTCAAGAGTAATACGCGAACTACCCGGTGATCCTAGTACCATTTTTATAGGAGGCGGGCCTGAATTTCGCGGAAGCCCAGGAGCTTTATTCAAAAGCGTAGACTATGGGACAACGTGGAATTTGGTCAATATGGGAATGCGTCCGAATAGCACCATATTTGGATTCTACATTAACCCACATGACACCGACCAAATGTTCGCTGGTACTAGGTGCGGGCAAGTCTTGGGGACCTGGGATGGTGGCCGTAACTGGGAAGACCTATCGCTTCCCTCATATGTTTCTGAAATAAACACCTTAGTCTGTGGTTAGAATTAATCAATTAACAATTTAGGAGGTTTAGTTTGCTTGAGCCTAACTTATCCGTTTACGCACCTATTGTAGATCGCCCAAAAATGAAATGGCCACAAGGTGCCCGTATCGCACTCTGGGTAGCACCAAACGTCGAATATGTAGATTATATTCCCGCACCTAATGACGGGAAGGGCGGGTTTTTCCGCCAGGTACATACCCGAACCCCAAGCCCTGACGTTGCTCAATTTGGAAACCACGAATATGGCAATCGTGTTTGATTCTGGAGAATGCTCGAGGTATTTGATCATCATAACGTCAAATGCACAATCTCTTTAAATGAGGCTGTCCTTCAGCAATTTCCTGAGACGCTCGATGCCATGGTCAAACGTGATTATGACTTCATGTCACATGGTATATACAATAATCGTTTCCTCAACCTCCTTTCACTGGAAGAGGAGAGAGCCTTTTTCCAAGACTGCAAGGAAACGCTTAAACGTTACACAGGAAAGGACCTAAAGGGAATGTTAACCCCCGCTGTGTCCCCATCCGCCAACACTCATAACCTAATGGCAGAGGCAGGACTTATCTATAACGCCGATTGGGGCCATGATGATCAGCCATTTCCAATGAAAGTGCAGTCAGGCCGTCTAATTTCGATGCCCTATAACTTAGACTTGAACGACGGCACATTCAATCGCTTCGGTTTACCTCCGGAATATTGGGCGCAGTGTGTGAAAGACCAGTTCGATGTTATGTATGCAGAAGGAGCGGACAATGCCACACAATTGTGCTTGTCATTACATCCGGCGTTAATTGGACATCCAAGCCGCATCAAATACCTTGATGAGGTCTTAGGGTATATGCTCGCACACGAGGGTGTGTGGCAAGCCACGGCAGACGAGATGGCTGAGTATTATATGGAAAATTACTACGACGCCATGGTTTCCCATCTAGAAAAAACGAGTTACGCATGATTTTATTATTTCCGAATTACTTAATTAACATGGAGAAAAACAATGCCGCATGACCGAACATATGGATACGACATGCCCTACTATGACTGGTCTCCAATATCGACCCGTCCCCCCTTGCAGTGGCCAAACCAAGAGAGAGTCGCCTTATCTATCTTGTTAAGTATCGACCACTACCAATGGAAGCCAACAAATACCTTTAATAATGGTGGTATGCCTGGTTCTCTCCCAAAAAATGCCTATAAATCCCCTCAGGCACCCGGCGGGGTTAGCGGATCAGGAAGGCCTTTCCCAGATGTTATAGCCTTTGGTCAACGAGAGTATGGTCCACGCGTTGGCGTGTTCCGCGTAATGAAAATCTTAGACAAATATGGAATTAAGCCAACCATAGCTATTGATGCAATGTCTGCAGAAAACTATCCCTATCTCGTTAATATGTTTAAGGAACGTGGGTGCGAATTCGTAGCCCACGGAATAGCATCTAATCAAATGATTACTAGCTTAATGTCGCCCGAAGAAGAGCGGGAATATATACTCCGTTCTCTGGAGTCTGTCTCGAAAGCTACGGGAGTCGCTCCCCGCGGTTGGATGGGCCCAGAATTCGGGGAGTCAGAACATACGACGGCTATCCTTGCTGACGAGGGACTTAATTATGTTTGTGATTGGCCGAACGATGATCAGCCTCATCCAATGAAGACTCCAACTGGCGATCTATATTCTTTGCCTGTCAACTTAACATTACAAGACCTGAGGAGTCATTGGTACGCACGTATTCACATGGATATCTACTCCAAGATGATCACGGATTCCTTTGACGTACTTTACAAAGAAGGAGCTACTAACGGAAGAACCTTGGTTCTCAATTTTCATCCATGGCTAATGGGAACGGGATTTCGCAGCAAATACCTTGATATAGTGTTGGGCCATATCTCAAAACATCAAGGAATCTGGAATGCATCTACAGGAGAAATAATCGATTACTGTCGAACACAATAAAATGTCTGCTTTTTAGATAGCTCTAGTTACTATTAAGCTAAGAGGTGACACCCTCTTTACAGTCAGATAGAATAGTCTGATCTCATTTTTAAACCCTGGGAGCTGAAATATGAAGTACACACCTGCCACCACAGTAATTAAAGCAAAAGGACTAATTGACGGCATAGGCAACAAGATTATTGATAATGCCGCTGTTATCGTTCAAGGCTCCCAAATTACCGCTGTAGAGCACCAAACGGCCGATTTGCCCCAAGGCCCTCATGTAAGGCATCTGGAATACCCAAACGGCTATCTCCTTCCGGGATTTGTCGACGCCCACACACATTTAATGTTTGGTGTATATGGAGGATCTTACGAACAGGTTACTGGAAGCGATTCCGACGAAATCTGTCTGTTAAGAGCTGCAATGAACGCTAAACTCCACATTAAGGCAGGGGTAACAACATTACGTGAAAACGGAGCTAGAAATAAGATAACATTTGATCTCAGAGAGGGAGCGGAGAGGGGTTATCTCGTAGCCCCAAGACTCTATCTTTGTGGAAGACCAGTCACAATTACGGGAGGGCATTTCTTCTGGTGTAACCAAGAAGCAGACGGTGTAGAAGGAGTACGAGAAGCAGTTCGAGAATTGGTCAAAGATGGAGCGGACCACATAAAAATTATGGCTTCCGGGGGAGGAACTGCGATCACTGATAACCGCCGTCCTTCATATACCGTAGAAGAACTCCGCGCTATTGTAGATGAATCTCATAATATGGGTAAAAAAACTACTGCCCACTGCCTAGCGACTCAAAGCCTCACTAATGCCCTCGATGCTGGAGTAGACATGATTGAACACGCAGGTTTCCGTGACCCGGACGGTATCTATCGTTACTACCCAGAAATAGCAGAGAGAATAGCAAAGCAAGGAGTCTTTGTCTGTCCCACTATTCAGACCGGCTATCGACAACGTGAAGTCCTTCTGTCTATAGAGGCAGAACGGTCTCTGACCAAAGAAGAAATAGCTAAACTTGACGGGCTCAAGGCTAAATGTGAAAGCCAAATGGAATTTATGGGCCGTTTATGGGATCAAGGAGTATCTATCATCTCAGGGACCGACGCAATACAGATTTTTGGCGACTATTCTCTAGGCATTGAGCTGCAAGGAGAGGCTGGCATGAGCAATATGGACGTTATCAAAGCTTCTACGAGCACAGCCGCTAAATGCTTAGGAGCTGAAAATTTATTGGGATCTATACAATCAGGCCTAGAAGCAGACATGGTGGTTCTTAATTCTGACCCCGTAGACGACTTACGAGCGTTCCGGGATGTGGCAATGGTTATGCAAGGAGGCCGTTTAATACTAGATGAGACCATGGGATATAGTATTTTCGCATAACCTGTCTAAGCTACTTGGAAGCCGCCTTTCTCGATAATGTCCGTTGACGGGAACTGTAGACTAAACTCTATTATAAGCAACACGAAGCATGAAAAATCCAATCTCATATAGACTGCCTGCTAATGTGAGGCCAACAAAATACAAGATCACTATAATCCCAGACCTCCAGGCTTTCACATTTAAGGGCGAAGAGGCGATATCCATAGAAGTTCTAGAGCCCACTTCATATATCTGTCTTAATGCAGCTGAGATAACAATAGACTACGCAAACATAATCATTGGCAATGAACCACCCCTGAAGCCAAATAACATTGACCACGATCACGATAATGAAAGAATAGTTTTTCAGTTTCCCAAAACACTTCCGGTAGGTAATTTTACTTTAAACCTAGGATTCCATGGGATACTGAACGACCAACTAAGAGGGTTCTATAGGGTAACCTATCCAGATGTTTCTGGTAAACCATCTTTGCTTCTATGTACCCAATTCGAACCCACCGACGCTAGAAGAGCGTTCCCTTGCTGGGACGAACCTGCTATAAAAGCAACGTTCGAGATCATCCTGATTATCCCAACCCATTTAACCGCATTGGCTAACACTTCCGTTGCAAGGGAACAGGTTAATGATGACGGGACTTCTACTATCTGTTTCAAGAAAACCCCTCCTATGTCAACATATTACCTAGCATTTATAGTCGGTGATCTCGCATCAATAGAACAAGTTTCTTCCGATGGCACCTTGGTTAGAATATGGGCCACTCACGGAAAAGAAAGCCAAGGCCAATTTGCCCTTACAACATCCGTTAAACTACTCGATTATTTCAATGCCTATTTCGGAATGCCTTACCCGTTAGATAAACTTGATCACATCGCCATCCCTGACTTCGCTGCCGGCGCTATGGAAAATTGGGGCGCTATTACCTATAGAGAAGCGGCCCTCTTATTTGACGAAAATTCCTCATCTGCAACCACGAAACAACGTATTGCCGAAATTATAGCCCACGAGATGGCTCACATGTGGTTTGGTGATCTTGTTACTATGGAATGGTGGGACGATCTATGGCTTAACGAAAGTTTTGCTTCTTGGATGGGAAACAAAGCTATCGATGCATTATTTCCCGAATGGGATATGTGGACGCAATTTTTGCTTGAGGACACGAATGCAGGTTTAGTACTAGACGGTTTAGCCAATTCTCATTCGATTGAGATGCCGGTGCATAATCCATCAGAGATAGGTGAGCTCTTTGACGCGATTAGTTACAGTAAAGGAGCCGCAATTCTCAGAATGTTAGAGGTTTTCTTGGGAGAAGCGACTTTTCGTTCAGGGGTTCAAGCCTATCTTTCTTCTCACCAGTACGGCAATGCTCGCACCGAGGACTTATGGAATGGCCTAACCCTAGCCTCGGAAAAACCCGTCAGTAAAATCATGAACACTTGGATAAAACAGCCCGGCTTCCCGGTATTGGAAATCGGCAAAGGCAAAAAGGCTAATGTTATAACAATAGATCAAAAAAGGTTTCTATATAGCCACATCGTAGGTGATGAATTATCTGGCAAATGGGAGATCCCCTTATCAGTAGACGAGGCTGGCTCGTCCAAATCCTTGCTAATCAACAACACTAAAACTCCTATAACGATTACAAGTCCTCTCGAGTTGAAAATCAACACCGGACACGTCGGTTTCTTTCGCACCAACTATTTTGCTGAACAGTGGGAAACTTTAAAAGTAAGGATTGCCAACAAAACCCTTTCTGTCAATGACCGCCTAGGCATCCAAAACGACGCATTCGCATTAACCAAAGGTGGATATTTATCCCCCGAAATTTATCTATCTCTTACGGAATCATACAAGCATGAATCTCACGTGTCTGTTTGGGAATCGATCGCCATTAATCTCAAATGGATTGAAAAACTCATTTATAAAACGAAATACTTCGGGGTATTTGAATCATTCTGCCAAAATCTTTTTATCGAAACAGGAACATCTACTGGATGGGATAGGTCTCAGGGCGAAGGCCATTTGGATTCCCTCTTAAGGTCTGTTTTACTTGCTCGTCTTGCCGCCTACGGACATAGGGAAACCCTTAATGAAGGTCTAATTCGCTATTCTCAATTTTTGACCGACCCTTCCTCATTACACCCTGATCTTAAAGACATTGTTTTCGGAATTGCCACCAAACAGGGTTCCCAGGCCACTTTTGACCAAATGATAGCGCTTTACGGAAACTCCGATCAACATGAAGAAAAGATCCGTATCCTCAGGGCCATGTCTATGTTTTCGGACAAAAGCTTGCTAGAAAAAACGTTGGGAATATCCTTGAATCAGGATCTTGTTCGCAATCAGGACGTAGTAAGTCTAGTTACTTCTGTTGCGAACAATAATCTCGGCCTTACAATGGCTTGGGATTTCGTCAAAAATAATTGGCCTGAATTCGACCGAAGATACGGAGACGGAGGATTTGCAATCATGCGACTGGTAGCAATGACCGGAAACTTCATATCATCAAGAGAAGCAGATGATGTAAAAGCTTTTTTCGACCGTAATCCTACGCCATCGGCTGCTCGAACCATAAAGCAATCATTAGAACGAATAAATTTGAATGCAGCGTGGCTAGAACGGTATGATAGGGATCTCGAACGCTGGTTTTCAGAATATTCTAGCAAAGCCTAAACCAAGGAAATATTGCTCCGCTTGCTTCTTCCTCTTACAAAAGCCTCTATCTTATGACTCTATCCTTCTATAAACTTTCTCCAATGGGCCTCCATGCGTCTCATAGAATCTGCTACGGTCTCAGGTCTCCAATGATACCATCCATGGGATTCGCAATTGTATTGAATATACTCCATGTACAAGCCTTGTTTCTTGGCTTCTCTAAAAAGATCATCTGCCATGCTTATTCGAACACCGTCCCTGTCTCCCCACTGGATCTGTAATGGAGTTTTCACTTTTTTAAGATTATAGAATATAGATCGCCCTTTCCAATGATCGGGTGCCATATCCGGTCCACCCCTGTCTCCAGCCACAACATCACCATGAACGGGCATACTAGACCCGCTTTTCATGCGATATGAATGGATAAGATCAGTTGATCCATAGAATGCTACAGCCGCCTTTAATAGGTCCGGATATCTATGACACATAGAAAATGTAAAGAAGCCCCCGGTGCTTCCACCTTGCATAAAAACATTCTTTTGATCGATCAGTCCTTTTTCGGCCAATCTAAATGCAGCATAAGCAAAATCATCTATATCTCCTCCTCCCCAGTCCCCATAGTTGAGAAATTCGTACCTCTTTCCCAAACCTCCACTTCCGCGAACCTGGGGAGCGACTACCGAGTATCCTTTATATAACCAGTACTGTATATATGGATAAAACCCCTTTACATGGAATCCTTTCGTATTCGCTCTGGCATATATTACCAAAGGAGTACTACTATCTCCGGTGTTTTGCGGGCGATAGAGCCATGCTGGTACCTCTAACCCATCTTTGCTTTTATAACTTATGAGTTCGGGTTCAACAAAGGGGAATTTCTTTAATTCTTCCGGCATGTGATCCGTAATCTGTTTCTCATCCCCTCCAATCTCAGAGATGACCCATAAATCACTGATCCTTTCATGATTCATAAAAGTATAAACTAACCTTTTACTATCTGGTGTCCATCGTATTGTTCCGCGGGCTTGATAAGCATCGATGCCTCCATTAACCCCAGGTTTATTCGTAATTTGAGTAGCATCAGATGATCCATCAGCCCGTATTTTCATTAGTTGAAAATTCCAATCGCGATTCGCCACATAGGCAATCCATTGACCATCGGGTGACCATCTGGGGTTATATTCATCAAATTGACTTGTCGTGAGCATTATGGTCTCACTTATCTCCACATCTATAATTCCTATGTTTCGCCATCCTGACCTATCTGATGTAAAAACTAGTTTTCTGCTGTCTGGAGACCACCTGGGACGATAGTCGTAATATTCATAAGTATTAGGAGTAACATTGCGATCTTCTCCACCATTGATAGACGTAACGTACACATCCATTCGCTTAAAGTCAGCGTGCCCGCTTCTATCTGACATAAACGCTACCCATAAGCCATCGGGAGAAACGTCCACATCCGTACTATTAAAAGGATCATCTGTAAGATATTGGATCTTAATCTTCCCATCCGGGACTTCAGTCGAAATTTTTGCTATTTGCATAAATCCATTCGGGCCCGGCCGGGCAAAAACTAAATGTTTTCCATCCGGTGTCCAATGGACCTGTTCGTGGCCTCTACCAGGTCCATTTCCATAGCTTAAATTAACCGGTGCTTCACTACCGTCCACTCTGACTTTAAACGCCTCTCCTCGGGCGAAATAGGCAATCCACTCACCATCAGGCGACCACTTGGGATATATACATTCTTCCGGATACATCGCGACTAAACGCCTGACTCCCGTTCCATCAATCGAACATATGTAAAGATCGTAGCCTCCCTGTTTCGCTGATACGTAGGCTAAGCTTTGGCCATCGGGTGAAACATCAAAATATTCTATCTTTGAGTTAGTCAAAGCCAAAAGATCAGGCAGGTTTTCTTCTAACAGATCGGGCTGTTCTACAAAAGTTGCACTCCTATTCAGATGAGCAAGCATAGTAATATCTCCTATGTAATGGTTTTACGAAATCATGGGCCTCAAATGCCCCCATGGATACGCTTCTTCAAAAGCCAGCGACGCATTTAGAATTGTGGCCTCCTCAAATCTGCGTCCCACTATATGTAGCCCTACAGGCAGATTATCTATTGTAAAACCACATGGAATACTGGCTGACGGGTTTCCTGTCATGTTAAATGGGTAGAGCATGGAATAGAATCCGGACATTTTGGGAACTTTTACGCCATCTATCACTTCCGGACGATATCCACATGGGAAGGGTGCTACTGCTAGTGTTGGTGTTATCAGCAAATCATATCTGGAAAAACTGGCATCTACATATTGGCGAAGCCGATCCAGCCTTCCAAGAGCTAAAGCGTAAGTTTCAGCAGTTGCTTTTTTCCCGGTAACAATAGCATGCCTTACATACGAAACCATTTCTTCCCCATATTCCTCCAACAAGTACCCATAATTTATGTAGTCTTGTGTGGATGCCAAGACTCCAAAGGTCTCCCCCACTTCTTCTATATCTATAATAAAACCTGCATCTTCCACAGTTGCCCCCAATTCTTCAAATCGCTGTGCTGCTTTTTCACAGACAACTGATACATCTTTTTCTACAGGAATCGATCCCAAATTGGGACTCCAGCCTATCTTAAGGCCTTTAATTGAACTGTCCATATGTTGCAAGAATTCTTCTTCTAGCTCAGCTAATGATCCTGTGCCCGTCGCTTGAGAGTGTGGACCAGACATGATTTTCAAATATAACGCAGCATCAGCAACTGTTCGACTCAACGGTCCATCTTGAGAAAACCAGACCGGAGTAGAGCTAATTAATCCTGTATTACGCCTGGGAACTCGTCCCATCGTCCCCATAATTCCAAAAATCCCGCAGAAGGACGCCGGTACTCGAATCGACCCACCCCCATCAGTCCCGTGAGCTATTGGATTCATACCTGTCGCCACAGACACCGCTGCCCCTCCACTAGACGCCCCGCTAACCATTTCCGGATTCCAGGGATTACGACAAAAATCCCCTAATCGGTTCTCTGTGACCCCCCCGCCGTGTCCAAACTCCGGCGTGTTTGTTTTTCCAAGGATTATTGCCCCGGCTCTCCTGATCCTATCAACAAGAAAATCATCCTTCGATGGAACTCGATCACGGAAAATATGAGAGCCCTTGGTGGTACGTATTCCTTCTGTATCTAGGAGGTCCTTGATCGATGTGGGTATTCCGTGAAGCACCCCCAGGGGTTGTTTATTAATAACATCTTCTTCAGCTCTCTTAGCATCTTGTAGGGCTCTATCTGCCGCAATGGTGAGAAAAGCATTTAGTTGCGGGTTCAGCCTATCAATTCTCTGTAAGGCTTTTTCCGTGATTTCGACGGGCGATACTTGTTTCTTCGCCACCAATTCTCGAAGCTTAATCGCTGGCGTAAAAGCCAGTTCATTATCGTCCAACGTCTCACTTCCCTTCGTTTAATTTACTTGGAGAATACCACAGTCATCTAGGTAGCTCTACCATGAGCAAACAAAAACCCAGACTATGGTTCTCGCAACAATATACATCTCATTGTAAAATTATTCCGATGTTCACAATATTTTATTCCGTATTGGTTATCTCGTTTTAGTAGAATCATGTATTTCATATTCTTAGGTTTTCTTCAGGGAATATTTGAATGGCTACCACTGAGTTCCGAAGGCATTGTATCCACAAGTTACGGAATTATTTCTACCGTTACTCTCGAGCAAAGCATTGCGTTGGCACTATGGTTACACCTTGGGACCTCATTTTCTGTCTTAATCGTTTTTAGGCGACATTTTTACTTTATCGCCAAAGAACTTCTTTCAAATCCTTTACAACCATCTCCTACATTATCTTTTCTACTAGTTTCTACTCTGCTCGGCTCTATTATTGGGTTTACACTCATCAATACTTTAGGACAATTTCCTTCTATCACAGGTCCAAGCATAATGGGGACTACCGGAATTCTTATGATGATCAGTGGAATAAGCCAGTTGCGCCGGCCCGTCCATGGGTTCAGATCCAGGGATGATCTTGCCCTAAAAGATTCGATCATTACCGGCCTAATTCAAGGAATCTCAGTTCTTCCAGGAATAAGTCGGTCTGCATTGACAATGTCTATCCTTTTCCATCGGCGATTCGATAAACGAGCAACATTTCTGCTTAATTTCTTCCTCAGTGTCCCTTTAAGTCTAGCCGGTGCTCTCTATATCGGCATTACCGACAAGCTTCTTTGGTCCCCTGAAGCTTTACTCGGAGCTGCAGCTTCTTGCCTATTCGGCATTATTTCTATTCACGCACTGATTGGATTGGCAAGCAAACTGAACGTTAGTTTGATCACTATTGCCCTCGCCACCTTAATGATTGGCACCACTGCTTTGCAAATGGCCTTCTAATCAACACCAAATCAGTAGGTTCAAGTAAAGTTCCTAATTAGTTTAGTCAAAACCTCAGTCTGTTTGGCTTTGTCAAATTAACCAAAGATGCTAGAATAGATGGCCTAAAACATTGCGGGAAAAAGGCAAACAAAGTTTCCTTGGAACCCTGCTTCTGGAGGCACAAAGTGAAACACGGGTTACTCCTATTAATTTTGGGGCTTACGCTCCCTCTAGTAATTGCCTGCGGGACCCCAACTCCACTTGGAGAGCCAGCAGAACATGCCAGGATAAACGCAATGACTGACTGCACCGAACTCCGGGATGAGTTTAAGCACCAAATGGCCTTATTTAATACCTGGGCCGTGACCGACTCCACTAAAATTGCCCTTGCCTACTCAGATACGGCCAAGAAGCGCTCAATAGACTTAGGATGTGGGGACCCCAGCCAAAAAGCGGGGCACTTTGGGGGAGGATAAGTAAGTCCCCAGAATCACTCCTGCTAGGAAGGGCACTTATGTCGTTCTTAACTCGTGAATGTAACTGTGGCCTGTGCTTGTGTCTCGCTTAACGCGCCTACGTAGCCAATGACTGAAGCCGAGGCTAGAAACGCGATCCTCAGAATGTTCAACCTCCTACAAGGCTGATGGCAATAACCATGATCACAGTATATGGTATGTACGATATTACCCCCACAGCAACTGCCCTAAGAGTGGAAGTATAATCTAGTGCCTGTCTAATCGCTATAAATGTGGCGATCAATACCATCAAAGATCCGAGTACAAACAGAAATTGACCAATTCCTGGAATGACTCCGCCTAATTTTAGAAGACCTGCTGTTTGAGCAAACCCCAAAGTCCTTGCCAGCTCCCCCCAATTAGCCTCAGTTTCAGGGCCTGGAAGCAGCTTGGCCCCTACCATAAAAGTTATCCAAGCCAATAAAGCCCAGCCAATAAGTGAAGCCACTACTCCCAGTACCATGCCAACCAGACTCCTCGGAACTGTTTCCTGTCCTGCTGCTTCTGCCATACCAGTGTATCCTATTCCAGTCGCTATCGAGACCAATACCACAATAGCCATTGCTTGGCTTGTTG
>CAYTPK010000026.1:0-44214 GCA_964439905.1 uncultured Dehalococcoidia bacterium
TAACGCATCCTTTAGGTCAGAATCGTTTTCTATGTCGTAACTAATAAAAACAGTTGGTTTCCTATAGTTCATGATCACTACCCATTGTTCCTTTAGTCTGTATGGTACCCGAGCAAAAGACTATTGGTGTCATTTGCTACCAGAGGATGATTTTACCATTACACCAATAGAATGTCGTTATTGAATCAACAATTGCGAATCGTCATCTTTGACCTAACCAGGAAAATATCCTACATTATCTGTAGATCGTCATGTATAGGAGTCTACGTGAAAGATAACATAAGGGTTGGAATAATAGGTGCGAACATGGACTACGGGTGGGGCGGTCGGGCCCACGTGCCAGCGCTCCTAGCCTTACCGGAATACGAGTTATATAGTATCGCTTCCTCAAGCCAGGATAGTGCAAACGCTACGGCCCAGAGATTGAATATTCCTTTTGCATATGGTGATTACCGGGACCTCATTGCTAATCCAGAGGTCGATTTGGTTAGCGTAACTGTAAAAGCTCCGCTTCATTACGAAATGACAATGGCGGCCTTAAAGGCAGGAAAACCTACCTTCACCGAATGGCCACTTGGCGCGAACGTCGAAGAGGCAACCCAAATGAAGGAGTTGGCCGAGAGTAAAGGGATCTCCACAATGGTAGGGCTACAAGCCAGAGTCTCGCCAGGAATACGGCATATTAGCCATTTAATTGATTCGGGATTCGTGGGAAACCCATTGTCCTGTTCCATGACGATGTTTCTAACCAATAGGCCTAGGTTTATGGCTAGTGCTTGGGGTGCTGATAAGACGAAAGGGGCTAACACGTTAAGCATTCATGCGGGTCATGCCATAGATGCTCTGACCTCTTGTTTGGGTAACTTTGCCGAGCTCGCGAGCTATGTGCGCACCCAAACACCTTTGTGGAATTTAAAGGACTCATCAGATCCGATTTCTGTGACTTCTCCGGACAATGTTATAGTCAGCGGTATACTCGAAAATCAATGTGTTGTATCAATACATATTGCCTCAACAAGATCTCCAGCTCCAGGATGGAGAATGGAAATTTATGGTAGTGAGGGAACTATAGTTGCAACCTCTACTTTGATGTTGCAATACGGCGATATAAAAATCCGAGGTGCTAAGTTGGAAGATGTACCCGACTCTTATACCTATATCGGAGAGGATTCCCTTGTCAACATACCAATACCAGATTGCTATAGGAACATCCCTGACACAGTTCCCTCTGGTTGGCCATCCAATATTGCTGAACTGTATCGGATATTTTCCAAAGGCTTGATTAATGGTACGTCCGTCCAGCCAGATTTCGGAAGTGCATTAAGGCAGCATCAATTACTTGATGCTATAGAGGAAGCTTCACAACAGCAAATCGTCAAACATTTGAGTTAGTATTACCCTATGACGGAGCTGATGCTCAACTGAAACCTGAATCATATTCACCATAATTGTATTTTAAGGGGGGTAAATGGAAAATATCGATCCGTTAACTCATGTAGATCTCGTAGTCTATGGGGGAATTGTTATAACTATGGATAAAGCGAGGAATATATATGATCCTGGCTTTATTGCGATCAATGAAGGCAAAATTGTAAGTGTCGGTATGGGAAGCCCAACCAATCCGTCTACCCGCCTAGTAGATGCTACAGGAATGGTGGTTCTTCCGGGTTTAGTGAATAGTCACGATCACCTAGACCAAGCTATCTATCGAAGCTGTTCAGATGAAAGGCCTGAATCACGAAAACGTCTCCTTGCCATGGCCAAAGGACTAACTTATGATCGCGCTAAAATTTCTTCTAGTTTAAGCCTTCTGGAATTGGCTCATTTTGGTGTTACGACTACTCAAGAGAATCATTGGACTCATTACCATTCGGATTCGACGGATGGTGTATGCGACGCCATAGCGGAATCGGGAATGAGGGGTATGGTCTCTAGGGGTATTAGTGACGTTGAATTGTATACTCCGAATGAGTTTATCGAAAATATCGAAGCAGTTTTAAAAGATCTAGATCGACTCGAAAAGAAATATGACTCAGAATTTATCACCATTACCGGTGAACCTACCACAGTACTTAGGTGCAAGCCCGACACAATAATGGCTATCAAAGAATGGGCGAATCAGAGGGCCAAAATCTGGCACATTCATCTAGCCCAAACCTCCGACGAGTTAGCCGACGCTCTTAAAACATTGAATATGGGAAGTGTTGAATGGGCGGACCAGCTAGGAGTGTTGGGTCCGGACACACTTGCTGTTCATTGCAGCGGCTTGTTGGAACACGAGGTTGATATACTTGGTAGTAGGCGAGTTAAAATTGCCCATTGCCCTGTCACTCAAATGAGAGGCGGAAATAAGGTTCCACCCATTTGGTCCCTAGAAGAGAAAGGGGCACTGGTTGCAATCGGAACCGATGGATCCGGTACTAATAACGGGCAGAATCCCTGGGAAGCTATGAAAATGGCGATCTATATGCAAAGAGTTCAGAGTCAAGACAGATATCTTGGATCTGCTGAAAAAGCTCTAGAAATGGTGACTATTAAGGCTGCAGCTGTTTTAGGGATCGATCATAAGGTTGGATCTGTCGAAAACGGAAAGTATGGGGATTTGGCATTGTTTTCAACTAATCAACTACATCTTCTGCCCGGGGCAATGTTTGTGAACAATCTAGTATATTCCAGTGGATGTAATTTCGCCTCCACTGTTATAGTTGGCGGGGAAATTATCTTAGACAACGGACTGAGTACCAGGGTAGATGAGGCCGAGATCCGCTCGAAAATTGTCGAATCGCAAAGCGAACTTCTTCGCATTGCCGAGCTTGAAGATGCCATTCGAGTGACTCAAACCTGGCCGATTAACGGAATATAATGGTTGGGGACGGGTTACCCATTAAGAGAACGAGGATTGGACTCCCATATATGTGATATTTCTTCTGAGGAGGGCATATCAACCTTTTCCCCGAGTATTGCCATACCAGCTTGGTGACGCTCGGGAAAGCAATCCGCCACAGCATCTTTTACCACCACTGTGTAGTAATCGTTCCAAAGAGCATCAAACGATGTGGCTAAAACACATCCTGCTGTTGTTGTTCCCGTGACCACAACGGATTCGACATGATTAGACCGTAAGACTTGATTCATGGGAGTGTTTACAAAGGCCGTATTTGTGTACTTTTTAACCACGAATTCGTCCGGCGTGGGACACAGCTCATCAACAATTTCAGCTTCCCAGGAACCGTCTATCATAATTGTCCGATTGCTTTTTCTGACCTCTTTGCCCGGATGACCCCAGTAGGCTCCAAAATGAACCATTTTTTTCCCAGCATATAACGAAGCCGGTGACGAGAACGCCATATTTTCTTCAGACACTACGCGGATATGTACGACTCTGACGCCGGTTGACCGTGCCGTTTCTAACAGGCGTTTTATATTCGGGATTATGGACTGCTGGTGAGCCACACTAATATCGCCTTGTCTGGCCGTGTAACCTTGAAGTGATGCAAGGCCGTTCTGCATATCAACGATAAGCAGAGCAGTATGTTTGGGATCTAAAATCTCAGGAAGATCTTCATATACGGTTTTGCCTTTAATAAATTCCATTTGTTTCTCCTTCGGTGGATACTAATTAATTTAGATCTTTTACGTACTCAACTAGGTTTTTATCCTACATTCCGTGCGATAACCCTACCACAGACAATCGTTTCTTTGCCTCTAGATATATATCGTTGGCAAGGGGTCCTTTTGAAGCAGCTTTGACATTCTCTTCTAAATGCACGGGGTTTTGTGTGCCGACGATAATTGTATTGATATGTGGATGAGACATGGTGAAACGCAAAAGAAAGGCGGTACGAGATTCATCTTCTGAACGTAGTTCATCGAGGCCGGCCTCTTCGAAAACATCCCATCTTTTTCCACCTACGCTAAACTTTCTATTCTCCATGGCTTGTTTAGAATCTGGTTCACCTTTCGCTACTCCACCTCTGATGATAGTGCCGACACCGGCTGTAGATGAGGTTGAAATAATGTCGTGATGTTCTGGTTCTAACGCCGAATATGGAATTTGGAATACATCGTAGGCCTCTGTTGCCAAATGTTTGGGGAGGTGGGGATTTACGCTGGAACAGCCAATAAACCGAGTCCACCCACGTTGTTGAATGTCCTTCAAGGTCTCGATACATTCACATTCTTCAACGTCTTCGGCGGTAGGGTTGTGAAGTTGTAAGATATCAACATAGTCTGTTTTCATGTTCTTGAGGCTTTCTTCTATACATGAAAGCATATCGTTGCGACTAAAACTATTATATTCTGTAGCCCCACAGCGTCCATGGCCAGTTTTTGCTGCTAAGGTGTATTCATTTCTCCTATTGCTAATGTATTTCCCGATCATTTCCTCGCTCTTACCGTAACACCATGCTGTGTCTATGAAGTTAATTCCTAGGTCGAGGACAGAATTCAATATCAGTTCCGCTCGATCTTCACTCGGCATCCTGGATTTCGGATCGTCAGTGGAGACAACTCCCCGAACTTCCAAAGCCCCGTAGCCCAATTGTGTGACATTTAGTCCCGTTCTGCCCAAAGTTGTTTTACCTAAATCCATTCTTTAATCTCCTTTTATAGCCTACTTTAACTGTTGCTGATCCAATCTATAACCGCGTTTAAACGGTGTGTTGAGTTTGGCAACCAACGCGTAAGAGGATGAGTTATTACGGCAACCAGCCTAAGTTGTCTCCTGAGTTTTTACTATACTCCATGCCTCTTTCTCGATAGCCGGAAGTTTTTCGGCAATCAAATCTTCATCCAGCTCGCTAGCGATCCCAGGATAGCCAGCGCGGTTAATCATTTCTCCCAATCTTCGAAATTTAAATTGTTTGAACGTCCAGTCGAGAGTATTGGGAACCATAGTCTTATCCCAATAGATTCGAATGTTCTTATTTCGAGGCCCGTAGTGATAATGAGGGTTATTTTTGAAACAATCAAAAGCTAGAAGTTCTATCTCCTGTCCTGCTACATCTCCGAGTACATGAATGGCCATGCCACCGTCCGATACTAAATTCCTATATTCCAAACCGAACTTAATATTTCCTACCCCGATAACGGTGTCACCACGATTGTGAGTAACCGTCCGTCGACCACTTATGGCCAATTCCCGAGCAAATGTTTCGACTTCATCTAATATCTTTTTACCGTCCTCGTTCGATAGGCCGTTCACCAAGGAAGTGGCCCCGGCGTTTTCTAGGAGTACTGGGAGCTTTGTCCTAAGATTGTTGATAGCAAATCCCAATGGGTTTCCCGCAGTAGTTAAGTCTATGAAATGCATTTCATTCCGTCCGTCTGGATCGTAATGATAGTGAGGACGGTGATCAAAGCAATCAAAGCGCAAGAGCTGTTTTTCGATTCCCCCAATTGGTCCGTATATTCTTATAGTTACACCTTGGTCATCCATAAGATCAGAATGGGAAATCGAAAATTTCAATAAACCGTATTCGATTACTTTCGTGTTGCGCCCTCTCTTTTCCATATTCTTAGCAGGTTTGACGTCATAGTCGTTACTCTCTTCGACATTTATATGCTGACCAGGAGCGGTCTGTCTCTTTACCATTGTGCACCCCCACAGTAAATAGTTAAGCCCATGAATTCCTAAGTAAGCCCTTCGTAAAGCAGGTTGATCGGATTATATATGAATCCTACCTGGGGGTAAACGATCAGTTCAGCTAACAATAAGCAGAGCTCATGCTGGTATCACCAAGTCAAAAGGGTTACCATGGCCTGATACATCGGCCCCCGCTTGTAATAGCGCGGGCATATGATAAAGGAGTGTCCTTTTTGTCAAACAACTACGTTATATCGTCTGACTCACACGTCTTTGAACCACCTGACCTTTGGACGACCCGCATAGAAAAGAAATACAAAGACAGAGCCCCACATATGAAGAGAATTGACAATGAAGATCAATTATTTGTCGAAGGGGATCAAAAAATATCTGGCATCGGTCAAATATCTGATGCAGGCAAACGTTTCGAGGCTCCTCAAGATATTTCGGCTGAAGGACTGTTTGATAACGTACACGAAGGTGGATACGATCCCCATCAACACCTTGTTGACATGAAACTTGACGGTGTTTCTGGTGAGGTTCTTTATCCATCTCAGGGATTGTTCTATTTTTCTGTAGCCGACTCACAACTTACCTCG
Organism: uncultured Dehalococcoidia bacterium; assembly: GCA_964439905.1. Lineage (GTDB taxonomy): Bacteria > Chloroflexota > Dehalococcoidia > Lucifugimonadales. The sequence continues at coordinate 6,184 of CAYTPK010000026.1, forward strand.
GCCATTTTTCGAGTCTATAATAATTGGATCGCGGAATTCTGTGGCTACAACCCCCAAAAACTTAAAGGAATCGCAATGATCAATCTGGATGACATTGACGACGCCATAATTGAATTAAAGCGGTGCGCGAAGCTTGGACTGGCTGGTGCCATGATCAGTGAATTTCCAGGACAGGAACGACGGTACGACCAGAAATACTATAACCCGTTTTGGGCTCAAGCCGAATCATTAGACATGCCACTTAGTTTACATACCGCGACTGCTAGACATGGGGAATCCCGAACCCTTACCAAGTTAGGGATACGACAAGCGACCGCTAGAGCTACCAAGACATATTGGGTAAGCACTTCCTTATGTGACATCATCTTCTCAGGGGTACTTGATAGGTATCCTAGCTTGAGATTCGTCGTAGCTGAATTCGAACTAGCGTGGGTACCATACTTTTTAAGAACACTTGATTACGGATATATTGAACGGCAATTCGAAGCAACCTATCGATTCAAGGAAAATAGATTACCCAGTGATTTTTTCCGCGAGAACATCTCGTTGAGCTTCCAAGAGGATGATCTTGGAATTCGTATGAGGGATTTTATTGGTGTAAATACTTTGATGTGGGGATCTGATTATCCACATGCAGAATCTACATTTCCTTATTCTAGGGAGACGTTGAACCGAATTTTGGCTAATGTTCCAGAAGCTGAAAAACGCCTTATTGTAGGAGAGAACGCGTCAAAGCTTTATGGCTTTGCAAAAGAGTGAAGTTATATATCCTCAACAGCTAACCTATTTACCGAAATAAAATTTACAGGTTAGCACGGTAGAACTAAATTATAGTAATTAGCACTATATTCTCAGGGCTTTAGGGTGCACATAGAATTAAGACTGAATCCACTCGGATCCAAATGGTGCGCTTGGCGGGATTCGAACCCACGGCCTCAGCCTCCGCAGGGCTGCGCTCTATCCAGCTGAGCTACAAGCGCTCGATCGATTTGGTGCCGAGAGTGGGATTTGAACCCACACGCCCATAAGGACACTGCGCCCTGAAAACAGCGCGTCTGCCATTCCGACACCTCGGCTTACATGGTGGGCGATGCAGGATTTGAACCAGCGACCTACTAGGTGTGGACGAGGCGCTCTAACCTCTGAGCTAACCGCCCCGTAATCGGGTTGTTTATTATAACAGTAGCGTATGAGGCCGCAACAGCACCATGAACTTATGGTAGACTTCGATCCCAATCAGGTAGAGTCCAGTATCCAATATTAGGCAATGTAACCCTGGAGTCCAATCCTTGTGCTAATTTCAATCTTTGGACATTAAACAGATGTGTAATTAACTCACCTTCGCTGTGATGAAGCGTACCCTCTAATGTCAAATGCCATAAGGATGGATCATTCGGGTCCTGATATTGTGTTCCAGGATATCGACCGGCAATTCGTCCATAAAACCCCGGGCCTCCTTGAAATATACTTTTGGTCAAAACTGATTCAGGCGTTTCCTTTCGTATAATCTCTTGAACTAACTCTAATGATTGCTCAAGTTTACACAGAATTTTCTCAATTGTACCCCACCGGGTTGGTTCTAATCTGCGTGAGGGAAGCCCGGCCAAAAAATGCAGTTCTTCTTCAAATGGAAGCTTGGTCGGGAAAAGGCAGGAACCCCACCTCAATAAGTACCATCGGAAGAGATGGGAGCTAACATGACTGAGGTTATCTTTGATGCTCCAATTGGCCCAATTCCATTTAGTACTTACCCAATCAAGATTCTCATTCGATAGCCCATCTATTTCTTCGTAAACCAAATCCAGATAGTTATGGAATACGGGAAAAAGAGGAGCGGCATTAATCCGATTTGTTTTGTTCATAGTTGGCTTTGTCCGATATATTTTGATTATATGATGCTCAATAGGCAGTTAGGAAGTTACGGCATTTAATCTACTACTGTTTGCGGATAAAGTCACAAAACCCGATCCTAATATTGATGTCTGTGGTAACATAAAGCACTTTTCACCGAGGGAAAATTACGTTTAACCCCACGTTCTTTATTTCTAAATACAGGGCCGCACTGGTCCTTTGCTTATGCGTAACCTTGAATTCATTTGGGCAGGGAGCCACAGCTCCGTCAATGCCAATTCTAGCAAGTAATTTTGGTGTTGGAATTACAATGGCGGGCATTGCTGTGATAATGGTGCCAGTCGGAAGGTTCACTATGAGTCTTCCTGGAGGAATTGTTTCCCAATATTTCGGGAGAAAACCCCTCCTAATAGCTGGCATTGTTATGATTGGTACTGGAGCTCTTTTTGCGTTTTATTCCAATTCCCTGTCCTGGCTAATTACATTCCGGTTGATTTCAGGGCTAGGGATGGGAATTTTTACTGTTATAGCCACAATATATCTGCGCGATATTTCGACAGAACAAACGAGAGCTCGATATCAAAGTCTAAATCCTCTTTCAATTCTTGTTGGGTCCAGTTTCGGTGCGCTAATTGGAGGGTTGGTCGCATCAGCTACCAACCTGACGGTTCCATTTTTGATTCAGGCTATCACGTCAACACTAACGATATTGATTATATATTTTCTCCTCCCGGAAACTATGAACCAGGGGGATAAGGGAGACATCGCCATTGAAAAAACCAGTAGTTCTGGAAATATCAAAGGTAAATTAGTTGAATTACTGCTGAATCCTGTCTTTGTGGCCACTGCTTGTCTATCTCTTTGGATAGTCTCGCATAGGCAGGGAGGGAGATACATCTTGTCACCTCTGTTAGCGGCTGAAAAAGGATTTAACATTTCCCAAGTAGGAATGTTTTTCTTTTCTACTCACATTCCACAAATGATAGCAGTACTTATTTCCGGATTTCTTTCAGATAGATATGGGAGAAATCTCCCATTAATCCCGGCAGGAATTACCCTTCTCGGAGGGATTTTGATTTTGGTTTGGGCAGATTCCTTGCCAACACTTCTATTAGCTGGCATATTCCTGGGGATTGGTGAAGGCTTGGTAGGACCCCCAACGGTAGCTTATTTTGCCGATCGCGCACCTAAAGGGCTTGAAGGAGCTACTATGGGGATATACGGGACGGTAAGCGGGGGAGGGGCCCTAATTGGTGCCATAGCCCTAGGTTCGATTGCAGATAAACAGGACATCGCGACAGCACTATGGATCGACGGAGGGATTTTTATAGTGCTGATATCTCTAGTATTGATTATTAGCAAATTAAATGCCAGAACCGTGGCGGGGAAGTAACAGATCCTTCATGCAAATATTGAACTTAATTATGGGCGTCTATATCTGAATATGTTTATTGCCTTCAGATACCGAGATTACACCTATTTTTGGTTAGGAGGAGCTTTTTCAAATATTGGCATGTGGACCTTGATTCATGCCCGATTATGGTTAATGAACGACCTGACTGACTCAGAAATCATGCTAGGATTAGTTACCATGACAGCGTTAGGACCTACCATTGTCTTGTCTGTCTGGGGCGGTGTTTTAGCCGATAGGATTAATCGCTTGAAGTTAGTAATGATCAGTCGAGCGTGTTTCGCAATTTTAGCCTTCCTGACAGCCGCACTAATAATGTCTAATCTGATTACTCCATGGCAACTACTTGGTATATCACTCGCAACGGGGTTTTTACTGTCCTTCGATATCCCATCGAGGCAAGCAATGTTGCCAAACTTGGTTGAAAAACGCCATATGGTCAACGCAATAGCTCTATATTCATTTCTTTCGGTCGCATCATCAATATTGGGGCCTGGTTTTTTTGGCCCTCTAGTAAAATTGGCTGGAATCGAGGGTCTATTTATTTTGATTGGGATATCCTATTTACTGACAGTTTATATGATGGCTCTCATGAATCCAGATCCCCATGGGCATAGGCAGACAGGTGGAAACATGGCAGCCGATCTTCTAGATGGACTTAGGTACGTAAAGACACATAACGGAATTTTCAGTCTCTTGATCATGGGTATAGTAACGGGAATCTTCGGTATGTCGTTTATTAATCTACTTCCAGTCTTTGCAAAGGATATCCTAGGGAGCGACGTTAATGGGTATAGTCTACTGCTTTTTGCACTTGGCTTTGGAGGCATCCTTGGTGTATTCATAGTTGCAAGGCTCACTAAAGATGACACCGGTAGTAAATTTCTCATTGTTGGCGGAATCGGATTCTCTCTATTTTTGATGGCCTTTTCCCAAAGCACATCTCTTGAAATCGCTCTAATTCTCATTGGCTTTTTGGGCTTATTTGAACTGGTGTTTCAGACCACCAACAAAATTTTGGTTCAATCGATGGTAGAAGAAAAATTTCGGGGAAGAGTCATGAGCGTTCATCAGTTGACTTGGGGTTCAACTGCATTCGGAGGCCTAATTATGGGTTCTATAGCTCAATTTTCCAACGTTACAATTGCCATCTTGGTTGGGTCACTAATCATGTTCGTAGTAATCTTGTTTATTAGTATTTTGGGGGTCAAGGGGAGATACTGGGAATCCCCATCTTAAGGCTCTTAATCTTATCCCCATTTTACCGTGTTCACCTCAATAGAAATTTCTGGTGCTCTGCAATTGATGACAGAAAAGTTTTTCCAGCGTATATTAATGTAGTTCTGGGTCTCGAGTTAAACGTATATATACAATAGCTACTTGGACATAAAATAAAATTAAAATGAATTTTGTCACTGACCACATTCACCTGAAGGCAAAAGACGCTGTCTTGACTTCACAATGGTATATTCGACACTTCGGGGCAACAATTACCGAGCAGGTAGACTGGCCAAACATGCTAACGATACGTCTTGACCTTGGTGGAACTAGAATCAATGTAAGCGAACACAAAGACGATAATCCTAAAACGGGCACATCCGAAATCCAGTTAGGCCTCGAGCATTTTGGCATTAAGACAGATAACTTGAACGCGATTTGGTCTTCACTACAACAGACGAAGGAGTGCATTCTTTCTCCCATACGGACTTTGCCTAATCAAACAAGAATATTTTTCGTAGAAGGCCCAGATAACGTCAGGATTGAACTGTTGGAATACTTCGATTGATCGCCTAGTAAAATCCTAATTTGATAAACAAAACTCACAGAATAGTACGCTCTTGAAATACGAGGATATCACGCGACCCCACATCTACGTACTTAAACTTATAAGCACGCAATTATCAATTCCGAATAACGGCCTGGAAAAAAGCTTAGGATTCTTAATTTTGTTTTTATTTGAATCGCTCATAACCTATAGGAATCTTCTTTTGTATCATGCCTGTTTCGTGAGGAGTACCATGAGTATTTCGGAGGCCCGGACAGATTAACGATGTGGTTAATTAATAGGACAAAGCAGGTTTTTTATGGATGGTGGTTAGTTGGTATTGGGGTAGTAGCAGTGGTAATGACGGGAGGATTCTTCTTCCACGGGTTTCAATTTTACTTTGAGCCGATGCGGAAACAATTCGGCTGGAGCAGGACCGTCCTATCTGGAGCCGCGACACTTGCCCGTGCAGAGAGTGGTTTCCTTGGCCCTATCGGCGGTTGGTTAGTACAGAAATACGGAGCCAGATTGGTCATGACCATGGGGTTCATATTGTTTAGCCTCGGAATGTTACTTCTGGGAATGACTCGCAATATACCCCTGTTTTATGTGTCTTTTCTGCTGTTGTCGATTGGAATGGGTTTGGGTTCCTGGACTCCTAGTACAGCATTGATTACGACTTGGTTTCGTAAGAATCGAGCCAAAGCAATCGGTTTCATGATGTTTGGTATGGGGTTAGGAGGATTCCTTGTAGCTCCCATCGTAGCCACAATCATCAACGCAACCAGTTGGCAGACCACAGCGTTTATTTCAGCGGTATTCGTGATCCTCGTTGGATTACCACTTACGCGGTTGATAAAAAATAACCCGGAAAGCATGAATCTTGTCGCGGATGGAACACCATTCCGTCAGTTCAATAGGAAAGATAGAAGTTTAGGGAAAGAAAGTTTATCCGCCGAGATTAGTTTCACAGCACGTGAAGCAATTAAAACCAAAAGTTTTTGGTTGTTATCTGTCGGACACGGTATAGCGCTAATGACGGTATCAGGGCTTAACATTCATTTGGTTCCTTTTCTGGAATCGGGGAAAGGGTTTTCAACTCTCGGAGCAGCACAAGGCCTAGCGATCATGATGGGAGCCGCCACGATAGCCCCGCTTTTTGGAGGAATTCTCGGTGATCGCTATCCTAAAAAATATCTTGCTTCACTTACAATGCTTCTCCATACTATAGCAATATATCTATTGGCCACTTCCACCATAATATCTGTCGTATATGTTGCACTATTGGTTCAGGGGCTTGCGTGGGGGGTTAGGGGCCCAATACTAACAGCAATGAGGGGCGATTTGTTTGGACCCAAAAACTTCCCAATCATTAACGGATTTACGCAACTTATTACGATGTTCCCTCAAATGCTTGCTCCTCTGTTAATCGGATATTTGGCTGATCAAGGAAAATATCCGTTGGGTTTCGAAATTATCGCCTATTCCTGTATTGGGGGATTCTTCTTATTTCTCTTTATACAGACCCCAGTGATACATAGAACTAATGAAAACGTCGAGGAATTATAATTCGGTGTGAAAGGTAATTATATAAGGGGAATTATGAAATCATTTGAATTTGAAAATATATCCAAAGGAATGGTAGTTGTCGCCCATGCTGACGATGCGGAGTGGGGATTTTCCGGGACGGTTGCTAAATTAACAGCCCATGGAATTGAAATGACCTATGTTTTGTGCACTGACGGCAGTAAAGGGAGTGATGATCCGGACATGACGTCTGAGCGATTGGCAGCCATACGCATGGATGAACAGAAAGAAGCGTGCAGAGTCCTAGGAGTAAAGAATGTAATTTTTCTAGGATTTCCAGATTCCATGCTTGAGCCATCAATTTCATTACGTAGGGACATTGTTAGGCAGATTCGGACATATAAGCCAGATTTATTGATTTGTCAGTCTCCGATGCGAAATTTAACAGACAATGGCTATATCGGTCATCCAGATCACATTGCTGCTGGGGAGGCCACATTATCCGCGGTATTTCCGACATCGCGGGATCGGTTAACTTTCCCAGAACTCCTGACCGAAGGGCTTAATCCACATAAAGTCAAAGAATTACTCATTGGAGATAGAGATCATGCCAACAAATGGATAGATGTATCTGATCACATGGATACAGCCGTAGAATCGTTATCGAAACATGTTAGCCAAATAAGCGGAAAAGACGTGGGGGCGCACCTGAGGAGATCCCGGGCAGAAATAGGACAAACCATTGAAGTTGAATTCGCCGAATCATATCGGTCATATTTGTTCTCGTAGACGGCTGACTGGATCAAATTGACACGCAAATGCGATAAAGATAATATTGGTTTTGGCCCATAATGTCCCGCTCAGGGGCCTCTTCATAATTAACCAGCCCCTTATCGGGATAAGTTTGCTAAGCCGAGGACAGCCGTGGTAAACAAAGAGATGGCCTTGATGGCCCATTTGATGCGCAGAGCCGGCTTCGGAGCTACTCGTGAAGAGCTTGAAAGAAGAGTTCTAATTGGCTACGAAGCAACCGTTGAAGAACTGCTAGATCCCGCAATACATGGGATAGAACCGCTGGACGAAGCCTTCATGTTTAGATCTCAACCGTGTTTCGAAATAGGCGGCGGAGTTCCAACCAATAGCCAGTGCGAATGGATGTACAGACTCATCAATACTCCTCGCCCGCTCGAAGAGAAAATGGTTTTGTTCTGGCATCATGTCTTTGCAACGGGAGCGTCCAAACTCGACCACAGCGTACAAATGCTGGTTCAAATGAGATTATTCAGAACCATGGGGTTGGGTAATTTCCGAGAACTCCTGCTTAAAACCGCTCAAAACCCCGCCATGATATTTTGGCTGGATAACAACCAGAATCATAAAGATGCCCCTAACGAGAACTGGGGTCGAGAACTTCTGGAATTATTTTCAATGGGGCAAGGTAACTATACGGAAGACGATGTAAAAGAATGTGCCCGAGCCTTCACCGGCTGGAACATCGCACATAGTTTCCCAAGAAACCCCTATGCAAGGTTTGAATGGAGATTTGAATATAGACCAGAAGATCATGATGATACACAAAAGTCCTTTTTAGGAAAGCGCGGTAATTTCAACGGCACAGATATAGTAGATATTGTCGTTGAACAGCCAGCTACAGCCCGCTTCATAAGCCGGCACCTCTACAATTTTTTTGTAGCGGACGATGTCCAAGTTCCAAGTTGGTTGGATGTGCCACCGAGAGATCCTGTTGCGATCAATATCCTAAGCGAAAGCTTCATATCGTCTGGCTACGATATCAAACAAACGTTACGGACCTTGTTTCTATCCGAATTTTTTGCAGACGAGGCAATTCGATTTGCCAAGGTGAAGAGTCCCATAGAATTGGTTACAAGTACCATGCGTTTGGTCGGGGATCACGTGTCTCCTCAACCGGAAATGGCCTCTATCGCACATGAACCAGGATATATGGGCCAAGATTTATTGAACCCCCCGAGTGTGGAGGGGTGGCATACCGGCCTCGAATGGATTGACAGCGGCTCATTACTGAGACGGATCAATTTTGTAGCCGATCGCCTTGGCAACGAAAAACTTCCAGGGGTCCAAGATATCCTAAATCATATTTGTAATCGTGGAAATTTAGACGAAGAGGGTTTGATCGATGAATGCCTTGATATTTTAGGTCCATTGACCCTCACAGCAGAAACAAGAGACGAATTAATTTCGCATATTGAAGGTATTGACCGGCTAGGAGCTGACTCCACCGCTTCCGATACAGCACGGTACAGAAAACGGGTTTGCGAATTACTACAACTGATAGCTGCCAGTAGAGAATACCAATTTTGTTAAAGCCTTAAACGGCAATATGGAGGTTAAACATTCAGACAATATATGCGAAAGGGCGTGTATACAATTTCCACAGTACTATAGGCAGGAACGCATCAGCTGGGCAAGGATTTAGACACCCCGTGGACCTGGCACTGTCCCCTGATGAATTGACGTTATATGTAGTCAATCGCGGGGATGAATTCCAAACTTGCCAGAGAATTACCATGCTAACAATCGACGAAACATTCATCGGCGAATTTGGGTCTTATGGTACAGGCCCCGGCCAGTTTATTTGGCCATCTGCGATAGCTATTGATTCAGCAAATCGACTTTATGTATCTGATGAGTGGACTGGCCGAATAAATGTATTCGATCGAGACGGGGGATACATCACGCATTGGGGGGCAAAAGGTGACAAACCAGGCCAATTTCTGGGCCCAACTGGCCTCGTGTTTGACTCGTCGGACGTTCTGTACATAACTGATGTTCTGACGAACAGAATCCAGAAATTTAGCCCAGATGGTGATTACATCGGAAGTCTTGGACAGAGCCTTGGCGACGACTCGTCTTTTTCAAAACCATGGGGGCTGACAATTGATGCTACGGGGAATATTTTCGTGGCCGACTGGAATAACCATCGAATTCAAAAGTTTGATCAGGATGGTGGTCTTTTAGCTATGATCGACGGCACAGCAGGAACTCAGAAGTTTATGTATCCGAGTGACGTTGCCGTTGATTCAGACGATGATATCTACGTAGCTGATTGGTGGAATAATCAAATTTTGGTGTTCGATAGTAACGGGGAATTCCTTACCACCTTCATAGGAAATGCAGAGAAACTTTCTAAGTGGGGCCAACAACAAATGGACGCCAGTCCTGACCACAAACGAGGTCGTCTTCTCGTGAAAGATGTAACGGAGGAATGGAGATTTAATCGTCCGACCGCTATACAGATTGACAGCCAAAATCGAATTATGATAGCCGAATCACAACGGATGCGAATACAGATATATCAGAAAGAAAACAATTGGGAAGATCCTCAATTTAATCTATAACCCACGGGTTACGCGAAAATTCTATAAAGGTGTAATACTGTACGAGTTTCGTACAGTATTTGACACGGAGTATCAGCATCTCTATCCTAGGGCCCACTGAATAACCTTCTTACAGCGAGGGACTATGACTCTCAAAAAAGTTAGCCACACAGTCACACGGCCCGGAAGAAAACCCGGAGACCCAGATATCCAGATACCTGTATCTACCGATTTGGTCACCACACCCGGGGCGGTTCAGATTCCACACGACGTAGACTTTTACTCTCGGAAATACCCATTAGAAAGCCAAAACGTAACCCATACAGCTGATAGGGCTTGGGTATGGACGCAATACCATCCGGAAGAAGACGAATCTCATCGAGAACACGAACGCATGGTGGGGCCACTTGTTGACGCGGCAAGACGATCTGGTGATATTGCACCAACAGCAAAACCTGAACCAGGTAAGGACGTTAGTACAGATATTACAACAGCAGCTCGAGACCTCGGTTTTGCAGAAGTAGGATTTACACGTTATGACAGAAGGTACACATTCCAATATAAAAAGAAATGGGCAAAATTTGAACATGCCGTCTGTATAGCTTACGAACAGGATTATGAACGGACTCAAGCCATACCTGGAAGCTTCGCAGAGTTTACTCATTTTGGAACCTATAGAGTCATGCATCAAAAAGCGTTAATGCTCGCGGATTTTATTAGGTCTCTTGGTTACCACGCACAACTACATAGTCCCAACGATAACAGCGCTCCATACATTCCGATGTTTGTTGAAGCGGGATTGGGTCAATTAGGCGCAAACGGACAACTCTTGTCACCTCATTTCGGTTCGAGGGCAAGGATTATGATTATTACCACCGACGCATTAGTCACGTACACACAGCCAGTTGACTACGGGATTCATAAATTCTGTGAAGAACAATGTCAGGTGTGTATAAATCGCTGCCCAGGACGCGCTCTTATGAGGGAGAAGGTTTGGTGGCGAGGAGCGCTTAAACACAAGTTGGTGTACGAAAACTGTCGTCCAGTTATGGCTCGCTATTCCGGTTGCGGAATATGCATGAAAGTTTGCCCTATTCAAAAATATGGCATGAAACCAGTAATGGAACACTACGTCGAAACCGGAAAGGTCTTGGGTAAAGGTACACACGACCTTGAAGGATATAACATTGAAGGTAAGGGCTATTTTGGTCCAGGTGAACTTCCATCTTTCCAATCCGAGTTCTTCGATGTCCCCAAAGGTAAGCTGGAAGATGCTCTATTTGAAGATTTTAAAACCCGGTTGAAAAACAAGGAAATACCTGACGGGTCCCTTGGCGACGACGCATTGCGTTCTTTTAAGGAGACATTACAGAAATACGTGGACGCCCCAGTTGAAGACGCCATGGCAGGAGCACCTGAAGAATCCTAAACTCAAAAGCAAACTGACCTAACATAAACTTGGGTAACGAAAGTATCAAGCTTATGGAAGGGACCAACCCTTCCTAAGCCATTCCCATGCATGGTCATTTTTTATCGAGTGAATATCTTCGTCAGATAATCCACAATCGGAGAGTATATCCATCGGACTCGCACCTAATTCTTCTCGAAAAGCTTCGTTCGTCGTGACTCTCTGCACAAATTTTTCCATTGCATCATTCAATTTATATGTCTCCAAAAGGTAATCTTCAAGTTAATTGATCAGACGTCGGAATTCCTCCAAGACCTGACTAGAGGTAGCTGTCAACAGTTTCATATCATTGCCAATTTGGCAGAGCATGGAACCCATATTGACAAATTGTGCGGACTCTTTTGGCCCAGAGCCATGATGACAAGCTACCACCCCAGCAGCTTTGGCAGCATTGAAAATCCTTTTGACAGCTTCAATGTGCCTCGTATCGTTAGCCCAATTTGTAATACTTACTCCCATGTCTAACGATAAGTCACTTGGTCCAATATAGAGCCCGTCAATCCCAGGGGCCTTGGCAATTTCCTCAACATTATCTAATGCCTGTCTGGTTTCGATCATAACCAGGCATATGACGTCTTCATTGGTCCTCTTGACATAATCTCCCAACGGTTCGGAAATGGTTGGTCTATTTGCGGCAATACTTCTGTTGCCAAGGGGAGCATATCTACAGGCAAGTCCAGCAGCCTTTGCTTGCTCAGGAGTGTTGACCATGGGAACAATAACACCATATGCGCCTGCGTCTAATACATAAGAAATATAGTCCGGCTCATTTTTAGGCAGCCGGACCATGGGGACCACATCCGGAGCACTTCCCATTGCACGGATACAATCAACGACCGTTTGTTGATTTACTCCAACACCGTGTTGCCAATCAATTGTGACCGCATCGAATCCTGAGTGGGCGAACATTTCTACAATGCCCGCATTACCGGTAGCTGACCATGCTTGTACGGCTGGCTTTCCTTGGCCCCACAATTCTTTAACTCTATTTGTTTTCACGGGAACCTCCTGGTTACTCTGAGTTGTCATTTCGGATAAGCTTTACTAATGTCCTCAAGGGTGACCCGTCTGTATGTAATCGATTGGCCTCCTCAATCCAGACCTCTCCCATATTGAAGTTTGGCATTTCACATACATATAAACTTCCATCGTCATCTACAGCAATTCCATGTGGTGCTGAAAACTGACAAGGGTTTTCTCCAATTTTATCTTCGCCCAGTCTCGCCATCAAGGTGCCATCTCTTTGAAATATGCTTACTGAATGGCCGAGTCCAGGCGCGTCCAAGATATAGACCGGCGGGGGCATTTCAGCGACATAGATGGTCCCTTCTGCTCCTAAAGCTAATCCTGCTGCCCGCCAAACACCTGGCCATGTGTCTTGATGTCTTCCGCTTGCATCGAAAACTTGAATTCTATGATTCTCCCTGTCTGCAATATACAACCGATCTTCCTTATCAATAACAATATTATGTGGAACCACAAATTCTCCTGGACCAGTTCCCACGCCACCCCAAGATTCAATAAATTGTCCATCTGACGAAAATCTATGGATTCTAGAATTGCCATATCCGTCGGTCACAAACACATCTCCAGAATTCGGCGAGACCGCTATATGACTGGGTTTATTGAATGGAAGACCAGAAAATCTACCTGAGGGGGACCCTAAAGTCCTAATCAACCGACCTTCCGGAGTAAACTGGAGAACTACGTGGTTTCGAACATCGGTGCAAAATATGGTGTCATCCAATCCAATTCCAATCCCATGAGTTCCACCAAAAACTCCATGCCCCCAGGTGTCTAAAAGTTTGCCTGCCTTGTCAAGTACCACGACTGGATTAGGACCCCGGGTATAACAAAAAATCCTTTGTTTGGAATCCACAACTGCACCTGCTACATCCCCCAAAACAAACCCTTGGGGAAGGGTAGGCCAATCTACCACGACTTTATATTGATAATTTCCGCTTCCTAAAACTATAGACATGCGCTTCTTCACCTAATCCTTCAATGAAAACTATCCTAAGCCTGCCTCGTTCGCATGTCAATTTCATATGGTAGAATCAGACAACCATGGCCGAAGAACACATAAAAACAATCGCATTTGTATTAAATGGCAAATCTTTCACCGTAGACGTTTTTCATCATTGGACCCTGCTACACATGATCAGGAAAAGATTCGGATTAACGGGAGCTAAAACAGGATGCGATAGAGGGGAATGTGGGTCATGTACCGTACTGGTTGATGATCTTGCCATTAATTCTTGTCAACTGCTTGCGTTGAATATAGAAAACAAATCCGTCACAACGATAGAAGGAATAGGGACCTCTATTAACTTGCATCCGATCCAGAAGGCATTTCTAAAAAACGATTCCGGACAGTGTGGATACTGTACTCCGGGCCTTGTGATGTCAATTCTAGGATTATTGAGACAAAATCCGTCTCCCAACGAAACGGAGATTACCACAGCACTTCAGGGAAACCTATGTAGATGCAATGCATACGGTCGTATATTAAAAGGCGTTCACGATGCTATCAAAGAATACAAACTGGATACCTCATGAAGCGCACCCTTATTGGTGAATCCATCGATAGAAATGGATTCAAGGAAAAGTTAACCGGGACCGCAAAATTTACAGCGGACATATATCCTCCGAACATGTTGTATGCAAAGATTTTGCGAAGCCCATATCCGCATGCGGAAATTATTTCAATCGACACCAGCGAAGCCGAGCAAATCCCAGAGGTAAGAGCTATCCTAACTCCTTTTCATTCAGGGACGGGTGTTATGATCGGGCCCGATATGCCCATTTTGGATAGAAAGGTCAGATTCGTTGGCGACGAAGTCATGGCAATTGCAGCTGATGACGAAGAATCCGCCGAACTTGCCATCACAAAAGTTAAAGTTAAATATAGAACCTTACCGTTCGTAGTGGATGCTGAAGAAGCACTCTGCGAATCTGCCCCCAAAATTCACAAATCCGGCAACCTTTGGGGCAATACTCCAATTGTCTTAAACAGAGGGTCGATTAGTTCGGGGTTCGAGAACGCTGACAAGACCTATTCCGAAAGATATCGGATTGAAAGCCATTCTGGAGCTTCCTTGGAACCTAGAATTAGCATAGCTGACTGGAATGCCAAGGGTCTTAAGGTCTGGAAAACGAGTAGAGGAATACATCAAGACCGAGATGCCATTTCGAAAGCGTTTGACATGCCTCCAGACAATGTGATTGTCATTTGTAACGCTCTCGGTGCCGGATATGGAAACAAAGATGAAGGCCGTTCTGCCTTTATCGCCGCCATGCTTTCCAGAACTGCCGGACATCCAGTCCGAGTAGAGTACTCCCGTAAAGAAGAATTTATTGCTGGCAGGGTAAGACACCAAAGTATTATAGACATGAATATTGGGGTCAAAATGGATGGAACCATTACCGCTATTCACACTAAGGTTATCGCAAACACAGGTGCATACCTGGCTTCGGGGGCCGGAGTTATAAGAAGAGCCGGGCAAGGACCAATTTATCTCTATAATTGTCCTAATGTGAAATATGAAGGATATTTGACGTATACCAATACCCCAGTCGCAGGGTCTTATCGAGGCTTAGGAGCCCCGCAAGGACATTTCGCCTTAGAAAGCATGATAGACAAGATCTGTGTTGATCTTGATATAGATCCATTAGATTTTCGAATAAAAAATAAAGTAAAAGCAAGCGGACAGTCAGGACCGAGAATCTCCGATCCAGCTACAAAGGTGGATCCTCAGCCTGTAGAAGGCGGGATTCCTTTTTCTAGCTACGGCCTTACCGAATGCCTAGAGATTGGCTCGAAGCTTATTTCTTGGAAGGAACGAAGACGATTCTCACAATCCGCCGCGACAGGACATCTTCGTGGAACAGGTATGGCTATGTCCCTATACCGAGGGGGACCAGGCCCACCATCAACAATTATCCTGCGACTATTCCCAAACCGAATTGAAATTACCACTGGTATACTGGACGTAGGCCAAGGAATTTATACTATTTTGGTGCAATTTGCCGCAGAAATCTTCAAATGCGACCCTGAATTTGTCAAAATACATGCTGGGGATTCCTCATCCACTCCCCGCTCTCCTCTTACAGCTGGGTCAACAGCCACTTTTTCCACCGGGTTAGCCCTACAGGAAGCCGCTACGAAACTAAAGAATCAACTATTTGAGTTGTCAAGAGAATTGCTGCAAATCGACTACAATGATTTAGATTTAGGAAATTTTTCCATCTTTTCTACGGTTGATCGTGAAAAAACCGTGGACTTTGACCAAATTTTTAGAGACTTGAACATACCATTTCTCGAAACGATGGTTACATCTAACCCGTCGTCTACAGAATATATCGTTAATTCTTTTGCAGCCCACTTCGCCCAATTAGACATTGACGTAAATACAGGGAATATAGAAATAATGCGATACGTTGCTGTTCACGATTCAGGAACCATCATTAACCGTAATATGGCGCTTAATCAAGTAGAGGGTGGCGTGAACCAGATGCTCGGACTGGCGTTACAAGAAGAATCAATATTAGATGCTAAAACAGGTATAACATTGAATCCCAGTTTTCTCGAACACAAAAGTTTTCTTATGAACGATTATCAACCGGTGGAAACTGAGTTCGTGCAAGTACATGATCCCATCGGCCCATTTGGTGCAAAGGCATTGGGAGAGCCTCCCAGTGTTCCTGTTTTGGCCGTCATTGGAAACGCCCTCTATGACGCTACAGGGATACAGTTCACGCAAGTTCCAATTACTAAAGACAAGCTTTTAACGATACTTCATCAAATACACTAATATGAAGAACTTTCAACTTATACAGCCGACGTCCGTCGAAGAAGCCTGCAAAATATTGAGTCATGATCCACAAAATAGTGTTCCAATTGGAGGCGGAACCGATCTCTTATCACTGATAAAAGACGGCATTCAACGGCCCCAAAGATTGGTTTCTCTCGCTTCTATTAGTGAGTTGTCCGGCATTCGTTTTGGCCCTGGGACTCGTATAGGTGCTGGTACCACTCTGGAGCAGATAATAAATCATCCCACGCTTAGCGATGTCTATCCTTCATTTGTTCAGGCGATAAGTGAAATCGGTACCCAACAAATACGTAACGTCGCGACGCTCGGTGGTAACCTCTGTCAACGACCGAGATGTCTCTATTTTCGGGAAAAAGACTCAAATTGCCTAAAACAGGGCGGGAAACAATGCAATGCTATCCAGGGACATAATAAAAACCTGGCGATCTTCGACGGTGGTCCTGCTTACATTGTACATAACTCTGATAGTGCCCCGCCTCTAATTGCCGCCGGCGCGGAGATTGAAATTAGGGGAGAAAGCGATTCTCGCTTAATCGCTCTTGAGGACTTCTTTGTAAACCCAAGTGAAAGCCTTGAAAGAGAAACCGTTTTACGTCCTGGAGAGATAGTCGCTGCCGTGGTGATCGCCCGACCTTCACCTGGCACGAAAGCTATGTTTTTTAAGATTAAACCAAGGATTGGAGAGGATTTTGCGTTAGTGAACCTTGCCGTTCAGGCGAAACTTTCCGATGGTAGAGTGCAAGAGATCAGAATAGTAGCAGGGAATGTAGCTCCAAAACCGTATCGGGTTAAAGAAATCGAAACTTACTTAATTGGGACTTTGGTTAAAGATATTGACTATTCCAAAATAGGAGAAATTGCCCTAAGAACTGCTCGACCTCTCTCGTCGAACGGGTACAAATGTATATTGATGACAAATTTGATTAGAATGGCCATAGACAAACTCAAAAATCGACAAATTAACACTAAGGAGGACAATAATGACAATCGAATCTAAATATCTGTTTATTGCTAGCATGGATGTGGCAAAGGATCAGGAAGATCTCTTCAACAAAATTTATGATACAGAACATATACCTAATCTCTTGAAGGTACCTGGAGTAATTTCAGTGGCTCGCTATAAAAAGATCCCGCTTACGATGTACTTAGGGGGCCAAAAGAAAGAGATGGTTTTCGAATCAGAGCCTACCTACCACGCCTATTATGAAGTAACAAGCCCAGACGTCCTAACTAGTCCTGATTGGCGGTCGGCTGTGGAGCTTGGTAGTTGGCCAGACCAGGTTAGACCACACACTCGAAACAGACGACATGTTCTAACACAAAAACAATAACACCGACGGGCTAGATAGGCCGGTTCAGCGTTAACTGGAGGCCAGAAAACTTTATACCTCAAACAGTCAGGCGTCGCAACCAGATTGCCTGAATAATCGTGTTATTTGTATAATCCTTTAAATATCATTTGGACAAAAAATTGAATTTTACTTTTACTCTGGAACAACAAAACTTTCGTAGAGATTTGTGCACTTTCCTTAAAGAGAATGTGCCAGAGTCTGAGCAAACTACCCATGGTTATTTCTCGGAATCCCAATTCGCCTTTAGTCGCAAACTATATAAACGCATGGCCTTAAAACGATGGCTAACTATAGGATGGCCAGAAGAATTCGGAGGAGGAGGAAAGGGATTTATCGAACAGGCGATATTCGACGAAGAAATTGGATATCATAGAGTTCAAAGAGTTGGTATAACGGGCCTTAGCTTTGTCGGTCCCGCATTGATGCGATTCGGATCGACCGACCAAAAAGCCAAGTATTTACCTCCAATTGCCAGCGGTGACGTAGAGTATTGTCAAGGATTTACCGAACCAAACGCAGGTTCCGATTTAGCTTCTTTGGAAATGACCGCTACTAAAGTAGGGGACGAATACATTTTGAATGGATCCAAAATCTACACCAGCTTTTACAAACACGCGGATTACATATATCTCTTGGCGAGGACCGATCAGAATGTCTCCAAACATCGGGGTATCAGCCTATTCATCGTTCCAGCAGATCAGGAAGGAATATCCTACACAGAACTACCATTCATAATTGGAGAGAGTTCAGCCCAAATTTATTTCGAAAACGTTAAAATTTCTACCGACAGTCTCATTGGGGAAGAAAATAGGGGCTGGTACTATGCCATGACCACATTGGACTATGAGCGGGCGCAAATGGAACGCTATGCGCGAGTCAGACGAACATTTGACGAATTCCTTCATTTCTGCCAAATCCATAGCCTGACTAAAAACCCAATAGTTCAACATAAACTCGCAAAGTTAAAGATTGATTTTGATAGCTGGAAACTCTTGTGCTGGAAAGTTGCTTGGATGCAATCTGAAAATCTCCTACCAAACGCCGAAGCATCATCTGCATTTCTTTTTGGCACCGACCAAAGGCTCCGATTTTCACAGGAAGCCTCGGAAATTCTTGGATTCTACAGTGTCCTGCTTAAGGGATGTGATTTGACTCCCATGGATGGAGCAATTGAAGGCCTCACCCGCGAGGCGCTCCACATGCATGGGGCTGGCACCCAAGAAATCCATAGAAATATTGTGGCCCAAAGGGGACTTGGGCTTCCTCGTTAATAATATGAAATTACAGCTTACTGATACACAGAAAATGCTTAAGCGGACCGCCCGGGAATTCTTTGACCAGGAATTCCCGCTTTCCACCTTAAGAGAAACTGAGAACAATAAGGTTGGGTATTCGGCGCGAACGTTTCAGGAAATTGCACAATTGGGATGGCTCAGTTTGTCCTATCCGGAAAAATATGGAGGATCAGGTCGAAGTACTCAAGATTATTTCGTCTTATTAGAAGAAATGGGAAGGTCGTTGTTTATAAGCCCTTTAATAAGTTCAAATATATTATGTGGGAATTTGATCATCGACAATGGAACCGAGGAAACAAAATCTCGACTTCTCTACGATTTAGGAAATGGAGACACCATCGCCGCCCTAGCATATGCTGAGACTGAGACATCTTTTCCTACCAAATTGGATAGCATAATTATTCGAAACGGCAAGACCCTAACATTAACGGGAGTTAAAATGGCGGTCCCATTCGGTGGAATGACGGACTATTACCTTGTAGGTGCACGTTATGGCGCTGACGAGGTACTAGCCATTGTTGACTCTAACGCGACGGGAATTGAGAGGAAACTACTCCCTACTGTCGCACATTTTCCTAGAGCTAAGGTGAAATTCCAGGACGTTTTGATTCCAGAGGCAAACATACTCCCAACCAGACCTTCAAAGCTTCAAAATGCCATGAACCTATCGGTATTATGCCAATGCGCCGAGATGATAGGGCGTGCTGAAAGAATTCTTGAAATGGTGATCGAATATTCCCAAAACAGAGTTCAGTTTGGACGACCAATTGGTACCTTTCAGGCAATCCAACACCAATGTGCAGATCTATCGATTCTTATCGACGCGGCTAAACTTCACCTATATAGGGCAGGTTCTGCAAGCTCCGAGTCTCTCAAAGATCAGACTGAATTGGCATCAATGACGAAGGCGATCTGTGGTGACATGAGTAAATTGTCAACGAAAACAGGTCACGGGATATTCGCAGGTATATCATTCACGTCCGAACATCCCATGCAACTTTACAGCGAACAAAACAAGTTGGCTGAAGCAGCTTATGGTAACACTATGTACCATACCAGCCTTATTGGGAACATGTTGAGCTAATTAGGCAATGCCAAGTAATCCTCTAAGCGACTTGAAGGTATTAGATATTAGCGATGGTATCGCTGGTTCATATTGTTCTAGTCTACTAGCGGAATATGGGGCCGAAGTAATAAAAATTGAACCGGCCGGAGCGGGGGACCCCCTTCGCTCCTCCGGCCCTTTCCCCTCAAAAAAACCTAATCCTGAAACTAGCGGATTATTTATACATCTAAATGCTAATAAAATGGGAATAACGCTTAATTTAGAATCCAAACCTGGCGCAAAACTTTTCCAAGAACTGATACAAGTATCGGATATCGTGATAGAGTCTTTTCATCCCGGTTATCTTGATTCAATTGGCTTAGGCTATGAATCACTGGAAACTATTAATCCCTCGCTAGTAATGACGTCGATTACACCATTTGGCCAGTCAGGACCATATAAAGATTATAAGGCTAGTGATATTGGCATATTTGCTATGTCCGGCAGGATGTATGTCCACGGGCTGGATACACAGAGCCCATTAGCATACGGACCAGATGTGATTTGGTACCAGATTGGCGCCACAGCAGCGGCAGCAACAATGTCAGCAACCTTTTCAAGTGTCAATTTTGGGGTCGGGCAACAATTGGATATATCTTGTTTGGAGGCCATAACAGCGAATGTGGACAATCGTTTGCTCTTTTTCGCATACACTGGAGAACTTACACCTCGTAAAAGGTGGCCGGGGGGATTACCTCAGGGAGCATATCCATGTGCCGATGGTTACATAATTTTTGGAGTGGGTTATGATCGATATTTCAGACGATTGTGTGACGCGATGGAAATGCCTTGGATATACTCTGACCCTAGATGGAATAATTATTCCTCACGAACGAATAACTCAGAAGAATTTGAGACCCTTTTTCTAGAATGGCTACTGAGTCGTACCAGAGAGGAAATTTTTCGAACATGCCAAACAAATAGGGTTATGTGCGCCCCTTTATTGTCGTTCGAAGAATTGATCCAGGACGCTCAACTTTCGACGCGAGGATTTTTTTCCGAAATAGCGCATCCGATTGTGGGACAACATACTACTATGGGACCCCCATTTATGCTCTCAGAAACACCAGCGAAAAACAAAGTCCCAGCTCCCACCTTAGGCCAACACAATGAAATTATTTACGCTAGATTGGGTTATACGGAAATTCAATTATCACAGCTCCGTCGTGCTGGTATCGTATGACTGTAAAAAAACCAATTCCATTACCACTCTCAGGAACGCGTGTTTTGGATATGACTGAAGTATGGGCAGGCCCCATGTGTAATACAATTCTTGGGGATTTAGGGGCGGAAGTAATTAAAGTTGAATCATTTCCAAGGCCTTCCCTCACTCGTCTTCCGGGTAGTAGCGTCGGATATTCCAACAACGATCCACAAGCGCCCCGACCTTGGGACAGGGCTGCTTTACATAACATGGTTAATAGGAATAAATACGGGATAACGCTTAATATCACACAGAAGAAAGGAATGGAACTACTAGCTAAATTGATCCAAGTCTCAGATGTTTTTAGCGAATCATTTAGTGCGGGAACTGCCGAAAAATTAGGGATTGATTATGATTCGGTACGCAAAAACAATCCAAATATTGTGATGCTTTCTATGTCCGGATGGGGAACGAATGGTCCTTATAAGGGGTATGCTGCTCTGGGTAGTACGCTAGATGGCTTCACCGGGCACCACAACATAAGAGGCTATCCTGAAACTGACGCGTCTACAACCCCAATAATACAGCATATTGATTCCGTGGCAGCGGTTCAAGGGGTATTCGCCATTCTCACCGCTCTCCATGGCAGAAATCGTACAGGAATCGGACAGTGGATAGATTTGTCCCAAGTAGAGGCCTTCCTGCCTCACCTCGGATACTATTACATGGACTACATTTTTAATCAGGCCAATCCACTTAGAGTCGGGAATACTCGTTCTAATTGCGCCCCATATAATTGTTATAGATCAAAAGGGATTGATGAGTGGATAGTTATTAACATATCAAATGAAGCGGAATGGTTTAACTTATGCACTGCCACGGGGAATACAGATTGGCTTACAGATTCTCGATTTATTAGCGCTAGAGACCGTGTTGCAAACAGGGAATCCCTCGATGCCTTACTAACAGAATGGACAAGATCAAAAGACAAGTACCACGCTACCAAGGTCCTCCAAGCTATGGGAATCTCAGCCCAACCTGTGTTAAACGATGAAGAGGTTTATGAAAACCCGCAGTTGTCCTACCGGGACTTCTTTCTAGATATACCTAACAAGGCTGTAGGTAACCGGCGGTACCCCGGTTTTCTATGGAAAATGTCTAAATCTGAAATGACAGTCAGGCACGGGCCCAATTTATTGGGTGAACACCAAGATCATGTCCTATCCGGTTTATTGGGGCTATCCAGCGTGGAAATCACGGAATTGCATCAGCAACAAATAATTGGGACAAGCTACCCGCCCGATTCATATTACCAAGTTTAGCTAAAAAGAATCGAATATGGTTCAGCTAAAAGAATGAATTTATTATACGCCGAAGCCAAAAACGCGAAACGTCAAAAATAATTTTCATGGCGTCTCTATCCGAGTTTTGATTCAACGTCTAGATAGATTTAAGTACGAAGATAATATAACTATCAGCGTCGAAACAACTCTTTCTACTTTCCATAATATTGCCTGAAATTTGTTCTAATACTCCTTTTAACCTGAGCCAAGTGGATATAATATAAAGGCATGAGCCCGTCTATCACTTCCAAAACTCTTCTCATCACACTCACTGTGGTTTTCTTCGCCTTAACGATAGGATGTGGGTCCAGTCCAAACGAATACACTCTCAACATCGCTGTGGAACCAGCAGGAACTGCATCCATTGCTTTCAATCCAGAGCCCAATAAAAACGGGAAATATCCTGAGGACACTATTGTTACAGTCTCAATAACCCCCAGCCCCGGATATAAAGTAGAAACTTGGAATGGTCATGTATCTGACCGCAATTCTCCGACAACCACCATCATTATGAATAGGGACCAGGCGGTCGAATTGCAATTAGAGCCAATCGTCACATCACATAGTGCTAGAGATGAATCAACGCCTGTCGTACCAAAAACAGTTAACGCTCCGAGCCCTACCATTATTGTGAAAGCCCCGACTGATAAAGCTAAAGCTCTGGCTGCTGAGGCAGCTGCAGCTGCTAAGGTCGCGGCTGCCAAAGCTGCAGATGCTAAGGTCGCGGCTGACAAGGCTGAGGCTGCTAAGCTCGCGGCTGACAAAGCTGCGGCGGCTAAGGTCGCTGCTGAGCAAGCTGAGGCTGCTCAAATTGCCGCTGCAAAAGTCGCAGCGGATGCTGAAGTCAAAGCTAAAGCTGATGCTGATGCTGATGCGGCTGCTAAGGCTAAAGCTGCTACTGCTAAGGCTGAAGCTGCTAAAGCTGCTACTGCTAAGGCTGAAGCTGCTAAGATCGCGGCGGCTGACAAGGCTGAGGCTGCTAAGATCGCGGCTGACAAAGCTGCGGCTGCTCAGATTGCCGCTGATCAAGCTGAAGCTGATGCTGAAGCTGCAGATGCTCAGGTCGCGGCTGATGCTGAGGCAGCGGCTGCTCAAGCAGTTGCAGAGGCTGAAGCTACAGCCACTCAAGCTATCGCCGATGCGGAAGCTGATACAACAGTCACAGAAGCACCTACGGAATACTCCCTGACCATCAGTGGCAATGTAGTGACCGGACCCACCTTAGAACTCGTAACTAGCACAATTTCTATATCACCAGCTCCAACCGCGACCAATGGAGGATATCCGGAAGGCACCACCGTCCAAATAACCGTTACCCCTAAAACTGGATACATTCTTTCCGAGTTTTCTGGCCAAGTTTGTTCATCAATCCCAACATGTACATTGAACCTAGATTCCGATTTATCTTTAGACCTTACCTTTCTGGAAACCTACTCCATTTCGATCAACACTTCCCAGGTAATTGGATCTCCGGTTTTACTCTCAAATGGTCGCATTGGTATCTCCCCACCGAATGCCCCAGAAAGTCGATATCATGAAGGAACGATCGTCACATTAGTTCCAGAACCCGATCTTGGTTTCCAATTTGCGGGTTGGGACGGGGCCTGCGTTGGGATTGGCAGCTGTTCAATCTTAATGAATCAAAATTGGGACACGTTAACAGCTTCGTTTAAGAGCGCTACTCTACCTGACTGGGCTACAAATACGGTCAGCCTTTCTTCTGAACTTATAAAATCCGGTGGAGACGCCTTCATAGCCACAATATTCACCCAGGATAATACGGCACCGACCGTTACTACGGTAAGTTTTTCATTGATCAATCCGGCAAATGTAACTGAAGTAAAGCAAGGCAGTCCCTGTGGTTCATCGGTATCAGGCGACGTGACTAGTCGATGTTGGAACGCCGTCTTTTCTCTCCCAGCGAATTCTAATATATCGAGCCAGGTTTACCGGATAGTCGCTTCTAGCCCAAACATGACCAATTCTCCCGAAAAGTCAGTAACTGTAGAAGGAACGACTTATTCGTTAAATATCAATGGTCCTAAAGTCACAGCCAATTCACTTTCTCTTAGCGGCGGCACATTGGCTCTATCAGAAGCACCAAACGGTATGGATAATCAATTCCTCCATGGGACTCAGGTAATAATAACCCCTGTACCTGATGAAGGCTTTCAATTCTTAGGCTGGACGGGCGATTGTACTGGAACAGGTGCTTGTATAGTACTTATAGACCAAAATCGTTCAATTACTGGGACATTTGGGAGCACCTAAGTTTCCTCACTAATTAAAGGCGTTCTCACCCGTAATATGTTTGCCCACAACTAACGTGTGTATATCATACGTCCCCTCATATGTATCTACAGTCTCTAGATTCAACATATGACGTATCGAGTTGTTATCAAGCGTAATCCCGCTAGCACCCAGAATCTCTCTAGCGTTTCTAGCGCCCTTAAGTGCCGATCGTACATTGTCTCTCTTGCCTAACGAAACCTGCGTATGGCTGAGAGTACCAGCATCTTTTAGTTTACCTAACCTCCAAGCCATCAAGAGACCTTTCGAATGATCTGATAGCATATCCGTGAGTTTGGCTTGTACCAATTGCCGAGAGGCAATAGGATTACCAAATGTGACTCTAGTTTTTGCAAACTTCAATGCTTCTTCATATACGGATTCCAGAGCACCCAAAGCTCCCCAACAGATACCATATCGGGCTTGAGTTAGACAGGAAAGAGGAGCTCGAAGTCCCACTGCATGGGGTAACATCTGAGAGGCAGAAATTCTTACATCTTTCATAATTAATTCGCTTGTAACAGATAATCGCAAACTCATCTTGTGTTTAATTTTATTGACCGAAAATCCTACACTATCCGTTGGTACCAAAAATCCTCTTACGGTTCCGTCTTGATCCTTGGCCCAAATAACAGCTAATTGGGCTATATTCCCATTAGATATCCACATTTTGGAGCCGTTTAATACATAGGAGTCTCCCTGCCTTTCGGCAATAGTTGTCATCGCACCAGGGTCAGAGCCACCTTCGTGTTCCGTCAGCCCAAAACAGCCGATGATTTCACCCGATGCCATACGTGGAAGATACTGTTTTTGTTGATCTTCTGATCCATAGATCAAAATCGGGTACATTACTAACGATCCTTGTACCGACGCCAGGCTTCTCAACCCGGAATCTGCCCGCTCCAATTCATACATCATTAGTCCATAGGCAACATTGGAGATACCAGCGGTTCCAAAGTTCGATTTGAGATTAGCGCCAAAAAGTCCAAGTTGACCAAATTCGGAAATCAAATCACCAGGGACCGTTTCGTTTTCCCACCAATAACCTACATGCGGAAGAATTTGTGAATTAACAAACTCCCTCGCCATTTTCTGGATTTGTTTTTCATCTTCGCTTAAAAGCTCATCTATAAGTAAAAAATCTAACACGATTAATCTCCACTGTTGTTAAGGTAAAATCGCCCATGCATCCAGGGAGAAATCAGCTCCTATCTGTAACATGGAATTCCCGGTGACCGTCGTAACGGCCGGGAGATCCGTCCCAAATACCTTTTTTCTCATTTGATTTAAAAATGGCTGCTCAAAATAGGTTTGCGGGGAGGTGATTTCTATCGTTCGCACGACGTCTTTAAGAGAAGCTCCAGCAAAATTCAAGATCGTTTCTAGGTTTTGGTAGGTTTGTTCAACCTGAGCATTAAAATACCCTTTTCCAACGACGAATCCACCTTTGTAATCCATTGGCCCCTGGGACGAACAAAATATTATTTTTCCACACTTAACAGCGCTTGATCCTGGAAATTCTGGAGGGGCAATGATTTCCCTATCGCGTCCCAGATAACACGTCGCATCAGTTTCGATGAGAGCATTGCTCTTCAATAGTCGGTTGACTACGATGACCTCTCGGGCATTGCCGTTGGGGCCGGCTAGTCTCTTCGTTAAATAGCCCTTACGTTGGTAATCACTAACCACAGAAGGATGCACATAATCTGTGGTTCGCACTACGCTGTCGAGATCAATCCCCGCCTCTCTTATTATTGCTCCTAAGGTATGTTTCCAGATGACCTCTTGTTGGGATTCAATGCCATCAGGGTAAATATCTTTACCGGTTTCCTCGTCATAATTTCGCCCGGTCGTCCCTGACATCCAAAACCAATCATCCCCAACAAAAAAGCCAGGAGAGAACGTAAGAGAGTGATATCTTTTCCAACTCGGTGAACCTTGGGGAATCACTACCTCTTTATTCCTCCCATTTTTCATGGCTACTGCGTTCATAGTCAATAATGCTGCCGAAGATGGAATACCTTCCACTAAAACACCGACCGCCGCAGGTGGGGGCGTACCAAAAGCTGCCTCCCGGATAGCCGCTGTCTGTCGATATTCTGGAAAGCCGGCCTGAAGGGCATAATCTACAGTATAGACCACATCTTCCATTTGGTAGCCCGCACTCTGAAGTATGTTTTCTAGTTTTTTGAAAATAACCTGGGTTTGTTTTAGAAGACTAATATCTTCTATAACATATGCATTCCGTCGTTCATTAAAGACCTCTCCTGTTAGACCCGAAACACAGAGAATACCATTTCGTTCTACAGCCAACGACCGAGCATGATTTTGGTAAAACGGATCCCAAGCAAAATTTTCTGGGTTAATAACTCTTTTCTCGTTCATAAGCTAATTATCCTCCGCAAATGATACTGCAGCAAAGCCGTTATCGAGTATTATTTGTCCTTGATCGTTTTCTATCCACAGCTTACATCCGATCACTCTCTTTTCCTCATCTTTTTGCTGTACATAGCCCTTACAGATTAGTTTATCTCCAGCATACACCACCTGTTTGTTTTGAAAAGATAATTTTTCAATATAGGCATAATGCCCAGCCCAGTTTTGAACCAACTGTATCAAGAATGCCCCAAGCATTTGCCCATCTGCTATGGGGCCTCGAAAACCAAATCTTCTAGCTGTATACGCGTCGTAGTGTATGGGCGCATAATCCCAGGTAGCTGCTCCATATGACATCATCAATTTTGCCGTGATTTCCTTTGATAATTCTCCCAATGATTCACCTATCAATATAGTTTCAAAAACCTTTTCGTTTATGGAATAACTATTCATAATATTCAAGCGAGTGTAACAAACATGATTTCCTCGTTTTTGGCCAGTGTTTCCCCACTTTGGTTCCTATAATAAATGTTAATCTTTTTAAAGATATGAGTACCATTTTCTCCCTTTTTCAACCAGACGTCTTCGAATGTTTTTTTAGTAGATATAACGTCTCCAACTTTTGCAGAATTATAGAATTCATAGTTATTTCCCGCGCGCAACCAATTATACCAATGACCATTTAAAAAGGTCCTTTGAGAGAAAGGAGTATTTTCTTCGACGGTACCGGAAAATTGTTCTGATTCGCAGATTAATGTAGGGGGGGCGATTAAACTTTCAAACCCGATACTTTCTGCAATTTCAGTATCGAAATATACTGGGTTAAAATCTCCAATAGCTTCAAAATATTGCCGAAATGTCGCGCTAGCCAATGGGTCCTGTGTCGTAAATGAATGCATCGCACCAATTTGGGATTTGAGGTGTGTTAATAAGTCTTTTGCTGGATATTTCACAATTCACAGCCTTTCAGAGGTCCCCAGGTCTTTCCATATTCAGATTGGTGCAAATATTGTCCGGTAAGCCCTTGACCATTTTGTAACGCTAAAAATACGGTACATGGAGCGACCGCTGCCGGATCTAACCGCGATTCCCAATTGGCCAGATTCCATTCTATTACGCTCGACCCTTCGGTTTTCAAACTACCAGGGCTAAACACGTTAACCGCAATGTTGTGGGGCCTAAGTTCGTCTGCCAAAGCATAAGTAATCATATGAACAGCAGCTTTACTACTACTGTACGCGACCCCACCGCCTGGCATAACTGCGCGCCCCATATTTGAACCTATATTGATTATACTGCCTATTCCCTGGGCCTTCATAATAGGCACGACATTCCAGCACATCAAGTATATTCCATTTACATTGACGTCGATCAAATTATGCCAACGAGAAGGAGTGATATTTGCAAACGGTTCACCTACGATCATTATCCCTGCATTGTTGACTAATACATCGATTTTCCCATATCTATTAATGACTTTATCAACTAGTGATTCGACTTGGTACAAATCGGTTACATCGCAATTAACCGGCATGGCTTCATTACCGGATTTTAGAATTTCATCAGCAACAGTTTCAGCTGTACTATAAAACCCAGATGACGATTTTGGCCTAGCACACACCACGACTTGTGCACCGGATTGTGCATACTCCAAGGCTATTGCACGCCCCAATCCCCTACTGGCGCCCGTGACGACCGCCACCATACCTTTCATATCCATAATGCAGCCTCAACAATCTATACTTATCGCAATTCTATCGAACGGACTCGACACGCTCAAGCAGACATATGAATAAAGTTTTTAAAATATCAACTATTTAAATCACTCAATCATTAACCGGCCAGAGACTCCTAGTTGGCAACAAAATGACAACTGTAAACAATATTATAAAAAGCCCCCCGAGGCCCAACGCAAATTGGGGATGAGTGTAAGAAGCTAACGTTCCACTCAAAAATCCTCCTACAGGAGTAAATCCGAAGGTTAATCCGTATAAACCCATCATTCTCCCTCTCACAGCATCATCTGAAATAATTTGAATCAATGTTCCCATGCTAGTGTCGTAGCTAACCAAACTTCCACCAACAAAGGCAGCAACGATCAACGATATTTCCATAAGAGAGGATGTAGCAAACACGGTAATAGACAATCCAGTCGCTATACTGCAGACCGCCAATAACATTGTCCTATTAAAACTAAGCCAAGAATATCCTACGTGAATTGATTTTCCCTTTCTTATATTTGTAATACTGGCAAAGATCACCGTAGCTAAAATGCCGCCAACGCTGCCGCTAAGGGAAAGCATTGTCAATCCCCAGGCCCCTGAATCCAACACCAAATCCGCCATCACTGGCAACATTATAAAATAGCTAAATCCAAATAATTCGACGACGACACTCAATAAAAGTAATGATCGAATAGATGAATTGTTCCCTGCATATGATAAGCCAAATTTCAGGGTTTCCCAGATTCCATCTGTTCTGGGGGGCCGTGAATATTGAATGGCCATCCAAAATAGAGGTATTGGACTAAGCAACGTGACAACAGAAATAAATAGAAAACACGGACCAGTTCCAATTGCAGTAACTATACCTC
Organism: uncultured Dehalococcoidia bacterium; assembly: GCA_964439905.1. Classification (GTDB taxonomy): domain Bacteria; phylum Chloroflexota; class Dehalococcoidia; order Lucifugimonadales. The sequence continues at coordinate 35,894 of CAYTPK010000026.1, forward strand.
CAAATAGTAGAGCACTGGGTATCCGGGAAATACTATAAGCTCCATGTTTTATCGCGGCTGCGTTAATAATACGTTTAGGTCCTACGATGTCGTAAACTAGGGTTTCGCTTGCTGGAAGGAGGGCGCCCATCACAATGCCTTGAATTCCAGAAAAAACTAGCATGTGCCATACTTCTACGTGATTAGAGACGATTAACAATCCCAGCCACAAACATGATGATGCACGCACAAACTGAGATACCGTGAGTATTATTTTCCGGTTATATCTATCGGCAATGACTCCACCTAAGGCACCAAAACTAAATTGCCCTACACCTCGTAATCCCGCTACAGCTCCAACCAAAAAGACTGAATTCGTAGCCTCCCATACCAACCATCCCTGAGCCAGCATCAACATGTCCATGGCCACAAAGTTAAATAGAAAATGGACCCAGATATACCTGAAATCTGGACTTTCAAAGGATGTGAACACTCGACCCAAATTACTTTGCATTTTGGGCTCTTCCGTAAATTTCCTCACTTAACAGACGTGCCAGTAGAACTTGTGCATATCAGAGGACATAGGCTGGGATAATACTCTCAAGTTGAACGCTAGTCCAGGCGGGATGCAAGTAAATGATCTTCGATAAAATATATTATTCTAGCGCCGGGAGGTCCATGCTTGCTATAAGCTTATTGATTTCATCTAGCCCTGACGTCTTCAACTGGTTAAGCCCATCAAGTTGCTTGTCAATGTCCTGGCATAATTTATCGTAGACTTCGTAAGATTGTCTTGTTGGTTTCGCATCAGCGCTTCCAACGACACTAGCAAGTTCTCCCAATTGATAATTTAATTTTGCAGGGTACTTTACTCTATCTAAGGGCGACATAAACTTCGTTTGTATTAACGTTTCCTCTATCGATCTGAGTTGATCCATGATTAGTTGTGCTTGGGAATATATGTCTCCTTTTGCGTCGTTCGTATTTGTCCATTTCCCGATTTCGGTTTTAAGATGGCGAATATCATTAATGCTCCGATGAATATCGGAAAGTTTATCTCGTATTTTTATCAAGAAGTTGAATTGTTCATGAATGTCTTCCTGATTTGCACCGACATTTGGATAGGTACGGACTTCAAATTGTTTAGTATCAACGAACTCGCTTATCTCAATCTTTACTTCATAAATTCCATTGGGAGCAACGGGGCCCTTAATCGATTGGACCGTCCCCGCGTCACCTTCCACTGAAACAGCGTCGGAATACCTAAGATCCCAGACGAAATGATTCAAGCCTGGATAAGTCGTAAGTTCAGAGGTTTCGGATTCGGAGCTATTCTGGAAAAGTTTTATAACATTGCCATTCTTCTCCATAAACGTGAGAGTAATATTTGAATCCTGATCTATTGACTCTGGAAGAAAATAGAATATTTCTGCCCCGCTGATCGGATTCGATCCAGCATCAATAAATCTGCGGACCTTTTTGCCGTTTGTTTCGACTTCAACATGGGCAGCATAAATGCCAGATCGCACTGCGTAGTTAATACCAGGGCCTCCCCAGCGTTCAGAAACTGATCCATGTAAAAATCTGTAAGCGGGACGAGGGGTTATAAGTTGAGGTTGGTTAACTACATTAAATTCCCTCAATGGTGTTAGGTCGTCAAGCACCCAAAAGGAACGACCGTGGGTTGCCACAATGAGATTATCATCTTTAACCTGAATATCGTGAACTGGCACGACCGGAAGATTCATATTCATTTTCTGCCAAGAAGCCCCATGGTCAAAAGAAATTAAAATCCCCCGCTCTGAACCAGCAAACAGCATCCCATTTCTAAACGGATCCTCTCGAATTACCCGCGTGAGCTCACCAACGGGAATATCGCTATCAATCCTGGTCCAAGTGTCTCCATAGTTCCGAGTCATAAACAGATATGGATTATTATCCTGTAATTTGTATCGAGTGGCAGCAACATAAACCGTTGCAGGATCGTGCGGTGATATTTCTATGCAACAGACGGTGGACCATTCTGGAAGTTCTTCAGGAGTCACATTAAGCCAATCTTTGCCGTAATTCTTAGAAATGTGAACCAACCCGTCATCGGTTCCCGCCCACATAATCCCCGGTTCGTGCAAAGACTCCACGAAAGCAAATATTGTGCAGTAATGCTCTGCTCCAGTATCGTCCAAATTTATATCGCCACCAGAAGGTTGTAGTTTACTCGAGTCGTTTCTTGACAGATCTGGGCTGATAACTTCCCAGCTAGTCCCTTCATCATCAGACCTGAAGGCTCGATTACCAGTACAGTAAAGAACACTGGGATCATGGGGGGAAAACAGAATGGGAAAGGTCCAGTTAAATCTATATTTTCCGGCAATGGCCCCCCATGCGTTAATAACTTCTGGCCAAACAGTTACTATCCTTACTTGACCTGACTTGTGGTCGTATCTTAAAAGGTTGCCACCTCCACCAGGAGATGATCCAATCGCTCCTGAATATATAATATCAGAGTCGTTGGGATGCACAGCAATGTGACCACTTTCTGAAGGTCCTACTGGGTAACAATCAGAATAGAGTATCACTCCTTTACTGGGCACATTAGTTGGCACACTAATAGCGGTGTTATCTTGTTGCGTCCCATACACCCTGTATGGAAAGTTGTTATCCGTATCTAAATGATAAAACTGAGCGGTGGGTTGGTTAAAAACTGTCGACCACGTAATTCCTCCATTGTACGAAACGTGTGCCCCTCCATCATTTCCTTCTATAATGCGTTGATTATCATCCGGATCGATCCACATATCGTGGTTGTCACCATGATAGGTATTCCACTGCTCAAAGTTGAGCCCTCCATCTATAGATTTCCAAGCTGCTAAACTCAAAACAAACACCGTATCTGGGTTTTGGGAATCCGCAAAGACGTGATGAAAATACCATGGGCGTGCCTGCAAATTAGAATCATTCGATATCAGACTCCAGGTCTCTCCATTATCTTCTGATCTATATAATCCTCCGTTCTCAGCCTCGACCAAAGCCCATAAGTATTTCGAATTGCATCCGATAGCGATACCAATCCTGCCTTTTATGCCTGAGGGCATGCCCGGTTGATTTGATAGATCACACCATGAATCGCCTCCATCATACGACCGCCATAATCCGCTATCCTCTCCGCCACTCTTGAAAGTCCATGGTTTTCTTTCCGCCTCCCATATAGACGCATATAGGATTCTCGGGTTGTTCGGATCCATGATTAGATCTATAGCTCCAGCCTTGTCGCTCTTGAATAGAATGTGATCCCACGTGCTCCCATAGTCGTACGAACGAAATAATCCCCTTTCGGGATTCGGACCAAACGCATCGCCCAAGGCTGCTACATAAACGAGTCCGGGGACCGATGGATGAATTACTATTCTGGCAATATGTCTGGTATCCTCCAAACCAATATGTGCCCAATTATGTCCCGAATCGGTACTCAGGTACATTCCATCACCAGCTGCTACATTTCCTCTAATAGCTGCTTCTCCCGTGCCAGCGTAGACAACATTAGAGTCAGACTTTGATACAGCAATCGCTCCCACAGGAGCCGTTCGGAAGAATCCATCCGATACATTATTCCAATACAAACCACCATCTGTTGTCTTCCATACGCCGCCACCACACGCCCCGAAATAGAAAGTACCTCGGTGTTTGGGGTCTCCTGCTACTGCAGAAACCCTACCGCCCCGATGAGGTCCAATTAGTCTCCACTCCATGGATTTAAGTTTCTGGATATCAATGTCGGAATTTATTACCATCACATCACTCCATGCTTAACAAAATGAGGAAAAGAATCACTCGGATTGATTGGAAGCCAATTACTCTAAATCATATTCAACATAAGTGGAAATTTAGCATCGGTAAGAAGTAGTGTCAATTTTTACCTGTTGACACCCAGGGAGCTTGGCTCTACCTTTAGGCTAAGGTCTATTGGGGATACACTTATGTCTAAACAATTACTATTCAAGTCGATCACAGAAGTAGCTAGCCTTATATCGAATCATGAGATATCTCCCACAGAACTGAATGAGGCATGCTTGGCCCATATTGAAAAAACCGACCCTTTAGTCCATTCATTCACGACAATAGCCTTTGATTACAGCCGAAAAAGAGCTAAAAGAGCGACCACTGAAATTATGAAAGGTGATTACAGAGGCCCATTACATGGTATTCCATACACTCTTAAAGACGTTATCGCCACCAAAAATGTCAAGACCACATATGGAAATCCTAGAGGAGTCGACTACGCTCCAAGATATGACGCAACCGTACAACGTCGCCTGGAGCGGGCTGGGGGAATTCTGATAGGAAAAGTATATTCTCAAATAGGAAGAGGATCCCTGCCCGTAGAATGTTATAACCCTTGGGACCTGCGATTCAGTCCTGGAACATCCAGCTCTGGATCTGGCGCATCTGTTGCCGGTGGCATGGGATACCTTTCACTAGGAACTGATACAGGAGGATCTGTGCGCCATCCTGCCGCTAATTGTAATCTCGTAGGTTTCCGCCTAACTACGGGTATAATAAGCAGATTTGGAGTGATTCATCCTAGTTGGATGTCAGATCAGGCAGGGCCATTATGCCGTACTGTGCAGGATTGTTCCACAGTTTCAAAAATACTAGGGGGATATGATTCTAACGACCCTATTTCAATCCCTTATAGTATACCCAACTACGACAGTTATTTATCTCCAACCCTAAATGGGTTGAAGATTGGAGTTCCCACAGACAAATGGTTATGGGACTGGGAAAGTGAAGAAGTCGAAAACATTGTACGGACTGCCATAAAATGTCTGGCAGATCTAGGCGCCGATTTAATACCCATAGAACTTCCAAGAAATTCCGAAGGATGGGATGCTCATTTTAAGATAACTCTACCGGAATTAGCCTGCTATTATGAGGACAATTTTTCTCAATCGCAGTTAGAAGATTGGCCTGAAATAGCAGGCCGTATCACAGCTGGTAAAACGCAACCGTTCTCAGATTACTACCATGCCCAACAAACTGCGGATTCAATTCGTCAGGAAATACGCTCGGCGTTCCAACGAGTGGATCTAATCGCTATGCCCACTGGCGCAAGCGTCGGCGTCGCAGGCGATGCCGAAAACGTCACCATTAGGGGAAGAAAACTAACCACAAAATCAAAGGCTGTCCACATCAACAATATGGCCGCCATGAGCGGCTGCCCAGCAATATCTGTTCCATGCGGATTCACAACAGATTTTCACCTCCCGGTTGGACTTCAGTTAATGGGAAATCAATTCGCTGAGCCCACTGTGCTTCACGCGGCGTTTGCTTATGAACAAGCCAATAAGTGGTATAAGGAATACCCAAATATTAGCAGGAGTGCTTAATGAGATTAGAAAAAAAGGTTGCCATTATTACAGGAGGCGCTAGAGGAATGGGCGCTGCTGAATCAATAATGTTCGCTTCTGAAGGAGCTAGGGTGGTGATCGCTGATCTCAGGCAAGAACTAGGAGAGAGTATAGCTCACGAGATCACTAAAAGTGGAGGTGATGCTGAATTCATGCAATTAGACGTAACAAAAGAAGACCAGTGGGAGTCTCTCTTGGCCCGAACCATCAACCTTTATGGAAAGTTAGATATACTCGTAAATAACGCAGGTATTACCGGGCATGGGAGCGTTCTATCTACAACAGAACAAGAATGGGACCAAATACTCGATGTTAATGCAAAGGGAATATTTTTTGGATGCAAACACTCGATCCCCCACATGCAGGTAAACGGAAAAGGATCAATAATCAATATATCTTCTCAGATGGGACTAGTGGGTAGTACAGGCGGCAGTCCAGCCTACAACGCCTCTAAAGGCGCTGTAACGATTTTCACGAAATCTGCGGCACTGCGTCACGCTCAAGATAATATACGAATAAACTCTGTCCACCCAGGCCCAATAGATACGCCTATGTTAAGAGAGTCTAGTCTAGAGACATCTCAGAAGATCGAACCTGTTCTAACCCTTACCCCTATGGCCCGCCGGGGTACTCCTAATGAGGTCGCATATGGAGTTTTATTTTTGGCGTCTGATGAAGCTTCTTTCATAACGGGTGCTTCTCTCGTCATTGACGGAGGATATCTCGCCCAATGACGTATTTCTGTGCCTAAGGCACCTACACTCCATTTGCCCCAAATACAAAACAATTAACCAAAATCAGAGAGGTATAAAATGCCAACATATATAGGATTAGTTACGACAACAAGTTCCGAGAATTCGGCCGAGGGGCTCATAGAGATCGGAAAATCCGCTAGAGCGTGGACAAGCAATCACGGAGGCCGCATTCTTAGTCTTTATTGGCCCCAAGGATGGCAAAGCCAAATCATGATCACATTTGAAGGAAGAGGAAAGGAACAAGCAGAAAATTGCTTCCGTGATTTAGAAAATGAACACGGGGTCAAAATCCTTTCTTTTCGTGCATTGACACAAGGTGAAAAGGAACACGAACAGAAAGGTATATTGTGGAATTCTTAAGACATCATAATTCTTGGAGCATTAGCTATGACTATGACAATAGTAGGATATGACCCAACAAACGGACAGTTTGGTGGAGCGGTAGCAACTAAAAACATCGCAGTCGGATCTCGCGTACTTCGTGGAATAGGAGAGGTCGGAATGATTGGGTTCAGTGGCCACGAAGTCCAGCGACTCAGGGCAATCAAAATGTTGGAATTAGGATTTCCTGCCGAGACCGTGCTGGAAGCTATTAAATCTGTTGCAAATGGAAGAGGCCAGTTCAGTATTGTGGATAGGAAAGGAAAATCAGCCGCTTTTACGGCTGAGGGACAATTCCCTTGGGCTGGTAGTAGAACAGGACAGCATTATGCTTGCGGAGCAAACACAATGGTAGGTCCTGAAGTAGTACAGGCGCTTGGTGATACCTTTGAACAGACCGAGGGGTCCCAGTTACCGTTACATGAACGCTTACTCTTGTGTTTGGAAGCAGCTCAGGCAACAGGTGGTGACAATAGGGGGCGCCAATCGGCCGCTATACAAATCCATTGGAAGCGGATAGATGCGAACCCATATCTCGATTTACGTGTGGATGACCATGCAGACCCAATACCGGAACTGCAAGCGTTGGTACACATATATTTGCAAACCTATCCTGATTATGCATCTAGGACATGGCCAAATCTCGAGGGGATAGGTGGATATCCAATTCTGTATCCATAAACCAAACAGAACTACCTGAGATTTGAAAACAAGACTTTTTCTTAACCAATCTCATATTCCCTATCTAGAAACTATATTGTCGCCCTGATTTAGATCCCGGGTCACTACAACGTAAATTGGGCCTCTTGATGGACAGGCTCTTTCTCATAAATCTGTATACGCTGATGTTGAGCTTCTGCAATTAATATCTTGTAATCGTCACCAACATGTAAGGCGGAAGGATGCCATAGCCGGGACATAGGCTCCAAATCCACCCTATCTAACGCCTTTTTTAAATCTGGATTAGCCGAAACAGTATATTCCGCCCACCTTGAAAGATTGGTGGCATCTCCATTTATACTAACCAGAAAGGTTCCGTCGTTTTCATAAACGACAACTCTATGATTGCCCCAATCTGCCACATATATGTCTCCATCTTTATCGACAGCCACCGCAGAAGGATGGTTCAACTGCCCATCACCAATATCAGAAGCTCCGACTTGCAAAATAAATTCCCCACCGGAAGAGAATTTTTGAACCCTGGAATTTCCCCAGTCGGCAACAAAAATATTCCCTTCATGATCCACAAATGTCCCCCATGGCGTGCGCAACTGGCCTTCCATTGCCCCATGAAACCCGAACTGAGATAGATTCTATCCTACAGGGGTATACCGCTGAATTCTACTATTAGTAGCATCAGCAATCACAAAATTGCCATCCAAGTCCAGGGCAATACCCGAAGGTCTAAAAAACTCTCCTTCATTGGATCCAGCCCTACCCCACTTATTAATAAACTCCCCATCTTTCGTGAAGCTAACAACTTTGTGGTTGGCCTGGTCGGTCACATGGAGATTTTCATATTTATCCGTTATAAGGTGGCCCGGCCATAAAAATTCCTCGTCGGGTTTACCGTTATCAGGATGGCCAATATCCATAAGCCATTCCTGCGTAGAAAGTTTTATTTTGGATATTCTTGCGCACGGTCTAAATTCCAGACCCCAATTAGCTACGTAGATAATATCTTCCTCGCCACGAGCCACACCATAAGGATAGAAAAACGACATACCTACATCACCGATTTTCCCTATATTGTCTATATAACGAAAGGCTTTCGTCCCGGCTACATGGGTAACTGGCATAT
>CAYTPK010000027.1:0-35954 GCA_964439905.1 uncultured Dehalococcoidia bacterium
CCCTATATTGTCTATATAACGAAAGGCTTTCGTCCCGGCTACATGGGTAACTGGCATATGTTTTACTCCACTATATTAATTAGTTCGACCATTGAAAATCATAAAGTAAACTGTGCTTCCTGATAATTTGGGTCTTTCTGATAAACTTGAACTCGCATATGTTGAGCTTCAGCAATCAATATCTTATAGTCACCTCCAATGTTTATGGATGAAGGCCTACGAAATCGCCATTCTGGGGTCAGATCTACCCTATCTCGTGCTTTTTGCAGATCCGGATTGGAATCGACTGCAGCCTTAGCCCAACGAGAAAGGTTTGTTGCATCACCTATCAAAGTCGCTAGGTAAGAACCGTCTGATTCAAACACTACTACTCTATCATTTCCCCAATCTGCTACGTAAACATCTCCGTCACTATCGATGGTCACATCACTAGGATGATCCAATTCTCCCTCACCGGTCCCAGAACTTCCAATGGTGGTTAGAAAGTTTCCCTGGTTATCAAACTTCTGTACTCGGTTATTTCCCCAATCTGAGACATAAATATTTCTGTCGGAATCCAAGCCTATACCCCAAGGGAGTTTGAATTCCCCGTTTAAATTGCCCTCTTTTCCAAATTGATCCAATATGACTCCGTCTCTTGTATATCTCTGGATTCTGTTATTCCTACTATCGACTATCAGAAAACTCCCATCATTGTCGAATACGATACCCGTAGGCATTCGAAATTCCCCTTTCCCATCCCCCTCAGAACCCCATTTGGATATGAAGTCTCCCTCTTTGGTAAAGGACACCACTTTACTGATTGCTTGATCTGTCACATATAGATTTTCCTGTTCATCTATCGCTAATCCTCCTGGCCAAAGAAATTCCCCAGGGCCAGACCCAGCTGTGCCTATGTCACAAATCCATTCTTGGGAAGTTAAATGAGTTTTGGTTATTCTTGCACTAGGTCTGTTGGCGTATCCCCAGTTTAGGACATATAACACGTCTTTTTGGCCCCTAGCTAATCCTACTGGATGCCAGAAGCTTATTTCCGAGACTCCAATCTTTCCTAAATTATCCACATAGGTAAAGGCTTTATTCCCCGCCACTTGTGTTATTGGCATTTAAACCTCTGTACACATTTGCGATTTTAGCCATGTTGGCTAATGGTGGGCCCGGATAGACTCGAACTATCGACCTCGGTCTTATCAGGACCGCGCTCTAACCACCTGAGCTACGGGCCCTACAAAAATTATACAGACCAGGAATTTTTGACACAAGTTCGACTCATAATAAGGTGACATAACAACTCTAGAATCCCGTTGACTTAAAACCAACCTGCACCTTAGAATAGGCTTACATGAGAATTGGCGATCCACAAATGGAGGGTCCGTGTCTACAGCCACTGAAAGTACAAAAGCTATAGAACCCATAGGCATTTCTGTAACCACAAAGGCATCTAATGCACTAAGGCGTATAGCAAGCAAGGAGGACAAGGATCCCGATAACTTTGGCCTAAGAGTAGGCGTAAAAGGTGGAGGATGCTCAGGCCTTGTATATGTCCTGCTAATCGAGGATAACAGGCCCACAGAGACCGACCGTGTCATTAGCGATAATAATATCAACATATTTATCGATAAGAAAAGTTACATATATTTAGCAGGAACAGAACTGGACTTCTCTGACGGCTTGAACGGCAAGGGATTCGTTTTTCAAAATCCAAACGCAAAAAAGGCGTGCGGGTGCGGTAATTCTTTCTCAGTGTAGATTTTGTTAAACATACGCCAGGCCCTAAGAGGCTAGATTTATCAAAGGGTTACCTAGATGTCCGATAACTATACCGCGGAACTCCGCAAAGTCTTAATATCTCAAGGGGCTACACTCAGGCCTTATCACGACATATGGGTAGCTGATTCATTTGGAAACCCAGCCGTTGAAATAGAATCCTGTAAATCAACCGCTGGAATATGTCACATACCGTCCCCTGGTTTGATTAAGTGTACAGGAACAGATGTTCTCGATTTGCTCCAGCGAATGTCAACCAATAATGTAAGTGACCTTCAAGACTTTCAGCAAACACCAACCATATTAACGACTGAAAACGGTCGAATAATTGACATACTCTATCTATTCTCACTTAATTCGTCCGTCTACATTATCTGCAGCCCCAATAACGAGGATAAAGTAATTTATTGGTTAGAGAAATACACTTTTATGGAAGACGCAAGGTTCCAGAGTATTTCACCGCAAAACACCTTTTTCCAAATAGCGGGACCCAAGGCGAGAGATTTGATCAAAACGGCATTCGAATCCGATTCTTTGGTCACGTACAATGATGTTCTAACCTGTAAATCAAAAACAATACATGCCTGGGCAATTAACCTGAAAATCAATTCCAACCCTACATATTTGATTATCACGTCTAATACCGAAGGGGCTAAAACCTGGAAACTGTTTACGGAATTCGGAGCAATTCCTGTTGGATTCCAAGCTTTTGAAATTAGCAGAGTCCTCGCCGGAATTCCAGCTCTTGGGAAAGAGATCACTGAAAAGACAAACCCGTTGGAAATTGGCGCGATCGGTGCCATTGACTTTGCGAAAGGATGTTATATTGGCCAAGAAGTAATAGCCCGATTGGATACATATAAAAAGGTTCAGAAACGATTGGTGGTACTTGACATATCTGGCGCTACAGAATTGACGGAAGAAAGCATGTTGGTGATCAATAAGGCGAGAATCGGCACAATAACGTCCATAACCCCAAAACGAGATAACGACACTTATACTGCTATTGGCTATGTGAAATATGCCTACGCTAAGTCGGGACAACATGTATCCCTTGATGGAAGCAATGGGACTGGGATTATTAAGCATCTATCTATGCCTTTTCCGTCTAGTTAAAGAGTTAAATCGCTAGCCCTCCGTCCACTCCAATAACTTGTCCAGTAATATAACTAGCATCATCTGTAGATAAAAACACCACCAACCCAGCCACGTCGTCAGGAGATCCGAACCGATTCATCGGAATCCGGAATTTTACACGATCTTTTAGGTCGTCTGGAAGATCTTCTACCATGTTAGTCATAATATAACCAGGGGCAACAGCATTAACGGTAACGTTTCTAGTCGCAATTTCTCTTGCTATTGTTTTTGTTAATCCTATTAAACCAGATTTGGAAGCGGCATAATTGGCCTGTCCAGGGTTGCCAGACAACCCAATAACGGAAGACATATTGATAATCCTGCCTCTTCTTTGCCGAACCATATGAGTTATGGCAGCTTTAGAACAAATGTACGCCCCTTTGAGATTGGTATCTATAACGGAATCCCACTCTTCGGTGGACATTCTCATTATGAGTTTATCTTTCCTGATCCCCGCATTGTTAACCAGGACATCAATGCGTCCCCACAATTGAATAACTTCTTTAACCATGGCAACGACTTGTCCTTCATTGGTAACGTCAGAGGAGACAGAAATCGCTTCACCACCATTTGCGTTTATAATGTTAACAACTTCGGTTGCTTCTTGTTTTCCTGAGTTATAGTTGACTACGACCTTGGCCCCAGCAAGACCCAATCGGATTGCAACGGCTCTGCCTATACCGCGGGATCCCCCCGTTACTAAAGCTACATGTTCTGTGGAGAGTTTCATTCTTATTGCCCTACTCCATTTTGTAATATCTTAAGCTCCGCTTTAATACCTTGTACTAAGTCAAGTTCGACACAACGCTTTGCGGTTTCGATAGCTCCAGCAATCTCGCTTGATTTTGACGCACCATGTCCAATAATCACATTTCCGTCGACCCCAAACAAGGGGCCGCTCATCTTTTTTGACAGGTTGGTTAATTCCCACATTTGGTATTTTAAAACAGCCAAATCTTCGTCTTTCAATTTACCACGGAGTTTGGTCTCCAAAAACTTAGAAGCAGCATCTCCCATACCTTCGGCAAATTTTAAAATTACATTGCCCACGAAACCATCGCAAACAATGACATTTACCTTATTCGACAATAAATCAAAACCTTCCACATTCCCAATAAAGTTCAAGTGGCTTTGGGCAAAAATTGGATAGGCGTCTTTGACTTGACGATTTCCTTTGCCTTCCTCTGACCCAACACTCAGCAGACCGACGGTCGGGGTTTCCACACCAAAAAATTTTCGCGCAAATACACAACCCATGGTTGCAAAGTTAAGTAGTTGACTAGGCCTTGAATCGATATTGCTCCCTACATCTAGTATTGCGGTATGAGGTGCGAGGGCTAAAATGGGGCCGCCCAAACAAGGACGGTCCAAAGATCCAATAAGACCTAAGCCTAAAGTAGCACTGGCCATTGCTGCTCCAGTAGATCCCATGGTGACCATCGCGGAAGCATGATTTTTCTTGAGCAGTCCGACACATGTGGCAACTGATGCCTTGGGTTGAGCTCTCAATGCTTGAATTGGGTTTTGCCCCTCCTCAATTTTGCCGGTAGATGGAACTACATGAATCTTGACGGAATCAGTATTTTGGAGGCTTAAAGCTTTTAGAAGAAGTTCTTCTTCTCCTACTAGGAGAATTTCAACATTACTGGCTCGCGCAGCATCTAAACTGCCTATAACCGTTTCTTCTGGCCCGAAATCCCCTCCCATAGCATCGACAGCTACGACTATTTTTCGATGATCGTTTTCAACCATTACTAGCATTTCCCTTTAAAATTTTCACGGAAGCTTTCCCTGTAATTAATTCATCTCCGCTCTCACTGTTAATCAAAGCTACTAAACAATCAATTAAATCGTGATTTGAATCAGATTTGATATCAACAATTCTACCTTCAGTGTGAATCTTGGTACCAAGGTATACAGGTTTTTTGAATCTAACTTTAAGTTTTCCTGTTTCGAACCATTGAACCCCAAATGCACCTACAAGCATTTCAGATATATATGATAAGGTCAACATTCCGTGAGCAACCAATCCTCTAAATTGAGTTTTGGCCGCAAACTCCTCGTCTATATGAATAGGATTTTGGTCACCTGAAACTTCAGCATACAATGCAACGTCATTTTTATTGATTGTAGCCTCAATTTTGTTAAGTTCTTTCATTTCTTTCAAGGTTGGATTACCTCTAGTTTACGGGCACCATAACGGTTGTTTTACCCATCAAAACTGCTCGATAGTTCTCGTCAGTTAGGCTAAAGTCTATGAGTACGAATTGCCATTCGCCTTTGATCGAAGGTTTTGATGCGTGCGCCCAACCTAAAACATATTGATCAGGTCTGACCAAGTTATATGCATTTATTTCTTGCCCAGAGTGTACAGTACCCGAAGGCATATCCAGTTTATTCATCAATAGCCTCAAGATTTCGGCAGTCAGCATTACTGGTGGTATCAACTTGGTTCCAGTTTGAATGGGTGATGTAGTAGAGGTTGCGTTCAAATATTTCTCAAGTGTGCTGCCATCGATGGACCATATACCCAAATCTATCACCCGGCCGCAATTAGGTAACATTCAAACTCCAAAGGTGTTTTTTGGATTATAGGAAGTCAATATGGCACAAATCAATAAAATACAGCCCCTCTCCTGAGAAGAGTAATCAATCAACCTTTAGTATAATTACGCTGGATATCTTAATTACAGTTTGGAAATATTAATCAATCATGATAGAAATCAAAAGTTGGATAAGTGATTCTTTTAACCAAGAGGCTAGAAGCAGAGTCTCCCTCACCGGAGAACTAACCCCCCTAGAGCTTTTATGGAGACCTAGACCTGAGACTCCGCCAATCGGATGGTCATTTTGGCGTATGACACGAATTGAAGACTTTTGGGTTCATCAGTTTATTAGAAACGTGCCTGAACTATGGCAAGAAAATTACTGGTACAAACGATTCGGATTTGAAACTCGCAGTACAGGTCTCGGCCATTCCTCAAGCCAAATTGACCAATTTCCCGGAGTTACGATTGACGATCTTATGGACTATTGGGACGAGGTGCGTACCGGAACTAGAGATTTCCTCAAAAACCTGAACCTGGAACTCTTTGATCATATCCCCAGAAAAAAGCGCCCTGAAATGACTGTAAGGGCCGTATTTCGGCACTTGATTGCTGAGCTTAATCAGCATTTAACACATATCGCCAACATGACCGAGCTCCTTGCTGAGGCTAAGGCAAATATGAACTCGCTAAACAGATCTAATAGGCAGTCCACCCACCATCAATTACCAATTCAGAACCAGTGACATAGGACGATTCATCAGAGGCCAAGAATAAGGCACCGAACGCAACATCGCGAGTAGTTCCAATCCGCTGCAATGGAACCCTAGATATAGCGCCTCGCATTAATTCAGGATTCACAAATATATCAGAGGCCATTTTAGTATCTATTGGTCCTGGATGAATAGAATTGCACCTGATATTGTCATTTGCATACTGAAGAGCTATTCCCTTTGAAAGGGATCTCACAGCTCCCTTGGAGGCATTATACGACGGATGGGTCGATGTCGACCCTACCAGGCCCATCTGAGACGACATGTTTATGATCGATCCGTTTCCAAAATCAATCATGTGGGGAAGAATGATTTTAATTCCAAGCATACAACCAATTACATTAACGTTCATCACGGAATCCCAGGCATCAAGATCTAATTCCATGTTCCAATCAGCCCCACTTATACCAGCATTATTGACGAGAACATCCACTTTCCGGAATCTTTCTAATGTTAACCGAAGCATGGTATTCCAATCATTCTCACTTTGTACGTCAAGATGGATATACATGCCCTCACCGCCTTTGGAGATCAGTGATTTCACTACGGAGTAACCTAAATCATCATCAATATCTCCGACGACGACTATGGCACCTTCCGACGAAAACAATTTGGCGATTTCTGCTCCTATTCCAGATGCTCCACCAGTGACTATTGCGACCTTATGTTCAAGTCGCATTATTGTGCTACCCAACCACCATCAACCAACAGTTCAATACCAGTAACATACGATGATTCATCTGAAGCGAGATAGAGAACCGCCCACGCTACCTCTTCAGGAAGTCCAATTCTTCCCATTGGGATCTTACCAATTAAGCTTGCCAGGAATTTTTTGTCTGAGCGAGCTGTTTCTGTCATAGGGGTATCAACTGGTCCAGGATGAATCGAATTGCAACGCACGTTATATGGTGCATACCGTACCGCTACATTTTTGGTAAAAATCCTTACAGCGCCCTTCGAGGCCTGATACGCAGGATTACTACTATCATTCCCAACAAATCCTAATTGAGAGGAAATATTGATAATTGATCCGGACTTAGCTAAGCGCATACTCGGCAAAACCTGTTTGCATCCTAGAAAGACCCCAGTTAGGTTGACATCCATAACCCTATTCCATTCTTCTAAGGAAAGGTTTTCAACGTTACCTTCAGAAGTCAACCCAGCGTTATTCACCAAGATATCGATTTTGCCATACTCTTTCATCACGTGTGCCATCATATTTTCCCAGTCCCTCTCTTTCCTAACATCCAGTTGTACAAACGTACAAGTCCCCCCATTACCACGAATATCTGACACCGTTTTAAGGGATTCCTCCTTCAAGACATCCCCGATAATTACATTACAGCCCTCACTAGCAAATAATTTTGCTTCGGCCGCACCCATACCACGTGCACCTCCGGAAATGACAGCAACCTTGTCCTGTAACCGCATTAGCATATCCTCACAAATAAATAAGATTGACAAAGGCATCATACAAGAAGGGGAAAAAGTGCTCAACTTAAATTGCGCTCCGATCTTCATTAATTGTTTTGTTTGAAAAGGGGTGTATAATGGAGCCAACGCTTGGGCTCCTATACTCAGATCCGAGCGTTAGATTGAAAAGAGGATTTACATTGGTAGAATTGTCGGATAAGGAACTAATTTGCGGGGACTGTGGCTCAACTTTTACTTTTACTGTCGGGGAACAGGAATTTTTTGCCTCTAGGGGATTCACCAACGAACCGAAAAGGTGCCTAAGCTGCCGATCCAGCCGAAGATCTCAGCGGGGATCATCGGACGGTCGAGGCTCATTCTCCTCAAGGGAAATGTACGAAGTGGAATGCGCCGAGTGTGGAACAACTACTACGGTACCATTCCAACCCCGTGGGATAAAACCAGTATATTGCCAGCCGTGCTTCGCCCAGGTTAAAGCCAACGACGGCTAGGCTCCATCACACACTGGTATGCCCTAACCACGGTGCCTTCTACTAGGAGGGGCATCCCCAGTCGGCAAATCTACGGGTAAACAACAGGTACATCTTAACAGACCACTATGAGCTTTAAGGACCTTCGTCAATTTATAGAGTTTCTCGAAGCCAAGGGCGAATTGGTTAAGATTTCCACAAGTGTTACGTGGGATCTTGAAATTACAGAGATATGCGACCGAGTAGTAAAGAATGGCGGCCCAGCACTTCTCTTTACAAACGTCGAAGGCTATACGACTCCTGTTTTAATCAACATGTTCGGGTCCAGTCAACGTATGGCGTGGGCGTTAGGGCTAAATGATCTTAACGAAATACAAGGAAAAGTAGAGGCTATTTTATCGCTAGCGCAAGGTGGACCACCCAAGGGAATCATTAATAAAATGAAAACCCTTGGAGAGTTAGCCAAGATATCTTCATTTCGCCCGAAGACCGTAACCAATGCACCATGTCAAGAAGTAATTGTTAAGGGAGAGGCTGTAAATCTTTATGATTTTCCAATCCTCAAATGTTGGCCGGGAGACGCCGGCCGCTATATAACTCTACCACTCGTCATTACAAAGGACCCCGTGACTGGTCGACAAAACATGGGTATGTACAGAATCCAAGTTTTTGACCACAACACCACCGGTATGCACTGGCAAACTCAAAAGGTAGGCACCCAACATTATCGATTAGCAAAACAACACGGGGCCACACAGATTGATGTAGCAGTAGCAATTGGAGGTGACCCAGCCACCATTTGGAGCGGATCCGCCCCATTGCCGCCTGATATAGACGAAGTTATAGCAGCAGGTTTTATACGAGGGCAAAGTGTAGAGATGGTTAAGGCTAAAACCGTGGATCTTATGGTCCCGGCTGAAGCCGAGTTAATACTCGAAGGTCAAATAACCCTAGGAGAACATCGAACGGAGGGTCCATTTGGAGACCATACTGGATATTATTCGTTACCAGATACCTATCCAGTTTTCCACGTAAAATGCATCACTCACAGGAAAAACCCAATATACCCCACAATAGTGGTCGGCAAACCTCCCATGGAAGATTATTTCATGGGGAAAGTCACTGAACGAATGTTCCTACCGATCATACAAATGGTTATACCAGAAATCATTGATATCAACATGCCAGCTGAGGGAGTATTCCATAATTTAGTAATAATATCTGTTAAAAAAGACTACCCAGGACAGGCCCGGAAAGCCATATATGGGTTACTCGGTCTTGGACTAATGTCACTAGCCAAGGCCATCATAGCTGTTGATCATACCGTCGATATTCAAGATTTATCGGAGGTGACCTGGAGAGTAACTAACAACATTGATGCAGAGCGAGACATATTTTTCCTCCACGGGCCAGTGGATGACCTAGACCACGCGTCTGCGAGACCTAAATTTGGAAGCAAAGTCGGTATCGATGCAACTAGCAAACTTCAAGAAGAAGGATTCTCCAGAGAATGGCCGCCTGATATCGTAATGTCTCGGAACATTACCGACCTTGTTGACAAAAAATGGACCGAATACGGGATTTGAAGAAACTATTCGACTCTATTACATCTTCGACCCTTAACTGGTCGAAACACAAATAGGCATGATGAAGGTTTTCAGTCCCCTTCCATGGGGCGTAAAAAAGATTACAAATTTATCGTCAGCCATTAGATTCGAACACACTCTTTTTGCTCTTCCTTTCGCGTATATAGGTATGATATTAGCCAATAACGAACTTCCTTCAGCGAGGGAATTCGCGTGGATAACAGTGGCCATGGCATCAGCCAGAACTATAGCCATGACGTTGAATCGAATAGCACACGCCAGAGAGGACGCATCCAACCCACGAACTCGTAATCGTCATATCCCTAAAGGCATTATTACGAAAAGGGAATTGTTGATTCTAATGTTGTTTTCTGGAGTAATTTTCGTTTTTGCCTCCTATCAGCTTAATAACTTGGCATTTCTTTTATCACCAGTGGCTATATTTATACTCGTGCTCTACACTTATGCGAAATATTTCACATGGGCATGTCACTTCATATTAGGCCTGGCCGACGGTATAGCGCCTGTTGGTGCCTGGTTGGCTATCACTGGAACGGTAGAACCGAAGGCCCTGTTATTAGCATGGGTTGTAACACTGTGGATTGGAGGATTTGATATAGTCTACGCTTGTCTCGACCGCGACTTCGACAAACGCTTTGGCATACACTCTGTCCCCGCTCGATTCGGGATCAAGAACGCTCTGTTAACTACTCGGGTTATGCACAGTGCTGCCGCTGCATGTCTATTAATATTTGGTTTGTGGATGAACTTCGGGTCGTATTATTACATCGGTTGGGTCATGATCGTAGCACTCCTAGCATTCCAAAATTATATTGTTAAACCTCACGATCTAAGGCGCGCGGGGACAACGGCGTTAAAGATTAATATTTACATAGGTTTGGCCCTCATCCTTGTAACTAGTTTAGAGGTGTTTTTATGAGACCAGTAATAGTAGGGATTTCAGGAGCAAGTGGCTCGCTTATCGCAAAGGACACGATAGAGGCTCTAATACAGAGAGACATACCCGTAAATCTCGTATGCACCAATGCTGCTAAACTCGTCTGGCAAAAAGAGCTCAATCGGTCCTTTAATAGTAACCTATCAGAGTGGCGCGAAACTCCTTTTTTCCAAGATTTTGGAATACACGAACTTGATGCCCCAATTGCCAGTGGAACTTATCCTACATCTGGGATGATCGTTGTGCCCTGTAGCATGACTACTGTTGCAAATATTTCACATGGGATCGGATCGAATCTTCTTCTAAGGGCTGCAGATGTAACGCTCAAGGAACAAAGAAAATTAATATTGATCCCACGAGAAACTCCATTACATGCTATACATCTAGATAACATGGCCAGACTGGCAAGAATTGGAGTCACAATCATGCCACCAGAACCACCATTCTACCTGAAACCAAAAAATATAGAAGAAGTGGTAGACTTCTTTGTAGAGAAAATTTTGGTAAGTTTGGGGGTCAGGGAGAGTCTTCCAATAGAATACCAATACAGAGAGGATCAGCAATAGTCGTGTCGATGAAAGGAGATGAAAAACGAGATTACGTACACAAAATGTTTTCTCGAATTTCTCGTCGATATGATCTTATGAACACCCTGATGACTCTCGGTAGAGATTCATCCTGGAGAGACTTAGCAGCTGAACAGGCGACATACGGATTATGTGGACCCGCGCTAGATGTTGGTACCGGCACCGGAGAGCTTGCCTTAGCATTATCGAGACAACCCTCCACGACCGACGTCATTGGTATTGATCTCCTAGAATCAATGATTTCATTGGCAAAGCAAAAGCTTAATACCAATGAGACAAAAATAACCTTTATGACAGGCGATGCGCTATCATTGCCATTCCCTGATAACACATTTGCTTGTGTAACATCTGGGTTCATTTTACGAAACGTGCCTGACCTCGAAGCATCACTACGGGAAATGTTGCGTGTCGTTAAGCCGTCTGGCAGAATTCTCTCGTTGGAAACAATGGACTCCAGTAACCCAGTTTTACGTCCCATTACTAAATCACTCTTTCGTATTGTTGTCCCTTTACTCGGTTTTTTCGTCGCCGGTGATTATTCTGCATATCGATACTTGCCAAAATCAGTTGATTCATTCTTGTCACATAAGGAATTATTAGACCTATTTTCTTCCATTGGTCTAGTTAATCTAGGCCATAGGTCTTTGGCTCTGGGAACGATTCATTTGCACTGGGGTACTAAACCTGAGGACAGTCTCATAACCTAGCACATCGAGTAATATGAACAATGACCCTACCGAAACTAACAGCGGAGGTATTAGTGAGTTTTGAATGAGATTCAAACAATAAAATGGGCTGATGAAACATTAATCCTATTAGACCAAACCAAGCTTCCAACTCAAGAAATCTATATAGAGATTGATCACTACTCAAAAGCAGTAGATGCTATTAAAGATATGCGAGTACGCGGAGCCCCAGCTTTGGGGATTACAGCTGCGTATGGTATGGCGCTGGCAGCGATAAAATGGTCTCCAAATCAGGGTGAACTCAAAGCAACACTAACCCAGGCAGGACTGGATCTAATAGGAGCCCGTCCGACGGCTGTGAACGTAGCATGGGCAGTCAACAGAATTCAGCTTCTTGTTGATACGGCCACTGACCATCTTGATGCATCTAACAAACTCTTGAAAGAAGCAAAACGATTGCATCGCAAAGATATCGAAACAAATAGACTAATGGGGGCCCATGGATCAACTTTAATCGAAAGAGATTTTACAATTCTTACACACTGCAATACCGGCGCTCTCGCTACTGCTGGATACGGGACGGCCTTAGGAGTAATCAGGAGTGCCTGGGAACAAAAAAAGAACATCCAAGTGTTTCATACGGAGACAAGACCATTTTTACAGGGGGCGAGATTAACTGCCTGGGAGTTAACCAAACTCAAAATACCAACCACCATGATTATAGATTCAGCCGTAGGAATTCTTCTGAAGACAGGAAAGATTGACTGTGTAATCACCGGAGCAGATCGAATAGCAGCCAATGGAGACACAGCCAATAAGATAGGAACATACATTCTTGCCGCCCTAGCTGCGGAGAATGGCGTGCCTTTTTACATAGCAGCCCCTACCAGCACCATAGACCTCACAATACCGTCCGGAGGTTCTATACCAATTGAAGAAAGGCCGTCAGAAGAAATTACGCATCTATTGGGCACACGGTTAACTCCTACGGAAACCCAGGTATGGAATCCATCCTTCGATATCACTCCTCACTATCATATATCTGCTATCATCACTGAAACAGGTGTTATTAGACCACCGTACACCACGCGGCTCGAACACGCCGTAAAAACCTCTAATGAATAATTTGGTTAGGAGTTAAAGTATGGATCAAGCGAGGATCGGAATTATTGGGGGGAGTGGTCTATATAAAATGGAAGGGCTTAGAGACGTTAATAAGATTGACATTTCAACTCCTTTTGGTAAACCAAGTGACATAATCACAACTGGCACACTCGGTAACGAACGAGTCGCTTTCATCCCTCGCCATGGACTTGGCCATCGTATTAAACCTTCTGATATACCTGTTAGGGCAAACATATTTGCATTGAAAACAATCGGAGTTGAAAGGATAATTTCAGTGAGCGCGGTGGGCAGTCTCAAGGAAGAATTTGCACCACTAGACCTCGTTATACCACATCAACTCATAGATCGCACGTTCATGAGGGATAATACCTTCTTCGATGAAGGAATTGTGGCACATATACCCTTTGCTGACCCGTTCTGTCCAACCTTGAGCCAACTGTTATACACATCGGCATCGGCAACCACCACAAACGTCCACGAAGGCGGGACGTTAGTAGTAATGGAAGGGCCAGCATTTTCTACAAGAGCTGAATCATTTTTGTATAAATCTTGGAATGCGGACATCATAGGTATGACCGCACTTCCAGAAGCTAAACTGGCGAGGGAGGCCGAAATTTGTTACACAACCCTTGCCTCAGTAACCGATTATGATTGTTGGAGAGAGGAAACTGAAATCGTAACAGTGGATATGGTCATATCTAACCTATTAAAGAACGCTGAAGTAGCAAAACAGACCTTAGCAAATCTGATAACTAGAATACCTCAAGGTAGAAACTGCACGTGCAGTGAAGCTCTCAAATACGCGATAGTAACGCAGCCTGATTATGTGCAAGAATCTTTCAAAGCAAAAATGTTTCCCATAGTCGGGAAATACTTAAACTAAACTAAAAACTGTCAATTGCATAGGAGAATATAATGCCAAGACAACATCCAGGGGAACCATATTATCGAATTGATTCAGCCGAAGCGAAAAGCATACTTGAGAAAGAGTCCAATAAAGCCGTTGTTATAGACGTCCGCCGAGAAGATGAGTGGTTGGAAGGACATGTTAGGGGAGCGATTCACATTCCCATAGACGATCTGCTCGACCGCCTTGATGAACTCCCAACCGAAAAAGCCCTTCTATTTATCTGTGCGGCGGGTATACGAAGCGGGCTCGCATGTGAGTTTGCAGCTTCTGCAGGAATCTCTCCAGACTTACTATATAACATTGAGGACGGTACACCTGTCTGGATTTCCCACAATTATCCTACCGATGTCGGCAAATAGAGGACCCTCGAATGAGTCTCTTAGTTGTTGGGTCCATAGGTTACGATACAATCATTACTCCGGTTGGTTCTGGTAAAGACCTTTTGGGAGGGTCCGCTGCCTACTGTTCTCTCGCGGCGAGCAACTTTACCAATGTCTCCCTAGTAAGCGTCGTAGGCGATGATTTCGAACAGCAACATATGGATCTTTTTCACAGGAGGTCGATAAATATATCTGGCCTAGAGATCGATAGAACGAACACAACATTCCGTTGGTCTTGCAGATATTTTGACGAAGACATAAATCTAAGAGAAACACTAGCAACAGAATTAAACGTCCTGGCCACTTTTAAACCTATACTTACTCCAGAACATGATAAAATAGAATCTGTTTTCCTAGGTAATATGACACCGGCAATCCAAAATGAAACCCTGAATCAGCTTTCCAGCAAACCTAAGATTATCGGCCTAGATACCATGAATTTTTGGATAGAATCATGTAAAGATCAATTAACAGACGTAATTAATAAAGTCGATATCGTATTCATGAACGAAGAGGAGATACTCCTATATTCAAGGAACACTGATCTAATCGAATCCGCTCGATCGATTCTCGAATTAGGACCCTGGGCCATATTCGCTAAAAGAGGAGAATTGGGTTCCATATTGATTACTAGAAATTCCGTCTTTGCCGCCCCTGCCTTCCCGGTCAAGACCGTAACAGATCCTACTGGCGCCGGAGATTGTTTCGCTGGAGGCGTAATGGGCTATCTGTCATCAAAAGCCAGCCTTTCGCTAAATTGTTTAAAAAAGGCGTCAATATTCGGATCGATTATGGGATCATTCGCAGTAGAAACTCTGGGGATTGAAGGAATTGAAAAAGCCGCCCGCAACCAAATATCCTCTCGTATAAGTCAACTATTGCCTGATACATCACTACGTTATGAAAGTATGAACTTTTGAGCTTATCTTATAGTGGAATTCATTAATATGGAGGATGAATGAAAAAGCCTCACGATGTCGGGGGATCTGATTTCGTAGGACCAATTGACCAACCGGATCATCCGGTTTTAGACTGGGAACTACATATAGATGCAATTAGGCGAGTTTTGGGAATTAATGGGATTATTAATACTGACGAACTGCGCAGGAGCATTGAATCAATCCCAGCTGACGACTACCAAAATTTATTGTATTACGAACGTTGGTCTATAGCGGTACGTATGTTGTTACTGGAAAAAGGGATCTTAAGCCATAGTGAAATTGACGGGACAATCGCACAATTAGAAAAGAACTGCAATGGATAAAGGCCACATTTTCAACGTGGGTGCCTCTGTAAGAGTGATTAACACTTCGGTATCCGGGCATGCCAGGACACCAAATTATATTCTGGACCAAGTTGGTGAAATACACAAAATACACGGTACATATCATAATCCAGAGTCGGTCGCACACGGTGGAACCGGATTGCCCGCTAAAACTCTCTATTCGGTGAGTTTCAAACAATCATCTATCTGGAAAGATTACAATGGGCAAGAAATCGACCATCTGTATGTTGACGTGTTCGAGCATTGGCTGGAATTTGCGTAGAACTTGATACAAACCTATTGATAAGAATACTCCAAATCGTACAATGGAGGTTAAGACATGAATAAATACAATAATGGACAAGAACATCCACATGAAGGAGTTCATTACAACCAAGAACCTGGATATTATTCTAAACTAACTTCAGCAATGGAAATCCTCCTTATTAGAAAAGGATATATCTCCTCTGGAGAAGTACAAAGTGCGATAGCAGCTCTAGACGAACGAGACTATAAAGACGGGGCAAAAATAGTCGCCAAGGCCTGGACGGATTCAATCTTTAAAGCATCTCTTATAAAGGACGGCATAAGTGCTGTTCGTACACTTGGTTATAAGCCAGACGATGATTTAGCCCAGCTAATCGTCGTAGAAAATACTAAGTCCGTTCATAATCTTGTAGTTTGTACACTTTGTTCTTGTTATCCCAGGTGGCTGCTTGGTAGACCTCCAGATTGGTACAAGAGCATAAATTACAGATCGCGAGCCGTAAGGGACCCCCGCGGTGTTTTGAAGGAGTTTGGCCTCGTGCTGCCTGCCAATGTAGAAATACGAGTGGTAGATAGTACGGCTGACATACGCTACATGGTCTTGCCGAAAAGACCAAAAGGCACGGATAATTTGGATCAAGAAGATCTTGCTAAATTAGTTACACGGAACAGCTTAATCGGAGTCGCTGATGCACTTATATCACCCAGTTAGGACAGTGATAAATTCTCGTCATATGGCAGGTCTTATAGGAATCTTTACCTGCGGGTATTTTTCGACCAGATAAGACCAAACTCTTTTCCCAATACGATCAGCTTCTGTAATCACGGCTGTTTCATCTACGTTAAGGATTTCCCCATCCTGCATGACAAATTCTCCATTCACCATAACAGATTCAATGTTGCCTGGATGACCATTATGAATAAATCCGGATACAATCCTCATTGTAGGAACAAGATTTGAGGTTAAACCATTTACAATAAACAAATCCGCCTGCTTACCAATTTCCAGAGAACCAATACGATCATCTAATCCGATTGCGGATGCAGAACCTATTGTGGCCATCTCAAGATAGTCTTCTGGTTGTGGAACGGATCCATTAGATCGATGTATCCTTTCCGTAAAGAGTCCAACTCGCATAACTTCGATCATATCCTGAGTGTTATTATCAGTTCCAAGCCCAATCAAACATCCAGCCTCATCCAGTTCGCATACCGGCGGTATAACGCCGCGTCTAGCTGCCATCGCCGGCTGATGAGATATATTCGACTTGGTATTCCCTAATACAGTAATTTCTGACTTATCTAAGAAGCGAGCGTGAGCCCCTAAGAACTTTGGCCCTAGATAGTTATTTTCAAACAAAGATTGTGTAGGACGGACACCTCTCATCTCCATTAAGGCTTCAACTTCCATTTGGCTTTGATTCAGGTGAATCGTGTAATGCGCTCCATAGTGTTCCGCAAGCTCTAACATGTTTGACAATAACTTTGGCGAAGATGTTTCAACTAACCCTGTCGAGCCCATGCAACTGATTAGACTGTCCGACGTGGTATGCCATCGTTCAAAAATACGGGTGGCCCGTTCTAAACTCATGTTTCGGAGCTTATCAGAATAGTCCATCACGGGCTCTCCGGGTCTATAGTCGGGAGGAACAATGCCATCAGCGGTGTTCTCGGCAAGCACCCATCGGGTCCCAAATCTCTCCAGGTCTTCAGCATATCTGTCTATTCCAGAAGCTATCTCTACTACCGTAGTGCAACCACTTTTCACCGATTCGATCGCCCCCAATAAAGCCATAGTTACAGCCTGTTCATTAGTAATAATTTCTCGCGGATCTTCTGGGAATCGAAAGCTAGTAGGAAATCCAAAATCTTCGGTGATTCCCCTGAACAGATTCGCTGTTAGATGTGCATGACAGTTTACCAATCCTGGGAAAACCGCTTTACCCTTACCATCAATGACGACGCTATTATTGTACCTAAGCAAAGCATTATCAGTGGTATCTATATCGATAATCCTAGAACCTCTTATAACTAAACCTCCATCATATATGATTTCCCTCCTAGCATTACATGTAATAATGGTTGTGTTAGCTATAATCTTTACATCAGTGGGTCTTTCAGTCATAACTTATCCTTTTCCGGAAACTTCATGACATTCCCGCGTGATAATTTCTAACAAGGCCGGGTATCCGCCTGAAATCACATTTTTAGCTCGATTAATTGCTGGTCCAATTTCTTCTGGATCGGTTACTTTCTCGTTGTAGCCACCTAGTGCTTCTGCAACCTTCGTATAGTCGCCACTAAGAAATTTTGTGCCATAAATTCGATTCGCGGTAGGAAAACGGTCATCTGGATAGATTCCCATGCGTGAGTTGTTTAATACAATAGTGAGTATAGGAATCTTTTCTCGTACTGCTGTCTCGAAATCCATGCCTACCATGCCAAATGCATAATCACCCATGACAGCTATCGCCAATCTATCTGGCTTTGCCAATTTGGACCCCATTGCGAGCCCCATTGAATACCCTAACTGAGTCGATTTGCCCCAGCCAATGAAGCCCCTTGGTACCAGCGATTCATAAAAAGGTGTCATGTGATCCCGACTACTGCCGGCATCAGGGTTTACAATAGATTTACGTCTATCTATCGTCTTCATCAGTTCATTAATAAACCTGTAGGGATTTATTGGTATCTCCGGCGAATTGAGTAAAGGCAACCACTCTTTCATCCATTCTTTCTTCACATCACGAATTTCAGCAACGATCGCGTTTGAAGAGTTAGATCCAAGATTTAACTTCAATTCGTCTATGATTTGGCGCAGTACAATCTTACCATCGCCTATTAAAGCATGATCGACAGGATAATCTTTTCCAACGTCATTGATGTCATTAGTGCAATGAATAAGTGCTTTCCCTTGAGGAATTTCTAATCCAAAAGATGTTTTAGTAAAGCTACATCCAATACCCAAAATTGCATCTGTTTTTTTCAAAAAGTGTCTCACCATTCCGGTAGTAGTATTGCCACCCGATCCCAATGACAACGGGTGGTCCTCTGGAAAAGCGCTTTTTCCTCCCAGCGTCGTCATTACCGGAGCATTAAGAAGCTCAGCCAATTCTAATAATTCAGTCCAAGCCTCCGCATAATGGATACCAGTACCAGCATGAATAATCGGACATCGAGCAGATAACAAGGTCTTGGTGGCCTCTCGAACATCTTGAATATCAGCCCCAGATAAATAACGATCTATTACCTTAAATTCGGATACTACTGTATCGTTTACTTCTGCATCGAGAAGGTCGGATGGTATTTCGAGAAGTACTGGTCCTGGTCGCCCATTGTTCAATTGATGAAAAGCCTGACGCATTAATTCTGGAATCCGCTCTGGAAGGTTGATCTGACGGGCCCACTTCGTCACAGTACTGTAAGAAGTTGAAGGAGTAAAGGTTGGGTGTACTCCTTGCCGATTCCTGTCAGCAGAAGCTGGGAGCAATAGTATTGGTGTTGAATCGGCGTATGCCTGAGCAACCCCTGCGAATGCATTTTCAGCTCCAGGGCCTGCCTGCATAGTAAAAACTCCAGGTCGCCGACCACTTGACACTCTTGCATACCCATCGATAAGGTTTACGCCGACTCGTTCCTGGCGGAAAATTATTGGGCGTATAGATTCTAGAGCTACGGCTTCTTCAAGCGTGTTATATGGAATGACTCCCACAAATTCGACCCCTTGTTTCCTCAATATCTTAGCGATAGCTTCTCTTCCCTTCATGAACCACTCCCACCAAAATTTAACTTACGTCAATCCTAGAGGCATAATGAACGACTGTCCAGCATAGACTACAGCTGAAATATAATATAATCTATCGTCCGCGGATTAGTAATTCAAAACGGAGATTTGTGTGGACATAAAATTTGGAACCGACGGTTGGCGAGGGCTAATAGCAGATGACTTTACTTTTGAAAACGTAAGCCGATGCGCTCAAGGCCTGGCAGATTACCTGTCTTCAACAGGAAACACCGACGGCGAGATTTTAGTAGGATATGATACCCGGTTTCTATCAATTAATTTCGCAGAAACTGTCTCTAAAGTCCTGGCTGGTAACGGCATTAAGGTAAGCCTGGCAATTGAACCAGCCCCAACTCCGGTCATCAGCTTCAACACACTAAAAAAGAACGCAACTGCAGCCGTGATAATAACAGCCAGTCATAATCCTTTCGCCTGGAACGGGCTAAAGCTCAAAATGGCGTATGGTGGTAGTCCTGACGAGCCAACAATTTTTGCACTAGAAAAACACATCTCAGAAATTAGATCTGTAAAGACAGCTCCATTATCATCACATTTGATTAATTCATTCGACCCACGAACATCCTATCTTGAACACATAAACAAATTTCTTGATTTATCGCCAATCAGAACATCTCCACTAAACATTATTTGCGACACCATGTTCGGAGCAGGCTCAGGATATCTTCCATCAATCGTAAATGGATCAATCGCATCCGTCTCGGAAATTAGAAATACTTTAAATCCTGTTTTCCCCGATATGCTTCAGCCAGAACCCATATTAGAAAACCTACGACAACTATCAACCATGGTAATAAAACAAAATGCGGATATAGGGATCGCTTTTGACGGAGATGCAGACAGATTAGGTATCATAGACGAAAAAGGGGAGTACATAAGTACTTTACATGTTTACTCACTTCTTGCGTTATATCTTTTAGAGGTTAGGAATCTGAAGGGCCCTATTATTAAGTCTATTACTTCATCTGACATGTTATTCAGACTTAGTGAATTATACAATGTGCCTATATATGAGACTAAAATTGGTTTCAAACATATAGGTCCACTTATGATAGAAAAGAATGCCCTAATTGGAGGGGAAGAAAGTGGTGGTTATGGATATAAGGGGCACATACCAGAACGTGATGGAATCCTTAGTAGTCTCCTATTTTTGGATTTAATGATAAGACTAGAAATGTCACCATCTGAATTGATTAAATACTTACACGATAAGGTAGGAGAACATTATTATATTAGAAAGGATATTAATATAGATTCTCCGACGAAATATAGTTCAGCTAGGAATCTAATTTCAAATGGTAATATTAATAACATAGGAAATCTAAAGGTACTGTCATCAAATAGAATAGATGGCCTTAAACTAAACCTTAAAGACGGATGGTTAGCCATTAGACTTTCTGGTACTGAGCCATTACTTCGGATATATGCTGAATCGAATTCAATATGCACAACTAAATATATCGTAAATAACGCATGCGAATTAGTTAACCTGAAATCTGGAGAATAGTTTTGTCTGTATTAGATTACGAAATCACCTATAAGAGTTTGGACCCCAGTAATATGGGCCAAAGACTACAATCTTTCCCCAAACAATGTATAAACGCGTGGAAACATTCCACCCAACTCTTAAAAATACCAACGGCATATAAAGACGTCGACGACATAGTGATACTTGGCATGGGTGGATCTGCAATAGGCGCGGAACTTCTTGTAGATCTAGCCACAGTAGAAAAAACACCCCCGATACGCATACATAGCACATACGGGCTCCCTAACCATGTTTCAAAGAATACTCTGGTTATAGCTTCAAGTAATTCTGGACGAACTGCTGAAACGTTATCTGGATTTAAGGAGGCACTTAGGCTTGGCGCCAAAGTAATCACAATTACTGCGGGGGGAGATTTGGGACAAGCAACAGAAAACTCTGGAAATCCGATGTTGAAAGTGGACTACCATGGCGAGCCAAGAACCGCACTCGGATATAGTTTTCTCGCTCCTCTTGGAATAATGGTACAGTTAAACCTTATAAGAGATATGTCATCTGAAATAGACGAATCAGTGAACGAGCTTTCTAACTTAGTGAAAACAAAGATTGGGATGGATGTTAGACGACAAAATAATACGTCAAAACAGATGGCTCATTGTTTTCGCTCAAGACTACCTGTAATTTATGGCGGCGGTATTTTTTCAGGTGTGTCCCATAGGTGGAAAACACAATTAAATGAAAACTCCAAGGTATGGGCCCAATGGGAAGTTCTCCCGGACGCTAATCACAACGCAGTTGTTGGATACCTTATGCCACATACAGTAAAAGAGCTCGTATTTGTACTTCTCCTAAAACCACATAATCTACCAACAGAGATGTCCGCAAGGTATGAAGTTACAAGGGAACTAATGCAAAATCAGGGAGTTGATAATCAAACTCTAGAAGGATACGGTGAATCCGTTCTAAGCCAAATCCTCACCGCGAGCCTTATAGGGGATTATACAAGTTATTACCTAGCTCTTCTTCAAGGTATAGATCCATCTCCTATACCATCAATAGATTTTATTAAAGACAGGCTATCTCGTAGACACTAACGAGCACTTTATCGTTTAGTGTATTGTGGGGCCCTACGAGCTCTTTTTAGCCCATACTTTTTCCGTTCTTTTATTCTAGCATCGCGTGTCAGAAGGCCATGTTTCCTCAATACAGTCTTGTTCCCATCGTTATACATTACTAATGCTCTAGCAATTCCGTGACGTATAGCTTCAGATTGAGAAGACGTTCCCCCTCCGAACACCTTAATTACTGTATGAAATCTCCCTAAGTTATCGGTCAATTCAAATGGATATTTGATAGTTCTTTGCCAAAAAGACCAGTTAAAATACTCTTCCATAGGTTTATCATTAACAGTTATAACATTTCCCTGACCCTGGTAAAGGCGAACTTTGGCAATGGATGTTTTCCGTTTCCCAGTACCGTAATAATATTCCTGTTTACGTATGTCTTGAACCAATGATGACCTCTACTCTGTTGTAGTTTCTTCTTTCAATTGAGCGGCATGTGGATGACTATCTCCGGAATATACCTTAAGCCTGTTGAGCATTCGTCTGCCTTGCACAGTATCGGGCAACATTCCTTTTACCGCCAATCTTACGACCTGATCCGGGCGCCTTTCTATCAATTCCTTAAGTCTAATAGATTTCAAGTTACCAGTGTAACCACTATGTCTATAATAGATCTTTTGTACCAGCTTTTTCCCAGTAACCCTTAATTTAGCTGCATTAATAACAACCACATAATCTCCATTGGGAGCATGTGGTGTGAATTCGGGTCGATGTTTACCTTGGAGCTGCCTAGCGATCTGAGTTGCCATGCGCCCCAAAACTTGGCCGGTGGCATCCACTAAATTCCAATGGCGCTCATCAAAAATAGGCTTTTCAAAATACGTAGACGATTTTCTCATTAAATTATTCTCACTATTACCTAACTCTCCTAGGTGGGAAATCTAAATACTCTACAGACTGCAGACACAGGCCCTGCGGCTTAAGGGTTCCCCACTTAGGCTCTCTAATTATACTACCTCTGAGTATTTCATCAACAACTGTGGTAGATTCCAATTCTTTGCCAATTCGTACAAGTAACCCGTTAGTATTCAAGATTTGCCTTTGCAAAAAGCCAGATGCTTGGGATTCGATATAAACTAAATTACCAATCCTTTCTACATTCCATCGTTTGATGCATCTTACTGCAGATTTTCCCTTAGGTAATCGAATTGAGAATTGGGACACATCATGGGTACCTACGAGAGCTCTACATCCTTCCCGCATAGCTTCAATATTTAGTTCTGATGCTATCCAATCAGATTGTCCTCGTAAAAGTGGTGAAGGTGTTGAATCGTTCAAGATCGTATATATATAAGTCCTAGATAATGCATCTTTCCTTGAGTGAAAATCCAAGTCAACTCGATATGAACCCTTAATCTTGATGTCGTGCGGAAGATAGTAGTTTAACGCTCTGGTCCAGGTCGCCGGCGAATACGAGGCGCCGGTTAAGAAATCTACCACCTGTCCTTTAGCGTGAACTCCACTATCCGTACGACTAGCTCCCCTTATTCTCACTTCTTCCTTAGTAAATCTTAAAATGGCGTGTTCAAGCTTTTCTTGAATACTAGGTGCATTCTTTTGGAACTGAAACCCGTTATAGTTTGCACCATCATATTCGGTAATCAAAGCTACTCTGTACGCAAGCTCATCATTGATGATATCCCCAGTCAACGTCAAACTAATTCGATTTGTGCCATAAATGCAGCATCACCCTGTCTATTGTGGAGCTTTATGACCCTAGTATATCCCCCATCTCGAGACGCATACCGTTCTGCTAAATCTTCAAATACTTTCTCAATTACCTTTCTGTTAGGTACCTTTGCCAACGCTAAGCGTCTATGATGAAGACTTCCCTTTTTCCCATAGGTAATCAGCCTCTCCACAAATGTTCTAGCTTCTTTAGCTTTAGCCTCTGTGGTAATTATATGTTCCCTAAGAATCAATTCTACTGCTAGCGACCTTAATAGGGCTAACCTTAGATCTTTGGGTCTTCCCAGTTTTCTTCCTGCTACTCTATGCCGCATTACCTATTTGTCCATTTATTCATTATCGTTTGTGCTCGAGGCCTCTTCGGTTGTCTCCGAGGTATCATCAGCGTCTTCGCCGGCATCGGCTGAAGCCTGCCCTTCCCTAGAATATCCAAATTCTTCGAGTTTATCGTTTAGTTCAGTCAAGGATTTTACCCCAAAATTGCGTATGCCGAATAGGTCGTCGTTCGACAATTCCAGAATCTCTCCTACTCTTTTCAGGTTGGCCCTTTTCAAAGAATTTAATGTTCTAGGTGATAGGTTTAACTTTTCAATTGTGGTCTGGTAAATTTCCGGTGTGATAGACTGACTGAGACGCCCGCTATCCTGACCATCATCTCCCGCTTTACCGGTATTACTAAACAGAAAGAAATGATTTACTAAAATCTCGGATGCACTCTTAAGAGATTCCAAGGGACTTATACTTCCATCAGTCCAAATTTCAAATACCAGACGTTCGTAATCAGTGATTTGTCCTATACGCGTCTTTTCTATGAAATAGTTAACTTTTAGAACTGGATTAAACACAGCATCTAAAGGCAGTACTCCTCTGGGCAATCCATCACCTTGAGAGGCAGGTTTATAGCCTTTGCCGGGCTCTACATTAAGTTCTACCGATAATACAGATTTATCAGAGTCTAGTGTAGCTATGTGTTGTTCAGGATTCACAATTTCAAAATCAGACGAAGTCGCTATGTCACCCGCACATATCACGCCTTCTCCCTTTACCTCCAGACGCATTTTGCCAGGTCTATTGGTAATGGGCCTAATACTTACTTGAGATATATTATGGAGGATTTCCATAACCTCTTCTTTGACATGGGGAATGGTAGAATATTCATGAAGAACATCATCAATCTTTACCCATGTTATTGCCGCTCCTTCTACAGAACTCAAAAGGGCACGCCTAACGGGATTACCAAGGGTTATCCCATATCCCCTCTCTAGCGGTTGAACTTGAAATTTTCCATATGTTTCTGTTGATTCAATAACAGTAACAGAAGGAACAACTTCCTTTTCTTCTACGATCGGCGATTCTATAGCAAAACTATCAATTTCTAGCATTTTTCCCCACTATCTAGAATAAAACTCTACGATTAAACGAGTGTCTACTGTCGTTACCAAGTCATCTTCATCCGGAAGCCTTCTTACGTTGGCGGTCAGCTCGGACACATCGAGCTCTAACCATTCAGGAATAGGACGTTTCGGAAGATCTTCAATTAAAGCTTTTACATATGTTTTCTGTTTCCGGGATTCCTTCCAAGCTATTTTATCTCCGGGCCTAACTCTATATGACGGTATATTGGTGTTCTTGTCACCTATCTTAAAGTGACCATGAATAACCAACTGCCTAGCTTGTCTCCTCGAATCGGCAAATCCTAGTCTATAAATTACGTTGTCTAGCCTGGTTTCTAATTGGTTTAACAGATAACCACCAGTAGATTCAGACTGATTAAACGCCTTATCCATATAATTACTAAATTGGCGTTCCATGACGCCATACATAAAACGTGCCTTCTGTTTCTCCTTCAGTTGGATCCCATGATCAGAAGAACGTCTTCGCCTCATAGATCTTTCACCTGGAGCGGTTCGTCTTCTATCAACGGCACACTTAGGTGTGAAACACCGATCCCCTTTCAGGAAAAGTTTCTCCCCTACCCTACGGCAGCGCCTACAAGCTGGTCCAGTATATCTTCCCAAGTAATTCTCCTTATACTCTTCGTCTTTTTGGTGGCCTACAGCCATTGTGGGGGACAGGAGTCAGGTCCCTGATACTAGTTATTACCATACCAGCGGCTTGAAGAGAGCGAATAGCTGCCTCTCTTCCAGCACCCGGACCTCTCACTACCACTTCTAGCTGCCTTAATCCCAGATCAAGCGCACGTTTAGCACACTGTTCGGCTGCTCTTTGAGCAGCAAATGCAGTGCCTTTCCTCGATCCCTTAAACCCACTTGTGCCAGCGGTTGCCCAAACAATAACGTTACCTTGCACGTCAGTAAGGGTTACTTGAGTATTATTGAACGTTGCATAAACAAACGCTTTCCCATTCGGGAAAATCTTTTTGTCTCTTTTTCTACTTCTTTGCCTAGGCATATATCAATTCCACCTATTTCTTCATACCTGTTTTTCTGCCCCTACCGGCTACCGTCTTTTTGGGACCCTTTCGGGTACGAGCATTAGTCTTTGTTCTCTGACCTCGAACCGGGAGTCCTCTACGATGCCGTAGACCTCTATAGGTCCCGATTTCGATGAGTCTCCTAATTGTCATATTCGTTTCGCGCCTAAGATCTCCCTCTACCCTATATTCTTTGTCTATAATTTCCCTGATGCGATCGACTTGAGCTTCAGTAAGATCCTTGATTCTTGGAGAGGGATCATCACTGATTCCTGCTTTCTCCATAACCTGCCCGGCCATATATGGGCCTATCCCGTATATACGCGTCAAGGCAACATGAGTCCTTTTATTATCTGGAACATCTACGCCAACGATTCGTACCACTTAATACCCCCTTATCCTTGACGTTGAGCATGCCTTGCATTTTGACATATAACTCTTACTGCTCCTTTTCTTTTTATAATGCGGCATTTGCCACACCTAACTTTTACTGATGCTTTTACTTTCATATTTTACTCTTGAGTGGGCCGTAGTGAAACATGCCTAGAGGCGGTTAGACATCAATCGAATAACCTTTTTCGGCTTAGTATTATACTACGACGCTATTTAAATCGATAGGTAATACGTCCTTGTGTCAAATCATAAGGGGATAACTCCACGAGAACGCGGTCACCATTAAGTACCCGAATGAAATGTAATCGTATTTTTCCGGAGACATGTGCCAAAACTTTATGCTTGTTTGGGAGCTCTACTCTAAACATGCCATTAGGTAACGCCTCCGTCACGATGCCCTCTACCTCTATACCTTCTTTCTTTGCCAAATTTCTCCTTTACATAACTCCAGTGGTAATTTCCGGTCCATTTTCGGTGATAATAACCGTATGTTCAAAATGAGACGATAAGCTGGCATCTGCCGTAACGACGGTCCACTGGTCATCCATAACACGTGTCTCAGCCTGCCCTATATTCAACATTGGCTCGATTGCTATAACCATACCTGGTCGCAAAAGGTGCCCCCTACCAGAAAAGCCGTAGTTCGGTATTTGTGGGTCCTCATGCAAGAAGCGTCCTACTCCATGTCCTACATATTCCCGAACCACTGAATATCCTTTCGAGGTTGCGTATGATTCAACAGCAGCACCTATGTCACCAGTCCGATTGCCTGCTATGGCGGCCTTAATTCCCTTTCTCAAGCTCATTTTGGTCGCTTTTATTAGATTCATTGCCTCAGGTGATATCTTACCCACAGGTAAACTTACAGCAGCGTCACCTATATATCCATTCAACGTTGCACCAACATCCAGTTTAATGATATCTCCGGAACGAATTATTCTATTGCTGGGGATACCATGTACGATTTCATCGTTAATCGAAGCACAAATGGAAGCAGGAAATCCGAAATATCCTTTAAAGGTCGGAACAGCTCCATGTTTCCTTATTTCTCGTTCAGCAATGATATCCAAATCCTTGGTAGTTAATCCCGGTCTAATCGCCTGCTTAAGAGCATGATGCACAGCAGCTACTACTTTGCCAGCGCCTCTCACCGCATCTAATTCATCACTAGATTTTATGGTAATCCCCCCGCTATAAGTCGAAGGAGAGTTAGATGCTGTTTTAAGTGTAATTTTTTGTTGCATTGGTCTGAATTTTACGTTAATTATGGGGTTTTTTAAAGTGTGAAAAGCAGATACTTAAACGAACTTGAAATGATGTTATCATTAATCTTTTACGCTCTTGACGTTAAAACACTCCTCATTCTAAGTTGAACTTCTTCTATTTCCCCTAAACCATCAATCTCTTCAAAACGTATCTTACTCCGATAATAGTCTACCAATGGCTCGGTCTCTTCCCGAAAAATCCTCAGTCTAGTCTTGATTGTGTCGATAGTATCATCTGGTCTACCTCTACTAAGCATACGTTGAATCAAGTGAGATTCCGGAACAACTAAAAGCATAGAGAGATCTGCAGTGGCATTTTTTACGTGAAGAACGTCATCTAAACTTTCGGCTTGCGCAATATTTCGTGGGAAGCCGTCTAACATGAATCCATTCACGCAGCCGGGGTCCAAAACCGCCTCTGTAACCATATCTATGGTTATCTCATCAGGAACTAACAAGCCCTTTTCCATATATTTGCCGGCCCTGGTGCCAAGTTCTGTCCCTCTGCCTAAATGATCGCGAAATAGATTCCCGGAAGCTATATGTCTTAGTCCAGTAAACTCTGAAAGGATTTCTGCTTGAGTTCCCTTACCAGCTCCTGGAGGACCAAGTAACACAATTCTACTGTAAGTAAGATTCTTCATCTCAAAAACCCTTCGTAGTTCCTCATCTGCAATTGGGCTTCCAATTGACGCAGCGTATCCAGGGCAACGGAGACTAAGATTAATAAACTGGTACTACTCAACTGAAGTGCTTGAAGATTGGTAAAACTAGACGCCAAAAATGGTATTACAGCAATAAATCCAAGAAAGAGGGCCCCTCCCACTGTCAGTCGTAAAATTACCCGATTCAAATAGTCTTGGGTCGGCCTACCAGGTCGTATGCCCGTAACAAATCCGCCGCTTTTTTGTAGATTTTCTGCCAGGGCTTGTTGCTGAAATGTGACGATAGTGAAGAAAAACGTAAACGCGACTACCAATACAAATGTCAACACCCAGTAAAAGAAGGCCCCAGGACTAAATGCTCTAGCAAAGAACGCTCCCACGTCTCCAACAAACCCACTACTGTCAGCAAGAAACGTGGCTACTGTACCAGGGAGAATAACCACAGAAAAGGCAAAAATAAGAGGAATAACTCCAGCAGAATTAACCCTAATGGGAAGATAAGACGAGCCGGCTTGTCGATACACTCTCCCGGACCTAAAAATACTACGGCCATATTGGACCGGAATACGTCGATGTGCCTCGTTGAATACCACCACCAAAGCAATTATTAAAAGGGCTATGATAGCGAAAAGGAGTAACCCTCCTCCATTGTTGGTACTGAGAAATCCCTGTTGTATCAATCCAGGAAAACCTGAAACTATCCCGGAAAAGATTATGAGAGATATACCATTACCAATACCTCGTTCAGAAATAAGTTCTCCAAGCCAGACCAGAAAGATGGTACCCGCTGTCATAGATGCTACAGCTGCGAGCGTGGGTAACAGTGAATCTCCACCAAACCCTATATTCTCTAGCACGCCAGAATTCCTTAATAGCATCAATTGACCATAAGCTTGAGCAATAGCAATGGGAACGGTACCCCAATGAACGATTTTGTTAATTTGAGCCCGACCATGTTCACCCTCTTTCGAAAGGGCTTGCAACCTCGGCACCACAGGTGTAAGCAGTTGCATTACAATGGAAGCCGTGATGTATGGAAAAACTCCAAGAGCTAAAATGCTCAGATTTCGAAGTGCACCTCCGCTAAAAAGGTCAAGGAATCCCAATAATTGTATTCTTTCGAATAAACTATCCAGTTGAACTTGATCCACTCCGGGTACTGGGACCTGAGCAATTAGTCGATAAATAGCCAATAGAGCGAACGTAAAGATGATCTTGGAGCGGAGATCTGGGACTCGAAGCGCGTCTAAAGCTGCCTGTAATAACCTAGGACGACCTTCCGTTTCTTGGGCCATCATTTGGAGATCTCTTCCACTTGACCACCAGCTTTCTCAATCTTCTCCTTAGCAGTAGAACTAAATTTATGGGCACTAACAATCAGAGCCTTTGCGAGATCCCCTCTACCAAGAACTTTCACAGGATATTTTATGTTTTTAATGAATCCAGCTTCAACCAAGACCGACGGTGTGATAGGATCCTTTCCTTCGTAATCAACAAAATCTCCCACGTTAACTATGGAGTACTGAATCTTAAATTTATTAGTGAAACCCCTCTGTTCAGGTAGTCGTTTAATTAAAGGAAGTTGTCCCCCTTCAAAACCTGGCCTCGGTCCCTTTCCAGAACGTGATTTCTGTCCCTTTAGTCCTTTACCTGAGTAGGTGCCTCTTCCGGAAGCATTCCCTCTTCCAATCCGTCTTGCCTTCCGTCGTGTTCCCTTTTTAGGTTTAATTAAATGTTCCATTATATACTTCGTCCGTTTGACTTCTATTAAGACTGACTGGTGCCCGGATCATCAACCTCTTCAATCTCCACCATATGTCTTACCTTATGAATCATTCCCCTGATGGAAGGGTTATCTGGCTGAACTACAGTATGGTTTAGCCTTCTGAGTCCCAGGGAATCCACTGTCCTACGTTGTCCTCGTGGACGTCCGATATAACTCTTTGTCCACGTAATCTTTATATACCCCATCCTTATTTACTCCGGCTCGTCTATATCGTCGTTATTTGATGGAGCTGTTTTCCCTAATCTTTTTGCTAGTTCTACCTGGGGATCTTTCAATTGAGACAAGGCTTCAAGCGTCGCATGTATCACATTTATAGGGTTACGCGACTTGAGAGACTTGGAAACAGCATCCTTTACACCTGCCGCGTCCAGGACAGCCCTCACAGCTCCTGAAGCAATCAAGCCGGTCCCCGGTGGAGCTGGTTTAATAAGAACCAACGAAGAACCAAATGTCGCAGTCGTTTCCTGAGGTATTGTTGATCCCTTAAGTGGGATATGAAGCATGTTGCGTTTTGCAGCTGAACTACCTTTCCTAACGGCATCTGGAATAGCCTTTGCTTTACCCATACCAGCGCCAACGGATCCGGCACCATCACCAACAACGACCATAGCGTTAAATCTCAAAGTACGCCCACCCTTTACCACTTTAGCTATCCTTCGAGTGTACACAACTCGTTCTGACATGGAATTCTGGTTATCACCATAGTTTTGTCTGTTACCGTTATTGTAGACCATTAAAAGAGGAGACCCTCCTCGCGTGCAGCATCTGCTAGACTCTTTATTCTTCCATGGTATTTATATCCGCCTCGATCAAAAACCACCTTGGAAATACCCTTTTCATTTGCCCGTCTCGCTATCAAAGAGCCAACTAATCTCGATAGGTTAGTTTTTTTCGCATCGCCACCTGATTTCTTTATTTCTTTATCCAAACTAGAAGCAGTAGTAAGCGTTTCACTTACACTATCATCAATTATCTGAGCATATATGTTATTCAAACTTCTAAAAACGCAAAGCCTAGGACGATCAGTAGTGCCAACTACACGAGCGCGTAGCCTCTTATGGCGTGCTAATCTATAAGTTCTGGAGTTCTTCATATTTTTAGGCCTTAGCAGCCGCCTTCCCAGGCTTTAGGTGAATTATCTCGGTGGAATACCGAATTCCCTTTTCTTTATAGGCATTGGGAGGCCGAACCTTTCGTATTCGCGCAGCGGTTTCTCCAACTTTCTGTTTATCTATTCCAGTTACATGAACTCTGTTGTTCCCTTCTACCTCTATAGTCACACCATCGAGCGGAGCTATTTCAACGGTGTGGCTGTAGCCAACGTTAAGGGTGACGTTAACCCCTGTTTGTTGGGCTCTATAACCCACTCCCATAATCTCCAATGTTTTCTTATATCCTTCTGACACTCCTGTTACGGCATTTAGTATCAGTGTTCGGGTTAGACCATGAAGTGCTCTGTGGAACTTCCTCTCTGACAATCTCTCTACTATAACCTTATCTTCCTCGAGATTTACCCTGACCTCCGGATGCAGACTCTCTTCCAACTTTCCCTTGGGTCCATTTACAATAATCTTGCAATAATCGAGTTCCACTGTCACGTCTTTGGGTATTGCAACCGGCCTCCTACCAATACGGGACAGTGTTTTCTTTGGAGAGTTTGTTACTGCTTTACCAGACATAGCCTATCAGCTCTCCTCCTATTCCCTTTCGCCAAGCTTCCCCTCCAGTCATCATTCCAGACGATGTCGAGATCAAGGCGGTTCCGATACCTCCATATACTCTAGGGATTTCCCCTTTTCCAACATATACACGTAATCCAGGTTTGCTCACTCTCTTCAATCCACGGATTGCCGATTCCCTATCTTTTCTGTATAGGAGATGAATTTTCAGCTGTGACTGGGGCTTGCTGGCACTGACTTCGAAATTTTCTATATATCCTTCTCGTTTCAAAATGCCTGCCAGGGAAATGAGCACCTTTGTACTAGGCATAACGAGTGACGTATGCCTAATAGTTAGTGCATTCCTAATCCTAGCAAGAAGATCAGATATTGGATCGT
This sequence comes from uncultured Dehalococcoidia bacterium, assembly GCA_964439905.1. Taxonomy (GTDB): domain Bacteria; phylum Chloroflexota; class Dehalococcoidia; order Lucifugimonadales. Next base: position 32,592 of record CAYTPK010000027.1, read on the forward strand.
TTGTTGATGGCAATCTTTTTTTCCTTTACCAGCTCGCCTTACGAACCCCAGGCAACTCACCCCTTAAGGCCATTTGCCTGAAACACAGACGGCACAAGCCGAAATACCGAATATATGCTCTAGGTCTCCCGCAACTATTACACCTATTATAACTCTGAACGTGGAATTTCGCTGTACGTTTCCACTTTTCTATTTTCGATTTCTTTGCCAAGTTCCCTCTTCTGTCAGACCGCCCTTACAAAGGGCATCCCTATCAGTTCTAAAAATTTCACCGCTTCACCATCAGTACTAGCTGAAGTCGCTATGGTTACTTGGAATCCTCTTATTCTATCTATCTTATTATAGTCTATCTCTGGAAAAATAACCTGCTCACTTATACCGAGTGAATAGTTCCCCCTTCCATCAAAACTTGAGCGAGAGACTCCTCTAAAGTCTCTTATACGTGGGAGCGCAGAATTCAATAATCTCTCAAGAAAATATCCCATTTTATCTCCACGCAACGTAACAGTAACTCCTATGGGCATTCCCTCTCTTATCTTGAAACTAGCTATAGCTTTTTTTGCCTTTGTAATTACAGGTTTTTGCCCAGACACTGTAGCTAGATCGCTTACTGCTCCATCTAGTGCCTTGGGATTGTCCTTGCCTTCACCAACGCTCATGTTGAGTACTATTTTATTCAACTTAGGGGCTTCCATAACATTACTATATCCAAATTCCTTCATCATGGCAGGCACAACATATTCTTTAATATGAGCAAAAATCCCTGGCCTCGATTGCACATTTGCCGTCTTGATACTCTCATTCTTAGCCGCTACCTTCTTAGCCACTGCTTTCTTAGCCACTGTTTTAGCAGTTCCTGCACTCGATCGTTTGACAGTAGCGCTTGGTGCTGTCTTTTTTCGGGGGGTAGCCATGCTAACTAATAGTCTCCTTAGTCCTTCTACTTATGCGAGTTTTATTACCGTCCTGCAATTTCAAAATACCCACTTTAGTGGGTTGATTATCCATTGGATTTATCAAAACCACATTCGATATCTTAATGGGAGCCTCTTGAGTTATTCGGCCTCCTTGACGTTGCGGAGGAGCTGGTTTTACATGCCGCACAATCATGTTCATTCCTTCAACAACAACTAACCCTTTCTTAGTATCAACCCTACTTACGGTTCCTTGTTTATTCTTGTCTTTTCCAGTAATAATCTTTACAACATCACCTTTACGTATTCGCATCACACCACCTCCGCTGCAAGGGAAACAATTTTCATAAATCCTTTCTCTCTAAGTTCCCTAGCTACTGGCCCAAATATTCTCGTTCCTCGTGGATTATCTAATCTTTCCGTTAAAATTACTGCAGCGTTATCATCAAAGCGTATGTGTGTCCCATCCGCGCGTTTATGTCCCTTCGAAGTCCTCACTATAACCGCTTTTACTACTGTTCCTTTACTTACAGGGGATGCGGGAATAGCTTCTTTAACGGTGCCGACTATTACATCTCCTACGTAGGCGTATTTTCTCCTACTAGAACCGGGAATGTTAATACACATGATTTCCCTGGCGCCACTATTGTCAGCAATAACTAGACGGCTATAACTTTGGATCATTTTGAATCGTTTCCTTGTTTAGTTTCTGCCGAATCATCTGCTGAAAGTAAGTTGGATTCCTCGTCATTCGCTGGCTCAGAGTCTATTGTGGATTTGGGCTCCACTTTAGATTTACGCTTGGGCTCGGCTGCTTTCGTGCTAGCTTTAGTCTTAGGCTCCGCTTTAGCCTTGGCCTTGGGATCCGATGTAGCTTTGGCCTTGGATTCTGCTTTGGCTTTAGCCTGAGGTTCTGTTTTGGCCTTGGATTCTGCTTTGGCTTTAGCCTTAGGTTCTGTTTTGGCCTTGGGTTCTGCTTTGGCTTTAGCCTTAGGTTCTCCTTTAGCAGTAACTGTTCCTCCCGGTCCATCACTTCCCTGGGATTCCGATTCTGTTTCACCGTCTACATTTGTTTGGGTTTTTGGTTCAACATTAATAGTCCGAGTAGCGGCTTCAGCCAAAATAGTCTGGTCAATATCTATCGGTTTAACTTCTGCTATTTCCCGCCGCTCCAGTATTTCCAAGACTCTCCATCTTTTTTGCTTAGATATTGGTCTTACTTCCTCTATCCTAACCAAATCCCCTATACGACACCTATTATTAATGTCATGCACATAAAACTTGGTAGTCTTACGAACAGCTTTCTTATAAATCGGATGGTTCATTTTCCACTGATACGAAACGATTGCCGTACTCTCCATTTTTGTGGAAATTACCCTTCCAATCCGAATTTTCCTAAGTTCTTTACTCATAATCTATTCTTAATCCGCCTGTCTTTCTCTGATAACAGTATTAATCCTAGCTAGTTTACGCCGGGCGACCTTAAATTGCGACGTATTGGTCAATTGACGCGTGGCATGTTGGAACCTAAGATTCATCTTTTCTTTATGCGTCCTTTCCTTCTCTTCTTGGAGTTCTTCATCTGTGAGGTTCCTAATTTCATCTATTCTCATATCATATTCCTTAATCTAACCCTAACCGCGTAGCAAGATTATCCCTAGAAACCATCTTAGTTGGTATAGGCATTTTATTGGAAGCTAACCTAAGTGCTTCTGATATAGATCCCTTATCGGCTCCGGAAACCTCGTACATAATCTTGCCAGGCTTAACCACGCAAACCCAGTGGCTTACTGCAGCCTTACCCCCTCCCATCCGAACCTCTGCTGGTTTTTTTGTAACAGATTTATCTGGGAAGAGTCTCACCCATACTTTCCCTCCCCGTTTCAAATATCGATTAATCGCTATTCTGCCAGCTTCAATTTGACGTGCCGTAATCCAACCAGCTGCCAGGGCCTTTAACCCAAAATCCCCAAACTGAACTTGATTGCCTCCGGTTGCCTTCCCTTTCCGTCGGCCTCGCATCACTTTTCGAAATTTAATTCGTTTAGGCTGAAGCATCGGTCTCCTCTTGTTTTACTTCTGGCTGATCAGTATTTGGTATAGCATTAGGTGAGGCTACCTGATTTTCAAGTTCCTCAGGAGTATCCACTACATCCTTCAACTCTACATCATTATCAGCGACTAAGCCTGCAACAATCTCTTTAGAATCGTTAGCTATCGGTTCATCTTCGTCTGGTCTAACAGTTACTTGAATAGTTTCGATTTCATCAAGTGCCTCTATAATTGGCTCGGGCTCTAGGGTCCCTTTGAAAATCCATACCTTGATACCAATTCGACCCATCTGGGTAGCAGCCTCAGCAAAATCGTAATCAATATCAGCGTTCAGGTTATGTAGAGGCACTCTACCTTCCATAATTTTTTCAGTTCTAGCTATCTCCGCCCCATTTAT
>CAYTPK010000028.1:0-13338 GCA_964439905.1 uncultured Dehalococcoidia bacterium
CCTCGGCGGTTATGAAGGATGCATATTTCGCTTCTTTGATGACTCCGATAGTCAGTCCAGTAGTGTTTTGTTTTAGTTGTGCGAAATAATCTGGTGGGGGGCGGCTACTCGTATACGGGTCCTTCGGATCTTTACCTGCGATTGCTTGTAAGACTAATGCCGCGTCCTCCGCAGTATGAGCGATTGGACCTCCTATATCGTTCGACCACGACGCCCCTAACATGCCATAACGGCTAACGAGGCCGTATGTCGGCCGAAGCCCGACAAGATTGCAATTATTGGCTGGCCCTCGAATCGATCCTCCTGTGTCTTCACCAATTGACGCCGGGCAAAGAAACGCTGCCGTAGCAGCTCCAGATCCGCTACTTGATGTTCCTGGGTTCCTGGCAAGATCCCATGGATTCTTCGGTGTACCCCATGGGTGAACGACGCTGTTTCCGGTAGCGAATTCGCTTAAGTTCAGTTTGCCTAATAGGATGCTTCCAGCCGAAGCCATTTTTGTAATAACGGTAGAATCTTCTGTAGCTAGGTAATTTGATAGTACCTTTGAGCCAGCTGTTGTATAGATGTCCTTAGTCGAAAATTGATCTTTGATGGCATAGGGTATGCCGTGTAATGGCCCCAGGAGCTTGTCTCGAGCTACAAGATCTTCTGAAATCTTAGCAGCGGCCATTGCCCTCTCAGCGCAAATGGTGATAAATGAGTTAATTTTGGGATCGACTATGAAAATTCTATCAAGAAACGCTTCGGTCACTTCGATCGGGGAGACTTCCCGTGACCTAATCAAAGAACTTAGTGTAACTATTGTTTGGAAGGGTAAATCTGATCTATCCATTATGCTGGTCCAACATTTCTTCCAAATCGTATGGATGAATGATGGGCAGCGGTTCAATGCCTTCAAGTTCTGCTGGGTCTATCTGGTCTAATAGTTCTCTTAGAGCGTTAATGTTGTATGTGACTTCAGTCAGGTGGGGTTCTTGTAATTCTATTCCAGCAGCTTTTCCAAGCGATCGTACTTCTTCTTTCGTTAAATCTATCATAGAGGTTCCTCTAATTTAGGTCTGTTGGTAATTCTCTCTCTGGCCCACTATCAAGTCAATAGCCCTGGTTTGTTTATGATGCGATAGTTGGTATAAGCTGGTGTAATGAAATTTGGAACGTTTATCCTTCAAGTTAGCCCCCGCCCTGAGTTGGATGGTCTTATCATTGATAACACTTTAAAGGAAGCAAAATTAGCAGAATCACTGGGGTTCGATGCCATCTGGCTGACAGAACATTATTTCGCCGGTGATACTGTTTATGCTGATCCATTAGTGTTTGGTGCTGCTGTTGCAGCAGTCACTAGGCGGATTACAATAGGCCTAGCTGTTGTCCAAATGGCATTTCACCACCCTGTAAAATTGGCTGCGCAGACAGCTCTATTGGACAATTTATCCCATGGTAGATTGATTGTTGGAACGGGAAGAGGCTCCGCATATAACGCCTACGAATATATGGGTTTTGGAGTAAGTGTAAGTGAAGGTCGAGAAAAGATGATGGAAGCAGAAGAGCTACTGTTAAGATCCTGGACCGATGAGAACCTAGACTTTGATGGAAAATATTGGAAAGTTAAGTTTCCGCTGATGCGCCCTGTAACATATCAAAAACCCCATCCACCGCTGATTCGGGCATGTCTGGGAGTAGAATCACTAAGTGAAATGGCAAAATTAGGAAGGCCTGTTTTACTTGGCATCGAAAAACCAAAGGAATACCGTAAACGGTTGGACCTAGCGAAGGATATTATGCTAGAGGAGGGATTTGGAGATACGGTCATAGAAGAATTTCTAGAGAATACCTGGGTTAGGAAAAGTGTTTACGTCGCCGAGACTCAAGGTCAGGCAGAGGAAGAAGCAATAGAAGCATTCCAATTGGAACGGCACCATATTTCTATGGCAAGAGACAAGTTTAATCCCAAAGATTACCATGAAAATTTGCCCGTGCCTCCATCTACCGGTTCAGATCCTTCACACTATTTGATATGCGGTTCTCCGGAATTGGTGTCGGAACAGATATTGGAGCATAAGAATGCAGGGGTAAGAAATATGATTTTGGGTATGACTCCATATGGTTTATCTAGAGATAAAGTCCAGAAATCCATGGAATTATTTGCTAAAAAGGTTGCCCCTAAATTTCGCTAAGACAAGCTGAAATTGTTGGCAGCCAGAGTTGTAATCGTTTTTCCTATGGCCAGTGATGAGGTTGCACCCGGGGATGGGGCATTTAGGACATGGATTGCTCTTTTTGATTCCACTATACTGAAATCGTCCAATAGCCTACCACTCTGATTTACCGCCTGAGCTCTAACTCCAGCCCCTCCAGGGTTAATATCGGCACCAGTTATTTCGGGTATTAGACGTTGAAGGTCCCGCACAAAAACAGATTTCATATAGGAGCGGTGCAATTCAGAAAAACCCGTTCTCCAATTCTTATATGCCATCCTCCAAAAGCCAGGAAATGCCAGATTACTGATTGTTTCCATTAAGTTAATATTTGTTTTGGAATAGCCCTCCCTTGCCCACGCCAAGACTGCATTTGGGCCTGCTTCTATTTCCCCTGTGATTCGTTTTGTGTAGTGGACTCCTAAAAATGGGAATCGTGGGTCGGGAACAGGATATACGAGGCCTCGTACAAAATGCTTACTCGTTGATCGTAAGATGAAATACTCCCCTCTGAATGGAATAATCCTGATGTGTGAGGATTGGCCTATCATGCTAGCAATCTTGTCAGCGTAAAGGCCACCACAGTTTATTATATATTTTGCTTGAATTATTCCCTTTGAGGTTTCTATGGATAAGATGTCATTCCTTGTGGATACGTTTATCACTTTATGCCCAAGTAGAATGTTGCCACCAAACTCTTCTATATCCTTAGCATATTCCTCTGATACCTGTTTGAACGATACTATCGCCGTATGCGGTGCGTGTATCGCCCTTATTCCGCGGACGTGTGGCTCGATTTCTGTTAGTTCTTCAGGACCTATGACTTTAAGATTTGGAACCCCATTTTCAATGCCTCTTTTATAAAGTTGTTCTAACGGCTCTAACTGATTGCTATTTGTCGCAACTATTACTTTGCCACATTCATCAATTGATATACCCTTTTCTATACAATACTTTTTCATTGCCTCTACACCGGCGACACAGAACTGTGCTTTTTGTGATCCTGGTTTATAATAAATCCCTGAGTGTATAACCCCACTGTTGTGGCCGGTCTGATGTTGGGCTATCTGTGTCTCTTTGTCGAGGACGACCACCTTGAGTCGAGGGAAATCTTTGGCTATAAATCGGGCCGTAGATAGACCAATTATCCCTGCGCCGATTATTGCAATGTCGTATGGGCCTCGTGGCATCGCTATTTTATCTTGAATGGTAGAGCGAATTCGGAACACAGAGCCTCGAGCCAGTTGACGACTTCTTTATGTACTGGTATTCCGTTTTTTTCGCGTTCTCTCCGGGTTTCTTCTTCTGGTTGCCCAGGGACGAGCACTCTCTCGCAACCCGGAGCTGGAGGCGTAGCTTTTAGGGCAGTTATAAATTCATCCATCATGAGCTTAAAGTCATGTTTGTTGTTAAACGCCTCTATATCATAAGCGGCTACCATGTGGTAGTAGTACGGTCTGCCGGGAAAGGAATCAAACCCTCCTCCCGATAATATTCCAGTTAATATACTTACTACGCAACCCAAACCGTATCCCTTTTGGGAACCCATCTCGCGTGTGCTGCCTAGTGGTAGTAACGCCGGGTGAGGCCAACTTGGTGGGTCAATGTCACTTAAAATGGGAGTTCCGTCATAGTCTGGGATCCAACCAGACATCAATTTACTCCCGAGTCGTTTCGCTATTCCAATCTTATTACCGGCGATAGCGCTCGTTGCCCCGTCATAGACGAAAGGATCTTCTTTGTAGGTAGGGGCTGCTAGACAGATTGGGTTAGTACCTAACCTGGGTACAGAGCCAAACGTTGGTACTACTGTAGGCCCGGCTGAGGTCATGGCCACTCCGATCATATCATGTTCCAAAGCTTTCATCGCAGTGTATGCACACATGCCCATGTGACGCCCGTTATGAATGGTTACTATTCCGACGCCGGATTGTTTTGCTTTTGCAATTGCAATGTCCATTGCTCTAGGAGCTATTATGATTCCTAACCCCCGGTCCGAATCCATATTAGCAGTTGCCGCAGTTTCTCTTACGATTTTCGGTTGGGGTTTTGGGTTAGTAACACCTGATTGATATTCTTTGATGTAGGTCTTGAATTGACCTGATACACCATGGCTTTCAACACCACGCAGATCAGTTGTGACCAAAACGTCAGCTGCTTGGGCAGCGTCGTCTGATGGACAACCCAAATGTGTGAATATGTCTACCAATATTTGATAAAGGCATCTGTGGTTTATTCTGAACGCATCGGCTTCTTTTATATGGAATTGTTCTAGCATTTGTTTACAAGGCGCATTATTTTTCGTAAAGACTATTTCTGCTGGAAGGGTAGTTTACGCTTGGGATTGTACTGGGTCAACAAAACTTCCTAGTCCCCTTTTTCCTCTACGAGCTCTGTTGCAAGGAATGGAACCTGTAATTCCACTGAAAAGGTATAAGATTGATGTTCAGAAGTGACACGCACGGATTGCCGGCTGGTGAAGAATTCTCCGACCAATTCCGTGGGTCCAGCAATAACCTTATCTGAATTGTCATGTGCCATGTAAGCCTGACCGTGAACGAGAATTCTGGGAGATGATACATGATGCTTACCAAGCCGTCCTATTAACACCTTTAGGTCCGTGATTTCTGTTTCTCTTTTTCTGTATATGGCTATAGCTTTCTCCACAGAAACAGGTTTGAATGTAAGGCTGCTCCCAGGGTGAACCTGAGATACTTTCCAGAGGTCCGGGGTAATCACAGTTGCGATTTTGGCGTACCCCCCAGTTGTACCCCTATCTGCCATTAGGATTATAGGCATACCATCACCAGGTATTTGTACGGAACCAAACGTAGTTCCGTCTGAAATGATATCTGCGCTAACCTTGTGGGATATTTTTGGGCCGACTAATCGGATTCCTATTCGATTGGAGTCATTACTTATTTTGTATGATTCAGATAAAAAAGTTTCAACCCCATTTTTTGTGAAGTTTTCTTCTTGTGGGCCTAGAATGACTCTAACCTGTTGTATATCAGAATAATCATATTGGTGTTGTTTAGAAACAGTGATTAATGGCAGGTTCGAAAGGGAACCGAATGTTGAAATACGATCTCCTTTTCCCAGCGGCCTTCCTGCATATCCACCTATACTTTCCCTAATAGATGTCGAACGACTACCCATGGTTTTGGGTACGTCAATCCCACCAGAGATTGCGAGATACCCTCTTACTCCTGACGTTCCCCCACGAAAACTCATTGTAGATCCTTTGGGGATGTCAATTGAACGCCATGAACCTATTGGATTCCCGTCTACTGTCGCTCCTAAATCTGATCCCGTAATGGCTACGCGAGTCTTAGACGAGAACATTAATGTTGGTCCCAATAGAGTTATTTCTAGTACTGCGCTACCCTCGTCGTTTCCGACTAGAATATTCCCTATCCTCATAGCATATTGGTCCATCGCACCTGAAACTGGCACACCATATCTCTGATATCCATGACGTCCTAGATCCTGAACGGTAGTAAGGAGTCCGCCGTCTATGACTGTGATTGTTGGTTTCACTAGGGGGTTGAACCTGATAATTCGTTATATTTACCAGAGGATACTAATCCGGATATCCTAATGAATTCATATTCATCTATCGGAACAAATCTTAACCTATCTCCGGCGGAGAAAATGGCAGGAGGGTTACGATTTGGATCGAATAGGTGAAGTGGAGTTTGCCCTATAACTCTCCACCCCCCTGGAGAAACACTTGGATAAATCCCGGTTTGTTGATTGGCTATACCGACGGATCCGGCCGGAACCTGTTTTCGTGGCGATTCTAAACGGGGTGTAGCAATATTTTTTGGCATTCCACCAAGATAGGGAAACCCAGGAGAGAAGCCTAACATATAGACTTGATATATCGGATTGGAATGGGTGGCGATGATTGTTTCTGGATCTAAACCATGGTAGTTGGATACGAATTCCAGGTCTGGTCCCCGACTTCCGCCATACGCCACGGGAATTTCGATCAGTTGGCTGGAATCGTTATCAATTTTTGGAGCAACGTTACATAATGGAAGCAGGGTGTTGTTCACATCTTCTATGGATATCAGATTTGGATCGTAAGAAACCAGTAGAGATCTATAGGACGGAACTAGGTCTATAATCCATGTAAATTGCTTTTCGTCTAAAGCATGGAGTAAGGAACGTACTTTTCCATTTATCTCAGGAGATATGAAGTTCTCGAATTCTATCGAAACAGATCGGTCTCCTGACGGGGATATTTTAGGCCAGTTTTCCATAGCTTAAACCAAGGTCTCAATGGGGGCAATTTCTATATTTCGTTCTTGTAGAGCTATTCTCAGGGCATGAGCGATCTCAATGGCACCCGGTGTGTCCCCATGTAAACACAAACTGTCTGCCCGTACGACTAAATCCTCCCCCGTTACGGCTTGGACTTTTCCCTCCGTTATAAGTCTTATACTACGCTTGACTATTTCGTCCACGTTATGCAAAACAGATCCAGATTCAGACCTGGGAGTTAAATTTCCGCTTTTTGTTAAAGTTCTATCCGCAAATGCTTCTCTGGCCACGCGCAAGTTATAACTTTTCGCGATGTCTACCCATTTGGACCCAGCCAAGACTACTAAAATCAAATTGGGATCTATATCTTTCACGGCCTGACAAATAGCTTTGGCAAGAGTTTCGTCCTCGACGGCCATATTATATAAAGCACCGTGAGGCTTCACATGCTGGAGGGCCTTTTTCTTAGTAAAAGCAGTTAAAGCTCCGATTTGATAAGTGAGATCATTTCGGATTTCATCTGGTGAAAGAAACATTTTTCTTCGTCCAAACCCTCCGAGATCAGGAAAACTGGGCTGAGCTCCGATTCCGACCCCGTGTTGTTCCGCCAGGTCTACCGTACGTCTCATCCATGTCGGATCTCCGGCATGAAATCCGCAGGCAATGTTCGCGGATGATATATATTTGATTAATTCTTCATCGAATCCCAATTTATAAGGTCCGAAGCTCTCACCCATATCTGCGTTGAAATCAATTTTGATTGTCATTTGATGGCTCCATTATTGTGTCCCATGGCGTATTATAGATATTAGGACTGGGATGGGCTAGAGGGTCACTGGTTTCCTATACCAAGGTGGGGTAAAATTTCAACCTATCGATGATGACGTTATTACCATTAACCATATTTAACGAGATCGATGTCGGTCTATCGACAACTTTAACCATGATTGGTGTTGGTACTGCTTTCACTGTTTTGGTTTCACTAATGGCGTTTATATCCATAGTTCAGAAATGTCTAGAACCTCTGATGAAGAGAAAGGTGCATTCACAAGAAATTAGGGAAGATAAAGCACTGGCTGCTGCAATTGGGTTGAGTCTTGTGTTGAACCAGGGAACAACTGAGCATGGGAACGATTAGCTATGCAAGAGCTTCATGAATTTATAAGCGAGACAGGATTAGCTAATCTAGGTTGGCGTAACATTATACTTATGATAGTAGGACTTGGGTTCATTTGGGTGGCTGTATCCAAAAAGAATGAACCCTATGTACTACTGCCAATTGGCTTGGGAATTATTCTTGCAAACCTGCCGCTCACGGGGTTAGCTAATTATGGGGCTAGCAATGAAATACAAAGCTCCGGAATTTTTGGCCTTATATTTCATTTTGCTTTGTCCCAATGGAACATTTTGCCCCCCATTATATTCTTAGGTCTAGGAGCATTAACTGATTTTGGGCCTATCATTGCCAATCCCAAAACATTACTCTTAGGAGCAGCTGCCCAAATGGGGATATTTGTCGCATTTTGGGCAGCCCTGGCCACGGGTAGATTCGACCTTTTTGAATCCGCTGCGATTGGGATAATTGGTGGGGCAGATGGGCCGACTACGATATTCACTTCGGCACGGTTAGCGCCAGATCTGCTTGGTATTACTGCTGTGACGGCATATTCATACATGGCTAGTGTTGTGTTTATCCAACCACCCTTGATGAGACTTCTGACTACCAAGGAGGAACGATCCATAGTGATGAGGCCTATGAGAGCAGTCTCTAAGGGGGAAAAAATTATTTTTCCCATGGCAGCCATGGTTATCATAATTCTTTTAGTTCCAGAATCTGCAGCTTTGATTGGGATGTTCATGATTGGTAACCTATTTAAAGAAAGTGGCGTCGTCCCACGTTTGTTTAATTCTGTATCTAATGAGCTTCTTAATGTGGCCACAGTCTTTCTCATGTTGACTGTGGGGACTCAACTCACTGCTGCACGGATGTTTGACTTCGACACATTAGCTATTCTTGGTTTAGGGCTAGGAGCGTTTGCTATTGGCAGCATGAGTGGCATAATCTTCGCCAAAATCATGAATGTATTTCTGAGGGAAAAAATTAATCCTCTCATTGGGTCTGCAGGCGTATCAGCTGTGCCAATGGCTGCCCGAATTTCACATATTGAAGGACAGAAAGAGAATTCGTCGAATTTTCTATTGCCGCATGCTATGGGCCCTAATGTAGCAGGAGTTATTGGCTCGGCCGTGGTTGCAGGAGTTTTCATATCAGTTTTGGGCTGAGCAACGCGCAACTCATCACTTGATGTTCACCCTACATAGGCCTGTTGGAGACGGATAAAGTTCGGGCATATACCTTGGATAGGAGAGAGCATGAGAGTACAAACTATAGCTGTTCTTAGCCCAGGAGACATGGGCCATGGAGTTGGCAGAGTATTGATGGAATATGGCTATGAAATCGTTACCTATGTTAAAGATCGTAGTATTAGGACGCGTACTCTCTCACAGAAAACTGGTTTCAGAGATATAGGAACGCTGGAACAGTTGGTGGACGAGGCAGACTTAATACTGTCAATCATTGTTCCCTCGGAAGCTATAACCTTAGCCTCTCGAGTTGGCGAGGCTTTAAGACGCTCGGGAAAGACGACCTATTATGCGGATTGCAACGCTGTATCACCCGAAACTAGTCGACGGGTTGGTAAAATAATTAGTGCTGCTGGTGGTCAGTATATTGATGGGTCGATCATAGGAGGAGTTCCAAAACCGAAATCAATGCCACGGTTTTATGTCTCTGGCCTCGACGTAACTCCAATGGAAGAACTAAATGGCAAAGGTATATTAGTTAAATCGTTAGGACCGGAAATTGGAAAAGCGTCAGGTATAAAAATGTGCTATGCGGGAATGACTAAAGGTACTTCAGCGTTACACATAGCAGTATTGGCTGTTGCCGCCAAGCTGGATTTGACTAAAGAATTTCTAGATGAACTAGGATTTAGTCAATCGCCTATCTTGAGGCAAATGCATTCCACTATACCATCACTCCCTTCGAAAACACTCAGATGGGTGGGTGAAATGGAGGAAATTGCCGCTACATACGAAAGATTGGGACTGACACCCTCCTTTCACGTAGCGGCGGCCACTATATACAGTTTACTTGGTCAGACTTCACTATCTGATGAGAGAGCTGAGACAATTGATAAATCTCGGACCTTGGATCAAACAATTGAAAAATTTCTCGGGCAAATATAAGTGGCTAACCTTGGTTGGTTGATGATACTCTTAGACTGCTGACCACATAAGGAATTAATTCCCATGTCTTATACCTCAAGAAGAGTAGGAGCGTTCACCGAATCCCTAATTAGGGAGATGACCCGTGTGAATGATCAGAATGGAGCCGTAAATCTTGCTCAGGGTTTTCCAGACTTTGATCCCCCGAGAGAAATAATTGATGCCGCAAAACGGGCATTGGATGGTAACTTCAATCAGTACGCCATTACTTGGGGCTCGGCAGAATTGAGAAGTGCAATAGCAAGTAAGTTCCTAAATTATAATGGTTTGGAAATCGACCCAGATAGACATATTACGGTCTGTTGCGGAGGCACAGAAGGAATGATCGCAACGATGATGGCCGTAATTGATTCGGGAGATAAAGTGATTGTTCCGCTGCCCTTTTATGAGAACTACGGACCAGATATTATTCTATGTGGGGGTGAGCCGATTTACCTAAATATGTATCAAGAGGGAGACGGCTTTCACTTTCGAAAGGAAGAACTAATAAGTGCCTTTTCTAAAGGTGTAAAAGCGATAGTTTTAAATACTCCCCACAATCCTACGGGCAAAGTGTTTTCATTTGAAGAGCTATCGTTGATAGCCAAGTTGTGCCAGGAATATGATGCGATGGTGATAACGGACGAACCATATGAACATATTTTATTTGACGAATCAGTTCACTACAGTATTGCTGCTCTTGACCGAATGTCCGACCGGACAATAACCATCAATAGTGTGTCAAAAACTTATAGTGTTACTGGTTGGCGTATAGGGTGGGCGATATGTAAAGATGAAGAGGTGTCTTCGGCCATCCGAAAAGCCCATGACTTTCTTACAGTCGGGGCTGCAGCCCCTCTTCAGAAGGCCTGTGTAACGGCATTGAACCTGCCAGAAAATTACTACTCTGAGCTCTCAAATGGTTACGCAAAAAGGAGGGCTGTAATGATGTCGATTCTTGGAAACAGTGGGTTCGATTATATTACTCCCAGAGGAGCCTACTATGTTATGACTAAATTTCCAGATTGTGGATATTCCGACGGATTGGAATTTTCCATGTTCCTATCCGAAACTATAGGAGTTACCCCTGTCCCAGGTAGGGCATTCTACCCTGGTGACTCAGATCTCGGCGCATCGTATATAAGGTTTGCTTTCCCTAAACGTTTGGACACGCTCCAGAAAGTAAGCGATAATCTGTCGAAACTTCCTAATTATATTAAGTAGATTTAGCTCACAGAAGCTTATGATAATTCGGCTTTATAGGTGAGTGACTCACTGGGCTTCAAGGTATCTGGTAACACAAATAGATTTAGGGAAAGTATTATGACACAAAGAGCGGATTTCCCCGAAAGGGATAGAAGATATTTAAGAGTAAAGAAAGCAATGGCAGAGGCTCCTATGGATGCCCTGATTGTCGCTGGCCACGGGAGTGGGTTTAATAGAGGCAATATTCGGTATCTAGCCGATGTCCATATGTGGGAGGGAGATGGATTGATATTAATCCCGCTTGATGGAGATCCGATGCATGTTCAGGTGACATATGCTTCTTCAGACCTTCCCGATAAGTTGTGGATCGAAGATTTTAGAAGAGAACCTGACCCACACGATGCGATTATCGATGCTATAAGGGAAAAGGGGCTTAGTAACGGTACGATCGGGATTGCAGGCTACAAGAAAATAATTACCGTAGGAGCTCTGGAAAGACTTACCACCGCATTCCCTGATGCAAAATTCAAAGATGCCGATATGTTGTTGGACAAAATTAGGGCAGTTAAAAGTGAACTAGAAATTCTTCAGTTGAAAGAACTGTGGTTTATGTCGCAACGTGCAATAGAGAGATTTGTTGACGTAGTTAAACCAGGAATTAGTCAACGAGAGGCAGCTTCGGAATCTAGTAAAATTTTCAGGCAAGCTGGATCATTCACGGATCTCACGGTGATTCAGGAAGCTGGTTTCAAAGGATTGCCTCGAGACATTCCTCTAAAGTGCGACGATTGGATTAGTTTTCATCTAGAAATTTGTGGAGAGTCTGGTCACTGGTCAGAGATTAATGTGGTATGCGCTTTTCAAGAGCCGGATAAACTTGAGGAAAAGTTAATTAACAGTGAATTTAGAGCTCTCGAAGAAATAAAAAGGATGGCAAAGCCTGGGGTCACTTTGGAAACTATGGAAAAGACATTTTTGGATGTAATTCAGGCGGACGGATGGGGGTTGAGCGACCCAGAATGGCACTACTCTTTTCATGGTCAGGGCATGGATGGAATTGAGTGGCCGTATTTCTCTCCCATGATAAAAGGTAACGCAGATACCTTGCTTGAAGAAGGTATGGTTTTCTCTTACCATCCCCACCGGTCTACGCTACCCGCAGTAAGAAGGCCACCTAAGATATTTGACGGCCTGGTGATTACTCCTAACGGAGCAGAGACACTTACAACGGATTGGGATTTTCTGTGGCGCAAGAAGTGGTAATCTTATGCAACATCAGCTATCTGTAGGGATTCTGACTTACATGTTGTATAGACGTACTGCGTTATCGCACGTAATTTTTTTAAGTGTTTTTGGAGGGAGAGTGCCCATCGTAGATTCGATGACGTCACGCGCGCCGGGCCAAACACCATCGGGGTGCGGATAGTCGCTGCCCCACATTAAGTTGTTCTCTCCAATATACTCTGCAAAATGGCCCACTGTTGGGTCATTTTGGAAAGTGGTAGCCCCTTGACGATACCAATAGTCACTGGGTTTTAGATTCAAGGGTGGAGAAAATTTCTTATCTAAATATGCATCGTTATATTTTAAGTCCATTCGCTCTATTACGAAGGGAATCCAGCCGGCCCCACATTCACCTAAAACGAAACGGAAATCAGGATATCTGTCACAGGCGCCACTCATAATGACGCTCACTAACCATTCAGAACCTGCAAGTTGCTCCAACGGAAGATGGGTTCCTATGTAGCCGAGTTCATTTTGTGTGGGGTTTATCTTTGCGTGGACAGATTTTGGGGGATCTCCCGATTCCGTATTAGGCCCTGGCACTTGGATTCCTCCTCCACCAATGTGGAAAGATATCGGCATATGCGTATCGGCTGAGGCTTTCCAAATGGGATCCCAGAAACCATCTCTCATATATATTGGTTTCACGGTCGAACTGACAAAAATATCTGCTCCTCTGAGGCCTAATCCAGATCCTCTGGTCAGTTCCGCGGCGCCTTCTTGGGGATCTTGTACTGGTATGCAGGCCAACCCAAACCATTTTCCGGGACTTGCTTTACACCAACTCGAAACCCAATCGTTATAGATTCGATATGTTTCAGCGAGCACATGCTTGTCCTCGATTCTATTTCCTGCAGATGTCATACCGTAAAGAATTTCGGCATCAATTCCTTCCATAGCCATATCGGCTAATCGTGCCTCTTTATTTATCGCGTGAGGAGGTCCCTCGTAGTATCCAGCCCCATACATTTTATCAATCTGTCTAGATTTCCCCATCCGAGGCTTGGAAAAGCCAAATCCGAGACCGCCATAAACGCCCAATATGCTGTCTTGTGTCTTCCATATGGGCCCATCCTGTGTGTCAACAACCCGAGGCATCTTATCTCGTATGGCG
>CAYTPK010000029.1:0-34529 GCA_964439905.1 uncultured Dehalococcoidia bacterium
TTCTGTCTTCCAGATGGGTCCATCATCGGTGTCAACTACACGAGGCATCTTATCGCGTATGGCGGCTGGGACGTTGTCGGTGAACAAGTCGCCTGGCAACCAACTCATATCCATATGGGAATCTGCTGAAACAAGTGTATATTTCATGTTTAGCCTCGCTAGCTGTTTTGCTAAATATACCATATACTCCGTGATTAGGAATCTTATATCAACTATATTCTGAGAAAATGACCCGTGGTTATCCTCAAGATCCTGCCCGAAAGTGCAATCCCTTTCGATGTATTACTCTTTCATTATTTGAGATAATTATTGGATACATTGATAAATTTGTTGGTGGCTGTAAAAGTATGATTCACGTTTGTATAATTCAAGGAAAGGGAATGGATTTGCGGGGTAAAGTTGATACAGATATTTTCGGATACGACACTTTGGATGAGATTAACTCCAAGATTGGCGATTTTGCCGCAGGCCTTGACATGCAAGTGCAATTCTTTCATACGAATTTGGAATCTAAGGTAATTGATATTGTAGGTGATGTTCAGTTAACAGGATTCCAGGCCCTTATTTTTAATCCAGGAGGGTTCACTATCTCTCCTGGCCGAATCTGCGATTCCTTAAAAGAATTAACAATTCCAACATATGAAATCCATACCACTAATCCTTCATCAAGAGGTATAATATCCAAGGTTCAAGGAGTTTGTTCTGGATCTGTATATGGGTTCGGGGTATATAGTTATTTTCTTGCTCTGACTGGTCTAAAGCAACTCCTTTCTTTGGAAACACAAAGAGGTTTGTAATATTGGAATCATGCAACCAAGTAAAAGTAGACTAAAATTAAGACAATTCCTGAATAAGCCGGATGTAGTCTATCCTGGTTCGGTATTTGACCCCATATCTGCGAGAATCGTAGTTCATTTGGGATTTGAAGTTGGTATCATGGGGGGATCGTTAGTATCTGCATCCATTTTAGCAGCCCCGGATTTGGTTCTTTTAACGCAATCGGAACTTGCCGACCACGTTAAGCGAATAATGAGAGCGGTAGACATAAGTTTGATTGTAGATGCTGACCATGGATATGGAAACGCCCTCAATGTTATGAGGACTGTACAAGAGTTAGAGATGGCGGGGGCTGCTGCCATGACAATTGAGGATACCTTGTTGCCAAAAGGATTCAAACAAGAAGTGGATCAAGTGCTTATATCCAAGGACGAAATGATGCATAAGCTTCTCGCTGCGACCGAAGCTAGACGAGATCCTAATACTGTAATCATTGGGAGGACTAGCGCTTTACAAAACCTTCCTTTAGAGGAAGCTATGGACAGGATAGAATGCTATTCTAAGACTGGCGTAGATGCCATGATGGTTATGGGTTGTAAAAACTTTAGTGAACTGAGCGAAGTACATTCATTGACCTCTCTTCCTTTAATACTTGGGTATGTACCTAGAGAAATGCAAGACAGAAAAAAATTGGCGGAAAGTGGTGTGCGAGTCGCTTTAAGAGGACACTACTCTTTCTACGTGGCTATGCAGGCTTTGTACGACAGCATGAAGTTTATATATGAAGGTGGCGACCCGATGGAATTAAAGCCTAAGATGGCTAAGCCGGAGGTTATACAGGCCGCCTTACGTACCGACGAGTATCAGAAATGGCAAGCGGATTATTTGGAGTAAAATCTGTGGACACCCTGGGGGGTCTAGTTCAGATCTGATGACCAAATAATGGTGCTCCCCATACCTGCCCCGGGGGGGCCTTGGTCGCGAGCTTTGGTCAATATTGGGGATACTTTCTTGAAATGTGCCGATGACTTGTGTGCATTAAACGCATTCTCGTCTGTGTACACCTCATATAGCCAAACCCTGTCCATGTGATTCGAGTCTTGAATTACGTCGAATCGCAGGCAACCAATCTCATTTTCCACAGATGACTTAGCGTCTTCTATAATTGA
This sequence comes from uncultured Dehalococcoidia bacterium, assembly GCA_964439905.1. Classification (GTDB taxonomy): domain Bacteria; phylum Chloroflexota; class Dehalococcoidia; order Lucifugimonadales. Next base: position 1,947 of record CAYTPK010000029.1, read on the forward strand.
TGCTATGAATTCTTCTCTGTGTTCGCGTTTAATTTGAAAAGGGGAAAGGATTACGTACATTTTGACTCCTTCAGCAAAGGTCTTGGGGGACCATTCTAACAGGCGTGGCCTATCCCAACAAATAAAAATTTGGTACGGAAATAATCGAGAAAGATTTCATGACATGCTAGGATATAGTGCATGAATCGGAGTGATATACGGAATTTCTGCATAATTGCGCACATTGACCATGGTAAATCTACCCTTGCCGATCGCTTGTTGGAGGTAACAGGTACGGTCAGTTCGGGAGATTTAGTTGAACAACATCTAGATTCCATGGACTTGGAACGGGAACGGGGGATCACTATTAAAGCTCAGGCCGTTCGAATGTCGTACTCCTCTACCGATGGAACAATATATCAACTGAATTTAATTGATACACCGGGCCACGTAGATTTTTCTTATGAAGTATCTCGTAGCCTTGCAGCTTGTGAGGGAGCTATTTTGTTGGTCGACGCTACTCAAGGAATTCAGGCTCAGACTTTGGCCAATGTCTATCTTGCTATGGAAAAAGATCTAGCTATTATTCCAGTCATTAACAAGATTGATTCCCAGGCGGCTGAAACCGATAGGGTGATCGAGGAACTTGAACAAACATTTGGTTTTTCACCTGAGGAAGTATTCCTGGTATCTGCAAGGACAGGTGAAGGCGTGAGGGAGCTTGTAGAGCAAATTCCTGACCTAATTCCTGCTCCTAAAATTAATGCAGGTCATCCGTTAAGAGCTTTGATATTCGATTCAACCTATAACCAGTATAAAGGAGTAATAGCATACGTTCGATTGGTCGATGGGAATATTATTCCTGGTCAGACTATCAAATTCCTTAGTAATGGAGTCTTAACAGATGTGATGGAGGTGGGATCCTTTAATCCCAAACCGTTAAGTATGGAAATGCTCCGGGCCGGGGAAGTTGGTTATATTGCTACGGGATTAAAATCAGTACATGATTGCAGAGTAGGAGACACTATAACTTCCCAAGACGCCTCAGGGGTAGTAGAACCTTTGATTGGTTATAAACCGCTGAAACCTCTTGTGTTCGCGGGATTATATCCTACCGAAACAAATGACTATCAGGACTTGAGGGAAGCATTAGAACGATTTCAATTAAACGATGCTGCTTTAACTTTTACTCCAGAAGTTAGCCCCGCCTTGGGGGCAGGCTTTCGTTGTGGATTTCTCGGACTGCTTCATATGGAAATTGTACAAGAACGGTTAGAACGAGAATATGGCATTGATATGATTATCACTGCACCCAGCGTCTCGTACATGGTCAGAATGAATGCGGGGAAAGAGATCTACGTGGGAAATCCCGGCGATATACCATCACCAGATAAGTACCGAGAAATCCTTGAACCTTGGTTGTCGGTGAACATTATAACTCCGGCTAGATTTTTAGGACCTTTAATGGAATTAATAAAGCAAAGACGTGGGGAATTCTCCCGAACGGAGTACTTAGATCATGGGAACATGGAATCTGCGAGTGGTAGAGTAGCTGGACCTTCTCTGGACCCGAGAGTATTGTTGACCTTTAATCTGCCTTTATCTGAATTGTTGACCGAAATGTATTCCAGAGTAAAAAGCCTTAGTCAGGGTTATGCTACCTTAGATTATGAGTTTACCGGATACCAAGTTGGATTGCTCACCAAACTGGACCTGTTGGTTAATGGCCAGATAGTGGATGCCCTTTCCTTGATTGTTCATAAAGATAAAGGATATATGCGAGGTAGAGAACTTGTACAAAGGCTTAAGAAAGCCATTCCCAGGCAACTTTTTGAAGTTCCGATTCAAGCCTCTATGGGAAATAGGATTATAGCAAGAGAAACTATACCGGCCCTTCGGAAAGACGTACTAGCTAAACTTTATGGCGGTGACGTTACTAGGAAAATGAAACTGTTAGCGAAACAAGCTGAGGGTAAAAAGAGAATGAAGCGATTAGGCAAACTCGAAATCCCTCAAGAGGCTTTTCTCTCTGTTCTTCGGTCAGAAGGAAATTAAAAGATGTGTGTGGTCATACATAGTCTCGAAAGTTTGATCTAGAAATCGGATAGGATTTAGTTGCAACGACTCGTAGTCGGCGATAGTCTATGATCCATCTGCCATTCTGATACATTCGGGATCTCAGTTGTTTTTCGATCCCCTTGCAAATTTGTTCACGTGACTCACAATTCACGGTTGCAAATATAGGTTTGCAAAACATGTTCAACCAGTCGCGTAGTCCTTCATCTTTTTCCAACGATGTTGGGCGGTCGAATAGACTTATTGATCTGACAGTTAATCCTTCAGTAGTCAGGACTTTCGTGTATTCCTCTACACTGGGGAAGTACCAAGGATTTATCATATTTTCACCCAATTGATCGGATAGTGCTTTGACGACTGATTTTACATTTCCTTCCCCTCCGAATTCCGCCACCAATTTTCCATTGGGTTTAAGTGCCCTTAAAATTCCTTGGACAACCGACTTTGGTTCTTTGATCCAATGAAGGGTAGCGTTTGAAAAGACAACATCGAAACGTTCTTGGAAGGTCAATTTCCTCGCATCACCGAGGACGAAGTCTAAATGTGGATAGTTATTTTCTGCTTGGCTTATCATGCTTTGGGAATTATCAATTCCGAGCACTGTTGCGCCTGATAGATTGATTTGATTAGTTAGATGTCCGGTCCCGCAACCCAGATCGAGAACTGACATTCCTTTCTCAAGGTTTGCTAAGTGCACCAGGTCTGAACCTAATTTCCATACGTACGAATGAGACGCTTCATATAGGTTAGGATCCCAATTGTCGCCGGGGGTCTCCATAATAAGTTTACCGCCATTCTTGTGGTACGTTATATTCATCGTAGAAGTCCTGCATTACAACTGCTTCACCTCGGGTTGAAGATAATTCGCAGGCTGTAATTACTGAAAAAGTCCGAAGATGATCTATAGCGGACGGTTGTGGATCAATACTACCTTGTTTTAGGTCTGATACTATGTTCTTAAGCATCACTCGAGCATCATCGATTAGACGTTCTTGGTATGGCAAGTCGATCTTTTCGATTTCTGTCGAAGTTTTCCCTCGCGCTATTCGTAGATCTGAAAAGAACTCGAATTGGAACAAAGATCCGTTTTCACAATCAGTCCGCCAGTAAAAATGATCCTTGACCTTTGTTTGCCCTGCCCATGTACCGAAGTAGTGTACCTCTATATCATCAGTCATCTCTAGGTATACTAGGGCAGTAGCATTGTTGCTATATTGGCTCCAAGAAGGATTGGACGTTCGGCAGTAAAGACGTTCTACTTCGGCGTCGTAGACGTAACGTATTTCATCTAAATGGTGCACTGTTTGTTCATACAACATGGGGTGGCGCATCGTAATCGGGAATCTATTTAAGCCTGGGGTATATGCGTCGCGGTACCTCCAATAAGTGTATCCAACTAAACCTGGTTTACCAATTTCCCCACTCTTTAAAATTTCACGAGCCTTTGTAACGCAGTGTTGATATCGGAAGTTTAGTCCTACCGCGAAACCAACCTTCGCTTCTTGCGCAGCCTTGACCATTCTAAGTCCTTCGTCTAGGTCTAAACTTAATGGTTTTTCAGATAACAGATGACTCCCATGTTCAAATATTGTAATTACATCTTTATAGCGGTCTATTGGCGGAGTTACTAATACTACAAACTCTGGTTCTAATTCATTAAGAGCCTTTCCCATGTTGTTGTATGACGAAGCCTTTGCTAGAGGGTCGAACTCTTGCGCCCATTCCAGGTTGGCGTCCAGAATGTCTACATAGCCAACAGTTTCAACTGTTGGCTCGTCTTTTAGGATGCGTGCCCACTTCTTTCCCCGGGCGCCGAGTCCAACTAGTAGAGTTCTCATGGGGTTGCTCATATTGTTAATAACTCCTGTTCAGCGTATGTCAGAGTTTTATCGAAAACATCAACCATAAAGTCAATTTGGTCTTTTGTGATAATCAGGGAAGGATGGATATTAAGACTATGACCGCTGCACCTCATATAGAGTCCATTATCTACCATGAATCTGGTTAGTTTACGTCCTTCGTTATTGCCACCAAAAGGTTCTTTCGTCTCCTTGTCTTTGACCAAGTCTATTTGTGCGAGCAGCCCGATTGAACGGATATCACCGACAATATGATGGTTATTTAGGTTTTCCAGCCGAGATTTGAAATATGGTCCGAGGGAAGCAGATCTTTCCACGAGGCCTTCTTTTTCTATTATCTCTAAATTTGCCAATGCAGCTGCGTTAACTACCGGATGGTTACCGAGTGTGTGGGATTGAATTAGAGTTTTCTCTGGGCTACCTAGAAAAACTTTATATATTTCCTCTGTGCCGACTACAGCGCCTATGGGCATATACCCAGCCCCAAGAGTTTTTCCTAGTACTAAGAGATCTGGGACTATATTCCAATGATCTACTGCAAACCATTTACCTGTTCTTCCAAAGGCGGTTACCACTTCATCAGCTATCAATAAAATGTTGTGTTTCTTGCAGAGTCTTACCACCATTTCCCAATATTCAGGTGGGGGTACTACAGCCATTTTCGATATGGGTTCCACAATAATGGCCGCAATAGAATCTGGATCCTCGTATTTGATAGTTTCCTCTATTGACCGGGCGCAACCAAGATTGCATGGGTTAGTGCAGTGGAGGCACCGAAATGGATTTGCCTCCGGGACCATTACTCCCATGGGGACGGTAGGCTCAAAAATCTTCGATCTTATGGCTGGATCGCCACTAACACTCATCGCGCCCCAGGTATAACCGTGATGGGCATAGTTGCGGTAAAGAACCTTGTATTTTTTGGGATTGCCGGTTTGAGCGTGGTATTGACGAGCGATTTTGAGGGCAGCCTCTACAGCCTCTGACCCAGAAAGGGTATAGAATACTCGGTTTAAACTACCAGGCGAGAGTTCCGCAAGCTTTTGGGAAAGCCTTGCTGACGGTTCGTTTATGAAAGGGACGAGACCAGAACCGGAGAATTCTAGTGCATGTATCTGTTTCGACACCGCGTCAGCGATTTCCTGACGTCCATGACCGACTGCACTACAATGAGAACTTCCGGTTGCATCGAGATATTGATTGCCCTCGTGATCAAATATGTAACAACCATCACCTCGTACCGCGATAGCAAGCTGTTGTGGGTCGTTTCTATCCGTATAAGGATTATGACTCAACCAGCTATGGTCTTTTGTGCTAGAAATTAAGTCATTATAATTGGGTTGTACCATAGGTCCTCCGCTAGGGCAAGATCGTGTCATTATGGACTAAATTTAGGCGCATTCCAACTTGGTTGGTAGGGGCAAGTTAACCCACCGACGTTGTTCAAATGAAAGTTCTACAGCATTAATGATTTCTTGGACCCGTGCCCCGTCTTCAAAATTACCTTCATTCTTTTCGGTAGGGACTTCGATCTCGTCCACGAAATTACTTACTAGATTACTTAACCAAGTGTGGTTCATATTTTCCCCCAAAACATAGTCAGGTGGATAGAACTGTGGTGGGATTTCTATTTGCTTAAATTCGACCTTATTAGGGCTAGCGGTGCGAATAATCTCCGGAATTCCGAATTCGAGGACTGTTCTTACAATTATTGCTCCTTCTTTGCCATATATTCGAGCTTCTACTCCAGGGAAATTTCCGATCGTCACATAACTAGTCTGAATCGATCCAATTCCTCCGTTCTGATACTCTGCCATGAATATGCTGGCGTCGTCTATATTGACTTTGTGATATCCCGATAATCCCCGTATCGCACGCTCAGGCACGAAGTTACGCATGGTTCCTATAACGGCAGTATATGGTGTATTCATCCACCAATTACTGATGTCGATAATTGGAGCTCCATATCCTTCTAAAGACGACACATTTAGTCCAGGCTTTTCCGTCTTGACCTGGGAAGTTCTTAAAGGAGTGTTCGGATCCAGAAACTGTGAATTTTGTTCGTAGCCGTTGAATATGTATGGTTCACCTATGAAACCCGAGGAAATAAGGTGTTTAGCATAGCGCATAGCTGGAGTGTATCTAAAAGTGAAACCTAACTTAGTCTTTAAACCTTTTTGTCGTGCCATGTTGGCTAAATATGATGTATCAGTGTAGTCATATGCGATAGGTTTTTCGCAAAGCACGTGTTTCCCGTTTTCTATTGACGCTTTGGAGATTTGGTAGTGGGTTTGAGATGGAGTACAGATATCTATAATATCGAGATCTCTGCGGCCCGTCACATTTTGCCAGTTATCAGAGAATTCGGAAACGCCATATTCTGAGGCTGCTTGTCGAGCGACGTCTAGTTTTGTGTCGCATAAAACTACCAGCTCGCACCGTGGGTCTCTCAACCATCCGTGGATGTGGGCCATTCTTGCCCAGCGTCCGGCGCCTATGAGTCCTATCCTTAGTTTAGAGTTTTTCATTGCGTGGACCAAACACCCCTTCTAAATTCCTATGTTGTAAGTATACGTTTGATTATTGTTTTATCAATCCGTTCAACTTGACACGTATCGTATGACAGATAGAATCCACTACACTGGTTATGATGTTGATGACGACCCTATAGGAGAAATAATGCTTGGGTCCATTACAGAAAGGACTTTTCTCCTGCAAATATTTTTCATCTTGCCGCCGAGTTGTATGATTCAAAAAAACATGAAAGGTTCATCATATTTTAGTAATGTCGTTGATTAATTGGAGACTTAGTCCTCCTTTTTACTACGGATGGGCTATTATGATCATGGTCGCTCTAGGGACCTTTGCTGCAACAGGGCTTACTCAGTTGGTGTTGGGTGGTATTCAGACATTTATCTTAGACGATACAGAGTGGAAAGGTAGTTCTCTGGCATTCGCTGTTACGTTGGGAACCTGGGTGTCTGGTATGACATCCCCTTTTATGGGCCGACTCGCAGATCGGCATGGTCCCAGAGTGCTCATGCCGCTTGGGGCTGTTATAGCTGCTGCTTCGTTTTTTATATTATCCAGATCTACCTCTATTTGGCATTTTTATTTGGCATATATCTTTGGTCGTGGGTTTAGCAATCCGATGTTGGTTGGAGTTGTCCCTCGGACAGCGGTGGTTAACTTTTTCCGAAAGCGAAGGAATCTTGCTCTTGCTATGAACTCTATGTTCAGACCATTGGGAGGATCCGTAAATATACAATTCATTTCAATTGTTACCTTGTCATCCGGGTGGAGAGCAGCGTACTTTATTCTGGGGATTTTTGCCTTAGTTATCTCAATTCCATTGTTTTTTGTTATGAGGCGGAGACCCGAGGATTTAGGATTAAAACCAGATGGTCTTAATGTTGAAAGAACGACTGATGATAAATCCATGGATAAGAATAGGTCTCTATTGTCGCAGATGGCTCAAGATGATGAAGAGGTGAGTTGGACTACTAGAGAGGCAATTCGAGCACCCGCATTTTGGATAGTTGGGATTATTGCTGTTCTGAGTCTGGTCAGTTCGGCCACCTTAGGTTTCAGCATGGTCCCGTTTCTTAAAGAAGCAACGGGTATGTCTACAGCTCAAGCAGCATGGATTTTAAGCTTGAGTACAGTCCTTTCACTCTCAAACATAGCATGGGGATATCTGTCAGATAGATATACGCCAAAGCGGATGTTGATTATCGCTTTGAGTACGACTATCGTGCTGGTGGTCTATCTTTTGGTTTTGGATTCTTTGAAGGAAGCTCTATTGTTTGGTCTCATGTGGGGACTTGTTTCTGGGACAGTCGGCGTTTTGGAACTAATGCTGCTGGCTCAATATTTTGGGAGACAGTCCTACGGTTCTATCTCGGGTTTACTCACTCCTATCCAGATGCTGGCGTTGGGAGCAGGGCCTATATTAGGGGCGGGAATTAGAGATTTAACCGGCAGTTATGACCAACTCTTCATAGGACTCATAGGACTGTATGTAGTGGCTTTATTATTACTTATCAAGGTGCGAACTCCAACTAAACATGAGATAACATAAAAGCGAATACTTACGCCCTGTAGTTTTTGTACAAAGGGGTCCATAAACCGTATAGTAAGTTCCTAAAGAAAGGATTTTTAAGGAGTTTGAATGCAGTTACAAGGAAAAACTGTAATCGTCACTGGTGCGGCTTTGGGGTTTGGCTATGGCATTGCTAGGGCCTTGGGTCAAGAGGGAGCACGAGTTGTGGTTACCGATGTGCACGAAGAAAATCTGTCTAGATCCATTAGTACGATGAAATCTGATGGCAGTGAAGTTATTATGAGAAAACTCGATGCGAGTAATCTCGATGCTTTCAAAGGAATTGTTAAAGAAACTATTGATATGTGGGGGAGGCTAGATGCCGTAGTACATGCTGGAGTCATTATGCCACTGGAGGATTGGGAGAGAGGAAACGAAAGACAATGGTGGCAAGAGATGAGTATAAGTTTTGGTGGTTTGTTGAATGCTACCGCGTCCGCGTGGGATGTAATGAAAAACCAAGGAGGAGGCCACATTATTTCTATAGCAAGTGGATCCAGCTTCCGAGGTTATAAAAAAGAAGTCATGTACACTGCCGGCAAACATGCAAATGAGGGGTTTGTAAAAGCTCTTGCTTTGGAAGCTGCTCCTTATAATATTGCTTTAAATACTGTTGGGCCCGGTAAGAGGATTAAACCTACTGCACTGACATGGGAAGAAATTTTGGAGACTCCTGAAAGTGTTCGTTCTACTTGGACCGATCCTACCGAATTGGGAAAGGCATTTGTGTGGCTTATATCCCAGCCCACTCAACGATTTTCCGGTCTACGTTTTGACGCTGGGCCGATCCTGGATTCCATTCGAGCTGAGGGTTGGGACTTCAAGTTTTCTCCAGATAAAGTTACCATGTACCAGCATGAAATGCGTTACCATATGAACTGGTCTGAAAACTATTCAGAGACGGAAGGATAATGATAATACGCCACCCTTTGCCCCTATTAACGAAAGAAAGTAAACCCATGTCTATTGCTAAGGATAATACAGTTTTGCTCTTACAAGACTTACATGTCCCCTTTGCAGATGTAACACACGGGTTATTAATCAAACATGCTAAAAGTAAAGTGTTAATGGGAGAGTTTGAAGAATATGTAGAACTTATAAGCCAGATGGTTCCTAATATTCCCCTAATGTTAAATGCATGTAGGGCAATCGATATACCAGTTATTTATTCGTGTCTTGGGATAAATGGAAACGAAAAGGTGTCTCCTTTGCTAGAGGCTTTTGGATGGGAGTGGGATTTACAGGGACCCCTTGGCAAGTTTAACCCTGAATGGGAACCAATGGATAAGGATCCTGTTTTTGGAAGAGGAGGATGGAGTGCTCTTACGAGCAAAAGGTTTGTTCGTTTATTACATAACACTGGAATATCCAATGTGTTAGTGATGGGAACAATGCTAGAGTATGGGATCAGGCAGACTGCTGTTGAACTTGGGGATATTGGTATTAGCTCACTAATTATTAGCGACGGCACAGCTGCGTTGACACGATTCAGTCAAGATTTTACTAGTGATTCAATTGCCCATGGTCTGATCAAGTTAAGAAGTACGGGAGAAACATTGGCTATTCTTGATAGGTGTAAAACGGAACCTTCGGTTTTGGTTTAGTTCTCAGACAAAACACTAGATTTATTGAAATTATTAGAGTGATCACGATTTTATGAATAAGATACAAACAGTTTTAGGTGCTATAGATTCTCATGAATTAGGGGTTACGCTCCCACACGAGCATATCTGGTGCGACCAGCGTTTAGGGCCAAGGCGCGACTTAATGGGCACTAATCGTTTGGAAAGCACATTTATGTTGATGGATGATTACAACTTGATACTGGAAGAGTTAAAAAGTTTTAAGGATCAAGGAGGAGGGGCAATTGTAGAAGTTACATGTAATGGCTGGGGTAGAAATCTGGACACACTTGCGAAACTTTCTGAAGCCTCCGAGGTTCATATAATAGCTACGTCAGGGTTTTATATAGAGCCACATATACCCCTTTGGGTTTCGGAAACAAGCGTCGACGAATTAGCTGACTACATAACACGAGAAATAGAAGAAGGGATAGGCGTAGATAGGCGCAAGTGTGGTGTTTTTAAATCAGCAATTCATCGCGCAAGGGTCGAAGGAGTGGAACTCAAGGTGCTTCAAGCCATTGCAATTGCACAGCAGAGAACTGGTGTCCCCATTACAACTCACACCACTGGGGCACGACGGATGGAGGTTCCAGGTGGAGTGGCCGCGGTTGAACAATGGGAAATCTTGAAATCGGCGGGAGTAAAGCCCGAAAGGTTTATTGCCGGTCATGTTGATGAGAGACCTGACATAGACGTCCTAGAAAAGCTAGGAAAAGAAGGTTGTTTTATACAATTTGATGTTATTGGTAAGGAACATTACCTTTTCGATCAAACTAGAGCAGAGATAGTTCATGAATTAATCAATCGAGGTTACGGTAAACAGATCATGCTATCCCATGATCGGAATAGATGGTTTGAAATGAGATGGAGCGGAAACACTGGATATTGCCATATATTTGAAGATTTTCTTCCTAGGCTCCGGAATTTGGGTGTTACCGAGGATCAGATTAGAGTCATTCAAGTTGAAAATCCTGCACGAGCTTTTTCGATTTCCTGAATGATTCGATAACGTTATAGATAAATGTGGCAATCGGGGCAAAATTTGGATATAGTGTTGGGCATACGACGCTTTATCGATGAGGAGAAAGACAATGGAATACACTATAGTATCTGCGGATTCCCATGTTGATATGAGTTGGTTGCCTGGCGACCTGTTTGTTAATAATTGTGATAAACCCGAGCTTGTGGACCAAATGCCTAGGATTATCGATACGGACAAAGGACTTATTTGGTTGGCGGAAGGCGACAACGAATTGGGCGTAGCTCAATCGGCTGGGTTTGAATTTATACCACCTCAAAAAGGCCGTCGTATGAGGACCGATAAAATGATAGATGCGGGTTTTTACGATGGACCCGCCAGACCCGTAGATCCCGAGTTGCGGTTGAAAGATATGACCTTAGATAGCGTAGACTGTGAAGTACTATACGGAATTACTGGATCTGGAAAGAATCTCAGGACGATGTCTGTGGTCACCGAAGTTTATAGGATTTACAACGACTGGGTTAACGATTTTTGCGCGAGTATTCCGGGGAAGTGGTACGGGACTGCCTGTATGCCTATACACGATGCAAGCGTCGCGGCTGAAGAAATACGTAGAGTCAAGGATCACGAATTTATCCGTGGTGCTGATTTAATGGTTGGACCCCTAAGTGTTCCACTGTATGCCAGAGACGGTTATTGGGACCCAGTTTGGTCAGCATGTGTGGATACGAGAATTCCAGTGTCGTTCCATATTGGTGGCTCTCGCATACCTATCCAAGAAATGGAGAACATGGAGACCAAGATATGGGCTTCAGAGTATAACCAAAATGAATTGGGGTTCCAGGCAGTAAGGGGCTCTCTCGGTATGTATTCAATGGTGCAACACATGATGGGGCTTATATTTAGTGGGGCGCTTGATAAATTTCCTGATCTCAGATTTGTTATGGCTGAATCGGGGACAGGTTGGGTTCCATTTGCTCTAACTCGCATGGACCACATTTTCGAAGACGCTATGCTCCAAGGTAAATTACAAGACCCGCCTATGACAATGAAACCCAGTGAATACTGGTATCGGAATGGATTTACTACTTTCCAGGAAGAAGAAACTGCCGGAGCTATGGCGCATCTAGTGGGAATTGATAATTTAATGTGGGGGTCGGATTATCCTCACCCGGACTCAGTATGGCCAGATTCATTGGAAAAAATTGAAGAGGCGTTGGGTAATCTGGATGAGGGTAACAGGAAAAAGATAGTACGGGATAATGCTATGGAATTATATAACGTCGGAGGGGCGCGGAGAAAATAGAACCCAGTTTCTATCGTTTCTAATTAAACAAAGACCCTATTAAAAAAGGCTAGCGCGTTGTGTCCCGCAATCTTTTTAATTGCCGATGTTTCATATCCTCTGGAAATTAGACCTCTGATGATGTTTGTCCCATCTGCAGGCGATTCTAGGCCGTCTAAATATGGAGCTGCGATATCACCTACTAAGCTACGTCCCATCATGTGTATGTGATAGCCAACGTGATCTCCTACCAGGGTGGCGGTTCCAATTGCTACATGGTCTATCCCGACTAAATTTACCAAATAGTCATAGTGATCCAGGACACAATTAATGTTCTGATTTGGGTCGTTGCTTAAAGCATTTGGTACTGCTGTGACAGCTATTAACCCTCCTTTTTTAGAACAAAGCTCGAGCTCTGGGTCCTTTCTGGTGCGCCAAGTGGGACGTATTGTATGGGCTGCATTATGGCTAAAAATAACAGGAGTTTTGGAATACTCTATGGCATCCATGGCCGTTTTGTAACCTGCATGGGATAGATCTACGGCCACACCACAATCGTTCATGCGGTCGACGGTTGCTCGTCCAAAATCTGTTATCCCGCTGTCCTTGCTTTCTAACAAACCGCAGCCTATGTTGTTTTGGTAGTTATAGGTAAGGCCTGCGATCCGTATGCCCATGGCGGATAATATATCAATTCTGCTTAAGACGTCCCCTATCGCGAGATGTTCCACTGTAGGTAGAAACCCCAATTTTCTTGACTGAAAGGCTGATAGTATTTCGTTAACATTCGTAACTCTTGTTGCAATCTCGTGATGTTGGCTAACATCAGACAGCATAAGACCGACTTCTTCGATGAGATCTTCAAACGAAATATAGGACAGCTCGGGGCTATTTACCATACCTCTGAAGCAGTTGGCTGTGGCTATGGTAGACCATCCACCTTCTATTGCAGCCTCGTATCCCCATTTCAAATCGCCGATCCTTAAGTATTCAACGAAACGAGTCATATCGTCCGCACATACCATAGGATGTTGGTGCAGATCTATCATAAACAATTCATCCAGAAGTTTATCGAATTCCCTTTCCTGTTTTGCATTGAGTTTGATACGCATAGATGGGACACGATTTACTTGTTTAGCCAGGGGAATGGGAAGATTTTTCATGGACTCACTCGTCAAACGGGAATTCTATGTTTAATTTCTGAGCTAGATCCCGCAGTTCTTCGTAAACGATTCTGTCTAACTTGGCTCCTGAGGTCCGATACTCCATTTCTCGGATATGATCGATTTCTCCAGGCACTAATACCGCGCTAAAGCCCGGTCGCGTTTTGCTAGATTTAACTTCACTGACGAACGCATCCATCCTGTCTAGAAAATCTTGGAGAGGCATAAACCATTCTATATCTATTGCAATGAATGTATGAGATACCTGAAGCTTGTCCTGGCTGGCATATGGAGTTATTCCGTAGGCAGCGCCGGATATTACGCCGGTTATAACGTCTGTCATCATAGCTAGACCATAACCCTTGTGTTGTCCAATGGCTAATAGCGGGCCGTCCATTGCTGCACCTGGATCATCAGTCTCCATGCCATCTGGGGTAAGAGCCCAATCTGTAGGCATTTTTAATCCCTCTCTTAAAAACCAGCGCATCATACCTTTTCCTGCGGTGGTCAGCGCAATGTCGAGAATAACTGGAAAATCTCCTCCGGTTGGAGCTCCCATAGACCATGGATTAGTTCCTACACGCCCTTCCGATCCGCCCCAGGGGGCCATTTCTGGTCCGGCGTTAGTCATAGCAATGCCTATGCAACCTCTGGATATGGCTCTTCTTACATGGACTGCGGAGGATCCATAGTGAGTGCTGTTTTTCATTATCACGGTTCCGATACCCATGGATTTGGATTTCTCAATAGCTAAATCCATGGCGCGCTGGCCCATTACTGCTCCTAGACCATTATTGGCGTCGACGAGGGCCAATGCGGGTGACTCTTTAATGATGTCCATCTGCGCACCTATATTTGTCCATCGTTTACTGATTCGCTCTAGGTAGATAGGTAGTCGGCGGACTCCTTGTCCTTGTCCGGGCAGGCACCTTAACTCACTTTGGATTAGGCCATCTGAAAAAAGGCTAGCCTCCTCCTCTGAACAACCCATTGCTCGTAAACAGTCAAATGAAAATCGCGTCAGGGTGTCTACTGGAACGGTCACAAGATCTATCGGCATTACGTCCTCTCATTTGTTTTCATTGGAATTGCTCTAAAGTGTAGCTATGGAGTATCTATATGGCAAGGCGGAAAACTAGAATATCTACCAGGTAGACAGAGGGATTTGTTATTGTTAACGCACAGGCTTAAACAGACATGATAGGAATTTTGCTAATACCGTAAGTCTATCGCGTGATCCAGAAATTGACTATTACGGTAGTGCTTCGTTCGACGTTAATCATTCTATAATAGGTTGACTTATTATCCAGAGGCTTACCATAGTGTAAGCGACCATTAATATTAACATTGGTAACTGGCTTCTCATGGCTGCTTGGGAGCTTCCGAATAGGGAAACAGAACGGAAATGAGATATAAATACAGCTAGTATGTGGCCAACTACTATGGCGACAATTGATAAATACCAGATAAATCGTGCATTGATGATTCCTATGTCCACTTCGTAACCCCTGGTGCCGATAATATCCCAGTTAAAGCCGAAAGGATCCGAAAGTAATGGGATTATTAACTGGCCTTGTATCAATATAAACGAAGTGTAATGAGCAATGTGATATGCGATAGCGATCGGGACCAAAGAGTATATAAAACCTCCGGATATCTTTTCCGGATTTGCCTTTATACCTGAAGCTAGAATCATCAATCGACAAAAACCAAAATATACAGATGTAAATAATGCAATGAACATTAAGTATCCGACGGAATTCATTAATATAGTGTCTTTGGAAACTGATGCGAGAAATACAAGTATTTCTTCCCATATAGGTGTCGTAGTCAAACCATCGAACGTAACGGTAGCAAGTAGAACAAGTACAAAAAACGTTTTCGATAAGTCCACGGTTTCATGAACCAGTAAACCAGAACCGTGAGGTCGTACAGTTAACTTAAGTTTCGTGTTGGAGTTACCATTATTTAGATTCTCGCCTTGTACTGGAGAAAGTTTGGATATGATGCTAAACGTAACTCCAAAAACTTCACCGTACTTTAACCAAGTATTCTTACCGAAGCACCACATTCCAGCCCACGTAAAGATGGAATATATGAGTATGATAAAGGACAGGTTTCTAGGAACAAAAGAATTCGGGTAAATTATTTCTATCCATGAAAACGCAACCAAGAATACGACGGCTGGCCAAAACATCCAACGAGCAGGATATTTAGTTTTGGGCGTATCGGAAGAATGATTGGTAAAACGTTTGAGTATATAATAAAACCATGAAAATGTTATTGACCAGGGGTTAATAAGCGGCCATAAGTTACCGAGCAAGGCAGATGCGAAATACATACCAACCCAGAAGACTATCCACACTATTACGGGGGTTAAATTATCCGTTGCCGTCTGAGATCCAAAAAGCCCGGTTAATATGCATAGTATGAATCCGAGCACTGATAAAACTTGTATAGAGCCAAAAAATAATTTATACCATTGGCTGTTTTTAGTGAAGGAGAGTTTTATATGAGGACGATTGTGGTTAGTTTGTTCTGGATTTCTTCCAAAAAAACCCCCGAATATAAAAAAGGATAAGAACACTGTTATCGCAGAACCAAATATGTAAAAAGATAAGGGAACTGGTAGGTCGTACCTATCTCCAAAACCATGAGCCAGTACCACATCTGGTTTAAAGCTCAATAAAACCCCAAATGTAATTCCCAGTAGAACTATTGAAACCCTGTTATGAGTAATCATTGTTATTTTTAATATAAGGTCAATCTAGTTTGGACAGACGAGGTTAGGTTTCGAGTCATTGCCTCTCGTTGGTAATGGCCATTCGTTTAGACACTATACCAATCATACCTAAGATTACTAGTATAACCACTATTATAAGCCACCATCGGACCTCAGCGGGTTCAAAAAGTTCCACCTCAAACTCTACGAATTCCCTTTCATCTAACTCTTTAATATCAAACTTAATTAACCAGAGTCCTGGGGTTGGTATAGGGAAATCTATCGAATAGATATATGGGGGTTGTGGAAGAACTGATAAT
The DNA here is from genome assembly GCA_964439905.1 of uncultured Dehalococcoidia bacterium. GTDB lineage: Bacteria > Chloroflexota > Dehalococcoidia > Lucifugimonadales. Next base: position 18,060 of record CAYTPK010000029.1, read on the forward strand.
CCGGTGGATTCAAAGCGGAAGTCTTCCTGATTCGCATTTTGGGCTGTACCGATGATTTCTATTGGATGGGTAACACGATCAAGTGGTAAAGGTTTGATGTTTATGGAAAAATGAGTGACTCCCACTTCGGGGATGGTAACGACCCTAAGTTGGTATGAAACTGTTTGTCCATTGAACACTTCCACAGCATTTTTATGTATGCCATTAGCGTAGACGTATTCCGGGGTCAAAATAGATATTAAAACTATCAGTATGCCTACCGAGGCTGGAAAAGTTAGGATACGTCTTTTAACTTGCGTAGGAACACTGGAAGCCTTAACTGACAAGAGTATAGACTATTTTTTCCCCGCAGATTTCTTAGATTTGCCCTTAAAGGCCTTCATGGGGTCTACTGGCCGGATGTCCTTGAGAAATATCTGGCCTTTCTTTTCTATTTTCCCTTGGAACCATATGGCCTTACTGCCTTCTAAGTCGTCATAACTGGCTCTCTCTGTATCCCCACTGAATTCCGCCGGATTGTACACTCGTATTAGTCTGACGGGTCTGAGCGCATAGCTCCCAGCCTTTTCCGCGGTTCTGAGTTCACTGGCCTGTTCTACGGTTACTTTGTATTGGGATTCCAGAGCCTCCCTAATGCCTGTTGTAAGCTTTCCGGTTGTAGATAGGCCTAATATTCTTTGAAGAAACTCCATGTTGCTCCTCTTTAATAAATGCTGTGTGGTCACATGTTATAACAAAGCCTTAGGATAATTCAATGAAGACTCTCTCACAACAACAAATTTAAGGATCTATTATTCTACCTGTCCCAGAAATGTTTTGTGGAATGCGGATTCCAGTGAATGATGAACTCGTATAGCAATTTTTGATGCGGCAATAAACGATCCTATCAGGATCAAGAGTGTTATCGGGATTGAAAATCCACCGATGAATAATAGTTTCGAAATAAACGGTAGGCTTAAGAACGCTAGGAAAAAAGTCATAGTAATGAAGAGAGAAGACCCTAACACGAGACTAATCTTATGTTGGTCCTTCTGCTTACTCTCGACGCCTTTCTCTATGAGATAGCTTGAAAGTTCTAGCGCGAATCTGTTGAGATACTTCCACATTACAAAAATAGGGGGTATTGCAAGAATAAGTGTAATCATCCCTAGAACAAGTCCCCAATGGTGTTGTTCACCTGGCAGGAGGCGACCAATAATTGACGAAAATTCCAGGGAAAATGTTCCGAAAGTGATAACTAGAATTGCAATGGTCAAATTAATTAAGAATAATTTCCCCAATCTTTGTACTAGGAACGTGTTTTTACGCTGTACTGCACTAACCGTATGTAGCCTACCAAGGGCGTTCGACAGGTTTATTACATACTTTCTGATTAAAGAGGGTGAGTAGGTATTAAAAATTCGGTTTAGTAAATCCGAGGATTTCGAGATATATGGGTATAGAAACGATGTGATTGCCGTAGTAACTGCCACGACCGGATATAAGGAAGTACCCACAGCCCCGAAATCCGAACCGACTTTAGCCATAGCCAACGAAAATTCCCCGGTCTGTGGCATACTGGTCCCGACCCGTAAAGAGGTTGTACCAGGGTTACCTATGATAAAACTTCCGGTGGTACCGGCGATTATTTTTCCGATGATAAAGACAGTTGTAACTAATAATGCGGGACCAATGAATTCTTTAACAAGAGATAAATCAACTAGCATTCCTATGGATACGAAAAACATCGCAGCGAACATGTCTCTGACTGGAAGCATAACGTCTTCAATTTCCTTAGAATAAGGGGTATCACCCAATACCATTCCTATCAGGAATGCTCCCACTGCCGCAGAAATTCCTAGTTCTTGGCCAACAAGTGCTAGGCCAAAACAAATCGCTAAAGCCGTTATAAGAAGACTTTCCTTAGAATTTGTTTTGGAAATGAATTTGAGGATACGGGGGGCGAAAATAGCTCCTAACACCAACGATGACACGGTGAAGATGGATAGTTTCAATAGTAGTGAGCCTATGTCCGCGATAGTGGTCGTCCCCGTTGACGCGAGTCCGGACAATATGGCCAGAAGAATCACTGCTGCAAAATCTTCTACGATTAATATTCCGACTATTAATTGCCCGTGCGGTTTTAGTAGGCTGTCCGTATCGCGCAACATCTTTAAAAGAATGGCGGAACTACTAATAGCTAATGCAGATCCTAGGAAAAATGCTTCGGTCGATGTCCAACCGAACAAAATTCCTAGTTGGTAGCCTATGACGAGCATAAATGATATCTCAAATAGCCCTACAACGAAGATGATGGGTCCTAGTTTTCTAATCCGATCCCATCCAAACTCGAGTCCGGCAGCGAAAAGCAATAAAACTAAACCGATATCTGCCAACCGTCTAATTGTCTCAACGTCGCCTACTGGGGGATTTGGGAGTGTAAACGGTCCTATAATTAAGCCCGCAATTAAGTATCCTAAAATAGGAGGCTGCTTCAAATGCCGGAAAAGCACTAGTGCTGCTCCAGCCACGGCCATAATTATGGCGAAATCCCTAACTAGGGTAACTTCGGGGTGCATCGAGGAATTGTAGAGATTAATGTTGAAAATGGCGTTGGGGATGACTAACACGTCTGATCCATTTGTTGACTGGCCTTTTTATCCAATCCTTGCCTTACTACCCTAAAAAAGGGATTTCTTGAATCACAGGTTAAGCTATGTTGATTCAGCCATAACTGTCAGATAAAGACCACTCAAGTGGACAACTTGGATCCATTGAAACTAAACTTAGCTTAGGTTGTTCTAGGAATTATCCCAGTTTTGCGCATTATACAGTCGTTGGAGTAAAGAAGTTGCCTCAATACAGAATCACCAAAATCATTAAATTCTGCTATGGTCACCGATTACTAGACTATGATGGGAATTCAAAATTTCTCCATGGTCACAATGCCTACGTTGAAATTGATGTAACGAGTACTACCCTAGATGAACGTGGAATGGTCGCCAGTTTTGGATCCCTTAAAGGTGCAGTTGAAAGTTGGGTTCAGAATAATTTTGACCATCAGGTCATTCTTAGTCATCTTGATCCTCTCGGGAATCAATTGGAAAAATGGGGGCAAATGGTACATAACCTAACCGGAAATCCTACTTCTGAAAATCTTGCTAAAATATTGTTTATGGTCACACAGGATCTTGGGTTTGCTGTTTCTGAGGTCCGGTTCTGGGAAACTCCCACAAGCTGTGGCACTTATAGTGGCGGAGATTAATATGCCTAACAGAGAAGGACAAGTCGTAAAACTGACCGAACTGTTGCGCCAGGTTCTGGAGATTCTGGGGGAAGATACAAATCGGAATGGCTTAGAACGCACCCCCGAACGATGGGCCCGAGCTCTTTTAACGTATACGGAGGGCACTGAGGTTAATCCTAAGGAACACCTTAATGTTACTTTTGGGCCTGATGGGACGGGTCAAGCTGGACAGGCCGATGACATGATTATCCTCGACAATATCCATTTCACATCCACATGTGAACATCATATGGCTCCCTTCAGCGGGGTTGTTCACATTGGATATATACCTGATCCAGAAAATTATGTAATAACTGGTTTGTCGAAACTGTCCAGGGTAGTTGATGTGTTTTCTAAGAGACTTCAAATTCAGGAGCGATTAACGCAGGAAATAGCTTTGGCTATCTACTCCAATCTTGCCCCATTGGGTGTAATAGTAACCGTACAGGGTTTGCATTATTGTATGGTCCAACGTGGTGTCCAACAACCTGGATCAACTGCGGTAACGACCTCACGCTGGGGTGTCTTTGTAACAGATAAAAACTTAGAAAGTAAATTCCAGAATTATCTGCTGATGCGCATGAATTCTCGCGGGTCATTATCGTGATGTACTTGACTGTGTAAATGCTCACACTCGAAGAACTAATCATAGCCACGGTCAGGGTCTTGGGATCGATTCCTGTGCTGCGCTGGGCCTTCGTTGGCGCTATATTGGCCATTTTATTCGACCTCTCAGACCTATTTCTTAAAAATCTTATTGACTTAGGTGGTGTGGGTAGTTACCAAACCTTTGATAAATGGTTAGACCTGGTTTACATGGGGACTTTTCTTATGGTCGCCCTTAGGTGGAATGGGCTCATTAAACGTGTAGCTATTTACTTGTTTATCTTCAGGATGATTGGATTTGGGATTTTCGAATTAACTGGAAACAGAGAAGTTCTTCAATTTTTCCCGAATGTTTTCGAATTTTGGTTTCTTGTTATTGTTGGTATGAAGTGTTTCAAACCAAACTTTGATTTTTCAAAGACCACCATTGCAGTAATATTATTCACTGTTGTCCCTCTTAAATTATTCCATGAATACGTGTTACATACCGGGCAATGGCTCGATGGATTTACAGCGGTGGAAGCAGTTCAAAGTATACTGGATTGGCTTACAGGCATATTCTAGAATACTATACAAGAAATAATGAGATACAGGAGGGACTATGATTGATGAAGATAGATTGGTTTCTACATTTACTGAAATGGTCCAAATTGACAGCCCTTCCGGAGAAGAAGAAGAATTCGCCAAATATATCTCCAAAAAACTTTCTAAACTGGGTTTTTCGATTCAAGAAGATTCTCACGGAAATGTTATCGCGTCTGAAGACGGGGCAGATCCACTTATACTTTCAGCACATATGGATACCGTGGAACCTGGAAGAGGTATAAACCCACGCATTGAGGACGCCATTATTAAATCTGATGGAACTACGATACTTGGTGGCGACTGTAAGGCCGGAGTAGCGGCTATTATGGAAGCGTTAGAGTCCTTACAAGAAGAGAGAATTGATAGAATACCAATACAGGTGGTTTTGACTCGGGGAGAGGAACTGGGATTAGTCGGGGCAAAAAATTTGGATATGAGTTTAATACGAGGAACAAGGGGAGTGGTGTTCGACGGTAATGGTCCCGTCAGTACGATAACCATGGCTAGTCCCACCTACACAAGCTTTGAAGTCAAAATTAAGGGAAAGGCCGCCCATGCCGGAGTAGAACCAGAGAACGGTGAATCTGCCATTCGAATCGCATCAGAAATAATTTCGAATCTACCTCAAGGTAGACTCGATAGCGAGACTACATTTAACGTGGGTACTATCGAAGGTGGTTCGGTCCGAAATACTGTGCCTGGATTAGCTCAATTTACCGGTGAGTTTCGTAGTAGAAACTTAGAAACTACAGAACTGCTTAGGCTACAAGTATTGGATGTCATAGAAAAGATAAGGACTAAATATACTAAATCTGAGATTTATGAACAATTGTCAGTGGAATTCCACAGGTACAATTTAGACGAAAACGATGATATGGTGATGACAGCAAGGCGAGTAATAGAGGGAATTGGGCTTAAGCCTGTATTGGGTCCTTCTGGTGGAGGAACAGATGCAAATGTATTTAATCAACTTGGGATAAGATGCGTGGTCGTAGGAATGGCCACAAATGCTATGCACACAAACGAGGAATACGTTCCGATTTCAGACCTTGTTAATACAGCCAGATTTTGCGAAACGCTATTGAGAGAATAATTAAAGGCAATCTTAATGACTAAAAACTTAAGTAATAAGACGGTCACCGATCAACTGTATTCAACCAAGTTGACTAAGGAAGCGATAATTGTACCTGGAGTGGCGAGTCTTAGTTACGGGGATTTACTGGACCAAGTTAACTCGTTGAAAAATGAATTGCTTGGCCGAGGCATCTCCAAAACTGATAGGATCGCCATTGTCTTGCCAAATAGTATTGAATTCGTAGTGACTTTCCTTGCGGTCTCGGCGATAGCTACAGTAGCCCCGTTGAACCCGTTATACAAGGCGAGGGAATTTGATTTTTATATAAGGGATGTAAGTGCGAAAGGACTTATAACTACCACCATGTCGAGCGCTGAACTAGATACACTTGAGATAGATGGATTGAGTAGAATGACGGTCCATATGGACAACCATGGGTCTTTATCGTTGGAAGATTTGAGTGTGTCCAGGGGATGTAGAAACGTTGATATTAACGAAGATATGGCGGCGAATGTGGCCCTGATATTACATACAAGTGGCACCACGAATAAACCTAAACGTGTGCCCTTGTCACATACGAATTTGATCAGTTCCACAAATCATATTATTGATACCTATTGTTTGAGCGATCGCGACGTCTCGCTATGCGTTATGCCGCTATTCCACGTCCATGGCCTTGTGGCATCCACCCTTTCAACACTGATATCAGGTGGCACACTGATTTTGCCAGAAAAATTTAACGTAAGAACCTTTTGGGAAACTTTAAATGAATATTACGTAACCTGGTTTTCGGCAGTTCCGGCAATTCATCAGGTATTAATTGGCCGTGTGCACCAGAAGAAACAAGCTGTTAAACCTAATAGATTGCGGTTTATAAGAAGCTGTAGCGCCCCACTGGCTGACCAGACAATGATAGATATGGAAGAGAATCTTGGAGTCCCTGTTTTGGAAGCCTATGGTATGACTGAAGCAGCCCATCAAATGACATCTAATCCATTGCCACCAGGTAGGCGAATCATGGGGAGCGTAGGTAAGCCTACAGGATTGGAAGTAGCTATAATGGATGATATTGGTGGCCTTGTTTCCATTGGTGACCCAGGCGAAATAGTTATTAAGGGGCCTAATGTTATTGAGGCTTATGAGGGAAATTCTGAAGCAAATAATCAATCTTTTTCTTCAGGCTGGTTTCGTACTGGAGATCAAGGCATACTAGATGACAATGGTTATCTAACTATCATTGGGCGGATAAAGGAATTTATAAATAGAAGTGGTGAAAAGATAGCCCCAAACGAGATAGACGAAATTTTGTTGCGGTATCCAGGTGTCAAAGAAGCCGTTGCTTTTGGCCTACCAAATGAAATTCATGGTGAGGTACCCGCTGCTGCTGTTGTTGCAGACGATGGTGTGAAAGAAACTGATTTGATACAACATTGTAGAGATCATATGGCAGTTTTCAAATGTCCAAGAAAGATATACATTGTTTCTTCAATTCCCAAAACCGCAACTGGTAAGGTACAGAGGAGGATAGTTGCTTCCAATATTAGAGAATCGGATTGATAGATGGATGTTGTAAACGGTATATGAAAATTGCAATTGTCGGTGCGGGAGCTATAGGTTCCTACCTAGGTGCCAAATTATTCTTGGCTGGGCAGGATGTTTCTCTTATCGCAAGAGGGCGACAACTTCAGGCTCTACAGAGCGATGGCGTTACTATTTGCGATCATGCCGGAGAGATCAACGCCAGGCCACTGGCTACAGATGATTATACCAAAGTTGGTCCCGTGGATTATGTATTCCTGACAGTGAAGGCCTATAGTCTATCTGAAATAGCACCACAAATGAGGCCGATTTTAGGAGAATACACTTCTGTTGTTTCCGCTCAAAATGGACTACCTTGGTGGTAATTAATTCGGCACGGCGGATTATGGGAAAACTATAATATTCAAACATTAGATCCTAATGGATATATTCGACAGGCAATTGATCCTGAAAGAATCATAGGTAGCATAGTTTACCCATCGGTTTATTTAGCCCAACCCGGCGTGGTCGTGCATACGGAAGGTAACCGGTTTGCGATTGGGGAATTAGATGGAGAAACTACTGAAAGATGTCGTACTCTGTCCCGGGTTCTTATAGAATCTGGATTAAAAGCGCCAATACGGTCAAAAATTCGGGACGATATGTGGGCAAAGTTAATTGGCAACGTAGCATTCAATCCCATCAGTGCTCTAACAAGAGCCACCCTATCTGAAATTATTTCAGATCCGCTGACCCGAAAATTATCGTTTGATGTAATGATAGAGGTGGAGCGTGTAGCGAATCAACTTGGAATAAGGATACCTGTTTCCGCTGAACAACGATTGGAGGGGGCCGGGAAAGTAGGGGCCCATAAGACTTCAATGCTTCAAGACTTAGAAAATGAGAAACCTTTAGAATTGGACGCGCTACTTGGATCAATAATAGAACTAGGTAAAATGGTGAAAGTTGAGACTACGTTAATCAATAGTCTTTTTGCTTGTACCAAGCTTTTATCTCAATCGTATTAACCTAGCAGGGAACATTTGTACCGTTAATTATTACGCCCGTTTATCGATACGGATTTACACTCCAGTGATAACGTTGCCCACTTATAGGGATGGTCTTCAGAAAACCGTGTCAACCATATTAAAAATGTTTTTACTCCATTAAAGAGAAGCCCAACTATTGATTGTATGTTGTGCGCACACAAATACATGATATAGTATAGAAATCTGAAGACTGTGCGGGTACATATGGTAGAGGGGTCTGAGATGTCCGATCAGGAATTAATAATTGGGGTCAAGAATGGAGATGAGACCGCTAAACGGTCTCTGGTGGATAAATATTATCCGGAAATTTTTGATTACTCCGCCCGTATTAATAGGGATATTCTGAGAGGAGAAGAATGTATTACACTAGCTTTCAGGCAAGTGTTTGAAGAGATTGAATCCGGTAGTGACATCAAGAACCTTTATATCCGTATGTTGCAAGCTGTTTACCGAGAGTCTAGTGATAACATGGGCCAAAGAAACAAAGAAGGCTCGGAATCGGAACTCTTTACTCTAGACCCAGAATTCCTTCAGGCCGCTCCTCAAAAACTTCCTAATCCTAGTTTGTTACTACATGACAGCGAGATCGTAGAATTAACATGGTGGGTAGCCTCCAAGATTGAACCAGCTCAATATTCTGCTTTAGACCTTCGATTTCGACAAGGATTGACATCACAAGAAGTTGCAAGTGTTCTAAGTATACGTTTAAGGGAGGTCGACGCTCTTCTAGACAGAGCTAAAGTCTTTCTCAATGATAATGTGTTTACGCTGCTGATGACAGGACGGCACATGAGTATGGATCCAAGGTTACACACTCTGGTCAAAGGTGAGAAGAGCGGTCAACCCTATTATATTCCTACTTCGAAAGTACGAAACTATGTGATGAGGTCTGATATTTATCAAAAAATGGCGGATAAATATCCAGACGGTTTAGAGATTTTTACCGCACTATCTAACGCCAGATCGTCCTTTGGTGAGCAGTCTAAAATAACAAACTATTTGCTCAGAGTTGAGCCTGAAACATCTGAGGATAGTGTCGAGCCTGAAACATCTGAGGATAGTGTCGAGCCTGACACATCTGGGGATAATGTCGAGCCTGAAACATCTGGGGATAATGTTCAGTCGGAAATACCCCCAGAAAATGAAGCCGATGAAACCCAAGGATTTTCAAGAAAGAACCTATTTCCTAACGGTAATAGGCTGAGATGGATAGCCGGAGTAGTGAGTATTATCAGCCTATTAAGTTTGATTGTAGTATTAGTTATTGATTCCAATTCTAATGATGTAACTTTAGAGGAAACGGTGGTTACTACCGATCCTGATCCTCTCCCGAAAGAGACTATGCTGAATGTGGAATCCCCAGAATTTAACGCCGTGAAATTTACCAGTAGCTCTCATAATATTGGTGAACCTTCTGATGTCATGCGTATTACCATTAGATGGGATTATACCGATGAAACCTCGAGTGATAACAAGCCTTATACGCCGGATAATATCCGCGGATACTCATTTTTTTGGGATTCCAAATTTGACAGCTTGCCAGACAGGATTATTGATATAGATCAAACGGTAGTTGAAGTAATTAGTCCAGTGCTGGCATTTGGAGAATGGTGGTTTCATATAATGAGTGTGGATTCTGACGGAAATTGGAGCACCCCTGTACATAATGGCCCATACGTTCTTGAAAATCCTGTGAAAATAACTTTGGAGAATAAGGGATCGGTATCAACTAAATTAGAACAGGATTCCGATATCGGCTCCGAAACCCAGACTGTGAGCTCCCTATCCGGTCCGTTAGAAGAAGAAGATGTTTCAAGCGAATCGATCCAGAAGGCGACACAAATAACGGACGAGAAAATTGGCCTTGATGTGTCCGCTGGTGAATCTGAAAGCGGCAAAAGTCCACTAGGTGAACAGGAAAAACAAGCTGCAAAGGCTATCGTAACCGATATTCCCATTGAACCGCCTCGAAATGATAAACAGATAGATAAAGCTATTGATGAGAACAACGGTCCAAATATACCCAAAGATGTAATTGAGCAGAGCGAGTCCGTACCGCCCGCCCTGGCGGACGAAACGGAAGAAGGGAACGATTATGGGGCGAATGACGAACCGGTTATAGTAGAAGTGGCTATTGTATCACCAACACTGATCGCTCAATCAGCGGGCGATGTTTCTAGCGAATCCGAAGAAAGCCTACAAGGCGTGTTGGATACGATTATTCCGATGACTAGCTCAGGGAGAAACGCCGCAATGCTACCCCCCATACCCAATTTCTTTTCTGGAACGGTCAACGTGACCCAACTTATAGACTACGAAGATTCCCAAATTGTTGCCACCATTGGGGACTATGGGAGCGAGTCAGTTATCGTTGAAGACGGTTCGTACAAATTATTGCTTATTGATCCACTTAGCAACGTCTTTTATGGCAAAGAGATAACTTTTTGGCTTATCACCGATGATGAGATAATGAAGGCCAAGAATAGTGCGGTATTTGAGGAAGGAAACCTTACTAAAGGAACCAATAGCATCTTCAGAACAATGAACCTAGAATTTGGCCCCGAACTCAATTAGCTGACAGTTCTTGTTCCATAGAATCGTTCACAGTTATGTTAGGGATCTCCTCTTAATTGGTTCCGATAAGGCATTCTTGAGAAATGTTTCTACATTCAGTGAAAATTTAGAGTCTTAGTGAGGCCAGTTTGTGAAAAACTGTCAGGCATGGTCCCCCATCTAGGCTATAATATGCCCGACGAATTCCTCAGCGGTTTGGCAATGGATCAAGGTTATGCCCCGGTGTTGCAAAACCTCCACTAAAGCCAGCTGGAGAACCATCTGCTCTCCAACACGCTGATCCGTAAATTAATGGTGATTCATCTTGGAACATTACACCGTTCATCCCACCGGCAACCTTTTCGACGTCGATTACCTCATGTCCCATTTTACGCAAAGAATCTTTTATTGTGACGGCGATGCCCAGTTCGGTTTCCACGTGTTGGGATTGAGTCCACACACGAGGTGCCTCAAGAGCTTCCTGTAGGGACATGCCATGGTCTATTATGTTTATAATCGCTTGGATGACCGCTGCAAAAATCCTTATACCTCCCGGAGTTCCAAGGGCGAACCACGGCTTCTCGTTAGTAAAGACCATGGTAGGAGACATACTGCTTAGCATTCGCTTCCCGCTCCCTATAGAATTCGGAGTTCCAGGTAAGGTATTAAACAAAGCCATACAATTATTAAGCAACATGCCTGTTTTTGGTGTTATGATTTTTGAACCGAATGCAGCGTTTAAAGTTTGTGTGGAAGACACAACATTGCCTTCTGAATCAGCTATCGTCATGTGAGTAGTATCGTTCGATTCCCGGTTAACGAAATCTACCTGTCCTTCAATATATGAGTCGCTTTCAGTTAGGTTCAATTTGTTCCTTCTGAATGCGGCAAAATCTTTTGATAACAAAGTTTCTAATGGGACTTCTATTTTCTCTGGATCTCCTAGGTAGGCGAATCTGTCTGCCCAACATAACTTTAATGTCTCTAATATCAAATGGTAATAAGCACAGGTTCCGTAACCCATACCGGCGATATCAAAGCCTTCCAAGATGTTTAGGGCTTCGATGGTCATTATGCCCCCTGAGCTGGAAGGGCCTAATGATGCAATGTCGTGGCCGCGATAGTTGCCTTTTACTGGATTTTTCCAGTGTGCTCTATATTCATCTAAATCTCTTTGTACAATTAAACCATTATGTCGCTTCATATCTCGAGTGACTGCATCTCCTATCGGACCGCGGTATAGACTATCAGGTCCATCATTAGATATTAGAGATAAAGTGTTTGCTAAGTCGGGTTGCCTTAGTTTGGAACCTATTTCTGGTAGTTTGCGCCTAGGAAGGAAAATGTTTGCAGTTTCGGTAAACATGGTGAGTTCGTCAAAATCCCTCTGAAGATATGTAAGGAAATGAGGGCTAATAGGGAAGCCTGATTCTGCGAAATTTACTGCCGGTGACAATACTGTTGGCAAATCCAAGGTTCCCAATTCTTCCAAGGCAGTGCACCAGGCCATGAGGTTGCCAGGTACACCTACAGCCTTATATCCTAGCCGGTGTTCTACAAGGGCTCTATCAGACGGTGGATTATTAAATAGATCTTCAGTTGCTGCATAGGGAGCTTTAGCATAGTGGTCTAGGTAGAAGGTTTTACCCGTTGATGATTGAAAAAATAGGAGATAGCCTGCACCGAATATTCCTGAACTCATGGGTTCTACGACGGTTAAAGTGAAGGCAGCTGCGATAGCTGCATCCACAGCATTACCGCCCATGGCTAGCATTTCGAGCCCTGCTGTTGACGCTAAGGGATGATTAGTAGCGACGACACCGCGGGATCCCAAAACAGGGCTTTTTAGGCATTGAAAGTTTAGGTTAGTCATACTAATAAATCCCGTTCTCAGAGATATGCTTTGATTATATAACAGTCTTTACAATTCTGGTTCATAATATTCCATATAAATAAAGATCAGTTGATGTTTCCATATTTACTCCAGAAAATGTATGATCATCTCGAAGCCTCAATATTCTTCAACGTATGAAAGGTTAAATATTTAATTATTCGCATGGTGAATAGAAGATAGGAAGGTCCAAAATGATTGAATATAACGATAGATCGTCTGCTTGGTGGATTAAAGACAGTTATAGTGAAAAAGAAATCCAAGAATTAGTTCAATGGGGTTTGAACCATTTCTGGATGCAGAATCATCAAATGGCTGATCTAGTAGCTCCAGACGGGTATCGCGTGATGGTCAAGGGCAGAGGTTGTCATATATATGATATTAATGGACACCGTTATATTGATGGATTGGCAGGTCTGTTTTTAAAAAACATAGGTCATTACTGGCCTGAAGTAGCTGAGGCGGTAAGAGAGCAGATGTTAACTCTGACATATGCCAATTCCGGGGCCTACAGCACTATCCCAGGCATATTACTGGCCAAAAAAATAGCTGAATTAACCGATCATGCAATGACCCGAGTGTTCTTTTGCGGAGGAGGTGCGGAAGCGGTAGAGATAGCTGTGAAAATGGCACGACAATATCGTTACATGTCTGGTAAACATAAGGCTACGAAAATTATTTCTCGGAGGGGTCAGTACCACGGATCTACATACGCTACTATGAGTATAGGCAATCATGGGAATAGTAGTAGTGGTATGTTTGAACCGCTGATGCATGGTTCATTTCAGGTTGACCCGCCCTATTGTTATAGGTGCCCTTGGGGCTTCCAAAATAAGACCCGATTTGATTGTTGTATGCTGAGTGTTCGGGCACTGGAAAACGTGATCTTGGGTGAAGGCCCCGATACAATAGCAGCCTTTATAGCGACACCCATACCAAACGGCAGTCAAATTCCCTCGAAAGAATATTGGCCTGATGTAAAAGAATTATGTGATAAATATGATATTCCGATTATAGCGGATGAAGTGATATGTGGGTTCGGAAGATTGGGAACTTGGTTTGGTATGGAAAGATTTGGAATTACACCTGACATTATGACTATCGCGAAGGGGCTTACTAGTGGAGAACTGCCCGCAGGCGGGGTTGTGGCTACCAAAGAGATCGCTGCGGCTTTTGATAGTATAGATGAACCCGAGAGCTTCTTTAGCCATGGAGTTACTTTCGGCGGTCATCCGGTTGCGATGGCTGCTGGATTAAAAAATGTCGAAATCATAGAGAGAGAAGGATTAGTACAAAATTCTGCGGTAATTGGAGACTACTTGTACGAGAAAGCGTTAAATATACTTCAGGAAAACCATCCTTCCGTTGGTTTTGTTGGCGGAGGAATGGGCCTGTTAATGAATATCGAATTAGTCCAAAATCGGAAATCAAAAGAAAGATTCCCAGGTGGCTTCAACGGAGGTTTTGCAAAACGATTAACAGAGTTAATGAGGGCAAGGGGACTAGCGGTTCGAGCCGGCGATTCAATTGTGCTCGCACCTCCGCTTACATTTACCAAAGAATTGGTTGATGAAACGATAGACATCATCGATGAGGCTCTCTTTCAAATTGAGAAGGAGTATCCAGTGAAGATTGGATAGAAAAGTACGAGAATAAATCAATTGCCTTACCGTAGGGATGCGCGATTATATGCTAAATGTCGAATAGATTACCGAATCCGGAACGTGTGGTATATATACCCAACTTTTTGAATGTGGACCAAATAGTGGCTTGGTTCACCGATATTACGTTGCGTTGTAGGCGTTCTTCTAGCCGTTGGACTATTTCTAATGTCCTCCACGCTGTGCCGGGGAGAAAAATAGTGTCCGCTTTTGGGTGAACGGAATTGATGACGAATTCGTAGATAATTTCAGGGTCTTGATCTCCGATTGTTGAGTCGTGTGTCCTTTCTAACATACTCGATTCGCCTCGAGCTTCTATTATTGAAAATCCTTGGCTTTCTAGCAGTGGGGTGAGACGTTTTGTCAATAACAGCTGGCTGTAAGGTCCAATAATGGAAATCTTTTTGGGGGAGATTTTGGACAATGCCTCAATCGAGGCTGACACGGCGGTGACTGTGGGCAGTCCTGAAAGGCGTTTTATCTTTTCCGTGATGAGTGCGTTGTATTCTATATTACCTGCATGATAGGTCCCGCTAGTGCATCCGTAGACCAATATATCCAAATTTGCGGATGTTAAAGATGTTACACCGCGTTCTAGATCCTGATTCATTGATTGTAGATATGTACCGTCGCCCCCACCTGGTGGGGTGTGGTTCACATTCCATAAACGCTCCGTATGAAAGGTCACACCTGGAGGAACCAACGCCATAAAATCAGGCTCAACTACCTGATTTGTGGAAGGCACGAGGATGCCGATTCTAGTTTGTCTCATATCTCCCGTCTGTAGTGAGATTTTACCGGGTCATGAATCATTGCTCGAGTTAAGGTTTGGAGGCCCTCAGCAGGTATAGAAGTCGCAATTGAGATCGGTAGTTTGTACATAATTACACAAAAGTTCCGAATATAGCATCAGTTTTTGCCGCCATTATAAAATCGTTGTTATGGAGGCCATCAATCACATGGGTCCACCACTCTATCGTGATCGAATTCTTTACAACAACTATTCTTGGATGATGATTTTGGATTTCCGCTTCCCGTTCAACTAACAGAACGAATTCGTTTGCTGTTTTCATACTAGCGAAGTCAAATTGTCTTACGAGGCGTATAGTGCCACTTGATCTATCTATTGACCAGTTGTTGACTTGGGTAATAGCTAGCTGTGCTTCTGCTATAGTCATTGGAGAGTTTGTTTTCTTACATTGGTTACAGTTTTGGAATTGCAACGATGTCTGGGTCATAATGTCCTGGGAGCCAACTAAGTCGCTCTCGGGTGAGGTTGGAGGTATTGTATCAATTACCGAGGGTTTCTGGAAATGTGTTGAATTATTGAAGATGATAGGGATTATTAAATGTTATTTGCGGGTGGTATACACCTTTATTCCAGTGGCTCCGGTTTTTATGGCGTGTTGAAGATCGGTAGTATCAAGTTTGTAGACTTCGTTGACGAGCTTTAATTTCTCCATGGATCGAATAATGATATAACTTAAATCGAAGTGCCACCAATAGATTCCATGCCGAGCTGACCTGGGTGATGCATGATGGGTGTTATGTGCTCCCTCTCCCATGCCGAGTAAACCTACGATCCAGTTATTCTTGCTGTTATCTTTTGTTCCAAATGGTTTGCTACCATAAAGGTGACAGACGGAGTTTACCGACCAAGTAATATGGTGAGTTAGGAATATTCGGACAAACCCGCCCCACAGCAGGCCCATCCAACCGCCGACTAAGAATGGTATTATGAGCGAACATATCTGGAATAGGATGACTAATCGGTTAATTAGAACTAGGTCCTAGTCTTTCATAAGGTCTTTAGCCCAGACCTCGCGATCGGCTTCATACCCACTTATCATCCAGCCCATGTGGGCATGATCAAGTCCCTTGATCATGCTCTTGGCTAAAACTGGGCTATGAGGATCACCATCCTCATCAGCCTTGGCATGGTGAATACGGTGGTTCGCCACCCATGTCATCGGCCCCCCCTCAATAGCTGTACATCCTGCGATCGTGAGGAGTATCTTAAATAAGCGGTTGGTACCAAAGCTATTATGTGTAAGAAACCGATGAAATCCTACAGCATTACCAAGTGCGGCTAAGAAATAAAAACCAACTAATAACCAGATATCTGTCCAGGTCACCATAGTTTCCCACAGTGTCCAGGCCGCAAATATGGTTGCGATTAATGGGCCAACTACTATTAATGAGACTAACAGCTTTTCAGAAATAGGCCTAAAGTTACGTTGGTATCCGAGTCTAGATGCCCTAGCGGC
>CAYTPK010000030.1:0-46791 GCA_964439905.1 uncultured Dehalococcoidia bacterium
ATCTGTCGGCTATCATCGGAAATTCTAATTCCATGGCTTCAACTGGGAGATTAGATGTGATGTGGACTCCATTCACGCCATCTTTATTGGATCTAGCTCCTCCTCCTCCTCCAACAGTTTCATAATATATAAAAGAATTGGGTGGTTGCGCACTAAACCCCATACCATGTGTCCCATGACCTCCCGCCTCTATTCCTGCCGTTATTGCACCGGATAAAGCGGCGAAAAGGGTATCGGGCAACTGAGATGCCACTTCATATCGAGCTCCAACTGGAGCAGGCGATTGACAATTAACCAACGAACCTACAGGTGCAACTATTTTAATTACTCTTTCAAGCCCAGCATTAGGCTGCATTTCGGGATCAAGGATAGATCGCATAACCCAGAGAACGACGGTCATTGTGCCGTGAAGAGGTATGTTTACTCCAAATTTTGCCTGCGGACCCGTACCAGAGTAATCAACAATTATTGATGGAGTCGGCTTGTGTTTTACCACAAGCTTAACTTTTATTGGAATAGGTTCATCTGTCTCAACATCATCGTCTAGAGCGTCACTGGCTCTATACTCTCCTTCAGCCAATGCCAATATTCCATGCCTCGCCTGTCGTTCCGACGCATTTAGCAATTCGGCCAAAGCAAATGTCATTTTCTTTGAGCCATATTGGTCAACGAGTTCGCTAAAACGTTGAGCCCCCAATTTAACCGACCCAATGTGTGCTCGAATATCTCCATTCCTATTTTCGGAATCTCTCACATTTAGGAGCACCATATTTAAAATATCCTGTTGCACTTCTCCTTCCCGAACAAGCCGCACTGGGGGAATTCTCAACCCTTCTTGATAGATTTCCGTCGCATCACCTAGTGCTGCTTGCCCCGGAGCCTTGCCCCCGACATCGGGCCAATGTCCCGTGTTTCCAACGAACCCTATCACCTTCCCTTGGTTGCACACTGGTGCTATAAATGTCACATCCGCTAAGTGGGACGGCCCCCCTGAATATGGATCATTTACTATAAACACGTCGCCTTCGTGCATATCGTCTTTATTAAATCGTTCAAGAAGAGCCTTACCAGTAAATAGAAATGAACCCAGATGCATAGGAAGACTCATATCGCTGATAACAACCACTTGGCCATGTGAATCAAGCACCACCGAAGAGCAGTCCTGTCTCTCTTTAATATTAGTAGAATAAGCCGATTTGATTAAACCAACAAGAATCTCATCAGCTATAGAGGCAAGTGCATTACCAATGACCTCTACGGTAATTGGATTAAGTTTTTGTTCCATAGATTTATCGCAGTATCTCGTATGTCATAATAATTGCCTAATCGCCGCTAAGGATAAAATGGCTGAGGCTTACTGTCAAAGGACTCATCGTGTTTTCCCAGAGACAATCATACACTGTCCCTGTTTATGGGCTTGTCGGCACAGCAATTTCAAACATATACTCTTGGTATGAACAACGAGGACAATCTTCAAGCAAAGCCAGACGAAATTCGGCTTTTTCCTCTCGGTTTAGTCCTGTTGCCAGGCGCACCGCTATCTCTACGCATATTCGAAGACCGATATAAACTCATGATTTCGGAATGTCTAGATTATGGCTACAATTTCGGGGTATTGTTTATAAAAACTGGTAATGAGGTAGGGGGTGGAGCAGTCCCGCACACCATAGGTACTCTAGCTCGCATCGTTGACTGGAATAGACAGGATAATGGCACCTATCACATTTACGCCCAAGGAACAAGGCGCTTTCGTCTGGAAGAAATCACACAAGAAAAGCCATATATGATGGGCGGAATATCCTACATTGATGATACCTCCGAGGGCATTGACCAAGAATTATTGAACAACTGTCAAAGGCTTTTAGCAGAATTAGATTCTCTTGTATCCAATATTACCGGCCAATGGGAAAGCCCTCAAAAAACTATCACGAACCCTGTAGACCTTTCCTACGCCATTGCTGCTTGTGTAGGACATCCTCCCTTGGTCGCTCAATATCTTCTACAGATTCCAACAACACAAGAGCGATTGGAACGAAGTTTGCCAATACTCCAAGAACAGATCAAGATTATCAAAACAAAACTCTCTAAAAAATCCAGATTCCAAAGATATAATCTCAATTAGTTACAACACCTCGTTCTCAACCTCTACAACTTCCCAATAACTATTGCGGGCGTGGGTGTATTGTATTAAATATGACTTCCAAACCATCCAATAATCTCGGGCCTGATCTACTAAAATATGAATTGCCATCGAGTACCACCACTTTATCGTTATTAACGCCTGGGAGGCTATCCCATCCTTGTTTATCTAGTAACCATCTAAGATGGTCTTTACCCTGTATGGCATCAAATCCACAAAGCATTATTAATACGAAGTCTACTCTAAACTGTTGAAATTCGTCCCATGTTATGGTTTTAGAAGGCTGCCCAGGATCTCCTGTGCAATCTATACCTCCCGCCAAGTCCACCAATTCCGGTATCCAATGGCCTCCAACCATAAGCGGGTCAAGCCATTCTATACAAATAACCTTAGGTTTATATTCAAATTTTAAAACTGCTTCCTTAAGAACGGCTAATCTTTTTTCCATTGCGCTCACCACAAAATTTGCGCGCTGTTCAACATCTGCGATCTTTCCTACTTTCACGATATTGGAGAGCATATCACCAAGTGAATGGACATCAAGCGAAACGATCTTGGTATTGTTGCCTATAATCTCCTTTAATTGCTCTATCTGATCGAACGATACAGCACAAACATCACATGTCTTTTGGGTGAGTATCAGATCCGGATTGGCCCGAGAAAGGCCTTCATAATCTATTTCATAGATAGGCTGCCCTGAGGACAACCGCGCTTTAATCACTTGATCAATCTCTAGACTAGTCAAACCATCGGTTGTTACAAACGGTTTAACTAAGACAGGTTTGGTCAAAGCATTTTTGGGGAAATCACATTCGTGGGTAACGCCATGTAACTGATCTCCTAGACCAAGTGAATAAACTATCTCTGTACCGCTTGGAATCAACGAAACTATTCTCATATTTACTCACCTTATACCAATTAAGGTAGCCTCATGACAGGCAATACAACGAAGTCAACGTAACACCATCATTGTGGTCTATTTACTCCTATCTTATAATTATATCGTGCTGCTAGCCATAGACGTTGGAAATACGAACATTCATATGGGTGTGTTCGAAGACAACAACCTATTGTGTAACGTTAGGCTGTCAACCGATCTACACCGGCTTCAGGACGAATACACCATTCTTTTAATCAATTCCTTATCTATCAAGGGAATCGATCTAAAAGCGGTTCACGGAGTATCGATGTGTAGCGTTGTTCCTCCTATAACCACAGTAATCAATCAAGTATGTATTGAACAATTCAAAACAGCACCACTAATAGTTGGAACCGGTGTGAAAACTGGTGTGAGAATTTTGACAGAAAATCCTCGATTCGTAGGAACCGATCGGATCGTAGATGCAGCAGCTGCCTATCGTATTTATGGGGGGCCTGCAATAGTGGTAGACTTCGGAACAGCCACATCGTTTGACGCAATATCGAGGAACGGGGATTTCCTGGGAGGAGCAATTGCCCCCGGAATAACTGTAGCGGCAGAGGCATTGCATCAATCTGCAGCCCAATTACGGCGAGTGGAGATATCTCCGCCCGTGTCAGCTATAGGTAAAAACACTATCTCAAGCATGCAATCTGGTCTCTACTTTGGGTCCATAAGTATGGTGGAAGGTATGGTTGCGAGATTTAAACAAGAACTTGGCACAAAAACCAAAGTAATTGCTACCGGAGGCTTAGCACAATCTATGTCACAGGGTACTTCAATATTCGACGCTGTTAATCAAGATCTAACCCTACAAGGGCTTCGAATAATCTATGAACTGAACCAAGATCCTAAAACTCTATAATAGTGATGGCGATGATATTAAAGAACAAACGAATTTTACTTGGTGTATCTGGGAGTATAGCTTGCTACAAAGCTCTCGATCTAACAAGCAAACTTGTGCAAGGTGATGCTGTCGTCGACGTAATAATGACTGAAGCCGCCTGTAAATTCATCACTCCGCTATCCTTTCAAGGCGTAAGTGGCAGGCCAGTATCCACTAATTTATGGACATTGGGTAACGGAGATATTGGGCACATAGAAATGGCTAACTCCGCAGACCTAGTAGTAATTGCTCCAGCTACTGCCAACGTCATAGCAAAACTTGCGCATGGACTGGCCGATGACTTATTGACCACTACAGTACTGGCGACTAAAGCTAGACTAATAGTAGCTCCAGCTATGGACGGAAACATGTATTATCACCCATTGGTCCAGCAAAATATCAATAAGTTACTGGAAATGGGGGTAATCATAGTCGGACCAAACGAGGGAAGATTAGCATCAGGAATGGTATCTAAAGGTAGGCTATCAGAACCTCACGAGATACTCGGACATATTAGAGCGGTATTGGGAAGTCAAGGAGATCTCAAGGGTAAAAAGATCGTAGTCACAGCTGGAGGAACACAAGAGCCCATAGACCCAGTCCGAATCATAACAAACCATTCGTCCGGGAAAATGGGATACGCCATAGCTGAAGCAGCCAGGGATCGTGGTGCTAAGGTAACCTTGGTTACAGCAGCCACTGGCTTACCAATCCCAGTCTCTATGGAAATAGTTCATGTAAAAACCGCTGCGGAAATGCAGGTTGCTGTCCAAAAGTCCTTGAATGGGGTTACGGCCCTGATAATGGCGGCGGCAATAGGGGACTTTAGGCCAAAGATGCTATCTAATCAAAAACTAAAAACGGATAAAGGAGACTTAGAGTTAAGTTTGACTAAGAATCCTGATATTCTTGCAACTGTTAAGGGAAGTTTTATTAAAGTTGGTTTCGCCGCTGAAACGCAGTCGTTAGAAACCAATGCGAAGAAAAAATTGCTCGAAAAAGACCTGGATTTTATAGTTGCCAATAATGTAATTGAACCTGGTAGTGAGTTTGCATCCGATACAAACCGGGTAATCATACTTGATAAGGAAGGGGGTATTGATTCATTGCCCACGATGCCGAAAGCGAATGTTGCAGAAAGTATCCTGGATAGAGTGGT
The DNA here is from genome assembly GCA_964439905.1 of uncultured Dehalococcoidia bacterium. Classification (GTDB taxonomy): domain Bacteria; phylum Chloroflexota; class Dehalococcoidia; order Lucifugimonadales. Next base: position 5,105 of record CAYTPK010000030.1, read on the forward strand.
TGAAATAATCAAATAAAACCTCTTTAACTTCATGTATTCTTCTTTGTCCCTTCTCCCAGATAGTTGTTACAATAATCCCAACACTCATTACGTAGAGGTTTTTGGTCGATGACACGTGGTTCAGATATGTCTAGGGCCTACAATCCAAAAGAATTTGAAAATCCAATCTATGATTTCTGGTTGGAGAAGGGATTCTTTTCTCCGAATGTTAAACCTAACTCAAAACCATTTGTAATCATTATGCCCCCGCCAAACGTGACGGGACAACTTCATCTGGGCCACGCTTTAACAGCGAGCATTCAGGACATTCTAACTCGGTGGAGACGAATGAAAGGAGATCCTACGTTGTGGCTCCCAGGAAAAGATCACGCAGGCATTGCTACACAGGTAGTAGTAGAAAGAGAACTAGCCGAAAAGGGAATTACCAGACAGGGGTTGGGTCGTGAGGAATTTGAAAAAAGGATCTGGGATTGGGTAGATAACTACGGCCAGCGGATAGACGAACAGCACAAAAGGCTGGGGGCATCATGTGATTGGTCTCGCCTAACATTCACCCTGGACTCAAAACCGAGTTTGGCTGTTAAAACTACATTTGTGAATCTATACGAAAAAGGTCTCATATATCGTGGCGAGAGAATCATAAACTGGTGCGTACGGTGTGCTACCGCGCTTTCAGATCTAGAGGTAAATTACGATGAGACCTCCGGCACTCTATTTTATGTTAACTACAGCTTAGTTAACAGCAACGATCACATAACAATAGCCACGACCAGGCCTGAGACGATTATGGGAGACACTGGTGTAGCCATCCATCCAGACGATCAAAGGTTTAATCACTTAGTCGGAGAAAAAGTAATTTTGCCAATCACCGGACGACACATACCAGTTGTGTCGGATATAGCGATCAAACCAGATTTTGGTACTGGTGCCCTAAAGGTAACCCCCGGGCATGACCATACCGACTTTGAGATCGGCCAAAGAAATAATCTACCTATAATAACTGTCATAGATACTAATGGAACCATGAATGCTAATGCTGGACCATTCGAAGGGCAGGATAGATTCCAAGCCCGTGAAGCAGTAGTTAATGATTTAAGAAACCAAGGGTTGTTATTAAAAGAAGAATCGATTGCCCACGCAGTAGGACATTGTCAACGATGTCACACAATAGTAGAGCCATTAATAAGTAAACAATGGTTCATAAAAATCAAACCATTAGCAGACCCGGCCAGAAAATCAATTCTGTCTGGAGAAACGAGAATCATACCTGATCATTTTTCAAAAGTTTACGACAATTGGATGGCGAACATACGTGATTGGTGTATCAGCAGACAACTCTGGTGGGGACACAGAATACCGGTCTGGTATTGCTCCGATTGCAATAGCGAGACCGTGTCCTTAAACACCGTTGATTCATGCGCAACTTGCAATTCAGCTAATGTATTTCAAGACCCAGACGTTTTAGACACATGGTTTAGTTCGGGACTATGGCCACACTCCACGTTAGGCTGGCCAAGTGAGAATACGGATCTAGACTATTTTTATCCCACAAGTGTCATGGTAACAGGCTATGACATTCTTTTCTTCTGGGTGGCAAGGATGATGATGCTAGGAATAGAAAACACTGGTAGTCGCCCTTTTCATACAATCTATCTTCATGGGCTTGTTAAGGACGCTGATGGCATCAAGATGAGCAAAACCAAAGGAAATGTCCTAGACCCAATAACACTCATAGAAACATATGGGACCGACGCACTTCGTTTTGCTCTCACCACGGGTACAAGCCCAGGAAACGACATTAGACTAAGCGAGGACAAACTCGCTTCTGCTCGTAATTTCGCCAATAAACTGTGGAACGTATCTCGGTTTGTTATAAATAACGTCACTGATCATAAAATTGATGATGGAGTCATCCCATCAGGCCTAACTCATCGAGAAGATCGATGGATTGTGAGTAGGCTTAATAAAACCATAGAACGGGTAGAAGCTTACCTAGATAGATTCGAAATCGGAGAAGCACAGAAAGAGATCTACGAGTTTATATGGTCAGAATTTTGCGATTGGTATGTTGAACTCGCAAAAGTACGTATTCGAACAAAAACACCCCAACTTTCTCCTATACCCACTCTGATGTACGTATTGGAAAAAACTTTGTGCTTGCTACACCCTTTTATGCCCTTTATCACAGAAGAAATTTGGCAGCGCCTAACGCCACATATGCCAAACAAAACAAATTATCCTGAATCTATCATGATAGCCAATTACCCTAGCCACGAGGGATCAGCATTGGATGGGGGAGCCGAAGCCGAACTTGAACAACTTATCACTCTCATTAGGTCTATTAGAAACACTAGATCCGAACTTAAGATAGAAGCTCAACGTAAACTCGATGTCCTAATAGACCCCGGAAATTTCAAAGAATTGCTCGATGCCGAAACACAAGCTATAAAATCCTTAGCAAATCTCAAGACCCTTGAACTACGAGAGGATTTACAACAAGTACAAACGGCCGGTGCACTCTCCATGGTTGCAGGGCAACTAGTGGTCGTAATACCTCTGGCTGATGTGATCGACGTAGAAGCAGAAAAGAACCGTATTACCATGGAAATTGAAAAAGCAAAGGATAACCTTGAACGCATAAATACGCTATTAAATAAACAAGGGTTTATATCTAAAGCTCCAGCAAAGGTAGTAGATCGAGAGAAGGAACGTGCTACAGCATTAATGGACCGACTAGAAGCTTTGAACAGAATTCTTTCTCAGTTCTCCCAATAAATCATTAGTAAAAGGGACTCGTGCTTCCTCTCAAGAGTAACATGCTCGCCAACGCCTTTCTGGTATCACTTGCAACTCTGGCGGGGTCCCAATACCTAATCCTAAGTTTAAACAACCAATACAAGAATTCTTTGTATTGGCCCAAACTAAATGAAATCCTCCGTAAAGAGTAACCCATATCTCTACGGAATTCTTTGAGCAAATTACCCTTCGTGTCGGAATAAATGCGCAGGAATGGCTCATCCCCCACATCATCCAAGTCTGCACGACCACTGCCTCTCATATCTTTACGAACTTCAGCTTCTACAGTAAGGATTAGGCATTCCTCTAGAACTACACCATACCAATAATTCAGGATGGCACGGTACTTATTGGAACCCAGATATTCTTGCAGATCAGTTATGGAGTTCTTAAAAGGCAATTCACCTCTTAAAAGCAGCTTTCCCATATCAACATCAGGTATCAAATCTCGAACTTCCGAATATAGCCTTTGTGCCAGAAGCATCCAATCAAAGGCTTCTCCTTGAATCACATATTTATTGGTTTGACCCATGAACTCCTCAGAGGAAGTAGTCCACTTACCTATAGCTTGAAACAAAACTTGATCCCATGGCAAACCCATCATCAACCGGCTACGTAAGAAGGATATGGTATCAATATCCGCGCTTACCATAGTATTAGTGTTAGGCCCAAACACATCTACCGGAGCAAAAATCTCACTATTCACGGAATCCTATAGCTCCCAACTAACAGACTTTGAAAAATACCCCCTGGGGTAATCAGTTAATCTAAAAATCCGAAAAAATGTTACCCACCATGACACCTTTTATATTTTTTACCACTGCCACAGTAACAGAGCTCGTTACGACTCATCTTTTTTGTCGGAATAAATACTTTCTGTTTTCCCCGGTTCATTACATCCATAACACTAGTAGTGGACCTATCAAGCTTACTGGATTCTGGGCCACTATCTGATGAGTGGTGGTCTCCTACTACAGGTTTATTAATGTACGACGTATAGATACTGTGAGCAACGTCGTACCGCATTCGGCTTAATAATTCATCATACATACGTCGCCCTTCTCTCTGGTATGCGACGAGAGGATTTCGCTGGGCATAAGCCTGCAGACTAATGCCTTGCCTTAGCCTTTCTATGCTCGTGAGATGCTGCACCCAATGAAGATCCAAAGCTCTCAAAAGAATCAAACGCTCCAATAACCGCATATCGTTCGATCCGGTCATATCTTCTCTTAATTGATAATATTCCTCACAATATTCCAAGAGCCGTTCTTCGATTTCCATAGCGCTTAAATTAGATATCTTGGTTTCGGTATCCATGTCCAACGGCAACGGGAATATTACCTTGAGTGCTTCAAAAAAGGATTTCACATCCCAGTCAACCCGATCTCGTCCAGTAATGTGAAATGATACTAATGTTCGAATCTCCTCGACGACCATTGATAGAACAAGTTCTTTAAGATCAGATCCCGCAAGAATTCTTTGTCTCTCTGCGTAGATATGTTCTCTCTGGTTATTCAAAACATTATCATATTCCAAGAGATGCTTTCTCATTTCAAAATGGTACCCTTCCACCCTCTCTTGAGAACTTTCTATCAATTTTGTAATCATTCCGCTCTCTAACGGTGCGGTACTATCAATCCCTGTCCATTTGGACATTCGCTCCATCACATTTTTTGTCCTCTCACCACCAAACCTCCTGATTACTTCATCTTCCAACGAAGCATAAAAGCGGGTAAACCCGGGATCTCCTTGACGCCCAGATCTGCCCCTCAATTGGTTGTCGATACGCCTGGATTCATGATGTTCGGTCCCAATCACATAGAGTCCACCATTTCCAACTACATCATCATGAGCCCTTACCCAGGAATTTACTTTTGTAGCTTTATCATCATCGGGATTGCCGCCCAAGACTATATCTGTACCTCTACCAGCCATATTGGTTGCGACCGTAACAGCTCCTGGTCTACCGGCTTCGCTTATAATTAGTGATTCGGATTCATGATTCTTCGCGTTCAATACCTTGTGGGCTATTTTTAGTTCCTTAAGGTGTCCACTCAGCTTTTCTGAACTTTCCACGGAAGCTGTTCCAGCAAGGACTGGCTTATTTTCAGAATGTAATATTTTAATCTCGTCACAGACCGCCTGCCACTTCGCTTCTGCTGTAAGGTAAACGTGATCTTGGTTATCAATTCTTATGCCGGGCACATTAGTAGGGACAGTTACAACATCCAAGTTATATATCTTGATAAATTCCTCAGATTCGGTAACTGCCGTACCAGTCATACCTGCTAACTTTTTGTACATTCTGAAATAATTCTGTAGAGTTATAGTGGCGTACGTCACACTCTCTTTTTGAATCCGTAATCCCTCTTTCGCTTCAACCGCCTGATGCAGGCCATCCGACCATCTCCTCCCAGGTTGTAATCGTCCAGTAAATTCATCAACTATGACAACTTCACCATTCCTAACAACATATTCTTTATCCTTCTTATAGTTCACATTCGCCTTCACAGCATTTTCAACATAGTGAACTAGATGAAAGTTTTCTGGGGCATATAAGTTTTCTACTTTCAATAATCGTTCGATTTTTGCTATACCATCTTCGGTCAACGAGATGGCTTTAGTCCGATCTTCTATAACATAATCCAGTTCGTATTGAATATTTGGAGCTATCTGCGCCACGGTGCTGTAAAGTTGGACAGGTTCCTGAGCAGGGCCACTGATTATTAATGGTGTCCTGGCCTCATCTATCAATATGTTATCTACTTCGTCCACTATGGCGTAATTAAGTTCCCGCTGAACCATTTGCTCTAGATGTAAAACCATGTTATCGCGAAGGTAATCAAATCCGAATTCATTATTAGTACCGTAGGTTATATCAGCTAGATATGCCTCTTTCCTCGGGACTGGCCTCAGAAATTTATAGCTCGCCTCACCTGATTCAAAACTAGGATCATAAATAAATGCTGAATCGTGCTGAAGACATCCAACGGAAAGACCTAACATATGGTATATAGGACCCATCCAAACTGGATCCCTACGGGATAGGTAGTCATTTACCGTCACAACATGCACACCCAATCCTTCTAAGGCATTCAGATAAGCCGGGAGTGTAGCTACCAAAGTTTTCCCCTCTCCCGTTTTCATCTCTGCTATATTCCCATTATTTAATACCATGCCCCCAATAAGCTGCACGTCATACTGTCGCTGTCCAAGAGCTCTTTTAGACGCCTCCCTCACAACCGCAAAAGCCTCATTCATTAAATCGTTTAAGGTTATTCCTTGACTAAGGCGTTCTCTGAATTCATTCGTCTTATTACATAAATCAGCATCAGAAATTTGTCCTAGATCACCTTCAAAACGATTTATTTCATGAATCTGGTGTGTAAATCGTTTCGCTACCTTCGTTTCAGTGGAGCCAAATAACTTTTGAAACAGTTTGACCAACTTTATCTCTCTTCGAAAAGAGCTCCTACGGATTGTCCTTGGTGGATCCTTCGAATTGCCTCTCCCAACAGAGGAGCTACCGAAAGAACCTTTATTTTTCCATTAAGCCGTTTTCCTGAGGACGGGACCGTATCGGTTATAACCAATTCTTGAATCGTACTGTCCTCAATTCTGTCAGAAGCTACACCTGAAAGTATAGGGTGTGTAACACAAGAAAATACTTTTTTAGCACCCCGATCAAGCAAGGCGTTCACAGCGGCTATAGTTGATCCACCCGTATCAATTTCATCGTCAAAAGTCAGGACATTCTTTCCACGGACATCACCTATCACGTTCAGACTCTCAGCTATGGCTTTATTACCATCACGACGCTTTTCTACTATAGCCAATGGAGCGTCTAATCTCTCAGCTACATCTCTTGCGCGCTTACTTATTCCAATGTCTATCGCAACAACTACTAAGTCCTCTAAAGCTTTTTGCCTAAAGTAATCGACCAACAGCGGAACGGCAGTTAATTCATCAACGGGTATATTGAAAAACCCTTGTATCTGCCCGGCATGTAGATCTACAGTTAGCATTCTATCTGCTCCGGCAGCTGTTAATAAGTCTGCAACTAGTCTAGCGGTGATCGGTACCCGTGGTTGATCCTTCTTATCGGTACGTGAATAACCATAATACGGAATTAATGCAGTTACTCTACCAGCCGATGCACGTTTCGCCGCGTCTATCATAATCAAGAGTTCCATTAAATTATCGTTTACTGGAGAACATATTGGTTGGACCACGAAGACGTCCCTTTCACGTACGTTTTCCAGAATTCGTACAAACGTATTGTCATTTGCAAATTTGAATGCTTCAGACTTACCAATTGGGATTTCGAGATAGTCACAAATATCCTTTGCAAGTCCAGGGTGAGCATTCCCGGACAAAACGCACAGTTCGTCACTTAACGGATACATCACTTACCCCCAAATTACTGGCGCTTGCTTGTTCAAGGTAATGTCCCTAACTTGAGGGCCCTGATAACCACACTTAGCATAAACGTCAGGTCCGGCCGATTATAACATAGGTTTATCATGCTCAAAAGATATCCAAAAAGTTCACTTACTCGAAGTAAATTACCCGTATATGGAAATGCCTTTTTTCTTTCTGTTATACTCTGTTGGGCTTTACGAGCCCAATCTTTTTGGAAGTGGATTCATTTGCCAGGATATGGGTTAATAGGAGCACAGTGGGGGGACGAAGGAAAAGGCAAGGTAGTAGATTACCTGGCCAAACGAGCACAATGGGTTGTTCGCTATGCTGGGGGTAATAATGCCGGGCACACGGTCATAAATGAACAAGGTTCATTTTCCCTCCATCTTGTGCCATCTGGTATTTTCAGGAACCACGTCTCATGTGTAATCGGAAACGGGGTTGTGGTAGACCCAGATGTGTTCCTATCCGAAATCGAAGCGCTTGGCTCTAGAGGAGTAAACACCCAGAAGATTTATTTGAGTGATAGAGCACACCTCATCATGCCGTATCATGTACTCCTAGATAAATTGGAGGAAAAAGATAGGGGAGACAACCCTATAGGCACCACAGGAAAAGGAGTGGGGCCTGCGTACGTAGACAAAACTAATCGATCGGGCATCCGTGTGGGTGACCTATTCGACTCATCAAATTTATTGTCTCGGCTAACAACAGCCGTGGAACACAAAAACGCTCTATTAACTTCAGTATACAAAAGTAGTCCTGTTCATCTTGACGAGATTTTCCAAAGATGCATGATCTGGGCTGAGAAATTAGAACCCTTCGTGCAATCCACCGAATTGCTATTGCACGATGCACTATCGAGAAACGAAACCTTGATACTTGAGGGTGCACAGGGAACACTATTAGACTTAGACCACGGCACATATCCCTACGTAACTTCCTCTTCATCCTCAATAGGAGGATCACTGCCAGGGCTCGGTCTGCCACCCGGGGCAATATCGGGAGTTATCGGTGTATTTAAAGCATATTGCACTAGGGTCGGGTCTGGTCCATTTCCTACCGAAATGACTGATAACATAGCGGACCAATTACGAGAACGCGCCTGGGAATACGGTACAACTACTGGGAGAGCTCGCCGTATAGGATGGTTCGACGGGATAGCGGCTAAATATAGCCAAAGCATAAATGGATTCACCTCGCTAGTGTTAACCAGGCTTGATGTACTCGATGGGTTCGACCCAATCAAAATCTGTGTCGGATACGAGACTAAAGGAATCACTACCAATCGCTTCCCAAGTAGCAGCGGAATTCTGGAAACATGTACTCCTGTGTACGAAGAAATGAGTGGATGGTCTAAACCCACCGCTGGAATAACTAAGGTAAATCAGTTACCAAGGGAAGCAGTCGCCTATATTAACCGACTTGAAGAATTAATAGGCAGTCAATTTCACATGATTTCTACCGGTCCTCACAGAGACGAAACGATCCAAATAAAATCACTCATAAAGTGATGGGGAGCAGAGTCATGCCCAAAGAAATAGGCCGTCTTTTAACAGCAATGGTTACACCTTTCGACCAAAAAGGAGATGTTGATTACACACAAGCGAAAACCCTGGCACGAGCCTTGTTAATATCTGGAAGTGACGGATTAGTAGTGGCTGGAACCACTGGAGAATCACCTACTTTGACCAGACAGGAACAAACAAGGCTTTTCGTTGAAGTTAAAGAAGCTGTTATGGATACTGGATCGGTTATCGCAGGGACAGGAAGCAATAGCACAAAAGAAGCCCTTGAATACACGCGTGATGCCGAAGAGGCCGGGGTTGATGGTGTACTTCTAGTCGTACCTTATTACAACAAACCCACTCAAGAGGGCTTATATCAACATTTCAAAACAATTGCCGAAAACACTTCATTACCATGCATTTTATACAATGTGCCCAGCCGAACTATAACTTCCCTGTCAGCTGAGACTACCGTACGTTTGAGCGAAATTCCAAACATTGTGGGTATTAAAGAGGCGAGTGGGGACTTCGAAAAGATAGCTTCAATTATAGGAAATGCAAAGGCGGGATTTCGTGTTTGGAGCGGAAACGATGCCGATACATTCCATGTTTTGTGCCTAGGCGGATATGGTGTCATAAGTGTTGCCTCACACCTGGTGGGACTACAAATCAAATCTATGATCCAATCCCTTGTAGATGGAAATATAGATGCCGCAGCCCGACAGCATATCAAGCTACTTCCTATGTCAACGGGAATTTTCATTGTAGCAAACCCAATTACCATCAAGTACGGAGTTAATATAGCTGGGTTAAAAGTTGGACACCCCAGGCTACCGTTAACCCAACCCGATAGAGCTACTTCGAACTTCTTGGATAATCTTTTCGACCAATACCACATTGACCTGCCTGCATAAGATACTGGACCAGTTGATAGTGTAACTATCGGCGAAACCATGGGTTCAAATACAGTACCGCCCACACGCTATAGGGAAGGATTGATTTAAGTGCTTATTAGTGAAATATAAGGTATATTCGATATACCTGATATAGAAGAATTCCTGTCAGAAAAGGTTGTTTTTAAGCACTCCGCGATTCAACACTTCTTCTGCAATTTGTATTGCATTAAGAGCGGCTCCCTTTCGCAAATTATCTGATACTATCCACAAAGCTATTCCATTTTCCGTTGAAAAATCTCTGCGCAGCCTTCCCACGTAAACGTCATCAGTGCCCTGTAGATCCCATGGCATCGGGTAAGGCCTAGCTCCCGAACCATCCATTACTGTCAGGCCTGGCATCTTTTTCAGAAGGCCATAAGCTTCTTGCAGCCCTATGGGATCAGTAAATTCCAAATTCACGGACTCACTATGACAGACAGAGACGGGAACACGAACACAGGTGGCAGAGATTTTCATATCAGGATCTTTCAGTATTTTTCGGGTTTCTTCAATCATTTTCGTTTCCTCTCCACTGTACCCATCCTTGTCAAAATCACCAATCTGCGGAATCACGTTTGATGCTATAGGAAAAGGAAATGCTGATGGAAGAGACCCAGATATTACTTCTATTCCTTTGGCTTGGGACTGTAGTTCATCAAGGGCGACACTCCCCGCTCCTGAGACTGACTGATAGGTACTTACCAGAATCCTTTTGAGAGGATTCACCATATGTAAAGGATAAATAGCCATCACCATTTGAGTAGTAGAACAGTTTGGAATTGCTATAATACCATTGTGCCATTCCACATCCGATCCATTTACTTCAGGTATTACTAAAGGAACATTTGGATCCATCCTAAATGCTGCACTGTCATCAATCACAAGGGCACCTCTTTTCACCGCTTCGGGTGCCAACTCTCTACTCACTTCTCCGCTTACGGATATAAACGCAAAATCTATACCATCAAACGATTCTGGAGTAGTTTCCTCCACACATAAAGATTGTCCACGAACCTTAATTTGCGTACCTGCCGACCGTCTAGATGCAAGAAGTTTTAACCGGTTTATCCTGAGTGGATGATATTCTAAAATTCGTAGGAACTCTTGTCCCACAAGTCCAGTTGCCCCAACTACGGCTACGTCTACGCCTCTAACCATGACTTTATAATCCCAATATATTTTCCAATCCAAATACCAATCCTTCTATATCAGACACTTTCCTTACGGCGGTCAATACTCCTGGCATATAACAATCTCTACTTAACACATCGTGGCGTAAGGTCAAGGTCTGACCAGGGGCTCCGAAAACTACTTCATGATGAGCACTTCGTCCAGGCTGCCGCAGGCTATGCACTCCCACTCCCTTAATCTGACCTCCAGTAGAAGCAGCCAATTTCATAATCTTTGTCTCGTTGCGACAAAATTCTTTCACGTCCGTCATAGCACGAGCCAAAGCCAATGCGGTACCCGAAGGGGCATCGATTTTAGCCTCATGATGTGCCTCTATGATATCAACATATTCAAAATGAGGGGCCACTTTGCTAACAAGGCTCAAAAGAACGACCATCCCTAAAGCAAAGTTTGGTGCTATCAAAATACCCGACCCAGCATCAGTCGCTAAGCGAGAAAGTTTAGCCATATTTTCATCAGTGAGGCCTGTACTACCCGAAACCATACGAACGCCTTTGCTAAGTGTAATCTCTCCACAAGCCATACAACCTTCAGCATTTGTAAAGTCAACCACTACATCCGGTTTAGAAGATATCAGCGCCGAATCAAGATCATTGTGGAGTGGAATCCGATCGCGGCCACTATGATTGGGCTCTCCTGAATAGCCTATGTCCACAGCCGCCACAGTCTCCATATCAGGAGCGGCGTTTATTGCTTTTATTACCTCGGTACCCATCTTGCCAAGGGCACCATGAACTAAAACTCTAATTGGGTTCATATCAATCCACCCTACCTGAAGCTACCAAAAGTGTAACTCCGTGGACAGCAATAATCCAGAGACAAAACCATTCAAGTTTTCAAAGTTTCTACCAATGGTCTAAGCGCGTGCAGATCAAAAACCTATATGTTATAACGTCGATATGCTCCACTCGTGCTCGATGGACCTCTGTAACCGCCTGGCCCTCCCCTACGATCGTCACGACGTCCAGAAGAAGAACCTCTGGAATTTCCAGGCCTAGGACCGGAGTTTCTATCACGTCCCCGACCACCATATCCTCTTCCAGGGCCACCAGACCGTCCTTGTCCTCCTCTATTGCCGGATCCATAGCTTCTGGGACCTGATTGTCTGGGAGGACTTTCTTCACCAAAAAGAGACCGTCTAGATAAATTTACTCTACCTAGGTTGTCAATTTCTTGAATTACCACTGTAACTTCATCCCCTACATTGATGTCTTTATCTTGTGAAGCCATTTCTTCTTTTCTAAGCAATCCATCTTTACCGGGTACTAGCTCAACAAAAACGCCAAAGTTAGTTTCCCTTACAACCTTCCCCGTGAAAATATCTCCTACTTGAAGTTCGCGGGTTAGAGCATCGACCCGTTGGCGTGCTTTTTCGATTGCATCAGCATCCACTCCACCGATCATCACTACACCTTTATCATCGATGTCAAGAGAAGTTCCCGTCTCTTCTTGAATAGACCTGATCATTTTACCTCCAGGCCCTATAACTGCACCAATTTTTTCAACTGAGATAATCATACGATGCATCTTAGGAGCATACGCACTAAGATTCTCTCTTGGGATACTGATTATCTCATTCATTTTTTCCAAAATGTGGATTCTGGCTAATCTCGCCTGCTCTAAGGCTATTTTCAGAATGTCATATGTCAATCCCTGGATCTTTATATCCATCTGTAGCGCGTTGATCCCCTGAGCGGTCCCTGCAACCTTAAAATCCATATCGCCTAGGAAATCTTCCATCCCCTGAATATCTGTCAGCACAGCATATTTACCATCATCCCCCATTATCAATCCCATAGCTACTCCGGCAACCGGTGCCTTAAGTGGGACTCCGGCGTCCATCAAGGCGAGCGAGCTACCACAAACACTGGCCATAGAGGTGCTACCATTAGAGCTAAGTACTTCTGATACTACTCTGATCACGTAGGGGAATTCTTCTTCACTTGGCATAACTGACTCTATAGCTCGTTCAGCCAAGGCACCGTGTCCAATCTCACGACGGCCCGTGAACATTCTTCCAGTTTCCCCAACCGAGAAAGGAGGGAAGTTATAGTGGTGCATGTATCGTTTCGTATCACCAGGGCTTAGAGTATCAAGTGTCTGCCGCATGCTAAGAGAAGCTAAAGTGGCAATACTCAAAACTTGGGTTTCTCCTCTTGTAAATAATCCAGTTCCGTGGGCTCTAGGTAGTTCTCCAACTTCCACAGAAATCGGCCTAACTTCGTCTAAACCTCTCCCGTCTGGCCTTATTCCTTTTTCCAATATCCGATCGCGCACTTCCCGTTTAAACAGAGTCTTAAAAGAACCCGCTATAGCTTTTGCCTCGAATTCTTCCGCAAGTGCTATCTGAATTTCATCTCCCAGAGCTTTTATACGATCACTTCGTTCCGACCTAATCGGAGCCTCTTCCAACACATCCGATAATCGATTCCCTAGAATAGAATCTATTTTGTTATCGAGTTCGTCACCAGCTTGACCCACAGGAGTTTCCACCTTTGGTTTTCCTATAGCTTTCACCATTTCTTCAATCATCTCGATAATTTCATCATTAATATTTTGTGCCCTTTCGATTGCCTCCAAGACAATTTCCTCGGGCACCTCCTGCGATTCTGCCTCCACCATCCCGATAGCGCCCTTCACTCCAGCAACGGTTACACTTAAATCACTCTCTTCTATCTCTTCAAAAGTCGGATTAACTATAAACTCTCCGTTGAGATATACGATGCGACAAGCTCCAACAGGACCATTGAATGGAATTTCTGAAACGGATACAGCGGCCGACGCTCCAATAATTCCTAAGATATCTTGCGGATTTTCACGGTCCGCAGAAAGTACATTCACAACGATTTGCAAATCGTTGTGAAGTGACTTGGGAAATTGCGGTCTCATTGGCCGGTCGATCAAACGAGCACTCAAAATCGCTTCCGATGATGGTCTTCCTTCACGCCTGAAAAAACTTCCGGGAACTTTGCCTATTGCGTAAAGTTTTTCCTCGAATTCCACTGTCAGTGGCAAGAAATCTATATCGGGTCGAGGAGTTGCTGACATCACAGCTGTGACAAGAACTATGGTATCACCCAACCTTATCGTAACAGCTCCACTAGCTTGCTGGGCCAGTTTGCCGACTTCAAAAGTCAGTTTCTTGCCCCCTATTTCACGTTCTAATAAATAAACCATAACTAAGACATTCCTCCTGTCTTCAAAAGGCTATAAACCACACGAACTGAGAAAGTACTTTGAGAGTTAGCGCCTTAAGCCAAGGCTGTTGATGAGCGTCTTATATCGGGTTACATCTTTGTTGGTTAAGTAGTTTAGTAGGTTTCGTCTTCTTCCCACTAACTTAAGCAGACCTACACGAGTATGTGTATCCTTTTTATGAGTACGCAAGTGATCAGTCAGTTCTCTTATGCGTTGAGTGAGAACGGCTACTTGTACTTCTACCGAGCCTGTGTCGCCCGGCTGTTTGGAATAGTCCCGGATAATTCCGGTCTTGGTTTCCTTATTCACGAATCTTGGGTTTTGCCTCTTTGTTCATATTCGTGCGATATTATAACATACGAAGGTTTAACTAAACCAATACCGTCTTTATGGATGCATAATTTTGCCAAATCTATTCGTCATATCAACGCCAATAGGCAATTTGCAAGACATCAGTATTCGTGCTATTCGTCATCTCAATGAAGTCGATCTAATAGCTGCTGAAGATACTAGGAAAACGGGGAAATTATTGAAACATTACAATATTTCTTCCAAGTTAATAAGCTTTCATGAATATAATAAATGGCAACGCATAGCCCAAATATTGGAACGACTAGCGATGGGTGACGTCGCTTTAGTCAGTGATGCTGGGGTTCCGACAATAAGCGATCCCGGATCGGAATTAGTAAAAGCTGTCATCGAGGCCGGATTTAAAGTTATTCCTATCCCAGGCCCTTCAGCTGTCACAGCAGCACTTTCAGTGTCGGGATTTAGAGCAAGTAGCTTTGTCTTTGTAGGGTTTTTGCCAAGAGCACGATCTCAACGCAAAAAGTTCCTACAAACTATCACGACAGAAAAGCGAACATTAATCGTATTTGAAGCACCCCATCGCATGAGATCCACCCTTGAAGACATTAACGAAGCTTTTGGTAACAGGAGAATAAGCGTAAGTAGAGAACTTACTAAACTGCACGAAGAAACTTTTCAAGGTTCTCCATCTGAAGCTTTGAACTATTTCCAGAAGCCGAAGGGTGAATTTACTTTAATTATAGAAGGTAGCAAAACAGATCCGAATCCAGTAAGTGATGAAACTATGATGGAAGAACTGAGATATCTCAGATCTCAGGGATTAACTGCTAAGGATGCAGCAATACGATTGAATGATCTTTTGAATATCCCTAAAAACCGCGTCTACAAACTTTGGTTAAAGCTATCTTGACCATAATTTTCTTAGTGCTTCGTGGGTATACTAACTAGGGTGAGCATGCTAACATTCACAAACTTTGTCGAACCGATTAGTCCAATAATAAATGTCTGAACGAATATTTATAGGTGTGGCCTGGCCTTACGCGAATGGTCCTCTACATCTCGGCCACTTGGCAGGAAGCTATCTCCCAGCCGATATATTTGCCCGTTACCATAGATTAGTCGGAAACCAGGTACTAATGGTTTCCGGAAGTGATCAGCATGGGACCCCCATTACACTTAGAGCAGAAGATGAGGGAGTCCAGCCTAAAGAAATCGTAGATAGGTTTCACTCAAGCTTTTTGGATACTTGGGAAAAAATGGGAATAGACTTCGATTTATTCACAACAACCAGTACCACTAATCATATAGAAATTGTACAGCAAGCATTCTTGTCACTCATGGAAAAGGGGTATATTTACAAGGATACTATGCTCCTACCCTACTCGGCGCAGGAACAACGTTTTCTCCCGGATAGATATGTCGAGGGCCAATGTCCCCATTGCCGGTATCAAAAGGCCAGAGGTGACCAATGTGATCAATGTGGCAAGACACTTAATCCAACAGATTTGATTGAACCACGGGGGAAGCGTGGTGGGGGCAAATTGGAGTTCCGTGAATCAGAACATTTTTTCTTGAAACTTACTGCATTCGAAGACTCATTGCTGAATTGGATAAAAAGGTTGGATCATTGGAGACCAAACGTCCTAAATTTTTCGAAGCGATTCATTGAAGACGGCTTGAAAGATAGAGCTATCACCAGAGACATTGAGTGGGGAATCCCTATTCCATTAGACGGGTTCAACAATAAAAGGATTTACGTGTGGTTTGAAGCGGTGATAGGATACTGGTCCGCAGCGCAAGAATGGGCAAAAAATAACAAAGAGCCCGACGCTTGGAAACCGTTCTTAACAGATTCTTCAACAAAAAGTTTCTACTTCATGGGTAAAGACAATATTCCATTTCACACAATCATATGGCCATCTATCCTTCTCGGAGTAGGTTCTATGAACTTACCCTACGACGTGCCCGCTAACGAATTCTTAAATTTAGAGGGGGCTAAATTATCAACTAGCGGTAATTGGGCTATTTGGCTGCCAGAATACCTAGAAACTTTCGACCCTGAACCTCTCAGATATGTGCTTTCAGCCACTATGCCTGAAACAAGTGATACCAATTTTTCCTGGGATAACTTTGTATCAAGAAATAACCACGAATTAGTCGCTACTTATGGCAATCTTGTCCATAGGGTACTCACGTTAACTTATACTCATTTTAACGGAAAATTTCCTTCGCCTGGTAGTATGGAAGAGGATGACAATGACCTAATGGGAATGCTATCTCTAAGTCTTAAACAAGCTGGGGAAAAGCTCGAAACTTGTAAATTCCGTGATGCCCTTGGTGTAGGCATGAACCTCGCGCAAGCCGCCAACCGATACATTGACTTTAGGGCCCCGTGGAAGACAATAAAAACTGATCCGATAAGAACTGCTACCACATTATGGGTATGTATAAACGTCATTTCATGCCTGCGAACTCTGATGTATCCGTTTCTCCCATTCAGTTCGCAATCCCTACATAAACAACTTGGTAATGATGGTGCTATACAAGACAGCGGATGGAAACTGAATGCCATAAAACCAGGCCAAATTTTCCCATCACCACAACCTCTATTCAAAAAACTTGATGCCGCTATTACTATCCAACAGCGAAAACAACTTGAGGAACAGTCCTCTTAGGAAAGGTTTTGACTAAGGAACCTAACAACCAGATCTACGAAATCTACGAACCTGTACTCCAGGATATGACGGAAGTGCAATCTAGAATCCAAGGTTTAGTTCAGGGACAAGAACAACATATGCACGATCTAGTAGCCTATCTTTTCGAGCGTGGAGGGAAAGGATTGAGACCGGCATTAACACTCCTTGCATCCAAACTTAACTCAAATAAATCAGACAAATCAATCTCCATGGCGATCGCGATAGAACTACTACACATAGCTACTCTTATTCATGACGATACCGTGGATAATTCAACCCTCCGGCGTGGGCAAGAAACTATCAGTAGTCATTGGGGTCAAAATATAGCCATACTCCTTGGGGACTACATATTTGCTACCTCAGCTCGGTTTGTATGCGATACGGAGAGCATACGAGTTATCAAAAGGTTTTCTGAGACCATTATGGAACTATCAAGCGGCCAAATAATGGAATTCTTCACAAGCCACAGCATAGAACAACATCGAAAAACTTATGAGGACAGAATTTACCGGAAAACTGCATCCTTGTTTAGGACGGCTTCAGAAGCTGGTGCAATTCTTGGAGGAGCCGAAGAATGGCAAGTGAAACAACTCAACAACTATGGGTATAACATAGGGATGGCATTCCAAATTGTGGATGATGTGCTAGATGTTCAAGCGACCTCAGCACAGCTTGGCAAGCCAGTTGGAAACGACCTGATACAAGGGATCATCACTCTGCCAACATTGTTATTGATGGAATTGGGCCCGAAACCCAGTATATCTATCACGTTGAAAGAGGTCTTTTCGAACCCCGAAAGCAAGGTCCCGATAAACAAAATATTGGGCATGATCCAAGATTCTGACATAATAGAAAAATGTTATGCTGAGGCTGAACAATATTGTCAAAAAGCTAGGGACAATTTAGCTGACCTACCAGAGTCAGGTCCTAAGAAATCATTGGAGCTACTTTCATACTATATAACGAAACGTCATAACTAGGTCTAGTTTTCGTATACCACTCTACCTCGTATAACGGTCATTTTTACCTTGACGTCCGTGGGTGAATAATCTCCTAAACCTGTTGGATCGTTACTCAAGAGTACCAAATCAGCAAATTTACCCTTTTCTATAGAACCCAAATATCCCTCCTGAAAACAGCTGTATGCTGCCCCATATGTATAGGCTTTTAAGGCTCTTGATACTGAAATTATCTGTTCTTCTCCTATGGTATTTCGATGTTTTGAGAATCGTGTAATGCAAGTATAAATATCTAGGATAGGATCAGGCATTATCATCGGAGCATCCGATCCAATAGACCAGGGAATTTTCCAATCCTCCAAACTCCTCGCAGGATAAAGATGACCTATTAAATTTGAGTCGAGTTCCTTACGATATCTTTCTCCAAAATGGTAAACAAATCCAGGATTTGTTACGACTATCGCTCCGCTATCCTTCACTAAAGAAAGTGATTTCGGATCTCCTTCAGAACAATGCTCTATTCTATGCCTTGTCCCATATTTTATTTTACCTGCGGAAGAGATAGCTTTTGCGGCACATTCTATTGCTTCCTGTTCTACCGCATGTACTGCAACTTGCCATCCGTTTGATTGAAGGCGAATTATCGTATCTGTAAGACTCTTTAGACTGGGAACTAAATTTCCTGTAGTAAGAGACAGCATTAATTTAGCTGGTCCAAGGTGCAGTCCCGTAATATCTAATTTCTCTACAATTGCCTTCTGTCGAAATTCCTCACAATACTCATATCCAACCATCATGGTAATTTGGGGATCAAGGAGGCCCAATTCTTTTTGTCGTTTAACAAAATTCCATCGTTCTAGGTTATTACCAACTCCAGCATCTTGGACGGCTGTTATACCCCTGGAAATCAACAACTGGTTTGCTAGAATAATTCCTTGTTGAAGTTCAGTTTGATCCCTATGTGAAACCATTGATTTACCAATATATTCGCCCATATCCAGGAATAAGCCACTAGGGAATCCAGATTCCGCTTCCCGGTCAATTACACCATTCGGAGGGTCGACCGTATATTCCGAAAAACCCAGTTTGTTCATAGCCAACGTATTCATGACTGTGGCATGACCGGATATATGATCTAAACGCACAGGATGATTGGGCACTGCCTGGTCCAAATCTTCACGATTGGGATGCCTCTTTTCTAGAAGCAATTTATGATCGTACCCCCAGCCTTTAATCCAACGATCCTGTGGGGTTTTTCGAGATTCAGCCTCAAGCATTTTCTTTATTCCAATAATGCTTTGAACTCTTTCTGGTCCGCAATATAGCCTTGTTAGATTTGCACTTAATCTCAAAATATGTAGGTGAGCGTCGTGAAATCCAGGCACCATAACCATATTTTGGCAATCCACTGATTTTGTGTGGTATCCAGTCACATCACGGATTTCCTTATCAGTTCCCACCAAAATTATCT
This sequence comes from uncultured Dehalococcoidia bacterium, assembly GCA_964439905.1. Taxonomy (GTDB): domain Bacteria; phylum Chloroflexota; class Dehalococcoidia; order Lucifugimonadales. Next base: position 24,590 of record CAYTPK010000030.1, read on the forward strand.
TGCCATTCTTAATCGCTATTGAATTAATCCGAACCGAATTGGCAAATCTTACGTTTCGGAAGACAATATCTGCCTTTTTATCAAGGATCATGAAACCTGTCCTAAAAAGGGACGTCTAAATCTTAGCCGCGAGGTGTTGCTCATCAGCGTGATAAGAACTTCGTACGAGCGGTCCAGCAGCCACATGGCTAAAACCCATTTCCATACCGATTCGTTTCAGATCATCGAATTCACTCGGCTTGTAGAATTTACTAATTGGCCAGTGTTTTTTGGAAGGCCGTAAATATTGGCCTATCGTAAGTAAATCACATCCATGAGTTCTCAAATCTGCCATGGTCTCGACGATCTCTTCAAAATCCTCGCCTAAGCCAATCATGATGCCCGATTTGGTTGGTATATCTGGGTCGAGTTCCTTGGACAGTGCCAATAATTCTAACGATCTTTTATAATTTCCCTTTGGTCTCACTTTTTTAAAGATTCTTTTACTGGTTTCTAAATTGTGATTCAAAACGTCTGGCTTCGCTTTAATCAGCTTCCTAAGTGCCCACTTGTTACCAGCAAAATCTGGTATTAAAACTTCGACCTTGCAGTTAGGAGAATATTCCCTGATGCGTTTTATGCACATAGAGAAAATAAATGCACCACCGTCGCCTAGGTCATCTCGATTAACCGACGTAATAACACAGTAAAGTAACCCCATACGCTCTACTGTCCTAGCCAAACGTTCGGGTTCCCCAACGTCTATTCCTCCAGGACGTCCAGTGTTTACGGCACAATAGTGACAACGTCTGGTACAAGTATCACCTAGAATCATAAATGTTGCGCTCTTACGCTCCCAACAGTCTCCTATATTGGGACACCGGGCTTCTTCACACACCGTATGAAGTTTAGCTCCACGCATTAGAGTCTTCAGTTGGCGATACGTTTCGCCTCCTGGCATAGGAACCTTCAGCCAACTTGGAAGCCTAGGTCTAAGTTCGGTCGTCATAAAATCTGCCCTCGCCCATCTGGCCAATACCATAGCACAAATTCTCTAAGCAAAGAAAAGTTATTCATATCAAAAAAATTCCGTTCGGGGTCTGGCTATCCTACATCTTTCGGCGGTAATAATGGAATCAATACAAAACGCAGCTAGATCGAGACGTTGGTTTGAGTTAATAACCTTGTAATCGAACCTATTAATAGCATCTAATTCCCCCTGTGCCGCCTCAATTCTAGTTCTGATATCCATGATTGTCTCACTTTTCCTGAACTTAAGCCTTCGCTCCAATTCTTCCAGCGAAGGGGGGGCTAAAAATATAGTCACTGCGGTTGGTATTATACGCCTGATAGAGTCAGCACCTTGTACATCAATCTTTAGTAAAACATCCTGGCCTCTATCTAAGGCATCTTTGACTTGTTGTTTGGGAACCCCATACCAATTCCCATAAACATTGGCGATTTCAAGAAACTGGTTCTCTTCACGCATATTAGAGAATTCATCATAGTCGAGAAATAGGTAGTCTACACCGTTTATCTCTGTTCTCCTACGCGGCCTTGTGGTAGCGGTGATGGCAAAATGCCAGTTCCTATCCAAATTCTTCATATACCCGAACACGGCATCTTTGCCCACTCCAGATGGTCCTGAGACAACAACCACCAAAGGTTGGCCAAAATCTACAAAAGATCCAGATCCCAGCATAATACTCTTTAAACCTTACTTAAGACTGATAGATGTTCCCAAAACTCTGGGTAGGATACAACAGTAGCATCATCTCCTTCAATTGTGATTGGATCAGACGAAAGGAGTCCCGCAATACCTAAACACATAGCTAATCTATGATCTCCTCCACTCCACACCTGACCACCAGACAATTTACCGGATCCCGTTATCATAAATCCGTCGTGCCTTTCTTCTATCTTAACCCCCAATCTCGACAATTGTTCCACAGTTGTTGCTATTCTATCTGATTCTTTTTTTCTAAGTTCCTGTGCATCTTTCACTATGGTAATCCCTTTGGCAAACGATGCCGCTAGCGCCAAAATTGGCAGCTCGTCCACGACTCTCGGGATTATATCTCCATATATTTCCACGCCGTCAAGTGAGCTGGACTTGGCAATCAGGTCAGCAACTGGCTCTCCACTCTCACAACGTTGATTAGTAACCGACACATTCGCGCCCATATGTTCTAGAATCTCAAGTATTCCCGTCCGTCCCGAATTCACACCTACATTGTTTATACGAATTTCAGCATTTGGATGACAAATTGCACCAATTAACCAGAATGCCGCACTGCTAATATCACCGGGTATTGTTATATCTACACAATGTAAGTTCCCGGGATAAATAACTAAGTCCATACCATTCTGTTGTACAGAAGCACCCATACTATGAAACATTCGTTCTGTATGATCCCTTGATAGAGCAGGCTGATGTAACACTGTAGGACCGTCAGCCGTAAGCCCAGCTAAGAGAATACTTGACTTCACCTGCGCACTGGCAATAGGTAACGTGTATTCTATCCCCTTTAAATCTCCTCCTTTAATAACTAATGGTGGGAAATTACCATCTTTACTTGCTGTAACCGTCGCACCCATCTGCTCTAATGGTTTAGCGATTCTTCCCATAGGTCTTGACCGAAGAGATTCATCTCCTGTCAAGACAGAAAGAATCGGTTGACCCGCCAACAACCCTGCCATCAAACGCATCGTGGTCCCACTGTTACCACAATCTAGAATATCTATGCTTTGATCAAATAGCCCACTCTTGCCTTCTATAAAAACCCCATCCATTCCAGCCATTGTTTCAATATTGGTTCCCAGTGACCGTAAACACCGAATGGTTGACCTAACATCAAACCCAGTGGGGAGCCCTGATAAGTGGGCACTACCAGTAGCTATAGCGTTGAACATGAGAGCCCGGTGAGATATAGACTTATCTCCAGGCACATTAATCACTCCTTGGAGACTCCCCGGGGTTTGTATTCGCTGTGTCAAGCTTAACTATCATCCTTCTTAGGCTGCTTTCTATCCGCTTTAAATAACTTGTTCGCGATGCGTTCTCCGAACAACATTTGACTGAAGCTAGGAACGGATGGAAAGTCTGTTCTTGGCAAAGATTCTGGGAAGCTTAATCCGCTCAGCCAAAGTCCTCTCTTTTCCAAAGCACCTTCAAACAACGCGTCAAGTTTATCAGAATCACGTGAATCTATAAGCTGTTTAACATATTCTAGTTGTGCTATATATTGAGTTAACCAATGCCCAATAGAGTCTCCATTTGTTAGACATATATCCCTGTGAATGGCGGGATCCCCTGACGCCAAACGGGTGACACCTCGAAATCCTGTGGACGCTAATTTACTTATATCTCCCCACTGAGGGCTATCACTAGTAGTATTAACCAAAGAAGCGGCAACAATAAATGGTAGATGACTCACCGCAGCTACAAAACTATCGTGTTCAGCTGCGTCGATAAAAAATGGAGTACTTCCCAATGATTTTATTATTTTAAGCAGTGCATCTACGGATTGAATACTCGCTCCGGATTTAGGAACTACACAATAAGCTTTTCCATCAAAAATACCAGGATCAGCGTTAACAGGACCATGTGACTCCTTCCCAGCCATTGGATGTCCTCCAATAAAATCAACACCATCTGGCAAAAACATGTCTGCCCAACGCATGACCTCGAGTTTTGTTCCGCCGGTATCTGTCACTAAACACCCTTCCTTCAGCTCAGGCCCTACGATTTCTAAAACATCCTTTATGACCATAACCGGTGTGCATATAAACAGGATATCCGACTCTCTAGCCACCTCTGCCATAGTTCGTACAACTTTATCCAAGGCACCCATTTTCTTTGCCCGCTTGGAAGACGAGGGCTCCAGGTCCACTCCTGTAATTTCTATATTGTTAAGGATGGAGCGCTTGATTCCTATGCCAAGAGATGTGCCTATTAAACCAGTACCAATGATCCCTATTTTGTTCATGAACTACCCCTTATCCATCGAGAAAGCTATCAACACCGACCAATAGATGGGTGAAGTAGCCTAATCGAAATCTCCAGCTGAACGTCTAGTTAGAGACACCGTACCAGAATTCCCATTTCGTCGCTGCTGTTTCTGTCTCGGCAGGCTATTCATGGTTTGTTGCAAAGACAAAATATTCTGTTCATCTGAATGAGTTATGTCAACCACTATCCCGTCGACTCCAGAATCCCTCAATGTCTCGATCTCCTTCGCCGAAATCTTACTCGAAACTTCAACAAGCAAGAATTTTTCAAACATAACCCTTATAGAAACGATATCGGATATATTAGAGAGGCTCAGAGGGCAACTCGTGCTAGCTAGGGAAACGAGAACTGCGTCTATGGGTAGTAAATCCAGTGCCCGCAAGTCGTGTTCACTAATACCTAGATCAACCTCGAGAACGTAGCCGGCATCTCCTTCATATAAGGCATCTACTTCAGTTTGTGCCAATGTATGGACAAAGAAATCGCACCCGGACCTAACCAAACTAGACGATTGCTTGCTACTCAGTGTCTCAATTTGAATCCCCAGCGGTTTTCCATCGAGTGCATCGACGGTCTTAGATAACCCCTGTCCTGGCTTGTCGATATGTAGCAATATCGCATCAAGTTCGAATTGATTAGCCAACTTAAGGTTCTTAGCATTCTGGTTTGAAATTAGACCAACCAGGACCATAGTAGACTTCTGGCCATCGTTTAGTGAAGAACCAAATCCTATTGGAACGGGCGAGGACTTTGTTCTTTTTTCCAAGGTTTTTAAGAATTTACTCATTTAGATATCCCGGAAAATTATATGTAATAAATGTCTGATTAAGAAGGGAGATCGACGAGAACATTTTGCAGTGGACTGCCATGTATGTCAATCAACAAGAGGTAAGCAACTTGATCAATCCAAAAGCCCAGTTGAGCATCTCGTCTTCCAAGTCTCTTCCACAATGAGGACACTCATAATCACCATAGCGTATCCTGGTACCACAACCGTTACAAACCATCTGAACACTAAGATAGTTAACTATTATTGCTATGTTACTTTCATGGTTTTTCAATGTATGTGAATGTTTTAATGTGGCAGAATGCTAGCGTCGGAATTATCAAACTATAGTATTAGAAACCAAGTTGAGAACCTGAAAAGCCATCACCAACGATTGAGATATTCTGAATTCACAGACACTGAATCCCTCTGCAATCTTATCAGACGTATTTCTTCCTTTAGTATATCAGACCCGACACCAGTATCATCAGCAAGTATAAGGTCTCTATCAGCTGCCTCATCATCCCCAATAATTGCGTTAACAACTGCTCTATTAGCGTAGACTATTCCAAAACTGGGGTCGAGCAGTGCAGCCTTATCGTAATCAATTAAGGCCTCTTGATATTTCCCTGTCGAGGCATAGCCAAACCCTCGGGCATTGAAATATCTGGGGTCTCGAGGGTTTATATCGATAGCCCGAGAAAAATCGTCTCGAGCTTTGGTGACACTATTCAGGTTTCCGAAAGCCGATCCTCTTTCGTAAAAAGCTTCATCTTCTTCCGGATTCATTCTTATCACCTGATTAAAGTCAGCGATAGCCAACTTATATTCACCAAGCCTGTTGTACGCTATTCCTCTCAACAAGAAAACTTCCGGATCATCTGGGTTAATCCTATAGGCAGCTTCGAAAGCTTTAACCGCACTAGCGTAAAACGTTCTCTCCAGGTTGGCATTCCCTAAATCTATCAATTCTTCAAACGTTGCCGGGGTCGGACTTGGGGTAGGAGTATTCAAAACTGGATCTTCGTTACCGCTATCACAAGCCGTGGCTATCAAAAAGACTCCGATAATACAAATTCTTATTAGAAAGAATCCAGGATGATATTTGAACTTCTTAGCTAAATTTGTAATACGCAAGACAACCTTTCTATATCCACAGGAAACTTCATAGATCGAATCTACAAACCCTGCATTTCTTTTTTCTCATTTCCGTAGTCATACGTTTTTGTTTGGTATGAGAGTCCAATATTAGGCCATACGAAGTAAAACCTGTCAAATCGCCGAGGCTACAGACATATTTCCGAATAGTTCCTTCAGGCTGCGGGCACAACAAGCATTCAATGCCAGCAACAAAAAATAACCAAGCGATTTTCAATTAGCCACAAGAGCGTCTATGACGGATTGAATAATACCAGCGTTTTTCGTATGCTGGGGGCTATCTCTAAGTAATGAATTCTCACACATCGCTTCTCTTTCAACAACCAGGCGATGGCCAAGAAATCATAAATCCATTGAGGAGAGATTAAAATGATAGGCAAATTTACAATTGACATCTTGTATTGCGTACCCTGAGGCCACCACGGCACCGCTGCCTGGATGGTCAGCGAATTTTTCCAAGCATATGGTGGGGATGCCGCCATTAGCCTAACCCCAAGTGATGGAGGACGCTTTGAAGTGCGCTTCAACGGCGAAAAAGTCTGGGACAAGGCTGAAGCAGGGGGTATATATCCAAGCCTGACAAACGTACGAGAGATTAAATCTATAATAAACCAGACATTGTAGACTTTCTTTAAGAAAGACGACGATAAAGAAAGCGTAATCGGTCTGCGCATCACGGGAGTTTGAGCTCGGTAGATGGATTAGCTATCCCGAGCTTGATAACGACCGATGCGCTAACCAGGATATTAGTTCTTATTCGTGCCAAACTTGATTATTGGGAGAGATCTAAATCATGAGTGAATTCCTAATAAGAGGGAAATACCTTGTTACCGCACATGTGAATTCCGACGGCGTATCCGTGTTATATAAGCATGGACTTCATCAACGTAATGGAAAGGTTGTGGAAATTGCTCCTTTTCATGAATTAAGAGCACGATATCCCGAACTAGATGTGATTGGATCTGAAAGACAAGCAATTCTACCAGGACTCGTAAACTCACACTACCACCAGGGATTTTCCTTTCTCCAATTAGGCCAGACGGACCGTACAACAGACCCGCATAGTTTTCAGGGAGCATGGGATGTTGATCCATATTTAGAACATCTGTACGGAGCCATGCAAATGATAGAGACAGGGACTACGACGGTTCAGGTCATTTACGACCCGGGTAGGGGTAGAGACCCATTAGACGAAATATCAACTGAAAAAGTCATAAAAGCTTATTTAGATTCAGGAATGCGAGTAGCTTATGCTCCCGAAATAGTTAATCAAAATACAATCATTGCAGGTCCTAATGGCGGTGAAAAAGAATTCGCGGAGCGACTTCCGGTTAGTCTACAACGACGGTTTACAAATTTCTTTGATAACGAACATCTTCCTGTGGAAGAATTAATTGCTCGAAATGAGGACGTGTTTAAAAGATATTCTGATTTAGACGCAAGATTGCGTATAAATGTCGCTCCCGGAAATGTACACAGATGCTCAGACGATTTACTAGTTGAGTTAAGAGACCTTGCTGTGAAACACGGAACCACCATGCACATTCATCTACAAGAATGGTATAACCAATTACTGTACGGATTATGGGCTTGGGGCAAATCGCCACTACAACACCTGAATGACTTGGATTTCTTAGGCCCAAAGCTAGATTGCGTCCATAGTGTTTGGGTCAGTGACCAAGACATAGAAATAATGGCGGGCCATGGCGTATCTGTCTCTACCAATCCTACTTCAAATTTCCGACTTCAAGCAGGTATGACGCCTGTCTATAGATTCCTTGATAAGAAAATTACTATGGCTCTGGGCACGGATGAAGTCGGACTAAACGACGACAAGGATATGATTCAGGAGATGAAACTACTACACAAAGTACATAGGCTGCCCGGCGTTAGCATCCCTCCACTTACAGCTAGTCAGGTATTCAAAATGAGTACAATAAATTCCGCTAAAGTAGTAGGTTGGGACGACAGAATAGGATCATTAGAACGTGGTATGACCTGTGACGTAATACTAATGAACTTAGATCACGTTGAATACCCATTTCTTGATCCAAATGTTCCAACTCTCGACGCGATATTATACCGGGGCCGTGGAATAGACATAGATACAGTAATAGTGGAAGGGGAAGTGGTGATGGATGACAGAAAATTTACTAAGTTCGACAAAGTCGGTCTCTATAGAGAACTTGGTAAAATAGCAAAGATCCCCCTAGATCCAGTCAAATTGGAACTAAGTGCCCTCAGACAGGAAATAGCCCCTTACCTAGCAGATTTTTATAGTGAAAACTCCACCCCCATGTTCAATTCTAAGTATATTTTTAATGGGGAAAAAATAGATAACTAAGTTCATGCTTAACAGAACATGATTCATCCAACAGTCTCACAAATAATTGATCAATTATGAATTTTAGAAACTGTACAATCTGCGACAAACCTAATGAGCAAGGTAACAGATTCTGTATACATTGCGGAGCTGAATTATCAAAACTAGGATCCACATCTACGCCTAAGGACGCCGAACCTGTAGAGGAAAATAACGAATCATCCGATAAATATTCCATTAACGCTATTGCTACAGAGGTATCTAAGCTCCGAAAAGAAGTAGATGAACTTAGGAAAAAACTTCATATGGTCACAAGTGGCAACAGTGGTCTTGTCAAATCCAAATCAGCGGAAACACCAACAAATTCCGAGCGATTATCCACCCCTCAAGTCGGTAAAACACAACTACAAACAAGAAAATTATTTGACTGGGAACAGATACCAGGTAACTGGTTCGCGAGGATTGGGGGGTTAGCTATTCTTATCGGAATAGCATTCTTTCTAGCATTAGCATTCGATAATCATTGGATCGAGGCTACTGGTCAAGTGGCGATAGGGATAAGCACGGGAATATTTCTTTTGCTCATCGGTGAATATTGGCAAAGGAAATATAGAATCTGGTCTCAAAGTGTTAGTGGTACCGCTATTGCCATACTTTATGCCTCTATATTTGCGGCGTTCGGTATCCACGAATTGATCCACGCTTATGTAGCATTCTGTCTGCTTATAATTGTAACTGTTACAACCGCTGCGCTCTCCATCCGCTATGATGCCTTGCCTCTTGCGGTATTGGCCGTGCTGGGGGGTCTAGCTACTCCGCTTCTCCTAAACAGTGACCTTCCAGAACCTCGCTTGATGTTACCTTACATTCTTATTCTTGACTTAGGAGTATTGGTCTTAGCCAGTCTCAAAAATTGGCGTTGGATAACACTGATAGCAGCCGTAGGATCCTATGGTTTGGTAGGCACCTACATAGATCAGAGAGAAGAATTATCCCTTACTATTTTGCAAACAGGACTAACCCTAATATTTTTAATCTTTGTTGGAGCAACAACAGTATTTCATTTGATTTGGCGCAAGGTACCAGAATATACAGACCTTGGATTAATGACCATGAACGCGGCTATATATTTTGCAATAACATACGATTTACTTGAAGAACAATATCTTGGCTGGCTACCACTAGTATCCCTTAGCTTGGCAGCCCTGTATGGCCTAATAGCCTATGCGTCAATCAAACGTGGTGGGGTTTCTAACCGAACAACCATATTCCTATTACTATCTGCCTTAACATTTCTAGGGATAACCATTCCTATCCAGTTTGACGGAGGCTGGGTTACCGTCGCACTGGCAGTAAAGGCTGCCTCTCTAATCTATGGTGGTTTCTACTTGAAATACAAAGAGATCCGTATATTTGGATTGGCGTTAATACCAATCGTGGCTTTTAGATTGATAGCTTACGAAACCTTCCCGGAACCAGAAACATTTAGACTACTATTCAATGAGCGAATCTTTACATTTATTATTTCTATAGTGTGCGTATACCTGAGTAGTTATTTTTACCTGCGATACGAACCAATTAGTGAAAAATGGGAGGCCTCTTTCTCTGCCGCTTTGTCAGCTATCGCTAGCTTCTTTTCGTTGTGGATTATCAGTGCCGAGGCAATTCGATATTTTGACAACACAAGTTTTGAAGAAAACACAAGGGAAAATGCCAAACTCTTATCGCTCAGTCTACTGTGGGCCACATATGCAGTAATTGGACTAACAATAGGCGGTTTAATGCATTCAAAACGAATACGATTGGGAGCATTAGTTATCCTCGCGGTAGCCATACTAAAATTGTTCTTGATTGATTCATTGCAACTCGACAGGGAGTACAGCGTGGTTGCATTTATATCATTCGGATTGTTACTTCTGAGTATTGGATTTGTTTATCAAAAGCATCAGACGACCATAAAGGAGTTCTTCCTTGGTCAAAACTAAAGGCGACGTGCAGGCTTTTCTTGTTTTCTCGGTTGCGTTAATTTTCTTCGTGCTCTTCCTTGTATTAACACCTATAAAAAATGTGCAAGCCAATTTTGAACTGAAGGATTGGGAATTTTCAAAGCGGATTGTTTTTCCTGCTGACATTGGCCTCAGCGGATTTATGGGTTTTGAACCTGATGAACATATCTACGCAAACAGCCAAGATAATTTAACGGACCTTAGAGTCATAGACGAATCAAATAACGCAGAGATTCCTTATGAATTGTTGATAAACGATGGCTCAAAAAGCTACCAACTACTTCAGTCAGAGATCAGAGATATAGTAACTGTAACAAATAGCCATACCTCTTTTGTAGTAAAAGTCAGATCTGAAAACAGTCTCCACAACGAATTGGAAATTGTTACCTCTTCAACTGATTTCGTTAGGAAAGTAAAAGTTGAAACAACCAACGACTTGCTAACTTGGGCCACTGCCGAGGATAACGCACAAATATATGATATCGATGTTTCTAAAAGCGTGGCAAATCATCGAAATACCAACTTGACATACCCCACGAGCTCGTCAAGTTTCCTTCGGATAACGATATTTGATAACAAGGACTCTCCATTAGAAATCCAGGGAGCAACTATCTCACTGCTCCAGAAAACCCCGGCAAAATATAGAACCTATCACTCATCAATGTCGTCTCAGGAAAACGCAAAGCAACCTGAATCTAGTCAAATAATTATTGACTTGAATTCAGAGGGAATACCCACAAGTCGGATGGAAATTTTCACATCAGACACAAACTTCAACAGAAAGGTCAATATAGAATCCAGTCCTGATGCAACTAATTGGACTCTAATCGACCAAAATCGTGAAATATTTGTTTACAACACCGGAAAAGTCAGGGAACAGCAGCTCGTTTTGTTGTATCCAGAAATCACTAACCGCTACCTCAAGCTTACATTTCTAAACGGCGATTCGCCGCCTATCAATATCAAAACGATCAAGGTTCACGGACTACAACGACTGCTGATATTCGAAGTTAAGTCGGACTCTCGCTATAACATATATTACGGCAACCCATTCGAAAGAACCCGCCCGAAGTACGACTTGGGACAAATCATACCCCATCTCGATATTGAGAACATAAGTTTAGCTCAGCTGGGAACAGAACAACCCAACGTAAATTTCGAGCGAAGGGCTGTAGAACCATTATCGGGCCGATATCCATGGCTTTTACCATCCGTAGTGACCATATTGGTTATAGTCCTAGGCTTGATTTTAACTCGTATTCTGCGGCTAACCAGGAAATCAGATTAGTCTTAGCTAATTGTGTATTAGAATTGAATTCACCCTATTATTGTGATGTAGTGAATATCTCAGTCTAACTCGTGTGTGTCTTGAGGCGTCTCGCTTTATTAAAATCCTGGGTTGCATAAAGATACTTACCCAACGACTGATAAACCGCTCCCCTGTGATCATATGCTACGGCCAAGTCTGAATTAAAGCGTATAGAGACATCAAAATTAATCAGTGCATGTTCTAGTTTGCCAAGAATTTTGTAGGCGACTCCCTTGTTATAATATGCCACAGCAAGTTTTCGTTGCAGTCTAATTGCCTGTTCATAATCTAATAAAGCGGCTTCAATCTTTCCCGATTCCTGATAAGCTACTCCTCTATTATTATATGCAAGGGTATAAGTTGGTAAAAGCTCAATCGCCACTGTGTAATATTCTATAGCCTGTTCATGACGTCCTGATTTCTGTTCACGAATTCCTTTTTTGTAATGATCAATTGCTTCACCAACATTTCCAGCATCCAGGCGCGTTTCGAATGTCATCCCACATTTATTACAATTCGATAATTCCTTTCCAATAGTTACTCCACATGAAGGACAATCAACGAATTTCGTCCTACTCCACCCAAATAATTTCAAGAGAGGCTCCTTACTTCTTTCATTCTTTAAGTCGATTAACCTGAATATCTATGAAATGCTTACTTGATATGAAAACCTATGGACACATGATATCATCATTCACCGAAACGGACTAAACTTAAAAACTCTTGAGGCTTAACGGCCTCGTAAAAATTGGGATAATTGACATGAATAGGTATATTCCGAGCCCAATTGAATGGGTTGCTAAACAAGTTAGGGAATACGAAAAAAGCAATGGAACCACCGCCACAACGCTAAGAGATCTCCCAGTCATAATAATGACAAGTATCGGCAGAAGAACAGGCGCTATTAGGAAATCACCACTGATGAGGGTAGTTGAAGGCAAAAACTACATACTGGTGGGGTCTCTAGGAGGCTCTCCTAAACACCCTCTTTGGTATCATAATCTAAAGTCGAACCCCACCGTTGAGATTCGCGATAGATCTGACGTCTATGCTATGGAAGCACATGAGATATTGGACCCGATAGAAAAACAACGTCTGTGGCAGTTAGCAGTAAAGGCATTTCCTCCTTACGATGACTGTCAAAGAAGAACGGACCGAGTGATACCTGTATTTCTAGCAACGCCTATAATATGAACAGACATTCCCCTATTTCCGATTGAGAACAATTTGTTAAACTCAATTCTATATAAAGTCCAGTTGAAGCCATACCTGGCCCTATTATAAAATATATCCCACAAATCTTGGATCTAGTGTAATGACCAAATCTATTAAGCTCCGTGGAATCGAAGACATCACCGGGAAGTCCTGGACAATTTTAAAATCGGTTCAGAAAGCCCTTTCAGATGTATTTGTTAGTCATGGATATCGGTTTATAGAGACCCCAATACTTGAACCTACAGACTTGTTCGTGCGGAAGGGTGGAGGAGAGATAACTACACAAATGTATTCTTTTAGCACTCCCCATGGTAGACAGGTTAGCATACGGCCAGAATTCACATCATCCATAGTTCGCCACTGTATAGAAGGCGAAACTCTTCCCCCACTACCATCCAGATTGCAGTACAGCGGACCTGTATTTAGATTGGACCTCGAAACGGGAGAGAACCATCACTTCCATCAGTCCGGAATTGAGTTGATGGGCTCTGACCATCCCCGTTCAGACAGCGAAGTTCTATCTCTCAGTTGTCTTGGTCTATCAACCTTGGGGGTGGAGCATCCCCGATTAGTCATTACTGATCTAAACATCTTCAGCCAAATATTGGAGTATTTTGGATTATCTGACCGCGGAAAACTGTTTATTATGAACCAGATAGGGACTTTGCAGAAGGGTGGTAATGCTCTTTTGCAGGTCAAAGAAAAAGCAAAAACGTTTGGCTTACTTGGGCCAGAAAAACAGCCAACTATCGATATAGACGATGTGAGTCTAATGAGTGAAACTAAAGCTCGTCAGATTATTGCTCAGATGTTGACAAGAGACGATATGGGATCACTGGGACGACGTACTCCCAATCAAATAACTGAAAGACTTCTACGTAAAATGTGGGGAGACCAAGACTCATCCAAAATGAACTCTGCTCTTGAGATCGTCAGTACCCTAGCTACCGTAACTGGAGATCCGAAAGACTGCTTAGAGAGAACAAAATCTCTCCTTAAGGAACACGGGTTAATGTCCATTTCATTGGAAAAACTCGAACAAGTTCTAAATCTACTAAATGCGGGTGATATAGGCGACACGTCCGTAGTGGTAGATTTCGGCCTGGCTCGCGGGATGTCTTACTACACTGGCATTGTCTTTGAACTAACCGACCCGACGGGTGAAATTTCTTTTGGCGGCGGCGGGAGATACGATGAGTTAGCTGCCTCTCTTGGCAGCAGACAAAAGATGCCTGCCTTGGGTTTCGCCTATAACTTGGAATATTTGATTAGTTACATTAGAGAAAACTCAAAACATTTCGATCCTTACAAAAACCCTGCAAAAAATACCTTAGTTTTACCGCTTAACGCAGAAGCCTATGCAAAGGCTTTACAGATAGCAAAAGATCTGCGAATAGCAGGGAATAACGTAGAGTTAGATGTCTGCATGAGGAACCTACAACAAAGTATGGAATACGCTTCATCGAACGACATAGAGCTTATCATCGCGGTTGGAGAACGTGGCGTGGAAAAGGAATATAATGTTAGATAACCGTGACACTGATCTTCAAATCATTTTGCCCAGTGATGGGAACCTTCACCAGCCCACGAGAGACTTTTTACAATCTTGCAACCTAGGCATAGAACGTGCTAGTAACAGAACGTATACAGGTTCAATACCAAACCTGACCAACACAAAGGTTCTCTTCCAACGAGCTTCAGATATAACATCAAAAATCGAAGAAGGAAGTGCTGAGCTAGGAATAACTGGGCTAGACAGATTCCTAGAATATCAACGTCATGGAGGTGATTCTACAATCGCGATTGACGACCTAGGGTTCGGATATTGCAAGCTGGTGCTGGCAGTACCGACTTCATTGTTAGACATTACAACAATAGAAGATCTGGCCGATTTGGCTCTAGAATTCCGGGAGGACAGAAAACAACTTAAGATTGCTACAAAATACCCTAGACTCGTCAGAAAATACTTATTAGACCATGGGATAGAATACTTCTCTTTAGTCACCACATCTGGAACCTTAGAGGCGGCCCCCGTAGCCGGTTACGCTGATCTTATTGGCGACTTAATGGCAACAGGAGAAACCCTTAGGGAGAACAAATTAAGACCATTATCCGAGGCTATAATACTGTCATCCCAGGCCTGTTTAGTTGCTAGCAAAAAGCTTCTTCTCCTAAAGCCGAAAGCCCTAAATCAAGTCAAAGTTATTCTAGAAATGATGGAGGGATATCTCCGATCAAAACAATACCACAGGATTTCTGCTAACGTCCAAGGCGAATCAGAAAAAGCAACTATAACCAAGATATTCGAACGTCCAAACCTTGCAGGGTTACAAGGACCAACAATATCTAAGATGTATAATGTGGATGGAAATAACTCCTACTCAATAACTATAATTGTGAACCAAGGGGTTCTTCTCGAAGTAATAGATCACCTGAGAAATTTGGGAGCTACAGACATAACCACATCTGACGTGAATTATATGTTTAAAGACAAGAGTTCTGCATATGAGAAATTACTTATTCAACTCAATGACTAATAAGAGGAATTTATTGTCCGATATCCCTGTAAACATATTCCCTAAAATCATGGAGCAACCGTATGAATATTAAAATAATTAACGGACTAGAGAGAGCCAAGGAAGAATTCAATAATAGATCACAAACTCCTCAACAAAATGATAAATCCAAGATCTCAACCGATATGGGTTCGCCGGCTGAATCTGTTAAACAAATATTAGATGACGTAAGAAAATATGGCGACAAAGCTTTATATAAATACAGGAGCTCACTTGATGGCATAAGTTCACAACCTCTTGAGATAGATCACCATTCCATAACTGGCGCCTATAAGAAAATCGATCCGGAACTGGTTAATGCTTTAAAGCTATCAGCGAATCGAATAGAAGAATACCATAAGGCAACCCTTCCTAAATCATGGTTTGACGATTCAATGGGCCTTGGGGAGAAAGCAATACCTTTAAACAGGGCAGGAGTATACACACCTGGAGGGACGGCATCTTATCCCTCATCCGTGCTTATGACAGCAATACCCGCACGTGTGGCAGGTGTGAGAGAAGTCATAGTCTGCACACCATCTACATCACCAGAAGTGCTAACAGCAGCCGCTATAGCAAAGGTTGATCGGGTTTTCAATGTAGGAGGGGCTCAGGCAATTGCAGCTATGACCTATGGCACAGCGTCCATTCCTCAGGTAGATATAGTATGTGGTCCGGGAAATATATACGTTACACTAGCAAAAAAAATGGTGTTCGGCGATGTCGCTGTAGACGGACTTTATGGTCCTACAGAAATGGTCCTAATAGCAGACGCCACAGCGAATCCAATTCATTGCTCCGCCGACCTTCTTGCACAAGCCGAACACGATCCGTTGGCATCTCCAATACTTGTCACAAACTCCATGGATTTGATTGAAAAAGTAAAAGTGCAACTGCTCCAACAAATGAAAACCCTGGAACGCAAAGATACGATTTCGGCATCGTTAGACCACAAGGGCAGCTTAGTACTAGTAGATAACATAGAAGAGGCAATACAGTTAGCAAATTTCATATCACCTGAGCATGTTTGTCTCGCGATACACGATCCCTGGCCCTGGACGGATAAGATACGTAACGCCGGAGGACTTTTTTTGGGAAGATATTCTCCCGAGGTCGTAGGAGATTATATAGCTGGACCAAGCCATGTGATGCCAACAGGTGGAACAGCTCGTTTTTCTTCAGCTCTAGGTGTCCATCAATTTATCAGAACAATGCCCATTATAAACCTTAGGCCAGAAGGTTTTGAGCAAATGGTCAAAGCTGTATCCATTATTGCAAGGTCAGAAGGGCTTACGGCTCATGCCAACGCAATGGAAATGAGATTGCTATCTGAAGAAGCCAGCGAATAAAGCGAGTGAAACGTATATTAGTTTTTATAACACTGATATATACTACTGACCACAAAATCCTACGAGAAAGTCATGACGAGTTTAGAATCCCGTAAGTCGGTTCTCGAAAGAACCACTCGAGAAACAAATATATCCCTCTCTGTGAACCTGGACGGACTGGGACAATCCACCGTATCTACTGGCAATGGGATGCTTGATCATCTCATATCTCAAATAAGTCGACACGGATTAATCGATATAACTCTAAACGCAAAGGGTGACGTGGATGTCGGTTGGCATCATCTTGTGGAGGATACCGCCATTTGTCTGGGAAGAGCTTTTCGAGAGGCCATGGGCGACGGAAAGGGCATACATCGTATGGGTCATGCCTTTGTACCGCTCGATGAAAGTCTTGCGCTAGTGGCTGTCGATTTAAGTGGAAGGGGATACGCTGAAATAGATTGCGACCTACAGAACCAAATGGTGGAAACACTGCCTGGAGAAATGGTGTCTCATTTTTTGGAATCGTTTGCCCTGGAAGCTAAAATTAACCTACACGCCAAGATATTAAATGGCCAAAATGCCCACCACAAGGCGGAGAGCACTTTTAAAGCCCTGGCAAAGGCTTTACGATCCGCTCTGGAACGAGATATACGTTCACCTAACACGATACCAAGTACTAAAGGAACCATAGATAACCAAAATGTATGACTTCCATACTCATACATTCCTAAGTGACGGGGTTCTATCGCCGATAGAACTTATCTCGAGAGCACACACTCAGGGCTATAAGGTAATAGCCATTACGGATCACGTGGGCTATGGAAATTTAGATTATGTTGTAAAAACATTAGTTAAAGACTGTCGTTCTGCTAGCAACCGTTGGGACATACTTGCCATTCCCGGAGTAGAAATAACTCATGTCCCCAAAGAGGATATTGACCTAGTCGCACGAGAGGCAAAAGGATTGGGGGCAAAACTAGTGAACGTACATGGGGAAACTGTGGCCGAACCAGTAGAACCCGGTACAAACTGGGCAGCTCTAAATTCTCCGTCGGTGGATTTACTTGCCCATCCTGGAATTCTATCGCTTGAGGAAGCTCAGAAGGCGAGTGAGAATAATATTTTTCTAGAAATCTCCGCGAGAAAAGGACATAGTCTTGCGAACGGTCACGTGGCAAAAACTGCAATAGCTCAAAACGCTCTAATGTTATTAGATTCCGACGCCCACGAACCCGCCGATCTGTTAAATCCAGACATTTCTTACAAGGTGGCAACAGGAGCCGGTCTAAACCAAAAGGAAGTCCACAAGTTGCTACAGGTAAATCCCACCAAGTTATTGAATAAACTCGGCCTTACTTTACCTTCCTCCCTTACTAACAAACCTCAGTGAGACTAAAATCCTGACCCACCTATCTTGTCTCACTCGAAAACATATGGAATATCAAATTTCTTGAAATAAGGTCAAGATAATTGCACAAATCAGTTTCCCGATGAATTGACATTCACGAACACATTTTGTGATCATGAAAAATCTACCTTGTGGGTAGATTTTTAAGGAGTGTGTTATGGGATCAAAAATGCAGACGGGTTTACTTCTTATCCTCGGGACTATCGTGTCATTTATAGGATGGATGTTTATTTACCCTGTTGATGGAGGTGCAGATGCAACTTCAGCTGAGAATGCCGCAGACCTTATGGCCGACCCAGGCCTTGGCAAATTGGGCATTATGATGGGATTCGGCGGAATGTTCGCCATATTTATTGGATTCCTGAACATTGCCAGAAAAATGGCATCTGGAAATGGTCCAGGTTCTTCCTACGCAAACATTGCCGCAATCTGCGCATTAATACTGGCTACTTTAGGGGCAATGGCAATTGGGATGCAATGGGCAGTAGCAGATGCTAGTTCGGAAGCAGCAGGGGCAGCGATTATGCAAATAGACGATAGCAGCACTACCTCTTTCATGCTTGTATGTGGGGTACTACTTCTTATGCTTGGCATAGGTATCGTTCTAGAGAAAAATTTCCACATGGTCATAGGCGGACTTTCTGTAGCCTCAGGAGCACTAATGTTCCTGGCTCCACTAATAGATCAAGGTATGTTGGGGTTTTTCGGATGGATCGGAATGATGCTATTAGCCATTGGCTCAGGCGTCCAGGTTCTTAGATCCAATAGTTAAATCTATAACATCTTAGGTAAACCTAATAAATAGAAATACCCGCCCGAAAAAATTGGGCGGGTATTTCTATTTATTAGGGATGTTTTTCATTCGAAAAATTACTCTTGGTAAGCTCCCTCCACTTTTCAGTTGAACGAATGCCTTCCCAATCTATTTTTGGCTAGTCATATTTTTGATAAAATTGCTAGGTAAATATACCTAGGATCTATAAATAGGATTCTAGACAAAGCAGCTTGGGAGTCCATGTATGTCAGCTACAATAACCTTCCTAATTGTCAATATAGTAGGCGGTTCAGCCGTATTGGGAGGATATTTAATTTGCCTGTATTTGTTGCTCCCGGATCAGCGTGAAACATTGTGGGGTTCTGTACAAGGCCTATGGAAGCCTGTATTTGTTGTATCTATGCTCATTGCGGCTGCAGGGTATCTTGCCTTTTCGTACGTCATACTGTTCAAATCTAATCCAATGGAATTCTCATCGAGATTCTTGGACACCAAACATGCTGTATCCATTATCTGTATGATTTTTCTTATATCTGCTGCAACTTGGATGCCGGCTACAATCACGTATTTAAAAACAAGTAACTCAATCTGGTGGATTATTGGCGTTACTTCGCTATGGATTACTGTGATTTCATTGTTTGCTGCGACCACTGTAGTGATGGCTTTCCCACTTGCAATACCATCAGCTTTTTATAGGATTCTGGCCATATCTGGCATTTCATATATTACGTTTCACTGCCTAGTATTCGACGCCATCATATGGGTATCCAGATTTCATATACCGTTAAGAAACTAAAAAGGTTAGTGGCGCGGCGGGGGCGGATGATGATCTGAAAGAATTGGAATAATGTTCTTGATTAATCAAGTCTACGAGAATTAACGAATGCAGTTATGGTTCCTGAATCTCAAATTGTTTCTACTAAGCTCACTTATTTTGGTGCAACCCATAAGTTTCATATCTCGCTCTAACGCAGTTTTATACATGGCAAGAGATCTTTCGACTCCTAAGCGACCAGCAGCTCCTAAAGCGTACAGATACAATCTCCCACCTGCGACAGCCTTAGCACCCATTGATAAAGCTTTAATCATATGGGTTGATCTTTGTATACCGCCTTCACAGATAACATCTATCTTATCTCCAACAGCATCGACTATTTCAGCTAACTGATCAAAGTTAGATCTTCCCCCGTCTAATTGTCTGCCACCATGATTAGATACTATGATCCCAGTGCACCCTATATCGATGGCTCTTTTGGCATCCTCGACACTCATGACTCCCTTTAGAGCAAAATGACCACCCCAATCTGACGCAAGCTTTTCCGCATCATTCCAATTCATCGATTGATCAAGCATTGTAGAAAAATAACTTCCTATGGATGTTGATACATTAGTCAGTTCATCCACACTGTCTTTCAATAAAGGCAATTCAAATTTTTCCCTAAACAAATAATTCAATCCCCACATTGGTTTAGAAACAAAACTAAGAAGACTAGACAAGGTTAATTCAGGTGGAGATTTAAATCCTGTTCTAAGGTCCCTTTCTCTATTCCCAGCGGTTATGGTATCAACAGTCAATGCTAGTACATCAAAAGTAGAAGCCTTTACTCTTTCTAGAACAGCATCATTTATGCCACGATCTTTGTGATAATAAAATTGGAACATTTTCGGAGTATCTAGGTCACTAAATTCTTCTATTGGGACAGTACTTAATGTGGAAATTCCAAACATTGTATTATGTCTTCCAGCTGCTGCCGCCACCGCTCTTTCACCATCATAGTGGAAAAGTCTCTGTAACGCTGTTGGTGCTAAATAGAAAGGTAGATCTAGTTTTTTCCCAAAGATAGTGGTTGATAGATCTATATTTTCCACACCCCTTAATACATTTGGGACTAAATCTACTTCGTTATATGCACTTGTATTTCTTTGGTGAGTTATTTCATCTTCGGCTGCACCATCTATATAGTGGAATATAGGGGATGGTAGCTTCTTTTTTGCAAGTTTTCTAAAATCGTGAAAATTGTGACAGTGTTTCAATCTCATATTATGCCCCTCTGCTTGCAAAACCCTAAGTAGAAAGATCTTACCCAGAGTTGATCTCTCTAAAGCCGACCGAACCTGCTAATTACTTCGTAAAAAGATTCTAGGTCGCGGCAAATCATTGATGAACAATCAAGAGTCCGTTTATTTACGGGCCCACTTGCATAGTGTTACAAATTGGGGCACATAACATGCCGATTTGTAACACTATGCCTGGCCCTTTACATTGCAATTACCTGAGGAAGAAGAACAGAACTGAGAGAATAGCAATGCCTGCTGACCCAATATTCAAAGCATCAATTTTACCACTCAGCGCCTTGATGACGACATGGGCGATAAAGCCAATAGCAATGCCATAAGCGATGGAATAGGTCAATGGCATGACTATCGCAGCAAGAACTGCAGGTGCATATTCTGTTACGTCATCCCAATCTATATCTTTCACATTACGGAGAAAGTAGGTGGCTATGAAAATCAGGGCCGGCGCGGTTGCAAAGGCCGGCACGGACTGTGCTAAGGGCGCAAATACGAGACAAAGGCCAAACAGGGCTGCGACGGTCACTGCTGTTAAACCTGTACGACCACCCTCCTTTACTCCGGCGCCACTTTCTATGTAGGAGGTAGTATTAGACGTGCCCGCCAATGCCCCAACAACCGTTGCCGATGAATCAGCAAGTAAGGCCCGATCAATATCTTCAACTTCACCATCCTTATTGATCCTGCCCGTCAGATTAGCTACGGAGGTTAGCGTTCCTGCGGTGTCAAGAAAATCCACGAACAAGAATGCAAATGCTATCCCAATAAAGCCTCCAGTCGCCAGCACGGAGAAATCCAGTTGGAAGGCATGCTCCGGACTTGGCACGGAGCCCACCACACCACTCAACGTGGATCCGCCTGCCTCGAATATCCAAGCAATAACCGAGACTGCGAGAATGCCAATGATTATCGATCCTGGTATACAGCGTTTGTCTAGCACTGCCATAATAATAAAACCAAGGCCAGCCAAAAGAACGGGCCAGGAAGCAACGTCCCCGAGCCCTACCAATGTTGCAGGATTGTCGACAATCACACCGGCGTTCTGGAACCCGATAATTGCCAGAAATAGACCAATACCCGCGCCTACACCCAACTTCATGCTCTTGGGTATAGAGTTGATGATATATTTTCGCGCTGGAGTAACCGACAATACTACGAAAACAATACCTGCAACCAGTACCGCTGCTAAAGCCTCCTGGTAGCTGTATCCATCACCTAGAATGACGGTGTAGGTGAAATAGGCGTTAAGCCCCATCCCAGGAGCCAGTGCAACTGGCCAATTTGCCCAGAGC
>CAYTPK010000031.1:0-21056 GCA_964439905.1 uncultured Dehalococcoidia bacterium
GGTAGCAAATGACACCAATAGTCTTTTGCTCGGGTACCATACAGACTAAAGGAACAATGGGTAGTGATCATGAACTATAGGAAACCAACTGTTTTTATTAGTTACGACATAGAAAACGATTCTGACCTAAAGGATGCGTTAATAAAAGAATCAGAGAAGCCAGATTCTCTATTCGAAGTTCACGCTATTTCCAGTGCCGGAGATCATACTAGTGAAACATGGATGATTGACACGAGAAGCAAAATCGATGCGGTAGATAAACACGTAGTTGTTTTGGGTACCTCTACCTACTCGGATCCACGTGTGGCTCGAGAAGTGGACCTAGGAATGGAATGCAACAAACTTCTTCTTCAGTTCAGAGTACCTGGGACCAACCCAAAACCCATGCCTCTTCAAAAATGGAACTATGTATATATGTGGGAAGAGAAAGCATTCATTCAAGCATTCCGGCCAATTGAATTATTGGATCAGTGAAATGCTTTTTGATTCTGTGTAATATTCGTCTATTGTTTTAATCGGATTACATTAATATCTAACTTAGAGGATCTGAAGGAGGAATCATGGTACGAACAGGCATTCAGGGTGGGTGGGTTATAGGTTGGCAAGATAACGAACACTGTATCCTAGAAAACGGAATTATTGTCTATAGCGGTAATACCATCGAATTTGTCGGCTTCCCCACTGACCCAGCCTGTCCACAACCTGATCGGATAATTGATGCCAGAGGGAAATTGGTATCGCCCGGGTTTGTAAACCTCCACTGCATCGCTAATTTTGATCTCCAGATATTGAACATCGACCATCCGAGAGCCGCAGGTTATAACCGTCCAGCATGGGTAATCGAACCCGATGCCCAAACTATTATGAGTGACGATGAATTCAGAATTAGTGCAGATTTTAGTGTAACTGGGCTTTTGAAATGTGGTAATACAAGCTTTGGCTCTGTTACGACTGGCCTGACGAAGTTCTGGGATGATGCTGACGCCGAACCATACGCTTTAGCTGAGGCATCAGAACGACTTGGCGCTCGGGCATGGCTGTCTCATATATACCAAGAGGCTTGTGATTATACAGACGAAAATGGAATCCCCCGCAGGATTTGGGATGAAAAAAGGGCCCAGATCGGATTAGATAAGGGAATTCGTTTTATCAACGATATGAAATCAAAAGACAGTGACCTCGTCCAAGGCTTTCTTTTTCCTTACCAAACCGGGAGATGCTCGGATGAACTCCTCAAAGAAACAATGAGGCAATCAAAGCTTTTGGGGGAGGTTCATGTGAGATCCCATTTCTCTCAGCGCATAGAAGAGTTTCGACAACACAAGGAAAAAACGGATAAATCTATGATCGAATGGCTTGAGGACATAGGTTTCCTTGGGAAACAGGTTTCTCTGATCCATGCTAAATATATCGCAGGCCATAGTGCAACGGGTGATGACCCACGAAACGACCTTCAAATACTTGCAGATAGTAAAACTACGGTCTGTCACACTCCAATTGTATATGCGAGGTCGGGTGATTTCCTCGAATCGTTCAGCCGCTATGCGCGAGCCGGGGTGAATATGGCCTTGGGATGCGATACGTTTCCCCCCGACATCTTAGAAGAAATCAGGGCCGGTTCACTGATTAACAAGATCATTGAAAAGGACAGAATGGCTGGAACCGTAAAGGAATTCTTCTACGCTGCAACTATCGGTGGAGCTCAGGCTCTTGGACGAGATGACATTGGCCGGCTTGCTCCAGGATGTAAGGCGGACGTCACCATATTTGATTTAACCACCTTTGATACCGGACCAATCGATGATCCGATGAGAACGTTAATCCATTTTGCCAACGGAAATCATACTGACACAGTGGTAGTAGACGGTAAAACTGTAGTTGAGAAAGGAATGGTATGTGGTGTCGACGAAGAAAAGCTTCGCAAAGATGCCCAGATGGTCTGGACGAAATATAAGGCCGGCATTGTCTCCTGGGATTATGCAAAAAGGGACAGCGACGAAATTTGGCCTCCCCTTCTTCCCATAAAGAAAGCATAAGGCATCCAGACGCATGATCACACATCAGATGCTTGTTGCCCAAAAGTGAGTTATTAACAATGAATGACTCGATTGTTTATGGCAAATATGTAGTTACAAAGGTAATAGACAAAAATTCAGCCCAGGTTCTCTATAACTCGGCAATTTACCAGAAGAATGGGATTATCGTGGAAATCGGAACCAAGGAAGAAATACTCCAACGACACCCAAATACACCTATTTGGGGATCAGAGAATTCGTTAGTCATCCCGGGACTTATAAACGCTCACGACCACCTGGGAATGTCTGGCATTCAACTTGGCATCCCTTATCTACCTTTGGAACTCAATGGATTAGCCAGATTCGGTTCTCGTACTTTGGATCCGTATTTGGAGCATTCCTATGCGGCCTGTTTAATGTTGGAATCGGGTACTACTAGCGTCCAGATGATGTATACGCCGGGACGGGGGATTACCCCTATCGACGAAATCACAACAGGCAAGGTAATTCGTGCCTATATGGATGCTGGCATGCGTATCGTCTACGCCCCTAACTTGCAAGACCAAAATTCCCTGGTGGCTGGCCCTAGAGGAGGGGAAGTAGAATTCGCGGGAACCCTACCGGACAATCTAAAAAGACAGTTTTCTTCTTTTATGAACAAAGGGTATTGGCCGGTTAATGAATTGATCTCAGCTTCAGATGATTTATTCAAGAAATACCACAACGGTTACGACGGGAGATTAACTATTAATACAGCCCCGACAAATGTCCACCGATGTAGTGACGAATTAATAATGGGCCTTAAGGAATTATCCACCAAATATTCAACCTCATGTCATATCCATGTATTGGAAACCATTTATCAAAAGCATTTTGCACTAAACAAGTACGGTTGTTCCGCCGTGAAACATCTCAGAGATTTAGGATTCCTAGGTCCAGATGTTGTATCTGGCCATAGTGTTTGGGTCACCAAGGATGATATTGATCTACTCGCTTCATCCAATTCCATGGTTTGCCATAACGCAAGTTCAAACCTCAGGGTGTTTTCAGGTATAGCTCCAATCTCCGATATGTTGGAATCTGGGATAGAAATCGCCATTGGTACGGATAATATGACGATCAATGATGATAAAGATATGTTTCAAGAATTGAGATTGGTCATGAAATTACATCGCTTACCCGGAGTGGATTTTGATCCAATTACTCCCTATCAAGTTTTCCAGATGGGCACACAAAACGGAGCCCGTGCATTGGGCATTCAAGACCAGGTCGGAACTATAGAACAGGGAAAACTCGCGGACTTAACTATATTGAACATCGATCGCCTGGAAAATCCATTTTTGCACCAGAATGCATCAATCGTAGATGCGATTGTTCATCGCGTGAAAGAACAGGATGTATCTACAGTAATGATTAACGGAAACATAGTCGTAAACAATGGGCAGATCTCTAATGTAAACAAGTCGGCTCTTTTCAAGGAGATTAAAACCTCTCTTAATCTACCACTAACAGAGGAACAATTAGAGCATAGAGAGCTTGCACGTTCAGTGATGCCTTTCCTGAAAAACTTTTATTCTGGGTCTTACGATCGAACTTTTGAACCATTTTCCAAATATAACTCAATTTAAGGCATTCCGAATTCTTAACAAATCATTACCTATCTGCCCGAGACCTCTCCGAAATACCGGCCTCTACATCCAAAGCCAATCATCTGGGGAACACAGTAGTCTTAAGGGGCTCGGAAATCCATTGAAGCGTCAGTCTTATATCGTCTAATAAGCACCACAATTCTCAGCAAGTACAAAGGTAAGATGAATCAATTCTTCTAGCCTATTGGCACGGATTCAATGAAGTCAGTGCATAATTCAAATATTTCTGTGGGAAATTCCCAATGAACATTATGAGTCGCCTCGGGAATCATGACGTACCGTGCGTTTGGTGCAACCCATGGCTTGGACCCTTTCCCGGGGTCTCCTTGCGTATCGTTCCATTCCCGGGTCCAAGTAGGACCAGGTTCAATTCCTTCCTTTTCCCCCCAAATCCATAAACTGGGCATACTAAAAAATGGGAGCCTCCGTTGAAGCAAATAGGACTTTCTTATACCTGGATTTGCCATCTGGTGAACCAATGGTTTCAACCCTTCGAAAGCTCCTGGCATTTTGGCGTATACTAGCATCGTCTCTGCAATAGCCGAAGCCATTTGTTGAGTTATGGCAGATCCCGGGAAAATGCTATGAGACATACTGTCCACTAAGAATTGGTGTGTAATTTCTTGATATCCACTCACACCTGTTACCGGATCAACGTTCATTCCAGCCGCCCCTATTGCCGTAAAAGACCGAACTAGATGAGGGCTTTCGTAGGCTAGAATTCCACCAAACCAAGGGCCAGCGCTGTGGCCAATCAAATCGACACAATTGATCCCGAGCTGATTGAGAAATTCTCGATGTCCATCCACTATCACATCAAACGTTGGCCCGTTTTCTAAAATTCTAGTACTTTTGCCAAAGCCAAGATGGTCCGGGGCTATAACGTGATAACGTTTTGCCAATTTTTCGAACATGAACATAAATGTATCAGCGGTTGTATATGCTCCCATCCCGTGAAGTAGTAGGACATCTCGCCCACGTCCAGATTCGTAGTATCTTATTGTACCCTGCGTTACCTTTTGAAATTTTTCGTATTTAGATAGATCCGGTATGATTGCCATTATTAAAACCCATTAAATCCTTGATAAATAATATAGGATCACCCTATTCTGAGAGCCCTAGCTTGGCGGACAAATCCCAGTAAGCCCATCCGACACCTGACGTAACTTTCCTGGCTGGAATGTAGTCGACCTTGATTCCCTTATGGCCTTTTTTAAGTTGGTCTATAGCTGCTGCTACTGTGATCCAACACCGAAGTTCGCCAGTTCCTCCAACAAAGTTTTCAGATCTGAAGCTAAACATGGCCTTCAGGTTATTGGGAGTTCCGTTGACGATCTGTTCCATAAACCAGGTATCCAATGGTTCGTCAACCCAGCCGCTTCTTGGTCCTTTGGGATCGTGGGACATTCCTCCTGAACCAATAATAGCTATTCGCTTATCACTCTCTTCACAGACGTTAGCAATAGATTTTCCTAAGTCCAGACATCGTTGACCGTTAATAATTATTGGAGGGCCATCATCAACATTAACAAACACTAGAACCACGGGAATGGGATTGGAAGGGTCAGGTAAAATGTGCGGGACAAGATTGCTCCAACCGTGAGGTACTCCCAAAGCCATTTGTTTTTCATCAAGTTCCGCAAGGTTCCCTACATCGAAGCCATCCTCTGTCAACCCGGCTAAAATGGATTTTGCTAAGCGTTCGTCTGTTGTTACAGGAACTTTATATTCATTGTTGCCCTGAACGGTATCTTCTTTTTTTCCATCAATAGAATCAGTGCAGTGGTATCCCCAGGCATCTGGGCCTGTATATATGGCAATATTCGGGATGTTGTCGTCTCCAAACCATTCTCGTTGGTCACCTAATACGACGATTAGTGCGTCGGGATTGTATTCTTGTATCTTCTCCCGCAGAGCCCTGTAGTTGTTCTTAATCCTCGGAATTCTATCATCTATCGTGTTCTTGTCTTCCAATTCAGTTTCAGGAGGCTGAGGATGTCCATCATTCAATATATGATGCATCCTTTCCCAACCGTCGTAACTAGAAAAAAAGAGACTTGGTGCGTGCGAAGCGCAAAGCCCGAGACCGATAGGCATAAGATAGCCTCCAATTACCGCTGCATTAGCCCCCTATGCTACCGTAGGATCGACAATTTTGCCACCAGTCCTCCTTTTATGCTTACAAAGCTGGTTTCCAAACAGCGAACGCAATTCCAACTGTGGCATGGTGCAAGGGAATGTAATCTAAGATCTTTGGCTGAGCGTCAATAGATTCCATAGCAGAGGCAGTGACAATCCAATTCCTGATTTCCCTAGTTTGACCTCTAACCGTGTCAGAATCCAAGTCCCAGATAGACTTTAATTCTTCTGATCGCCCACGTTTTAGGCGACTTATAACCCACTGATCAAGGGATTCGTCTATCCAGCCTGCAAGATAGCCTCCTGGGTCTCCCGAGAGGCCTCCAAGGCCGAGAATAGCGATCTTTTCCCTTGTGAGTAGTCCAACCTTAGCTAAGGCATTTCCAAGCTCTGGCATGCGGTGACCAGATATGGCTGGATTTACATGGGCATTAACGAAAAGCGGTATTACTCTAGACGGTATACTTTCAAGAAGAAAACTCAGACAGTTAATGAGAGAAGCTGGTACACCGGCCTCTGTATTCCCAACAGGTTGAAAAACTCTGTTTTCGTTAATATCGAAACCTAGCTCAGTTAGCTCATCGGCAAGAAATAGCGCCATTTCAGGAGATCCTTCAATTGTAATACGATGTCCTATATGACTTTCTCCAAGTTCGGAATACTGACCCGAACCCCAGAATTCTGCTCCAGTAAAAATTGATAACTGGGGGGTATATCTGCGTCCAAAAACTTGGGACGTGTCCGACAGAACCACGATAAGGTGATCAGGTTTATAGGTCTCCAATTCTTTCTTCAATATGAGCAAACTGGACTGAATTCTCAAAAAATATTCGTCGAGCTTTTTGGGGGTTTCTTGTTTTGAGCGATTCGGTTGAGCCACATCCCCAGTTAATTTGCCATATATTTTTTCCCAACTGGACCGCGGCCTATATAAAATGGGTGAATGGGAACAGGCTATACCAAGACCTATAGTCATGATTCTCTTTGACCTTCGCTGTGGGAAACATAGGAAACCATGGCACTGAGAGTATTATTCCATGGTTTAGTTGTCAATTTAGTCCGGAGTAGTATCAAGATACGATACCCGTGTGACCGACGGGATCGCCGCTAGGGTTATGTGTCCTTGACACTCAAGAGGCATCTATCTAGACTGCCTGATAAACCTGGTTAGGGTGTTCGTTTGAAATAAGGGGGTACCATGCGGCGAGACATGGTTTCGAACGAGATGCAGAAGTACCAAACAAAAAAACCGTGGCAGCGATATTTAGACGCAGAACTCGGTTTGAGGAATTATTGGTATCCGGTCTTGTTCAGCGCCGATATCGAGGAAGGAGATACAACGTCGGCAACAGTAGCTGGAGAACGTCTATTTTTTAAACGCGTAGGAGGAGTTGTCTATTGTGTCGAAGACAGGTGCGCACACCGCGGTGTTCCCTTCTCCAAACGACCTGAGGTCTATTCCAAAAATACAATCACCTGTTGGTTCCATGGGTTTTGTTACGATGTGCGGGATGGCAAGGTAGTATCGGTACTTTCCGAACCTGATAGCAGCGTGATAGGTAAGATAAAGATCAAAACATACCTCACGGAAGAACGCCATTCGATAGTGTTCGTGTTCATAGGCGATGAAACCCCGCCACATCCCATCGAAGAAGACCTTTTGCCCACCATGTTACTGCCAAACCTCTACGTCAGGCCCCTGGTCAAAACTGTCATAAAATGCAACTGGAGATTGGCAGCTGAAAATGGCTTCGACCAAGGCCACCTTTATCTGCATAGACACTGGCCCAATGCCAACCGTTACGGAATCCAACAACCATTAGGTACGTCAATTAAGTCAAAAGACGAAATAACTATCGTTGACGAGCCCAATAAACCAAAAGGCATCCTCATTAACGGGTCGGTCGTCTCATGGATAGGAACAGTGGAAGGAATTAAGGTATCGTCCCGATTTGTAGATGCCAATCAACCTCCACCACCACAAGAACTATTCGAATACCCAGATGGATTTGGTTGTTTTTTGCCGTGCGGACTGGATGTTCCAGGCTTTCCCAGAGCCGATCTCTATCATCTAGAATGGTACGTGCCCATAGACGAAGACCATCATTATTACATAATCGCTCAGGGCACTATTGCAAAATCAGAAGAAGATAAACGGCTATTTGATAAAGAACTTCAAGATCATTTGGCCGCAGATATATGGAACGATGATCCGACCGCAGATCCGTTTGGAGAAGGACCGAATCCAGGAGGCTTTAATAACGCAGATGTCTTCGGAAGAGAAGCCATTCACCATAGTTACGCCAACGAAGATTGGTGGAACAGAGAGCGTCTCTATAAACCAGATTACTCAGTAATCCAATGGAGAATGCTAGTACACAAATATGCAAGGGGAATCCAAAAAAAGAGACAGTCCAGATCATCGGATTGACGCGACCAGACCCTCTAGATCTCACATGAAAGATAGAACCTCAGCCCTTAATGAAGCCTCCTGAAAGAAAACTCATCCAGGGAAAGGATTGAAATTGAACGAAAAAGAAACTCAATCGACGAAAGACAGAATTGGCCCAAACCAAACCTTTCCTCCAGTTCCCGTCTCATCAGCACCTATGTCAAAGGGCCAGCTAGCTTGTTTAACAAAGTCTTTTTCGTATTTAAACGAAAATCGGGCTTTGGAGCTAAATGAAATACTCACTAATATATATAGCTACACAGGACATGAGCGAGAAATCAACGAGTACGTGGCAAATTATTTTTCTTCCCTGGGAATGGATAGCCATTATCAGGCAATAGACAGCGAAATGGGGAACGCAATAATTTCAATTAACGGCGACGGTACTGGCCCGACCCTACTTGCGATAAGCCCGGTGGATACTCATTGGTCGGGAGATGTTAATGTCGATGGGGCACAGTGGGGAACGCCAATGCGAAGAGATAATTCACTTCCAGCACAGATTGAAGGCAAGACAGTAATAGGGCTTGGATCCAATAATATCAAAGCAACCATGACTGCTCTGATGCTCGCGACGGAAGCAATAAACAAGGCGAACATCCCATTGAAAGGTTCGCTAATCTCCGCATTTGTATGCGGCGCGGCTCCCGCTCTTTCCCCTTTGGACGAAGCTAGGAAGAACATCAGTTTTGGAACTGGGGTGTTGCATATGTTAACCAGGGGAGTATGGTCCGACTTCGGGCTATATCATAAGCCTGGCTGGGACATTACATGGGATGATACGAGCCTAAATTATTTCAAGATATCGCTCTTCGACGAACCTCAATACCTAGGAACGGCCTATAACACGGAACATCCGTATCGACTGTTGCAAGATATAGTAAAAATAATTGGCTTTATAGAAGCATTTGGCTCTAACCAAATAAACCGAAGAGATGGAAGGCAGCCCATAACGTCAGTTTCTATGAATTCTATACGCTTTGGACGACCAGATAAACCTAACTGGTCTCCTGCTCAGGCAGATCTCTTCTTGGATATTAGAGGCAACTCAAATGAAACCCCGCTGCAAATTTCCCGTCTGCTAGAAAACGCATTAAACGAATTTCGCCTCAAACATCCGGCGATCCGATTAGACCTTAATCAATATGCGTCTGTCCCAGGAGCAAAGACTTCACCAAAAAATTGGATAGTACAATCTGCAATTCGTGCGTCACAGTTCGTTACAGGCAAACAGGTAACGACTTATCCCGTGTTTCGTCCGGGACAAACTGAGGCTAGCCTATTACGTTCATGGGGAATACCAACTGCAAAGATAGGTGGTACGGGACCTCAATCAGGATTAAGTCCCGACCTCCCAATTGACATTAAGGGATTTACCATGTCTGGATCTTATGCCCCATACATAATAAAGGCTGCAAAAGTTATGATTTACACAATCATTGACACTCTTACACGAACAAGAGCAGAATGCGGGCTAGACCAATAATACTCCCAAGGCTATCACGTCCAATTGATTCTTGTGTTCGCGTTTAAGTACGTAAACAGGCATCCTAAAGTGAGAGGCACAGTTCCTAAAACTTACGGCGGCCGAGGATCGCATGAAAATACGCCCAAGCATATTTTCTTTGATTAGTTAATCTCCAGAAATTTTAACCAAATTCATAAACCTTCGTGGCGTTGCCCCCGGCAATCAAAGCCTTTTCGTTCTCTGGTACACCTTCTAGTATTTCTTCTAGAATTTCTCTAGATTTTGGAAATGTGGATTCGGAATGTGGATAATCAGAACCCCACATTAGGTTTTCTACCCCTATGTAGTCCCGAAACTCAATACCAAGGGCATCTTCCTGGAAACTATGGTAAACGTTCCTTCTCATGAAATCACTTGGAACGGCGGAATTAGCGAATCTATATGCTAAGGACTGTTGTTTTTCCCTGTAACCAACGTCGATTCTATGTATGAAAAACGGCAACCAGGCAATCTCGTGTTCCACATTTGCGATCTTAAGCCGTGGATATCGTTCTAAAACTCCAGAAAAAATAATGTGGCAAAGAGACATTCTAACCCAATAGTCATGTTGGACCCATGAGGCTGTCCAGCCAGTACTCTGTCCTCTGGCTCCAGGATCGGTTGTTGGCCTATTGGTCGTAACGTGCAGGTTTAGGGTCACGTTATGTTCTTGCGCTGCTGCCCAAAACGGTTCATAAAAGGGAGTATCGTATGTTAATTCTGCCCGAGGGTAGCTGCTGATCATACAACTGTTGAGTCCCAACTTTGCGCACCTAATCATCTCGTCTATCCCAATATTTATGTCGTCTTCTAGCAGAATCATTGCGGCACCCTTTAATCTCCGGGGATAAGAACTACAAAATTCCGCGAGCCAGTCATTGTAGGCTGAGAAAACGGCGTAGGTTAGTTGCGTGTCTTGTACTTTTTCATATAGTGCCAGACCGACGGATGGATAAACTAATCCCCCATATACTCCATCGATATCCATGTCCTTGATATGTTCGCTTGGTATATAACCACCTGGCCTAACGTTGGCAAATTTCCCCTCTTGAACTATTTCTTCAGGCCGTTCGAATCTTAGTCCGGCCTGAGTAACGGCTCCCACTTGTCCGCTTTTCACATTATCCGTGTACCAAGTATCGAATCCATCAACTTCTACCAGTTTGGGTATTCGATCTCCAAATTTGTTCCTATCCATTCGTTCTGTCCATATGTCCGGTGGCTCGACAACATGGGAATCGGATGATATGACCGTGTAATTAGACATTGAAACTCCAAATATTAAATATTGATGCCCTATCTTCCTAACCGTAGAGGAGAACATGATAGATCGCCAATGCAAGCTACAATCCGCACTGACGGCGATTAGTAAAAAACCTAATTGCGTAGAAGATTCTATCTAAATTAGATCTAACTTACAACGTTCTCAACACTTTCTTTAAGCTGATTGAAGCAGTTTTGATTTCAGTTTTGTAGGAGCCCTTGAAAACCCCTGGGAAAGAGTTATTCTATATGACAAAACATCACATGGAAGGGATGACAACAATTATGACTTTACGAGCAGATTTCACTGAACGAGACACCAGATATCGGAACCTTCGTGCTTCCATGGAAAAAGCTGGATTGGAGGCAATCATTGTAGGCGGGAGTGGAGGTCAATTTACACGCGGATATATTCGATATCTTGCAGCCGCCCACGTTTGGGCCGGAAATGGTTTGATATTGTTGCCTGTAGATTCTGAACCCATGTATGTTCAATTATCGGCTGCATCCTCAGGAGTGCCAGATCCGCTTTGGATCGAAGATTACAGAAGATCTCCCACACTCCAGCGGACAATCGGTGAAGCGATGAAAGAAAAAGGCATAACAAAAGGGAAAGTTGGATTGGTAGGATATGACAACGTCATGACCATAAATCAAGGAACCCAACTGACAGAAACGTTTCCAAACATCCAATTCGTTAACGCCGACATGTTAATGGATCGAATTAGGGCCATAAAAAGTCCTTTAGAATTAGATCAACTGAGAGATGTTTGGAAAGTCTCCGTTGAAGCATTGGATAACTTTGCTAAAAATCTACAACCAGGTATTTCTCAAAGAGAGGCCGCGGCCGCAGCTGCTTCGATTTTCCGAAGGGCAGGTTGTTGGGACGACCTTACCATCATTCAAGAAGGTAATTCCCGAGGATTACCTAAGGATCTTGCCTTGAAGTGCGACGACTTGGTAAGTTTCCACCTAGAGATATGTGGTGAATATGGACAATGGTCAGAAGTAAACACCGTGTGTGCTTTCAGAGATCCTTCT
Organism: uncultured Dehalococcoidia bacterium; assembly: GCA_964439905.1. Taxonomy (GTDB): domain Bacteria; phylum Chloroflexota; class Dehalococcoidia; order Lucifugimonadales. The sequence continues at coordinate 12,067 of CAYTPK010000031.1, forward strand.
CGTGAAGAACAAAAATTACTTGATGCAGAACTAAATGCACATAAAGCAATCTGCGCGGCCGCGAAGCCTGGAATTACACTCAAGGGGTTGGCCGAGATATTTAGTGACGTGATTCAACAAGAAGGTTTTGTAATTGGAGAACCTGAATGGCACCATTTTTTCCACGGCCAAGGGCTGGACGCGGTTGAATGGCCATTCTATTCAGATATGGGTATAGACAATAAAGATACCGCTCTAGAAGCCGGTATGGTGCTTTCATATCACCCCCACAGGGATACCGTGCCGTTAATACCAAACCGGCCAGCAGTCTTCGACGGAATAATCATCACGGAAAAGGGAGGCGAACGCCTCAATCCAGATTTCGACATGTCATGGCGCATCTTGAAGTAATCTAATTACTTCAAGGAGATTTGTCCTTATGGAGAAAAACTAAAAGTCCTTTTGGGCAATGTTAATCGCCCATCCTATATACTTTTACTGCGTTATCACAAGTGATTTTCTTAAGAACCGAAGGCTCCAATTGACCCATAGTGTGGGAAATTATTGAGCGAGAATCAGGCCAAACTCCGTCTGGGTGAGGATAATCCGATCCCCACATAAGATTGTCTTCACCGATCAATGTAGCCATATCTCCAACACAACTTTCTTCTTGAAAGGTCGTATGGCCCTGTCTATGCCAATATTCGCTCGGCATAAGGCTGAGTGGGGGGTCAAATTTAGAATCCAATGTGGCATCTTTATAGATATGATCCATACGAGATAGGGCAAATGGAATCCATCCGGCTCCACTTTCGCCCATGACAAATTTAAACCCAGGAAATTTTTCACAAGTCCCACTGAGAATAATCCCGATTAACCATTGGACGCATGAGAACTGTCCAAGGGATTGCACTACCCCGCTATAGGCGAGTTGATTTTGTTCCAATCCTATTGACTCAAGATTTGACGTAGTTGGTGGGGGTGGCACTGGGATGCGACCGCCGCCGACATGGAATGATATTGGAGCGTCCAATTCCTGCACTGCGCGCCATAGGGGATCCCAATACCCATCTCTAACATATATAGGATGTGTTACTTCACTGGCAATCAGGTCGGCTCCTCGAATCCTCCCTTTCTGCACAGCCCGCGTTAGTTCCTTGGCAGCTAATTCTGGGTCATGTATTGGTACGCATGCGAGCCCGTACCAACGACCGGGTTTTGATGAACAAAAGTCAGTTACCCAATCGTTATATATCCTGTAAGTACTTGCAATAATTTCATGGTCACTTAAGCGCATCCCAGTACCAGTGATACCGTAAAGAATTTCCCCGTCTCCCCCATCCAAGTCCATGTCCTTCATCCGGAGTTCTGGATCGACGGGATGTGGTGTACCATCGTAGAATCCTGATTCAAACATACGATCAACCCGGCGCCTCATCCCCCTCACAGGAGCTCCAAAACCATGTCCAGCTGCTTGTGGTCTCCCAAGAGTCTTTCCCTCAGCAGTCCATACAGGGCCATCATTGGATTCAATCACTTGGGGCAGCTTGTCCTTCAACTCATTAGGTCCTTCTTTGACAAATAAATCACCAGGCAGCCAACTCAAATCAATGTGGGAATCGCCGGAAACTAATTTATATTGCACTAGAACTCCTCCTTGATCTACCATCCATTGGCAATCCTAAACAAATAAATTCCATCCGTCTACACATAGGGTGATTTCGTCTTCTAAACCGATACAATTGGATGAATTTATCTTTCACATTAGGCTACTCAATACTTTCAACCAAATGAGTCGTTTGACAGCCAAGCAGAGTTTTGATAAATATTGGTCTAAACGTTCTTGGGATGCTCAGCCTATGACCAAGCGTTTAGTAATCCGAAGCCAATATAGAGGAGAGACTTGTGGCATACAGCAAAATAATTTCATCAGATTCACACGTAGTAGAACCACCCAACTTATGGCAAGAAAGAATGGATTCCACAAGGTGGGGAAATCTGGTACCACACCTCGGTAAGGGTGGAGGAGAAGATCTATTCGACTGGTGGTTCGTAGGGTCTCAAAGAATAGCTGCCACCGGTTCAGTATCAGCGGCAGGTAAAAGATTCAACAATCCAGAGGAGATATTACAAGCCGGCGTATTTGAAGATATACGTCCGGGTGCATTTATTCCCAAAGAACACGTAAAAGATATGGACTTAGATGGCGTATTTGGAGGTTTGGTTTACCCATCTGCCGGCCTTCCTCTTTTTGGCTTGGAAGATCCTAATTTAGCTCGAGCTATCTTTCAAACCTACAACGAATGGCTTTCGGATTTTTGTAAAGAGTACCCTAGTCGTCTCAAGGGAGTCGGAGCCGTAATTATTGATGACGACATTACCGCTGCCATAGAAGACTTAAATATGGCAAAGGATATGGGTCTTTCAGGCGTTATGATTAGTTCGTATCCCAGAAACGGGGAAAGGTATTATCTTGACATGTATGAGCCATTTTGGGCAGCGGCAGAAGCAGCCGACATGCCACTTAGTTTACACGTAACAACCAATAGGTTTGGTGGCCCTCAAATTTTGAACAAGGGCAAACAAGCTCTCAACGCTACTGATCGGTGCAATAACGATTATTATGTACGACAGAGTATTGGAGACATGGTTTACTACGGGGTTTTTGAGCGTTATCCAAGATTAAAGGTTGTGAGCGTGGAACATGAACTCAGCTGGGTCCCATTTTTCATAAACCGTTTGGATTTACACTACAAAGACCGTCCCGACGTTGCGACATACAGATTTTCTGGAGATTCTGTTCCAAGCGATTTTATGAAAAGAAACGTTTACCATAGTTTTCAGGAAGATGCACTGGGGATCGAACTTCGCCACTATCTGGGAGTAGACCAACTAATGTGGGGATCGGACTACCCTCATGCTGAATCTACATTCCCTGAATCAATGAGGATTCTTGAAGAAATTATGATCGGTGTTCCAGACGATGAAAAATTGAAAATCATTGGTGGGAATGCGGCGAAGGTCTACGGCTTCGAATAAAGCTGTATTTAACGACCTCTTTTATCTCCCCAAAGGAGAATGTGTAGCCTTGTTGAGAGCCTGAATCCTCTCTTTACACACAACGGGGCCAGCCATTCCGTCACCTGATGGACCTTAGCGGCAGTGTTACCCTCAGGCATCAAAAATATTCTCTCGCGTGGGATTTTTAAATATTGAACTAATTCACTAACTTCACAAATATCTTTTTCTTTCTGTATTACAAATTTGAAATATGAGTTGCGCAACCCTACAAACTCTTTCAGGACCGTTTCATTAAAACGGATATCAAGATCTATCCGAGAGTTGGATATCTTCGGAGACACATTCCAAGTTTCAATTAGAGGCAATAGCTTTGGATTAGGGGAAATTGTCCCATTGGTTTCAATTTCTATCGAATAACCTTTCTCATGTAACGAATACATTAGGGACAACAAGGATGATTGCTGTATTAATGGTTCACCTCCGGTCAGAACCAATCGGGACATTCCTAGCCTATCAATAGTCTTTTCTATTTCAATGGTTTCCATTTTCTTGGTTTCGACATAAATATCAAAGTTCCGCCAATCCCACGTATAACTCGTGTCACACCAACTGCAATTAAGATTACATTGAGCTAAACGCAGGAATGCGGTAGGTCGGCCTAGATTTATCCCTTCTCCTTGTAGCGATGCAAAGATTTCCGGCCCGTTCTCGTTGCTGTTGCTTACTATCAGGGATTGAGACATCCTCATACCTTTAGAGCCGGATCCGCTATTCCTGCTTCCAAAAATCCCTTTGCCCGAAATAGGCAGCTATCACACCGTGAACACGGGACGTCACCACCTTTGTAACAGCTCCAAGTCAAATCAATTGGGGCATTAATCTCCATCCCATGTTCAATAATTTGCCTCTTCGTTAAGCTAATGATTGGGGTGACCAACTCAGTCTTAATGTTATAGTCGTTAAAAAGTTTGCTACCTAAGTTAATCGTCTCCTCAATAGATGAAAAGAATTCCGGCCTGCAATCTGGATATCCGCTATAATCAACCACATTAGGCGCTACATAGATTTTGCTAATGAGGTCCTCGGGCCGTTTACCAAGTAGTTCTATATCGTGAAGAATCATGCTTTCCAGATAGGCCATAGCGATAGAGATAAAAATGGTATTCCTTATTGGAACATAAGAATTTGGTATACCGCCTTTCTGTGACGGCGCCCCATCCGTCTCTGGTAATTCGAATTCTTCTGGATCAATCAGTGCCGAATACCACGCGACATCTTTAAGGAAGGATAAATCAATAATCGTCTGTGGAATTCCAAGTTTCTTTGCAATCATGCGTGCCTGAACAACTTCTTTGTTATGTGTTTGGCCGTATATAAATGTTACTGCTGTGAGTTGATCTATCTCTTTGACAGCCATTGTAGTCACAGTGGTGGAGTCCAATCCGCCAGACAATAGACTAACTCCATAGCTTATCAATCAACACCTCTGCCAATAGCATAAATACCTTATGTTGGGCGTATGCCCCCAAACATGATCTGACTTCTAGCTGCCAGACGAACTCCCACCTTAATTAAAGTTAGTGACCACAGGAAAAACTAGAAAAGATGTGTGGCTACAACTTAATCGATCGTCGGTTATTTGATCAATTTATTAAAGGCATTGCCAAGTCTTATTCCAATCTGGTTCAAATCATCTAAACTTGCGTTACTAAAGGCTAACCTCACGTGAGATTTATCGTTACTATTCTCTTTATCTAAGTAGTAGTTGGCACTGGTACTGATGACCAGGCCTTCTTCTGCTGCTGCATCAACCAATTCTTGAGAAGTAACCCCAATACATTCAAACCAGAAAAAGAATCCACCGCCCGGTTTGGAAAATTTCACATAGGGTGCACAATTTTCGTTAAGGGAATTTACAAGTGTATCTATCTTTTTTCCGTATATACCTTTCATCTTTTCGATATGAGGTTCGAGCTGACCAGAGCCTATGAAGTTGGCGAGCATGTGATTCAATATTGGACTAGTTCCCATATCAAACCGTACCCTACCCATAGCTTCAATATAATCTTTTCTTCCTTGAACCCAACCTGCCCGCAATCCAGTTGCAATGACCTTACTAAATGTCCCTAATTTTAAAACTCCCTCTCCATTTGATAAGGCAAACATCGACGGTGGAGGTGGATTATCGTAGTAGTAAAGTTCCGAATAGGTGCAGTCTTCCACGATTAAGGTTTTATGTTTATTACAAAGATCAATAAGCTCGCGCCGTCGGCTTTCTGGTAATGTAGCAGCTGTAGGATTCTGGAAATCCGGTGTGCAGTAGACCATCTTGACCCGTTTGCCATCTCTTTCGGCTTTCTCGATAGCAAGTTTTACTTGCTCTATTATCAGTCCGTCGTCATCTATAGCTACTTCAACTAAATCGGCGAGATGCCCCTTTAAACAACGAGTAGTCCCGGAATATGTTGGCGCTTCTATGATCACGACGTCGCCAGGATCCAAAAAAGCTTTGGAAATGTTGTCCAGACATCCTGATCCACCGTTATGAATAATTATATTGTCCGCATCCAGTTTTAAACCCTCAAGCCTGTTCTGCCTTTCAGCTACTAGATCCCTAAGATCTTCGAAGCCCTTTACTCCTCCGTATTTCAACGAGTCCCCAGGAGTATCAGTAAGCACATTAGAAAATGCTTCCCGAATAGCCTCTGAAGGTAAGTTTATAGAATCGGGAATTCCGCCTGCAGCTATAATAGGGTTAGGATGTTTTGCCGGGATATTAAAGCCGGTCCCTGCATCGATAGCCGTTCCTGCCCCTACGGTGACCGCTGATGTAGATAAATAGTCGTTGACGTCTGCTCCCATAAGTTTAAAACCTCCACTAAACGCGTCCTTTGAATTTAGAAAGATTCCCGATCAAGGCGAAAGATATGCCATAACACCTTGAATGAAAATTTAACTGGGTGTAAATTCTACCACATACGGCAAACAATTTTGTTTCACTACTCGCATACCACGTTATCCGACAGTCATTTGGGTTATCCCGTTAAATGAGAGCTACCTCGTGAAACCTCATTTCGCTCCCCCAAAACCACTTAAGGGGTCAGATGCCAATTCTTTTGCCTACTCGACAATTGCAGAAAGATTACCCCGAATGGTCGACAGGATCATAGAAGAAGAAAACTTCGCAATTGGGATTAGGCGTTCTCTGGATAACCTAAAAGCTTCTATAGCCCATTCATCCATACGCCCTTTAACTGATGTCCAGGCCCCAGATTCAGCCAAATGGGATTCATATATCGCGAAATACCAGGGCAAGAACTGGTTCGACGTGCCTTGGTTTTTCTCCGAAACATATTTCTATAGAAGAGTTTTGGAATCCACCAAATACTTTCTACAAGGTCCTTCGTTCCACCACGATCCATTTACAGTTGAAAAACAGAGGTCCCTTAGACACGACTGGGATGAAATCAGGTCAACCGCAACAAATTTGCTTAGCTCTGGATCTAGGATTAAGGATCCCATGAAATCATTCTGCAAAAACATTTACGCAGCATTATGGGGGAACCAGGCTGATCTCAGCATGTGGACGAGTGCCAGCGGACTCCAACCAAAAACGGAGGGAGGCGGTAAGTCAGAATTTCTGCTTATTGATCAATCTGAATCAGCCCACCAATATTTAACTTCTCTCCCCGCCGGACCAAAACAGATCGACTTTATCTTAGACAATATAGGGTTAGAACTACTCGGCGACCTTTGTCTTGCCGATCATTTTTTGAACGATTATTCTGCCCTACAGATCGTGTTTCACGTTAAACCTCATCCAACATTCATTTCCGATGCCATTGATTCTGACGTATCAACCATGATTTACCATCTTGCGATGGATCCTTTAAACCTCATAAGAGACCTTGGAGTCCGCCTCAAAACATATTTAGAAAAAGGTCAATTGGTATTAGCAACTGACTGGTTTTGGACCTCGCCTTTAAGTGGATGGGAAATGCCGAGAGACCTGTCAGAGCAACTACGCAAATCCGATCTCGTTGTCTGGAAGGGAGACGCTAACTACCGACGTCTATTGGGAGATAGACACTGGCCTTATCACACACCATTCGCCGACATAATTTCATATGCCCCAACGGCATTCTTGGCGTTAAGAACCATGAAAGCCAACGTCGTATGTGGCCTTCCAATTACGACAACCAAATCCCTACAAGAGTTCGACCCGGACTGGATGATCAACGGAAAATGGGGTTTAATACAATTCGAAACCCTAAGACCTCGGGATACGTAACACAATCCGATAGTTAATGTTGACGGTTGTACCGGCCTGACTAGTAGCAGACATAGATTGAAACAGGAGAAATAACATGTTAGAGCTCGGCAATTTAGCTCCAGATTTCCAGACTGTTTTAGGAAATGGAGAGGAAATTTCCCTAAGCCAATTTCGTGGGCAGAAAGTGATCTTATATTTTTATCCGAAAGACAATACTCCTGGATGTACTACAGAAGCATGCGATTTCCAAGCGAACCTGGCCACTTTCCATGAGCGAAACGTCGCTGTTCTCGGCATTAGCCCTGACAAGATTGATAGCCACAATCGATTTGCGCATAAATATGACCTAACATTTCCGCTAATTAGTGACACCGATCTGACCATTTCCAACCTATACGGGGTTTGGAAAGAAAAGATGAACTATGGCAGAACCTACATGGGCATAGAGAGGACAACTTTCGTCATTGACGAGACAGGTACAATTATCTCAATATTCCCTAAAGTCCGAGTCAAAGGTCACATCCAGCGATTAATAGATTCACTGTGATGCTACCTAGTTAACTACCAAACAATTGAAGAAATAATAGGACAATTGCAACACAGACAAATTAAATTTGCAGCGACCTCACGGCCAGGTGATCCCCGAGAACTCACAGATTGGGTTAGGAGAGCTGAGTCTTTGGGCTTTGACCGAATTGGGATCGCAGATTCTCCTGCTCTATATAGAGACGTATGGGTTTCATCGGTCCAAATCGCACAAGCAACCACGAGCATACCGTTCGGACCTTGGGTAACAAACCCTATCTCTCGCCATCCGGTGGTTACGGCGAGCGCCGCTCTTTCGGTTAACGAATTGGCCCCAGGACGAGTCTACGTTGGTATAGGAACTGGCAATAGTGGCGTATACAATTTGGGTAAGAAAGCATCTCGAATCGACCAGTTAAGGTCCTATATAGAAACACTTCGCTCATTGTTTCAACAGGGAGTAGCGATATACGACAAACGGGAATGTCGCCTAAATTGGCACTCTCGACCCGCAACCATCCCAATATATGTCGCCGCACATGGTAGTAAAACCTTAAACCTGGCCGGCCAATTAGCAGACGGTGTAGTGATAGGCGCGGGAGCAACTCCCGAAGTGGCTAGCCAAGCCCTAGCCTGTCTTCATAACGGAGCGAATCAGGTTGGTCGCAATCCAAATGAAATAGACGTCTGGTGGTCCGTTCCATTCAACATACGACATGGTCATTCGTTGCCGATAGACCTACAAGGAGGGGCAGCTCGAGAATCCAATTACCTAGCTAGATATACCCTCGAAGGGAAATTCATACCAGAACAATATAAAGAAGGTATTAAAAAATTAGCTTCAGCTTACGATATTTCGACCCATGGTAGACCTACCCGGGATCAATTGGAAAAATACGACCGCCTGGCCTTAGAATTCGGTGTAAAGGATTATCTAACCAATCGATTTTCGGGCCTTACCGGAACGTCGGACGAAATCATTGAAACCATTAAGATAAACCGAAAAGCCGGTATCCGACAGTACAGTATAAACATCCCAGATATTGATAGGACTCTTCGGCTAGCAGATATGATGAATTCCGTTATAAGCAAACTATAGATATACCAACCTACCACGGTTTGCATATCGCTCAGCGATCTGAAGCACGGACCCTTATCCCAAATTCAGACTAATACCTGTGTTTTTTTGCCT
>CAYTPK010000032.1:0-13894 GCA_964439905.1 uncultured Dehalococcoidia bacterium
GGAGGAAGGTGGGGACGACGTCAAGTCATCATGGCCCTTATGTCTTGGGCTACACACACGCTACAATGGCCGGTACAACGAGTTGCTAAAGCGCGAGCTGGAGCCAATCTCATCAAAGCAGGCCCTAGTTGGGATTGCAGGCTGAAACCCGCCTCCATGAACGCGGAATCGCTAGTAACCGCAGGTCAGCACACTGCGGTGAATACGTTCCCGGGCCTTGTACACACCGCCCGTCACGTCATGGAAGCCGAGAACGCTTGAAGTCGTTGAGCTAACCCTTTTGGGAGGCAAACGCCGAGGGCGGGCTTGGTGACTGGGACGAAGTCGTATCAAGGTAGCTGTACCGGAAGGTGCGGCTGGATCACCTCCTTTTAGGGAGAAATACCAATTGAATTTGGTCAACTCCTAGGTCGGTCAGCGGACGACTCGTGGATAAGTTCCTGGTTGAGTAATACTCTCGGGAACTCGATACAAGTCCCTAAGAAAATCCGCTGCCTTAAGAAGCTTTAAATAAAATCCTTACCCTTCCTTCTACTATCGAGTTGTTAAACCTGCCCCTGGGATCAGGCCTTACCCGGGCTTCAATCCCACTCATAACATACGATCTCAGGATAACCGCTAACTCAAGGAGGGTATGGATATGGATTGGGGAATGGCAAATCGTATGGCCCAATTGATTCAGCCGAATGGTAGGTGTGTGTTTATGCCTATAGATCACGGCTATTTTCAAGGCCCTACGACTCGACTAGAAAATCCATGGCGAACATTAGAACCACTACTCCCATATTCCGACGCAGTTTTTGCCACACGAGGCGTGCTTAGGTCATCAATTGATCCTTCCGCTACTAAACCAATAGTTCTCCGAATGTCGGGCGGAACAAGTATGGTGGGAGGGGATCTAGCAAACGAGGGGCTCACAACATCTATTGAGGACGCAATAAGACTTAACGCTTCGGCGATAGGGATTTCAGTGTTCATAGGATCGGACTACGAGCGGCAAACCCTGCTAAACCTAGCAAAACTCGTAAACGAAGGGGAAAAATATGGGATCCCCGTAATGGCCGTTACAGCTGTAGGCCGGGAAATGGAAAAGAGAGACTCCCGATACCTAGCCCTTTGTACCCGTATATGTGCAGAGTTAGGTGCAAGGGTAGTAAAAACCTACTGGTGTGAAGACTTCGAGAAAGTAGTGGACGGCTGCCCGGTACCTGTGATAATGGCAGGCGGCCCTCAAGTCGATACTGAACTCGAAGTGCTAGAGTTTGTTTCAGACGGCATGAAACGGGGAGCCATCGGAGTAAATCTTGGCAGGAACATATGGCAAAACGATAATCCAGTTCCGTTAGTAAGGGCAATACGTGGAATAGTCCACGAAGATATCTCGGCAAAAGAAGCCCATGAACTTTTCGAAACATTGAAATCGAATACATCCTGACTGATTGGATGCACCATGAAAAAGTTAGCCTGCCCAACCTCTAGATTTGTCACGGACCAACAATAGAGAAGTGCCTCCTTGAAGAATTTCTGGAACGAACAAACCGCCTCTAAACTAGATGTTCTGGACACGCTCGTCTATCAAAGCCAACTAATTGGTCAGGATGCAAGTCTGGTACTTCCCGGTGGAGGAAACACCGCCATCAAAACACAACAAAAAGATTTCCGCGGTCTTAACACAGAGGTTCTCATTGTAAAAAAAAGTGGTGCGGATCTAAAAACTGCGGAAAGAGACAACTTCATTGCGCTGCGACTAGATGAACTTAAACCATTAGCCACACAAATTGATATGACCGACGATGAAATGCTCAACTATTTGATGCATTGTATGTTGGACCCCACCACACACAGACCTTCAATAGAAACTCTAATCCATGCGTTTATTCCCATGAAGTCAACAGTCCATTCCCATTCTGACGCTATTGTAAGCCTAACAAATACGACCAAACACCAAGAAATAATCAGCAATATATACGGACACAGAGTTCCATACATAGACTACTCTTTACCTGGATTTAATCTATCTAAAACCATTCATGCCACAATTAATTCGAGTCCCGCGGCCGAGGGAATAATTTTAGTTAATCATGGATTGTTTACTTGGGGAGAGACTCCGAAACAAGCTTATGATCACCATATAGAAATTGTAGACTTAGCCGAACAACACATAAATAAGGCCTTAGAAGGAAAAACAATATTCGCAGTCAAACCTACTCCATTGGTACAAGAATCTCAGACAAAAGCCCAGGCTGCATTTTTGACTCCAATCATACGAAAATTGATGTCTCAGAATAATTCTGTGGTACTCACATTTGATATGAATCCAGAGACCTTGGCGTTTATAAATTCCAAAGAAGGTAGTGAGTTAAGCCAGGTGGGTCCCGCTACTCCAGACCACACACTTCATACAAAAATAAAACCATTGTGGGCTACACTAACAGACACAACCAATCAACTCCTATCTGTCAAGGAAATAACGGAGGCCGTAGAAAACTATAGATTAAATTATACTCAATGGTATGAAACCAATACTGACCACAGGCAGTCTATCTTGGATTCTAACCCTCGTGTTATTCTCATTCCGGGGTTGGGAATGTGGACCACGGGTAAAGATATAAGAGCCGCTTCAATAGCCCGGGATATTTATCATCACACAATTGGAATCATAAGATCGGCTACGGCCATAGATAAGTATACATCCTTATCTGAAGCTGAAGCCTACGCTGTTGAATACTGGCCCATGGAATTACACAAGCTAACACTTGAAGAGCCTCCTAAGCTCTTCTCAAATAAAATCGTCCTCATTACTGGAGCCGCTCACGGTATCGGCCGGGCTGTTGCGCTGAAGTTCGCATCAAACGGTGCTCAAGTGTTCGTGACAGACATCGACCCCACAGGTCTGGATCTATTAGCCTACGAAATTAACGAAATAAACGGATGCGGCAAGGCTTTCCCTTTTGTCATGGATGTTACTGACGAGGCTCAAGTAACGAGTGCTTTTGAGCAACTCTGTTTAACTTTCGGAGGCTTAGATATCCTAGTTTCCAATGCAGGAATAGCATCTCCAGGTCCCATAGATGAATTAACTCTAAGCGACTGGAATAGAGCCTTCAGTGTAAACGCCACCGGTCACTTCTTAGTGGCACAGAGGGCTATAAAGCTTATGAAATCGCAAGAACTTGGGGGAAACATCGTATTCGTAGGCACTCGAAATGTACCGTCACCTGGGGCACAATTCGGCGCATACAGTGCATCAAAAGCAGCTGAGGTGCAACTCGCAAAAGTTCTAGCATTAGAAAATGCAGTGCACGGAATACGGGTAAACATTGTAAACCCAGATGCAGTATTCGAGGGGTCTAATCTTTGGTCGTCGGATGTGCGAAAACAGAGATCGGAAGCACACGGAGTCGACATCAACCAATTAGAAAACTTCTACATTCAACGAAACCTGTTAAAAACTAAGATTACGGGAGATGACGTTGCACGTGCAGTACTATTCCTAGCAGGTGACGATTCATCGAAAACTACTGGCACGATGCTCCCAATAGACGGAGGCATCAAGGACGCATTCCTGCGATGAGATATAGCAGTTGACAGCAAGAATCCAATAGTTATCATTGGGCTATTAGTTACTTACAGGAGAATTACAGATGGCCCCCTATGAAGGAATGATCGCAGAAATGGTAACACTCGTTGGTCATAATAACGACGCAATTTCAGCCTATTACGCTCGCCCCATGGGAGCTGGCCCATTTCCAGGAATAGTCTTAATCCACCACATGCCAGGATGGGACGAGCTCTACCGCGAGTTCACTCGGAAATTCGCCCATCACGGCTACGCTGCGATTTCCCACAACCTATATGAACGCGATGGTCAAGGCAGTGCCGAAGACGTGGCAGCCATTGCCAGGTCAAATGGTGGTGTTGGCGATACACAAGTGTTGGGTGATACCGATGCAGCCATACAGTTCCTTAGATCCCAACCCAATTCTAACGGAAAGATCGGAGTAATTGGCACATGTTCTGGAGGCCGTCAGACGTACTTAGTCGCATGTAAATCATCTCAAAAGGTAGACGCAGCTGCCGACCTGTGGGGAGGTCGAGTAGTCATGGAAAAAAATGAACTATCCGAAAAAATGCCAGTTGCACCGATAGATTACACAGACCAGCTTAACTGCCCACTACTGGGGCTTTTTGGTGAAGAAGACTCCAGTCCACCTCCAAGCCAAGTCAAAATACATGAAGACGAACTAAAGCGATTAGGTAAAGACTATGAGTTTCACATGTATCCTGGCGCTGGCCACGGATTCTTTTACTACGATCGACCTATGTACAGAATAGAGCAAGCTGTAGACGGATGGAAACGGGTATTTTCGTTCTTCGATAAACACTTGGGCAAAAATTAACTTAACACCGATACCCGTCCCAAAAAAATACTGTTCTCACGAAAGGAAGGTTCATAGAAATGTGTTCTTACGTAGTACAACAAGCTACCCTGAAAGGCAGCGGAAAAGGCCCTGCCGGTTGGTTCCCATTAACACAAGCAAATGTAACATTTGATCACCCGACGGTAGCTTTTCTAGAAGAGAGTTTGAATATAGATTTCTTCAACAACGAGATTGGCGCTTCAGAACGTATCACGGTTGAGATCAGTGCCGATGCTGCGAGACAACTTGTCATAGCTATCGAAAATGCTCTGGAAAACAGTCACTGACCCAAAATAGCAACGTGAGATAAAGACAATAGACCTATAACTCGGAGGATTTTCATGACGATATGCACAGCCGCGCAAGCACTAGTCAAATCATTGGCAAACGAGGGGGTCGAATATGTTATTGGACTACCTGGGGTCCAAATAATGGACATATACGACGCTCTCTTAGACGAGCCTTCCATCCGTACTATTACTGTAAAACACGAACAAACAGCCTCGTACATGGTTGATGGCTTCGCGCGGTCTACCGGCAAGATCGCAGCTGCCCTCGTAGTTCCTGGGCCGGGACTACAAAACGCTTCCGCTGGAATAGGATCGGCATACGCATCATCATCTCCGGTACTTCTGATAGCTGGGCAGGTTGAATCCTTTAACATAGGTAAAAACGCAGGGGCAGTCCATGAAGTAGTAGATCAACTGGATATTCTAACTAACGTCACTAAATGGAAGGCCAGTATAAATGACGTGACGGAAATTCCGGGTACCATTCGCGAAGCTATTCGCCAACTTAAGACAGGGAGACCTAGACCAGTAGCTATAGAAATCCCATCAGATTTGCTGCCAAAACCCATGGATTTGCACTTGCCGCATGTAGAGAAGTTCCCAAGAGAATCACCCAATGCAGGGTTGGTAAGAAAAGCCGCAAGTTTGTTATTAAAAGCCAAATACCCGGTGATATGGGCCGGGGGTGGTGTAAATCTTGGCAACGCTAATTCTGAATTAACTACCCTGGCTTCCGTCCTTAACAGTGCTGTTATAGCTACAGCAGAAGGGAAAGGGGCCATATCTGAAGATGATCCCCAATACGCTGGCCCCTTTTATTACAGTCATGGGCCAGCTCACGAGGTTCTCCCTAAATCAGACGTTATTCTTGCCGTAGGAAGCAGGTTGCATTTCTTGGCACCAGTAGATTGGGCTTTTACCGAATCCCAATCTATTATCCATATTGACGTCGATCCGGAAGAATTATGTCGTAACTGGCATGAAGAAATCAGCATCGTAGGGGATGCCAAATTAACCCTTCAGGCTCTTTTAAATGAGATCGATGGTAGGGAAAATTCGAGCCTTTGGACTTTCCAAGAAATAGCCAATCACAGAACTAAATCATTCGAAATGATGCGACATCTTGCTCCAGACCAAGTAGAAATATTAGAAGGCATTCGTAAAGTACTAGATGACGATGCATTAGTGGTCAGCGGTATAAATAGTATAGGATACTGGGCACACCTAGCTTTTACCGTTAGGAGTCCAAGGTCGTATTTTAATGCTTCATATTTTGCTACTTTGGGATACGCCTTCCCTTTTTCACTTGGGGTCAAATTGGGTAACCCTGGGAAGCAAGTTGTTTGTATATCCGGTGACGGAGGATTTCTGTACGGCCTGCCCGAGTTGGCTACAGCCGTACAGGAACAATTAAACGTAATTGTTTTAGTTTTTAACGATCATGCCCTGGGTGCAACTTTACGAGACCAACAAGTTCGTTATAAAGGCAGGGTCATTGGAACCAAAATACAAAATCCTAATTTTGCCCAAGTCGCTACAGACTTTGGCGCATTAGGGATCCGTTTGAACCATTATAGAGAATTACCGGCTTCGCTCGAAAGCGCACTGTCCGAAAATAGACCAGTCGTGATAGAAATTCCTATTGATAGCTGGACCCCACCTTTCCAGATTAAGCCCCCAGGATTCAGGGCCCATAAACCGCAAAGTCCACATTAGATTTGGTTTACAGTACTTTCGACAACTCTCGTATGCTGAGTTCTTGATATAGTAAAAGCCGAAACCTTACGATAACAGACGCACTTGGATCACTCTTTGGAACAACGGCCTTAACTCTCTCGGATTTGGAGGTGAACAAGTGGCATGGGTGCTAACCTCACTTGCCAGCTCCCTCATTGTGGCTGCAGTCTTTGTGTTTTCCAAGCGAATACTCATGGTGCATGTCCCCGGTGTCGCCGGTTATCGGGTATTAATTGGTGGCATATGGATCACCATAGGGGCTTGGGTTTTACTTGCTATGCCTTGGCAGTCTGGAACTTCTGGTATCGCGGCTGCATGGGCAATAGTAGCAGGATTGTGCTCCGGTGTTAGTCTATCCCTTTTGGTAACAGCCGTTTCGAGGCTGGAAGTTTCACGCGTAGTTGCTGGTTATCATACCTATCCGGTTTTCGTAGCTATTATGGCCAGCCTTTTTTTGGGCGAGAGTTTGTCTCTTTTCCAATGGATCGCAATTGTATTGGTCGTAGTCGGGGGTGGACTAATTATGCTTATCCAGAATCGAGGGAATACGGAGAGTTACGATAGAACCGGTATCATTTTCGTGTTCCTTGCCAGTGCTGGTTTTGCTGTGGGAGTGTTGACGGTAAAGGCAGCACTCAATGAAGGAGGCGATCCATGGAACGTTTTTGGACTAAGATCAGTATTTATTGGGGCAGTCTTTGTAATATCTGGCTTTACACCACAGGGGATCAGGCAAGTGAAGATGATCTTGAGTAATCGCAGGTCTGTTTTGTTTATTTTCCTTGCAGAGATTGGTGCGCAAGCTGGTATATACCTTATGATACTTGCACTCTCTATTGGGTCCGCTGCGTCAGTAACAACGCTTCTTGCCACCCAACCTGTATTCGTACTTCTACTCAGTTCACTACTGAGTACACGGTACTGGAACGTGCTTGGCGAGCCTCTGACTAAGGAGGCTCTGGGACTAAAAACCATGTCGGTCACAATGGTAGTAATCGGCGCAATAGTCTTAACTTTATCTTAAAGAATCTCTGTAAAATCATGTTCTTAATCCCTATTATCGAACATGCAGAGACATACATATGAACAACTTTTAACAACCTTAGAAATAAGGTCGAAAGTGGGGTTTACAGAGATATTACCGTAAACACATCAAGAAGAAACGTCCTTGATCTTGATATAGAGAAGTTAACTTTCCAATAACTTCGCCTCGTTCCAAAGCTTTTGCTTATCAACTATCGATAGATTCTTAAAACTTTGCTCTCGTTCCCGCGATAATCTTTCCATCGTCATATATCTTTTCTTGAATCTGATATTAGCCTGTCTTAGGCTATCTTCGGCGTGAATGTCATGCCAGCGCGCAAAGTTCACCAAAGTAAACAATAAATCTCCAAATTCTGCCGATTTCTCAATCTGATTCTCTGCCCGTGTAAATTCCTCAATTTCTTCAGATAATTTATCTACAACTCCTCCTATTTCGCTCCAATCAAATCCGTCTTTTCCTACCCTGTCCTGCATAAGTTGAGCGTATGCCAACGCTGGGGTTTGATTGGGTATACCAACTACGGCGGATCTAGATCCTCTTTCTTGTTCTTTTATTAGCTCCCAATTTGTTTCGACTTCTTGCTTATCAGCCACTTCGACATCACCAAATATGTGTGGATGGCGACGAATTAACTTATGAGCTACATAATCAATGACATCTCTTAAATCAAAGTTATTTTCACGCCGAGCTATATCAGAATGAAACATAATCTGCGTTAGAATATCACCTGTTTCATCAAGTAACTTGCCAGAATCACCCATATCTATAGCCTCGATAAACTCATAACATTCTTCCACAAAATGCCTTTTAAGTGATTCATGGGTTTGATCCTTGTCCCATGGACATCCATCTGTTCCGGTTAATTTCCGGACAATCAGTTCGAGTTCGTAAATAGATTTTCGTTGGCTCATTACTGAATTATATAAATCTACGTATTTGAATAGCAACAGCACCAATGATACTTTAGATGAATGCCATTGATTAAATGGACCGTATCGATATTGTTCGTTATATTCATTCCGATATTCTTGATTTCGGCCACAATAACTTGGGCAATCAACCATCCGTTTCTCTATGACCGCGGATTCGAGAAATTTGATATTGCGGAGCGTAGTGGAATCACAGAGGCCGACTTGCAGATCATTGCTAAGGAGCTAAGAACATATTTTAATTCTGCTGATGAACCCTTGGACATTCGAACTCGCATTGAAGGCCACGAAATAATTCTATTTAATCACCGAGAAATTTCTCATATGTTCGACGTCAAACGATTGATCTGGTGGGTTTACGCGAGTTTACTGGTAACTTCAATAAGTATTACTACAGTAATCACATTAGGTTTGAACCGGAAAGGGCGCGGTTTCGGTATATCAATTTGCAAATGGCTATTCGTAGGCAGCATTTTGACCATTGCTATGATATCGACAATGGGCCTATTATGCTTAATTGCCTTTGATGCAATATTTCTGATCTTCCACAAAATTAGTTTCGCGAACGACTTATGGCGCCTGAACCCTTCTACGGATTATCTAATCAAGCTATTTCCAAGAACTTTCTGGTTTGAATCAACGATGATCGTTTCTATAATTGTCCTTGGGATGGCAGCATCTATATCATTTATTTCTGGACTAGTCTTGTTACAGGTAAGGGACAAAGACCGATCGGAGGACCCCAGTTAGCACTCTCCCGGCAAAGAATTAATTTCGTGCGATTGAGGGGGTCGGGAGTTGGGGAAACTCCAACTCCCGACCATTTATCAGTGTTAGTCACAATTTCATTAGTCTTGCTGATTTTGTTATTGAGCTAATTTCTCATGGCATTGACCATGTAAATCATATCTAGGCAGCTACTAATCGTCACCGCATATCACCCCAATTCAAGCCCGTCTTAATATCCACTTCAAGTGGAACGACCAGAGGATTATGGGCATCTAATGCTCTTGGCATTTCCACAAATAATAGCCCAGACATCGCCCCTAGCTCGTCCTTGGGAACCTCAAAAATTAGCTCGTCATGAACTTGAAGAAGCATTTTGCTTCGAAGTTTCTGTTTTTCGATAGCTCTATGTACCCTGAGCATGGCTAATTTCACAATCTCAGATGCAGTGCCTTGAATAGGCATATTAATAGCCATTCGTTCTCCCGCATTTCTAATTATCGCGTTTGACCCATTAACCTCCGGAATATATCTGCGGCGTCCCAACATCGTCTCTACGTATCCTAAATTCCGCGCACTGTCCTTAGTGTTATCAATGTATTCTTGAATTCCTGGGTACTTGGAAAAGTATGTATCAATAAATTTCCGCCCTTCGTCAGGACCAAATTCTGTCTGTTGAGATATACCAAAAGCTGAGAGACCATATATAACCCCAAAATTCAATATCTTTGCTATCCGCCTTTCATCGTACCCGACTTCTTCCAGTGGTATATCAAACATCATAGATGCAGTAGATGAATGAATATCCTCCTGCTTTTGGAAGGCCTCGACTAAACCCGTATCTTTGGAAAGGTGTGCTAAAACACGTAATTCAATTTGTGAGTAATCAGCCGAAACAAAATACCAGGGCTCTCCTCCTATACCTCGTGAGATAAATGCCTTCCTGACTTCTCGCCCCATTTCCGTCCTAACAGGTATGTTCTGGAGATTGGGATCATTACTGGAAATTCTCCCAGTAGCCGATCCGGCTTGGTTGTACCGAGTATGTATTCTACCTGTCGTCTCGTGTACCAGCGCAGGCAATGCATCCACGTAGGTAGATTTCAGTTTAGCAAGCTGTCTGTATTCAAGGATACTCTCAATAATGGGATGATGCCCCCTTAAAAATTCTAAGGAGTTTGCATCAGTAGAATATCCGGTTTTCGTACGTTTTGTTTTTTGCAAACCCAATTCCTGGAATAAAACCGTACTTAATTGTTGTGGGGAGTTAATTTTAAAGGTGTGGCCTACACCTAAATATATTTCGGTTTCCAGATTGCCAATCTTTTCGGATAAGTCTTTGTCCATAGTTTGCAATATATCTTTATCCAACGTTATTCCCGATAGTTGCATTGAAACGAGAATACCGATCAATGGCATCTCTACTGTTGAAAAACTTTCCCATAGGTTCCTATCCTTTATTTCATCTACAAATATTCTGGCTAAGCGTCCCGTAAAATCTGCGTCTGCGCAGGCATAATTAAGTACTTTACATATGGGTACCGCTGCCATGGTGGTTTTTTGTTTTCCAGTTCCAATCAATTCCGAAATATGAGTCATTTCTATGCGAAGGATATCGGACGCAAGATTCTTTAATCCAATTCCCTTTTTGCCCAGTAGATGGGCTCCCAACATAGTGTCACAATGTAGTCCCTGCACTACGATGTTAAATTTCGCCAAAACTGATAAATCGAAATTTAAATTGTGACCAGATTTCAAAATAGCTGAGTCTTCAAAAAGAGGGCGTAGCGTATCAACTACATGCTCCTTAGGTAGTTGTTTGCCATCTACGTGTCCGACGGGAACGTACCAAGCAATGCCTTCGCCGGTCGAGAAACTTAGTCCAACAAGGTCGGCCTCCATGGGATTCAAACTACTCGTTTCAGTATCGAAGCTAAATGCTTTCCTCTCCCAAAGGGAACTCGTCATTTTTTCCAAAGACTCCTGGTCATCTACAAGAATATAATTTTCAGAAGTGGGGGCAAGGGTAGTTTCTGCAACATCTGTTTCACCAGAACATTCGTTGCTAAACGGGACTCGAGGAATAACGCTACCGAATTCCAATTCTCGCATAAAATCGACAACGTCTTCGCGACGGTACGTCCAGAATTTGCTGGTATTCATATCAAGATCAACAGGAGCGTTTCGGTCAATTGTTACTAGCCAACGACTTTCGAATACTTGATCTCTATTTGCTTCAAATGCCGTTCGGACCCTTTCCGGTGTAACCTTCTGTAAGTTATCGTAAATTCCCTCGAGATTACGATACTCCCTAAGAACTTTTATTGCTGTTTTTTCGCCCACGCCGGGTAGGCCTGGAATGTTGTCTGAGCTGTCCCCTTTGATGGCCTTAATTTCTATCTGGTATTCTGGTCCTAGCCCTCCGAAGCGCTCTTTCACACCATCAATGTCGTATATCTTTTGGTTTTGTATGCCTGAGAACAACAATACCTGAACATGGGGGGACACAAGTTGTAAAGTGTCCGTGTCTCCGGTCAAAACTATTGTGTTGATCGATTTCTGCTCAGCCTGTGTGGTAAGTGTGCCAATGATATCATCGGCCTCAAAGCCTGGTTTTTCAATAACAGGTACACGAAAGGCACCCATCAATTCCTTTACTCGCCCAAATTGATGTGCCATTTCTTTCGGGGTTGCTGGCCTTCCCTCTTTATATTTTTCATATCTAACATGCCTAAAAGTAGGGCCAGGCGAATCGAACGCCATTATGCAGTGGGTTGGAGCGATTTGTTGAATAGCTTTAATGAACGTGTTGGAGAATCCGTAAACGCCGGTCGTATCCTCTCCAGCACTAGTTGTGAATGATTGCCGTGAGAAAATCGCCCTAAATGATCTATGTATTAATGCATGGCCATCCATAATCATCAACAAAGGTTCGGTGGGAGTGCCTTTCGTGGAGAACATCAGTTGCTGATGGTTTGTGCCCATTCGATAGCCTCGGTATCCAAATAGTAAGGCAATACAGGTTTAATACTACCACACACAGCATACAATATCGCCAATACTCCAATAGTATCAAACATTATCGTGCTACTCTACCCGGTAATCGAAAGGAACGAAGTTGCAAGACGGTCATCCATTTCCCATTTGTCCTAACCCATCTTGCAACTTATGTTTAAACGATTAGTTATTATTGCTTACTGCATGGGTTCCAGTGGCTACGACCTCCATAGTTTCCAATCCACTTAACAATGCTAGACCATTACGAATACTGGTTAAATTAGAATTCAATTGGCGCTCAAGGTTTCTTAGGGTTTTTGCAGCATATGTATCAATTTCAGCCCTCTTACTACGAGCTTCTAGATCAGCCTGGGAAAGAACCTTATGAGCCTTATGCTCTGCTTCCTGGAGCATTTCAGTGGATTTCTTCTGAGCTTCTTTCATAACTTCCGTCTGTTCTAGGCGAGACCTAAATTCTTCCTCGGCCTCTGCCTTAATCTTCCGTCGTTCAACCTCAGCCTGATTGAGTATCTCTTGCTTACTGACCAAAATGTCTTCGGCTGCCTGAACATCTTGTGGGACAGCTAGTCGTAGTTGATCCATCAGTTCTTGAACTTTTCTGCTGTCCAGAAAAGTCTTCTGGGTAGCGGGCACCCGTACACTAGTCGCTATCAGTGCTTCTAATCTATCTACAATATTGTTGATCTCCATTTTGCCTCCTAAAGCTAATCATTTTTTCCATCAACTTTGTTCAATCTTTTTCTTCATCGCATCCACTACGTGTGGGGGGACTAGATTACTAATATCCCCGCCTAAGCCAGCAACCTCTTTGATCAAACTGGCTCGAATAAATTGATATTTCAAACTGGTCATGAGACATACTAATTCTAGATCTGGCGCAAGATTTTGATTCATAAAAGCCATCTCATATTCATACTCAAAATCCCCTCCCCCCCTTAATCCTCTTACGATCACCTGTGCTCCCAATTCCCTGGCACAATCGACCGCAAGACCGCTAAAGGATTGAATTTGTATGTTTTTGACTTCCGATACTGATTCTTCCAAGAGTGTCATCCTAGATTTAGTGTCGAAAAACTGTGCTCCCCCATCGTCGTCATAAACGGCTACAATTAATTGATCAAAAATCTTGGCCGCTCTAATGGCTATGTCCAAGTGACCTAGGGTAGCAGGGTCAAATCTACCGGGGTATATGGCAACAATCATACGATCCCACCATTAATATAAAAATCCACCATGCTATCCCCATGCCTCCTAGACTTAACCCTTGTTAGTGCGCCATATCTTTCCGCCAAAACTTGTCGTTTCGAATGACCGACAGCCACGACTCCATTAGGGCAAACCAGATTAGAAGCATCCAATTGATCGACGACCGGACCTATTTCATCTAAACGGTATGGAGGATCCATTACCACGACTTCATATCGCTCTTTCAAGACCTTCAACGACTGCTCTGCCTTCATTCTATAAACCTTCCCGTTGCTTTCAAATCCACACACTTTCAAGTTTGCCCGGATTACCCCACATTGTTTCCCATTTGCTTCCACAAAATCAGCGTAGTCTGCTCCTCGACTTAATCCTTCTATGCCTAGGGCGCCCGTCCCCGCGAAAAGGTCCAATATACGGGTCCCGGAAATTTGGGCCTCACCTAGTACATTAAAAATCACTTCTCGCATAAGTTCCGACGTTGGCCTCGCTCCCTTGATTGCAGGAGGTACGATACGAACTCCC